>JBBRQU010000020.1:0-71724 GCA_038225855.1 Burkholderiales bacterium | reverse complement strand
CGCTCGTCGGGCTGACGCTGGTCGGCCTGGGCGTCAATTACTGGTTGATGATCCCGCTGGTGTGTCTCTTCGGCGCGTTTCAGGGGATGGTGGTCGAACGCATCGGCGTGCGCCCGGCGCTCAAGATCAAGTCGGAGTTCGGCTGGATCATGTCGACCATCGCGCTGGGCATCATCTTCAAGAACGTGGCCGAAAACGTGTGGGGTCGCGACGACCTGAAGTTTCCGTCGCCGCTTCCCGAATCGCCGATGAATTTCTTCGGCGCCAACGTGCTGCCGATGGAGATCCTGGTGGTCGTCGGCGCAGTGCTCATGATGCTCGCGGTCGAGATCTTCAACCGCAAGTCGATCTACGGCAAGGCGGTGGTCGCGACCTTCAACGATCGCGATGCGGCCAAGCTGATGGGCATCAATACCGGTCTCGTGATCACGTTTTCATACGCGCTGTCGTCACTCACAGCCGCTTTCGCCGGCGTGCTGATCGCACCGCTGACGCTCACCGGCGCGACCATGGGTGCGGTACTGGGCCTCAAGGCCTTCGCGGTCGCGATCATCGGCGGCCTGACCAGCGGCATGGGCATCATCGTGGGCGGCATCATCCTGGGCGTTGCCGAAACGACGACGGGCTTCTATATCAGCACCGGCTACAAGGACGTGCCTGGCCTGATCCTGCTACTGGTCGTGCTGATGGTGCGGCCGCAAGGCCTGTTCGGCAAGACTGTCATCAAGAAGGTCTGAACGATGAAGCGCAGTCACTTGCTGCTCGCGATCATCGGCGTGGTCGCGCTCGCGCTGTTTCCGATCGGGGTGCATAACCCGTACTACATCCATCTGCTCGAGACCATCATGATCTACGCGATCGTGTTGTTCGGGCTCGACATCGTAGTGGGCTACACCGGCCAGGTCTCGCTGGGGCATGCGGGGTTGTTCGGCGTCGGCGCGTACACCGCCGGGGTGCTGGTGATCAAGCTGGGTGCGCCGCTGATGGTCGCGCTGGTCGCTGCGATCGGCGTGACGGCGTTGTTCGGCGCCCTGCTGGCGCTGCCGGCGCTGCGCGTGACGGGCCCGTATCTCGCGATGGTCACGTTGGCATTCGGCACGATCGTTCAGATTCTCATCAACGAGATGGATTTCCTGACCGGCGGTCCGATGGGCATCACCTTGACCAAGCCGCCACTCTTCGGTCACAAGCTCGACGAGCGCGAGTTCTTCTGGCTCATTGCTGTGCTGCTGGTCGTGTCGCTCATCGTCGTGCACCGCATCCTGCGTTCGCACCTCGGCCGCGCGTTCGAGGCCTTGCGCGGCAGCCCGGTCGCGTCCGACTGCATGGGTGTGTCGGTGTACCGCTACAAGGTCTACGCGTTCGTGATCAGCGCCGGCTTCGCGGGCCTGGCGGGCAGCCTGTATGCGTATTCGGAGCAATACATCTCGCCGAACACGTACAACTTTGAGCTGACCGTCCTGTTCCTGCTCGCCGTCATCATGGGTGGACGCAAGAGCCGCATCGGCTCGCTGGTCGGGGCCACCATCATCGTGCTGCTGCCCAAGCTGCTCGACGACCTCGAGTTGTTTCGCTACGTCTCGGTGGCGCTGGCGATCCTCATGCTGGTGATCGCTGTCGTGGGGGTGAAGAGGGGCAAGGCTACGCTTGCGCAGATGGCGATTCCGGTGGCGGGCACCACCGCGCTGGCGGGCCTGTCGTTCTGGCTCAAGACCATGACGGACTGGCGCCTGTCGATCTTCGGCCTGATCACGCTGTTCGTCGTGTACTACCTGCAGGACGGCATCGTCGGCTTCGTGCGCAACGCGTTGAACCTCAAGTCGCGCCCCACCGACGAAGCCGAAAGCGAGCACGCCGGCCATCTGCCGAAGATCAGCGACGCGCTTTCGGTCGCCGAGGCGGGCAGCGGCGAACTGCTCAACGCCAGCGGCGTGCTGATGCAATTCGGCGGCCTGAAGGCCTTGAACAACGTCGACCTGAGCATCCAACGCGGCACCATCCACGGCCTGATCGGGCCTAACGGCTCGGGCAAGAGCACGATGATGAACGTGCTGACCGGCATCTACGTGCCCACCGCCGGCGCCATCGCGTTTGCGGGGCGATCGCTGGTGGGCCGGACCTCGTCCGACATCGCGCTGTCGGGCATCGCGCGCACTTTCCAGAACGTGCAACTGTTCGGCGAGATGACCGCCCTGCAAAACGTGATGGTCGGACTGCACCATACGTTTGCCAGCAACCTGATCGACGTGGCCTTGCACCTGCCGCGCTACAAGCGCGAGAACAAGCGCGCCATCGCACGAGGCATGGGGCTGCTCGATTTCGTCGGTCTGGCGTCGTTGGCGCATGAACAAGCGCGCAACCTGCCCTACGGCAAGCAGCGCCTGCTCGAGATCGCGCGCGCACTCGCGCTCGACCCGCAATTGCTGCTGCTCGATGAACCTGCGGCCGGATTGACTGCGCCCGACATCAAGGAGTTGATCAGCTTCATTCGCAAGATCCGCGAGCACGGCGTGACGGTGATCCTGATCGAGCACCACATGGACGTGGTGATGAGCATGTGCGATACGGTCTCGGTGCTCGACTTCGGACAGAAGATCGCCGAGGGCGACCCGGCAACGGTGCAAGCGGACGAAAAGGTCATCGAAGCCTATCTCGGCGGACAGGCGGCTTGAGCCAGGCAAACCGGGGTTCAAACACTATGCTGACCATCAACAACCTGTTCGCAGGCTACGGCAAGGTCCAAGTCCTGCACGGCATCTCGATCAACGTGCCCAAGGGAAAGGTCATTACCCTGATCGGCTCCAACGGCGCCGGCAAGACGACGACGATGCGCGCGGTCTCCGGAATGATCGCGCCCACGGCCGGCGACATCACGCTGAACGGCAAGCGCATCGAAGGCCTGGAATCGTTTCACATCGCCAGGCTCGGACTCGCGCATGCGCCCGAAGGCCGACGCGTATTCGCCACCATGTCGGTGGTCGACAACCTGATGCTGGGCGCCTTTCCGCGCCTGACGGGTGCAAGGCCGCGCGGCGACGTCGAGGCCGACCTCGAACGCGCGATGCAACTTTTTCCGCGATTAAAGGAGCGCCGCGCGCAGCTTGCCGGCACGCTCTCGGGCGGCGAGCAGCAGATGCTGGCGATGGCGCGCGCGGTGATGTTGTCGCCCGAAGTCGTGCTGCTCGACGAGCCCTCGATGGGACTGGCGCCCATCCTCGTCGAAGAAGTGTTTCGCATCATCGAGCGACTGAAGAGCGAAGGCGTGACGATGCTGCTGGTCGAGCAGTTCGCCGCCGCTGCGTTAGCCGTCGCCGACTATGGCTACGTGCTCGAGAACGGCCGCATCGCGACCCATGGCGACGCGAGCAAGTTGAAGAACGATCCGGGCGTGAAGGCGGCGTATCTGGGGGTCAGCCATTGAAGCGCTTCTGAAGCGCGCGCCGCGTGACCATTTAGCTCATGCCGGCCAATGCGACTCGCCCGCTTGGTGACTTGATGATTCGCTTCTTGAGCGCCAGCGCCGGCCCCTCGATCCAATGCCATGACGCCGCTGCGCAAATCACGGTAGCGACTGCAGAAACGGCAAATGCCCATCTCCACGATAACCCGTGTGCGAGAGCTATCTGAGAGACTGCCTGCTGGATTGGAAAAGCGTAGATATAAATTCCATATGAGTAGTGCTTTGGATTGCAATTCCATATGCTTCAATTACTTTCGCATATCGCGCGCCCGCGGTATTCGGAAAGATCAGAGGCTTCGATCCATTTGCGATAAGCAAAAAGTGAAGCGCCGGCGAAGAAATACGCGCCAAAATAGAGAATCATCGGTCCATCGAACGCGACACCGATACGCCAAAGAATCGGAAAGTCCTGAAACCTGAATCCTAGGCTGTCTCTTACCACTCATAGGAGGGCACAAACAATGAACGAGCCCATACACAACCCCCCGAGTCTTTTTCTTTGGAGAAGAGTCCCACCTATGGCCAACCATGCGTACATCAAGACTTCATAGCGCAGCGTCCACAAGGATCCATTGACGTATTTGGGGAGTGGATTATTCTCGAATAATCCCGGCAGATTGACGCTTCTGAATAGCAGACTCGCATTTGGAATATATGCCCACGTCGAAAATTGGCTGAAATACTGTTCCGGAGAGAGTCTGGAAAACAGCGGTCCGACAACAATGACGGCTGCAATGGCCATCACAATCAAGCCTGGAAATATTCGCAGACCCCTGCGAATGGAAAACCGTAAGACGCTTGGGTCGCTGTTCCAGCTCTGACATACGAGGAATCCGCTAATCGCGAAGAGTATCCCGACTCCCAATGCTCCGAAACTCACTCCGCCGATCGACTCAGGTTCAGGCAAACCGTACAAGGCGAAACTATGACTGAAGAGAACTGCGGACGCTGCAAAAAGCCTCAGAAAATCGAACGCGTTGTTCGAATGATTTGGAGCCGTGTTCTGAGATTTCATCTTTGCCAAAGCATGAAGATTGCAGCGTATGGACCGGCTCGCGACGCAAGCAATAGATGTCGATGCGATCTCGAGTCGGTGGAATGTATCAGTCCTTTCGAATGTTGTGCAGCTTTGGGTTTTGGCCGCCCAAAAAAAGAGGGATGCGATCGCATCCCTCTTTCATGATTCCTTCCGGCAATGATCAATACCGGCTGATCTGACCCCCGTCCACTCGCACGCGGTCGCCGGTGCGCAGGTCGCCCGGATTCGACACGTCGATGTACTGGCTGCCGCCATTGTCATAGCGGATTGCGACGCGATAGACATCGGCGGTGCCTTCACGCGTGTGCTGTCCGATCGCATTGCCCGCGAGCCCACCGACGGCTGCGCCACCGATGGTTGCTGCCGTATTGCCGCGGCCTTCACCGATCTGATGGCCGACCAGGCCGCCGACCACCGCGCCGATGATGGTTCCGGCGGGCGATATGCCGCTGCTTCTCTCCTGTCCTCGAATCAGTTCGATCGAAGAGACCACGCCGGTATTGGCCGCATAGGCCGGGCCGCCGACGCTGCCGCGCGTGGGTTGCGAATAGCTCGGCACATTGCTTGGAGGCGGTTCGGGATAAGCGCAGGCTGCAAGCGCCGCGGCGGACGCGATGGCGAGAGCTGCAGAATATTTGGTATGCATCACGATGTTTCTCCAGTGAACGGGTCGCGACCGAAAAAAGTTCCAGTCGTCCTGCATCGTCTTGAAGTGCATGGAAGCCCGCGATACAGGGTTTATCGCCGCATCGGGAAGCGCCCCGCATCGGAGGTCGTCTGATTCCCCGCAAGGCGAAGCGACAATTGAAAGTCAGACCCGCAGGTGGGCGCGGCGTAGCTACCCCATGGGCAACCATGGACGCTGCTGCTCTCAACCGCTATGCACCACCCGATTGCGGCCGCCGTGCTTGGCCGCATAGAGCCGTCGATCGGCGAGCGTCAACAATTACGTCGTGTCCTGGGCTTCCGCAGCGCCGGCGACGCCGATGCTGACCGTCACGCGCAATTCGCTCGCAATCGCCGTCCATTCGAATGCCTGCACCGAGACGCGCAGTCGTTCGGCCACCTCGATCGCGGCATCGTAATCGACGCCCACCAGCGCGAGCAGGAATTCCTCTCCGCCATAGCGCACCGCAAGATCGTGGGTCCGGCAGTTCGCGTTGATGAGCGCCGCGACCTGGCGCAGGACGTCGTCTCCGACGCCGTGGCCGAAGCTGTCGTTGATCGATTTGAAGTGGTCCATGTCGTGAAGCAGCACGATCAGCGGCTCGCCCAACTCGACGCGCGGCCTGACTTCGGCCATCCAGTTCTCGAGGGCGCGGCGATTGGCGAGACCCGTCAAGGGATCGGTGGATGCGAGGCGCTCCCACTGACTCGACAGGCGCGCGAGTTCGAGGCGCAGCTCGCGCTGCGCGACGCTGCGATGCGCCGCGCTGTCGTTGGTCTCGGCCTCGAGCGTGCGCACGCGGCGCAGCGCCGCCAGCGCGGCGCGATGATCGCCGCGCGCTTCTTCGACATTCGACAAGCCTTCGAGCGCTTCGCGCAGGTGGCCGCTCAAGCCGCTGCGATCGAACATCGCGATCGCTTCGGCATAGTGCTCGCGCGCGGCCTCGTGTTCGGCCAGCGATTCGTGGGCGCGGCCCATCTCGAAAAAGCAGATCGCTTCGTTCGGCGCCATGCCGTGCGTGCGGTAACGCGGCAACAGCGCGGCAAGCGCCGCCAGCGCGGCGCGATGATGGCCGCAGTCGTGCAGCGTGATCGCATGGTTGCCCAGCGCCATCAGCTCCATGCGCGTCTGCGCGGCACGCGCGGCGTCATCGGCGAGCGCGCGCCAGCGACCCAGATGTTCTTCGAGACTGTCGATGCGTTCGCGCGAATCCCTGGGCAGCGAGATCGCGCGACGGTTGTGCGCGTTGTAGAGCGACAGCAGCGTGCTCAGGTGCTCGCGATCGGTCGGCTCGCGCGAATGGATCAGCGCAGCCTCGTGCAGGCTCGACAGCGCCTGCTGATGACGCCCGAGCAGCGAACAGCACACGCCGATCTGGCGCAGCACGACGCCCAGACGTATCTCATCGTGCAACTCGCGCGCCATCGGCTCGGCCTCTTCGAAGGCGAGTATCGCGGACGCATGATCGCCCGCGCTGCGCATCACCGACCCGATCGCCAGCAAGGCGTCGAGTTCGCCTTCGCGAGAGCCGATCGCCTTGAACCCTTCGCGCGCCGCCGCCGCACGAAGTGCATCGACCGATCGGCCCACCACATTGCACGCCAGGGACAACGCATGTTGCAGGATCGCGCGCGCCTCGCCGACCGCTCCGGAAAGCCGCGCTTGCGCAAGTGCGACGCCGTCTTCGAGCGCGCCCGCGTCGAGGTGCGCCTGCACGCGCGTGGCGATCTCGCGGGCTTCTTGCGGCAGCAGTGTTTCCGCGAGCAGCGGGAATGATGTCTCGAGGTCGCGCATCGACGAATGCCTGCGGCCCGAAGCGGACCGACGCTAATGAGGTTCCAGCGGCGAAGACTAACGCGGAAGCGTTGAACTTCCCATGACAAATTGATCGACCGCGCGCGCGCACTGCCGACCCTCGCGAATCGCCCAGACCACGAGCGACTGGCCGCGGCGCATGTCGCCCGCCGCGAAGACCTTGGGGTCGGAGGTGCGATAGCTCGCGTCGCCTTCGGTCGGTGCAGCGACGTTGCCGCGTTGATCCTTGTCGATCCCGAGGTCATCGACGAGACCGGCCGTCACCGGGCCGGTGAAGCCCATTGCGAAGAGCACCAGGTCTGCCGGAATCTCGAACTCGCTGCCCGCGACCTCGACCATGCGCGTCGCGCCTGTCGCCTGGTCCTTCTTCCATTCGACGCGTACCGCGACCACCGCCTTCACGCGGTCCTTGTCCTTGCCCGCGCCGCCCTTGAAGGCCTTGGTCACGATCGCCCAGTCGCGCTCGACCCCCTCTTCGTGCGACGACGAGGTGCGCAGCTTGAGCGGCCAATAGGGCCACGTCATCGGACGATTCTCTGCGGCGGGAGGCTGCGGCAGCAATTCGATTTGCGTGACCGCCAACGCGCCTTGGCGATTGCTGGTCCCCACGCAATCGCTGCCCGTGTCTCCGCCGCCGATCACGAGCACATGCTTGCCAGCGGCCGAGATCTGACCCTTGACCTTGTCACCCGCGACCAGCTTGTTCTGTGCGGGCAGGAAGTCCATCGCGAAGTGCACGCCCTTCAGGTTGCGGCCGGGCACGGGCAGATCGCGCGGCGCTTCGGCGCCGCCCGCGAGCACGATCGCATCGAAGTCTTCACGCAGGCTATCGACGCTCGAGTCTTTTGCGCTGACATGAACGCCGGTGCGAAACTCCACGCCCTCCGCACGCATCTGTTCGATGCGGCGATCGATGTGCGACTTCTCCATCTTGAAGTCGGGAATGCCATAGCGCAGCAGGCCGCCGATGCGATCGCTCTTCTCGAACACCGTCACGTCGTGGCCCACGCGCGCCAACTGTTGCGCGGCCGCGAGGCCCGCGGGACCCGAACCGACCACCGCGATTTTCTTGCCGGTTCGGGTCGTCGCGATCTGCGGCACGACCCATCCCATCTCCCAACCCTTGTCGATGATTGCGTGTTCGATCGACTTGATGCCGACCGGATCGTCGTTGATGTTGAGCACGCACGCCGCTTCGCACGGCGCGGGACACACGCGGCCGGTGAACTCGGGAAAGTTGTTGGTGGTGTGCAGCGTGTCGAGCGCGCTGCGCCAGTGGCCGCGATACACCAGGTCGTTCCAGTCGGGAATGATGTTGTTGACCGGGCATCCGGTCTGGCAGAACGGTACGCCGCAATCCATGCATCGCGCGCCCTGCTGTTTCGCCGCCGCATCCGAGAGATGCGCGATGAACTCGCGATAGTGGTGGGTGCGAGCCTGCGGCGCCTCGGCCGCTTCGGCGAGGCGTTGATATTCTAGAAAGCCGGTGATCTTGCCCATCGTATCTGTGTGTTTTTTCTGTAAGCCACTACCCTGGAAGAGGAGGGAATGTCACGCTGCCAGCTTCTCGGGGATGGCATCGAGCGCAGCCACCGGGGGTGCGCTCATGGTCTCGCGCATGCTCATCAACGCGCGCCGATACTCGGTCGGCATCACCTTCACGAATTGCCCGCGCACCTCGTCCCACTTCGCGAGAATCTCGCGCGCGCGAAACGATCCCGTGTAGCGAAAATGCTTCTCGACGAGTTCGCGCAACAGCTCTTCGTCGACGCGACCGAGATGTCGCGCTGTCGATCTGTCCGCGGCATCTCCCGAAGCGCCCGCGCGCTCGATCTTCTCTAGCGTGACCATCGCCGTATTGCAACGCCTGGAAAAGTCGCCTTCCGCGTCGAGCACGTAAGCCACGCCACCCGACATGCCCGCCGCGAAATTGCGGCCGGTCTTGCCGAGCACGACCACCGTGCCGCCGGTCATGTACTCGCAGCCGTGGTCGCCGACGCCCTCGACGACTGCGAACGCGCCCGAGTTGCGCACCGCGAAGCGCTCGCCCGCGACGCCGTTGAAGTAGGCCTCGCCCGCGATGGCGCCGTAGAGAACCGTGTTGCCCGCGATGATGTGGTCGGGACCGAAGCCGCGGAAGTCGTTCGGTGAGCGCACGATGATGCGACCGCCCGACAATCCCTTGCCGACGTAATCGTTCGCGTCGCCCACGAGATCGAGCGTGACGCCCGCCGCGAGGAAGGCGCCGAAGCTCTGACCCGCGACGCCGTTGCATTGAATGTGGATGGTGTCGTCCGGCAAACCCGCATGACCATAACGACGCGCGACTTCGCCCGACAGCATCGTGCCGATGGTGCGATTGCCGTTGCGCACGGGAGTAATGAACGACACGCTCTCGCCGCGTTCGAGCGCGGGCAGGGCGCGTTCGATGAGCTTGTGGTCGAGCGCCTTGTCGAGGCCGTGGTCCTGATCTTCGACGCGACGCCGAGCGACTTCGCCGCCGAATTGATCGACTACGGCGGGCTGATAGAAGATGCGCGAAAAGTCGAGGCGCTTCGCCTTCCAGTGTTCGATGCCCTTCTTCGTGTCGAGCCAGTCGGTGCGGCCGATCATTTCGTCGACGCTCCTGATGCCGAGCTGCGCCATGATCTCGCGCGCCTCCTCGGCAACGAAGAAGAAGAAGTTGACGACGTGCTCGGGCTTGCCGGAAAACTTCGCGCGCAGCACCGGGTCCTGGGTCGCGATGCCGACCGGGCAGGTGTTCAGATGACACTTGCGCATCATGATGCAGCCCTCGACCACCAGCGGCGCGGTCGCGAATCCGAACTCGTCGGCGCCGAGCATCGCGCCGATGACGACATCGCGTCCGGTCTTCATCTGACCATCGACCTGCACGGTGATGCGACCACGCAAGCGATTGAGCACCAGCGTCTGCTGCGTCTCGGCCAACCCCAGTTCCCAGGGCGTGCCCGCGTGCTTGATCGACGAGATGGGCGAGGCGCCGGTGCCACCATCGTGCCCCGCGATCGTGACGTGATCGGACTTGGCTTTCGCGACGCCCGCGGCGACCGTGCCGACGCCGACCTCCGAAACGAGCTTGACCGAGATCGATGCGCGCGGATTGGCGTTCTTCAGATCGTGGATCAGTTGCGCGAGGTCCTCGATCGAATAGATGTCGTGATGCGGCGGCGGCGAAATCAGACCGACACCCGGCACCGAGAACCGCAAGTGAGCGATGTACTCGGACACCTTGTGCCCGGGCAACTGGCCGCCCTCGCCGGGCTTGGCGCCCTGGGCCATCTTGATCTGGATCTGATCGGCCGATGTGAGGTACGCAACCGTCACGCCGAAGCGCGCCGAAGCGACCTGCTTGATGCGCGAGCGCAGCGAGTCGCCCGCCTGCAACGGAACATCGGCGACGACGCGCGTCGAACCGAGGACCGACGCGAGCGTCTCGCCCGACCTGATCGGGATGCCCTTCAATTCGTTCTCGTAACGCGCCGGATCTTCGCCGCCTTCGCCGGTGTTGGACTTGCCGCCGATGCGGTTCATGGCGACGGCAAGCGTCGCGTGCGCCTCGGTCGAGATCGATCCCAATGACATCGCGCCGGTCGCGAAGCGCTTGACGATCGAAGCTGCGGGCTCGACTTCGGACAAGGCAATGGCCTTCGACGGATCGACGCGAAACTCGAAGAGTCCGCGCAACGTCATCGACCGCTTGCTCTGGTCGTTGACCAGCGTCGCGTATTCCTTGTAGGTCGCAAAGCTGTCGCCGCGCGTCGCGTGTTGCAGCTTGGCGATCGTGTCGGGCGTCCACATGTGCGCTTCGCCGCGCGTGCGATACGCATACTCGCCGCCCGCGTCCAACATGGTTTCGAGTACCGGGTCATCGCCGAACGCGCGCCGGTGCAGACGGATCGCTTCTTCGGCGACCTCGAACACGTTGATGCCTTCGATGCTCGACGCGGTCCCCGCGAAATACTGATCGATCAAGGAGCGCGACAGGCCTACCGCCTCGAAAATCTGCGCGCCACAGTACGACATATAGGTCGAGATGCCCATCTTCGACATGACCTTCATCAGGCCCTTGCCGACCGCCTTCTTGTAGTTCGCGATCGCCTTGTCGGCGGAGAGTTCAGCGGCGAGGTCCGCTGAAAAGTCGCCATGCATCGCGACCAATGTTTCCATCGCGAGATAGGGATGTATTGCTTCCGCGCCATAGGCCGCGAGGACTGCGATGTGATGGACTTCGCGCGCAGCGCCGGTCTCGACGACGAGGCCGGTCGACGTACGCAGGCCGCGCGACACGAGATGCTGATGAATCGCGGACGTGGCGAGCAGCACGGGAATGGCGACGTGCTCAGCGTCCATCTTGCGATCGGACACGATCAGGATGTTGAAGCCCGACTTCACCGCATCGACCGCCTCTGCGCACAGCGACGCGAGACGCGCCTCGATGCCTTCTGGACCCCAAGCCACGGCATAGCAGATGTCGAGCTCGTGACTCTTGAACTTGTTCGACGTGTGCTTCTCGATGTTGCGAATCACCGCCATGTCGACGACGCCGAGCACCGGCTGCGACACTTCGAGGCGCATCGGCGGATTGATGTTGTTGACGTCGAGCAGGTTGGGCTTGGGTCCGATGAACGAGATCAGCGACATCACGAGCTGTTCGCGGATCGGATCGATCGGCGGGTTGGTGACCTGCGCGAACAGTTGGCGAAAATAATTGAAGAGCGGCTTGTCCTTGTCGGACGTGACCGCGAGCGGCGAATCGTTGCCCATCGAGCCGGTCGCTTCTTCGCCGGTCTCGGCCATCGGCGCCATCAGCATGCGCAGGTCTTCCTGCGTGTAGCCGAACGCCTGCTGCCGGTCGAGAAGAGTCAGCGTGTTCGCGTTCTCGACCGCCGCGTTCGCGGTCGCAGTGGGCAGATCGACCGCATGCTGCAACTCGTCGAGCTTGACGCGGATGCGGCTGATCCACTCGCGATAGGGCTTGGCGTTGGCGAGTGAGTTCTTCAGTTCCGTGTCGTCGATGATGCGACCGGCTTCGGTGTCGATCAGGAACATCCTGCCGGGCTGCAGGCGCCACTTCTTGACGATCTTCGACTCGGGGATCGGCAGCACGCCGGTTTCGGACGCGAGCACGACGAGGTCGTCGTCGGTGATGAGATAGCGCGCGGGCCGCAGGCCATTGCGGTCGAGCGTCGCGCCGATCTGGCGGCCGTCGGTGAACGCGATCGCGGCAGGCCCGTCCCACGGCTCCATCATCGCCGCGTGATACTCGTAGAACGCGCGGCGATTCTCGTCCATCAGCGTGTGCTGCTCCCACGCTTCGGGAATCATCATCATCATCGCGTGGGCGAGCGAATAGCCGGCCATGACGAGCATCTCGAGACAGTTGTCGAACGACGCCGTGTCCGACTGGCCCGGATAGATCAGCGGCCAGATCTTGTCGAGGTCACCGCCCAGCACCGGCGAGGAGATCGCCTGCTGGCGCGCGTTGATCCAGTTGACGTTGCCTTTGACCGTGTTGATCTCGCCGTTGTGCGCGACCATGCGATAGGGATGCGCGAGTTCCCAACTCGGAAAGGTGTTGGTCGAGAAGCGCTGATGCACGAGCGCGATCGCCGAGACGGTGCGCGAATCGGCGAGGTCGCGGTAATAGACGCCGACCTGATCGGCCAGCAACAGGCCCTTGTAGACGATGGTCCGCGCCGACATCGACGGCACGAAGAACTCCTTGCCGTGCGTGAGCCTCAAGGCCTGGATCGCGTGCCCTGCCGACTTGCGAATGATGTAGAGCTTGCGTTCGAGCGCATCGGTCACCATCACTTCGGGACCCCGCCCGATGAAGAGCTGACGGATCACCGGCTCGGTGGCCCTCACTGCGGGCGACATCGGCATGCCGCGATCGGTGGGCACATCGCGCCAGCCGAGCAGCACCTGTCCGGCGGCGCGGACCGCGCGTTCGAGTTCCTGCTCGCAAGCCATGCGCGACGCGTGCTCTTTGGGCAGGAACACCATGCCCACACCATATTCGCCGACGGGGGGCAACACGACTTCCTGCTTGCCCATGTCCTCACGAAACACCGCGTCGGGAATCTGGATCAAGACGCCCGCGCCGTCGCCCATCAGCGGGTCCGCGCCAACCGCGCCGCGATGGTCCAGATTCTTGAGGATCAAAAGGCCCTGCTGGATGATCGAATGACTCTTCTGCCCGCGGATGTGCGCGACGAAGCCGACGCCGCAGGCATCGTGTTCGTAAGCCGAGCGATAGAGGCCGAAGCGCTCGGCGTCGCGCCGGAGCGATTCAAGCTCGTCGGGAGGAAGGAACGGCAGAGGAGCAGACATGGGGCGGCCGCAAAGGATCGAGAACTCGATCACATTAATGCAGTGCAGCAGCCGGTGCAACGACTTATTTGGGAATCCGACCCCATTTAATCAAATGCACTCGGAATGAGAAATACAATTGGGGCCGGCCTCAAATCATTCTTTCATTGACATTTTCTTGGTCTCCCTCGCGACAACGGAATCACGCGGCGGGTAGCTTGCCCGGCCAGCGATCGCAAAAAAATCTCGCTTCCCATCGCCCAACCGGTCTGCGTAGCCGCCTCGATTGCGCTCGTCATATCCGCTCCCGGAGGCGTTTCGAACAAGGACCGATAAGCCGCCTGGCGTTCGAAGGGCGTATTGCGCAATGCCCAATAGAGTGGGTGATCGACGAGAAAGGTCTCCTGTTCGAGGCCGACATGATGTCGATAGCTCGACCAGCCCCACTCCTGCGGCGACTGCGCGAGGCCTAGTGCAACGGGCTGCGTTTCGAGATGCTGCATGCAAGCCATCAGATAGCGCTCGGCCTCGATCAACGTCGAGCGATAGCGTCGATCGAACAGCGGACCGAGCCGACCGGACTGCCGGTTCATGTACGGCACATAGCGTCGCCCGATCGCCTGCATCGTTCGCGGCAACCCGGTGCTGTTGGTCGGTGTCGCGAGTAACTGAACTTCCCCGGGAAGAAGGACATAGGCGTGAATCGCCAGGTCATTGGAGTCGGCCGCCTGCCTGAGCAACTCGACAAAGAAGCGATAGTCGTCAGCGCCATCGAACAGCAGTCTCCCATCAGTGGCACGCTGGACAACGCGCTGAACCACGCCGGGGGCAAAGAGTCGAGGCAGGCGGGCCATAATTTTTCGCGGAGGGCAATTGACCCTCAAGCTTGGATCATCGATACCGACGCTGAAGGGGATGCATCGGCGAATCGAGACCCTAGCGGCAAACGCCGACGAGCGCTAAGGATAAGTTCCCGACCGCCGACGCGGGTAAACAACA
This sequence comes from Burkholderiales bacterium, assembly GCA_038225855.1. Classification (GTDB taxonomy): domain Bacteria; phylum Pseudomonadota; class Gammaproteobacteria; order Burkholderiales; family Burkholderiaceae_D; genus CAHJXF01. Next base: position 57,411 of record JBBRQU010000020.1, on the reverse strand, counting down.
GCTATTGAAAAAGGCGGCCCGCAAATTGCACCGCCGTGGAAGCTGCGCTCTAATGATATGGGGCAATTGCTTCATTTATTTCGCTTTTCCGCAATCTCGATGATGCCCTTCCTTTTGAAGGTGAGATGAAGCCGGAAAACGCGCCGAAGAAACTTCGCGAGGTTGTGGGAGTACATGTGATCAAGATTTCATCAAGAACGTTAGGCTGTTTCATTTCGCTGATGTTTGCCGGCCTTTTGGGCGCTTGCGGCGGAGGCGGCTCCGGCACATCGACGCCAGCCCCAGCGCCAGTCCCCGTGCCCATTGCGTCCGCAATCAGTGTTAGTTCTTCGCTCACATCGGTCGCATCCGATAACAGCAATTCGGCAACGATTACGGCAACTGTCGTCAACGCTTCGAACGCTGCGGTATCAGGCGTTCCCGTTACGTTCTCGGCGGACAGCGGCTTTCTCAGTGCATCAAGCGGGGTCAGCGACGCATCCGGCAAAGCAACTGTGACGTTCTCTTCTGGGACGAGCAATGCGAGCACTCGGACGGCGACCATCGTCGCTTCTGCAAGCGGGCAGACCGCTCAGATACCCGTTCGCATAACGGGCTCCACGCTTACTCTGACCACCACGAGTAGTTCGCTTGTGGTGGGCGGATCTACCGCGACGCTTACGGTGACGGCAAAGAACTCCGCTGGCACCGTCCTTGCCGGCCAGACGATCACGCTGACACAATCGACTAACGGCATCGTTACCCTCAGCCCGATTAGTGGGACAACGGATGCTTCTGGCAATTTCACATCAATAGTGACGCCAATTGCAGGCGGGTTGGTGACAATCACGGCAACTGGCGTAGGTGAAACGCGCACGATTGTTCTGACGGTGACCGGAGCTTCCACCGCTTTTCAGATCACAACACCTGCAGCTGCTCCGACTCCCACCCCAGCAACGATCAACACACCCGTTACCGTGTCCGTCCGGGTACCCGCGCCCACGACAAGTGTCACGTTCGTCACCACGCTCGGTACATGGTTAGAAAGCGGCAGGAGCGTCTACACTCCGCCGTCGATTGCGGGTGGAACTGCAAGTGCAACGCTTTCGTCCGCTTCTGCGGGCGTTGCAAATATTCAGGTTTTCGACACAGCGCGCCAGTCAACGATCAACGATTCTCGCGTTGTGTCGTTTACGGCTTCATGCACCTCAGCCAGTAAAGTCACGCTTCAGTCATCCCCTAGTGTGGTCGCACCCAGTTCGGGTGGAACATCAAGCCTTTCCACCTTGCTGGTCACCGTGACTGATGGTGCCACGCCCGTCGCCAATCCCGTGGGGGGGTGTCCCGTTGCGTTCAGAATCGTGAACTCAACTGGGGGCGGTGAAACGATTACTCCTGCAGTCGTGTTGACCTCGTCTGTCCCCGGCGGCAGCAGTGGGCTTGGTCAGGCAACAGCAACATTCACGGCGGGCTCGCTACCATCTGGCGCTAACGGCGTGCAGATCAGGGCCACCGTGGTCCAAGATCCTGCACTCCCAGTCGTGTCGACGGGTACGCCACCGTCAGGCTCGGATGCCACCGTCGTTATTGGTGGAACAGCAGGCTCGGTCACGATCGGTCGTGCGAGCGTCGCAACCGACAGTGGCAACGGGACGTTATACGTGTTGCCGATGTCGGTGCTGATTGCCGACTCGAATGGCAATCCGGTTGCGAATACAGTTGTTAGTTTGAGCACGTGGCCGATCGCATTTAATGTCGGCGGAACAGTTTGCGTAAACAACGCGCCGCCTGGATTGCCTGGCACATACTATTTTAACGAAGACGTGAATGAAAATCTAATTCTCGAGCAAAATGAAGATGGCGTTCGCAAGCTTTATCCAAGCGGGGTCCTGTCCGCTCCGGGGCCAGCCAACCTACAATTGACGCCGCCGAACTCTGCGTCCGGAACCCTACCAGCGACTGTAACCACGGCCTCAAACGGAGTCGCGACGTTCAACTTGACCTACACGAAATCGAATGCCTTGTGGATCATCGACAGAATTCGTGCGCGTACCCTTGTGCAAGGGACTGAGACGCTTGGCGAAGTACGTTTCGCGCTTCCAGCTCTAGTTTCGGACATTCAGGCCTGTCTGTTGCCTCCCTCGCCATATTAGTAGCCGCAGTGAGTATGCAATTGAAAGATCGGCGGCGTTTCGCCGGCCTTCCTGCACACGTCTATTCTTGTCGGACTTTTTCTTTGGCAAGCATAAGCGCGCGAGCAAATTGCCGTGTCGGAGATGCCTACATACTTCCTATATGAAAAAGCCGCCGATATTCTCGTATGGCAAAACGATCCGTCATTCCTGCTATGTAATCCGCAATAGCGCGTGCGCCTAAATCTCCGGAGCGTTTGAAATGCTCGGTCGGCAACAGTATCGGCTGCGAATGAAATAACTCAAACAGCTCACTGACAATACGCTTTGCCTTGTTCGTCATTCTCTGCACGAGATAATGCTGATAAAGATTCTTGTGCAGGAATCGCTTCAACGCGACAGCTTCTTCGCGGATCCTGGGGCTGAATGCGATCAACGGACTCTGCATTCGCACCTGATCGATCGACAAAGGCCCGGCCTTTTCGATATTCGCGCGGCTGGTCGCGGTGACGTCGATGATCAGTTCATTGATCATCCGCCGCACGGTTTCCAGAACCAGCCGTCGTTCCTGAATATCCGGGAAGAGTCGCTGCACCGACTCGGCGTGTCTGCGGAATAAATCGATCGTCATCATCTGCCCGATGGTGAGCAGGCCCGAGCGCAGGCCGTCGTCGATGTCGTGATTGTTGTACGCGATCTCGTCGGCGAGATTGGCGAGTTGCGCTTCGAGGGAGGGTTGTTTGCGTTCGATGAAGCGGCGCCCCACGTCGCCGAGCTTCTCTGCATTCGAGAGCGAGCAGTGCTTGAGAATGCCTTCGCGCGTCTCGAAACAGAGGTTCAGTCCGTCGAAACCGCCGTAGCGCTCTTCGAGAACATCGACGACGCGCAGCGATTGCAGGTTGTGCTCGAAGCCGCCGTGATCCTTCATGCAATCGTTGAGTGCGTCCTGCCCGGCATGACCGAAGGGCGTGTGCCCGAGATCGTGTGCGAGCGAGATCGCTTCGACCAGGTCTTCGTTCAGACCGAGGTTGCGCGCGATCGACCTCGCGATCTGCGCGACTTCGAGCGAATGCGTCAGGCGTGTGCGAAACAGATCGCCTTCGTGGTTGACGAAGACCTGGGTCTTGTATTCGAGTCGGCGAAAGGCGGATGAATGAATGATGCGATCGCGATCGCGCTGAAATTCGCTTCGGGATGCGGATGCTTCTTCCGCATGGGCGCGGCCGCGGCTTTGGTCCGCGCGCGCGGCATACGGCGCCAAGCCAGTCGATTCGATCACGGCGCTGCGACGGGTTCTGCCGCGCGCGATGCGCTCGAAGCGACGAGCACGTCGCGCAAGGCATCGTCGGCCACGTTGGCAACGCGTGCACTGCCCAAGGCGTCGAGCAGCACGAAACGCAGACGGCCCGCATCGGACTTCTTGTCGCTCGCCATCCAATGCAGCCACTCGTCGACGCTCAATTGGGGCGCATCGACCGGCAATCCCGCGTCAATCAGCATGGCCCGCAGACGATCGACGACGCTGCGGTCGATCGAACCCAGCCGCATGGACAGACGTGAGGCCAACATCATGCCGGCGGCGACCGCCTCGCCGTGCAGCCAGGCGCCATAGCCCGTCGCGCCTTCGATCGCATGGCCGAAGGTATGGCCGAAGTTGAGTAGCGCGCGACGACCTGCTTCGCGCTCGTCGTGCGCGACGATGTCGGCCTTCAATTCGCATGAGCGTCGAATCGCATGTGCAAGCGCGACGCGGTCGCGCGACATCAACGACGGCATCGTGCCTTCGAGCCACTCGAAGAAACGCGCGTCGAGGCTGACGCCATATTTGATGACCTCCGCCAGGCCTGCAGAGAACTCGCGGTCGGGCAAAGTGCCGAGGGTGGCGAGGTCGATCACCACGGCCTGCGGCTGATGGAATGCGCCGATCATGTTCTTGCCGAGCCGATGATTGATGCCGGTCTTGCCGCCCACCGATGAATCGACCTGCGCGAGCAGGGTCGTCGGTATCTGCAAGAAGCGCACGCCGCGCTGATAAGTCGCCGCCGCGAAGCCGGCCACGTCACCGACAACGCCGCCGCCGAGCGCGATCAGGATCGCGCTGCGCTCGCAACGCGCGTCGAGCATCGCATCGTGGATGGTGTCGAGCATGGCGGCGTTCTTGAACTGCTCGCCGTCTTCGACCACGATCATCACGACACGACGCCCGCCGGCTTCGAGTTGCCGCGCCAGCGCTTGACCATAGAGCGGCGCCAGCGTCGTGTTGGTGACGAGCACGAGATCGCGACCTGCATCGCAGCGCGCCAACAGTTCGACCCAGAAATCCGCATGCGAACGAGGCGCCGCAACCGGACCATCGACGAGATGAATCGGATAGCTGCGAGCGGCGAGCTCGACCACGAGTAGTCGCTCGACCATGGTCGATGACGACGGCGCCTTCATCCAGGGGCCTCGGCGGAACCGGCGCGTGATGGTTGCTCTTCGCCTGCCGGCGGGTGATGACCCCGCACCTCTTGGAGCTGTTCAGCAATCGACGCAACCAGGCGCGTCACGCTCGGGCGCCCCGTTTCCACCACGAGGTCCGCAACCTCGCGATACAGCCGGTCGCGCTCCTCGAGCAATTCTTCGAGACGTTGCTTCGGATCGGCGCACGCAAGCAGAGGCCGATGGCGGTCGTTCTTCGTTCGATGCCAGAGGTCGCCGATCTTCGCGTGCAGATAGATGGTGAAGCCGCGCTCCTTCAGGCGAAGGCGTGTGGCCGTATTGAGGACGGCGCCCCCTCCGGTCGCCAGCACAATGGACGGGCGCTGCGTGAGTTCGTCGATCATCTGCTCTTCACGCTTGCGAAATCCCGCCTCACCTTCGACGTCGAAAATCACCGGGATCGACACGCCGGTTCGCGCCTCGATCTCGTGATCGGTGTCGAAGAAAGTCCGGTCGAGCCGCGCGGCGAGCTGCCGCCCGACGGCGCTCTTGCCCGCACCCATCATGCCGACGAGAAAGATGTTGTCGCGATCGTGAGTCACGAGGCGATTCTAGCGTTTGCGGGTGCCTCAAAGAAAACGCCGCCCGCGGGCGGCGTTTTCTTGGCGTCTTGAAGAGCGCTTGCCGCTATCGATCAGGCTTCAGCGCAGCGTCACTCGACCATTGACCATGGTCGGCGTGATGAAGATCAACAGCTCGCTCTTGTTGGTGGTTTTCGCCGTGTTCTTGAACAGGTAGCCCAGCACCGGCACGTCGCCCAGCAACGGGACCTTGGTGACGGTGTTGTTGTCTGTCAACTGGAAGATGCCGCCCAGAACCACCGTGCCGCCGTTCTCCACCAGCACCGTGGTGTTGACGTGCTTGGTGTCGATCGCGAAGCCTGCGGTGGTGACCTGACCCACGCTGTCCTTGGTCACGTCGACAACCAGAATGATGTTGCCTTCGGGCGTGATCTGCGGCGTGACTTCGAGCTTCAGGTTCGCCTTGCGGAACTGGATGCTGGTCGCGCCGCTGCTGGTCGCAACCTGGTAGGGCAGCTCGGTGCCCTGCTCGATCAAGGCCTTGACCTGATCGGCCGTCACCACGCGCGGGCTCGACACGATCTTGCCCGCCCCGTCGGCTTCGAGCGCGGACAGTTCGAGGTTGAGGAACTTGGTCGCGCTTTTCGTGAACAGGCTGATGCCTAGCGACGCAGGGTTCAGACCATTGATGCCGGCCGCGGGCAAACTCAGGAACTGCGTGTCGGGGATGTAGCTGCCCCCGGTGAGCGCGGTCTGGCCGGTCTGCTCGCCGGCGCCCAGATAATTGCCCGTGATGCGATATCGCAAGTTGCCGGTGCTGGTCGGCGCCGGAATCTGATTGTTGAAGAACCCGAGCTTCACGCCGAGGTTGCGGCTGAACTGATCGTTGGCCTCGACGATGCGCGACTCGATGATCACCTGCCTGCTCGGGATGTCGAGCTTGGCGATGACGCCGCGAATCTGTTCGAGCTTGGTCGCGGTCTCGACCACGAAGACCTGATTGGTTCGCAGATCGGCCGAGGCCGCGCCGCGTTTGCTCAGGATGCGGTTCGCCGAGCCGCCAGCCGTGCCCGTCCCGCCCGACGCACCGGTTCCGTTGAGGAAGTCGACGAGATCCTGCGCCTTCTGATAGTTGAGCTGAAAGGTCTCGCTGCGCAGCGGCTCGAGGTCCGCGATCTGCGAACGCGCTTCGAGGTCGAGCTTCTCCTTGGTTGCGAGTTCATCCTTGGGCGCAACCAGAATCACGTTGCCGTTCTTGCGCATATCCAGGCCCTTGGCCTGCAGGATGATGTCGAGCGCCTGATCCCACGGCACGTCTTTCAGGCGGAGCGTCAGGTTGCCGTTGACCGAATCGCTGGTGATGATGTTGAGGTTGGTGAAATCCGCAATCACCTGCAGCAGGGAGCGCACGTCGACGTTCTGGAAGTTCAGCGACAGCCGCTCGCCCTTGTAGCCCGCGCGTGTGCTCTGGAAGAGCTTGTTCGGATCTTCCTTCAGCGGCTTGACTTCGACGACCAGCCGATTGTCGGTCTGATAGGCGTTGTGCTCCCACAGGCCGCGCGGCTCGATCACCATGCGCACGTTGTCGCCTTGCGTGAAGGTGTTGATGGTTTGCACAGGCGTTGCGAAGTCGGTCACGTCCAGACGGCGACGCAGACTGTCGGGCAGCGATGACTTGAGAAAGTCGACCACGATGGACTGGCCTTGCGTGCGAATGTCCACGCCGGCCTGACTGTCCGACAGATCGATGATGACGCGGCCGGTGCCGTCAGCTGCGCGACGGAAATCGATATCGCGGATGCTGTGCGCGGCGACGTTCGGCGAAGATTCGGCAAAGCGCGTCGTCGGGGCGCGTGGTGCGCTCGTCGATGCGGTGGCTGCGGCGTCGGCAATCGGAGCCGTCAGCGTGACGATCACGGCGTTGCCTTCGATGGCGGTGTTGTACGACACGCTGCGCTTGAGATTGAGCACGAGGCGCGTGCGATCGCCGGCAGTGACGAGATTGATCGAACGCAGATCGCCTTGATTGGAATCGATCAGATTCTTGCCCGACTCATTCGTGGTCCGCACGAAGTCGAGCGCGATGCGTGCCGGAGTCGCGATCGAGAACGATGCGGGTGCTGAGGCAGGCGCCGACTTGAGCGCAATGCGCACGATCAGGTTGCCCCCTTGCTGAGATGTCGTGACCTCCTGGATGGCGTTGTCCTGCGCGATCGCCACTGCAGGCCCGATCGAACAGACAACCGCAAGAGCGATCAGCAGCCATTTGCGAACGGGGCCGGCCATCGAGGAGGCGAACGCCGCAGCGTTGCACCGAATCAGTTGCTTCATTTCTTGTTCTCCTGCAATTGCAGTGTCGTCGTGCGCTCGACCCATTCGCCTGCGGCATCCTGAACGACTTCCCTGAGGGTGACTTCGTTTTCGTTGATGCGCGTGACCAGACCGAAGTTCTGCCCGATGTAATTGCCTACCTTGACCTGGTAGACGATATTGTCAGCACGCAACAACGCATATCGCAAATTGGGCCTCTGCAGCGTGCCCACCATCGTGATCGTGTCCAGCGGATACGCTTCGAGCGGTTCTCTGCGGCGCGCGAGGTCGGGCGCCAGACCGCTGCTCGATTTGGAGGCCAGCGACTTGAGAGCGTTGGCCACCTTGTTGGGATCGAACGGATCGATGTCGTTCTGATCGCGATAGATGAAAGGCTCGAACGTCTTGGGCTCGTTCACCTTCGGCGTGACCGGACGCATCTCCTTGCGTACATCGCTCATCCATTGCCGAAGCTCGTCATTCGAGCCGCCGCAACCTGCGAGCGCGAGGCATCCGACGATCATCACCAGAAGGGTCCTTGACGTCATCATCACTTCGCCACCTTGACTGCCTTGCGCTGTGCCACGACTTCTTCGGGGTCCAGATAGCGGAAGGTCTTGGCGATCGCCTCGAGCGTCAGCGGCGTGCTCGCACTGGTGGGCATGGCGATGCTCAGATTGTTGAGCGTCACGATGCGCGGCAAGCTCGCGATGTCGCTCGTGAAGGCCGCGATGTCGTGATAGCTACCGGTGAGACGAATGTTGATCGGCAACTCGGCGTAGTAATCGCGCACCGATACCTGTCCGGGACGAAAAAGTTCGAACTGCAATCCGCGTCCGATGCCGGCCTGGTTGATGTCGGACAACAGCGCGTCCATCTCGGCCTTGCTCGGCAATTGTTTCTCGAGACGCGCGACATATTGGGTCACGAGTTCCTTTTGCTTCTTCAACGGTTCGAGGTTGATTGCCTGCTGGAGCTTGTCCTTGTATTGCGCCTTGAGCTGGACTTCGTCGTTCTCGCCCCGCTTCAATTCGTCGAGTTGATCGCTCCAATAGAAATACCAGCCCGCAAGAATCACCACCGCGACGATTGCCAGGACGGCAGCGATGCGTGGAGCGATCGGCCAGGTCCCGACATCCCTCGTGTTGAGGTTCCGGAACTGATCCAGGTAGCGCGAGATGTTGTTGTCGGCCATGGTCACGGGCTCACGGTTTGGCCGTCACGGGCGCAGCGGCACGCACCGGAATCGCCGGGGTCTTTGCGTCCCGCGGCCGATTGATCGTCACGTTGATCGTGAATTGGAAGAGCCGCTTGTTGTCGCGACCGACCGGCACGGCCTTGATCTCGACGAGTTCAGGCGAGCCGATCCACGTCGAGCTATTGCTCAGATGACGAAGCAACTCCGACACGCGCTCGTTGGATTGCGCAAAACCGGTCAGCGCGACCTTGAGATTGTCTTGTCGCAGACTTTGCAGATAGACGCCTTCGGGAACCTGCTTGACGAGTTCGTCGAGCAGATGGACCGGTAGATTGCGATCGGCCTGCAAGTCTTCCACCGCCTGTTGCCGCGCCTTGAGCGCTTCGAGGTCCTGGCGCAGCGATGCGATTTCCTTGATCTGTTCGTCGAGCTTCTTGTTCTCGCCCTTGATGAATTCGTTGCGATCGTTTTGCACGCCGATGTAGGTATTGATCACGAAGGCGACCGCGATCACGGCGACGATTGCGGCGCCGAACGCAAGCGCGACCAGAACATAGAAGTCGCGTCGCCGCTGCGCGCGTTTCTCGGCGCGGTGCGGAAGCAGGTTGATGCGCACCATCAGCCCGACCTCCGCATCGCCAGACCTGTCGCGATCACGAGCGAGGGCGAATCGAGTCGCGCCTGCTTGTCGCGAATCCCGGGACCGAGTTCCATTCCCTTGAACGGATTGAGGATCGAGGTCACGGCCTGGGTGCGCGTGCCGACGACGTCGACCAGCCCCGGTATCACCGCACAACCGCCGGCCAGAAGAATGTGATCGACGCGGCTGTATGGCGTCGACGTGAAGAAGAATTGCAGCGCACGCGTGACCTCGAGCGCGATGTTGTCGGCAAAGGGTTGCAGCAAATCGCGCTCGTAGGTTTCAGGGAGATCGTTGGCCTTCTTCTTGGACTCGGCCTCTTCGGCCGAGAGACCGTAGGCACGCGCGATGTCCTGCGTGAGCTGATTTCCGCCGAAGGCTTGCTCGCGCTCGTAGATCGATTGATTGTTGAGCGTGACCGAGATCGTGGTCGTGGACGCTCCGATCAAGAACAGCGCGACGATCTGCCCTTCGCCTTCGTTAGGCATCAGGCGAATGACGCGATCGGCGGTCGCACGCGTCGCGTGCGCCTCGATGTCCATGATGGCCGGCTTCAGGCCCGCGGCCTGAGCGACGGCAACGCGATCCTCGACCTTTTCCTTGCGCGAAGCCGCGAGCAGCACCTCGATGTCTTCGGGCGCATTGGGCGCGGGACCGATGACACTGAAGTCGAGACTGACTTCATCGAGCGCGAACGGTATGTATTGGTTGGCCTCGCTCTCGACCTGAACCTCGAGCGCCTCTTCCGAAAGTCCTCCGGGCAACACGATCTTCTTGGTGATGACCGCCGCACTGGGCAGCGCGAGAGCGACGTTGCGTGCACGCGTGCCGCTCTTGCGAACCGCTCTCTTCACCGCCTCCGAAACTGCTTCGATGTTTTCGATGTTGCCATCAGTGATCGCACCTTTGGGCAGCGATTCGATCGCATAACGTTCGAGGCGATAGCCGCTCTCTTCCGATCCGCCGAGCTCGACGAGCTTGACGCTGGACGAACTCAAATCGAGCCCGATCAGCGGCGGATTCTTGGCTGAAAAGAGGGCGTTGAAATCAAACGCCAAAGCGGATCCCCCTGGCAAATTGCCTAAGCGAAATTCTTAGCATTGCGAATGAAAATCTCTAGAAAAATCTTTATTTTCGAGGGTTTAGAGAACATTGCTCGATTGGCCGTCAAATCCTAGCAACAGTGATTCGGCGCTGTAAAGGATTCCAACGGGCAGCCCGCTGCAAAAACAACAAAACGCGTCGACGGCCCGATGCTTGGTCATGCAATGCATTCGAACGGCCTTGATAAATGGATTTCCCTGTTCATGAAGTCGCGCTCGCCGCGACAAGACGGCATTGCATTTGAACTAGGGGCGGACGTGGCCTTCGTGCAGCATCGATCATGAGGCGCGCGACTATAATCGTGGGTTCCGCACCGCTCATCTCACGGGGCCACGTCGTCAGCAGCCGTCCATTTGTCGCGCATGCCCAGTCCCATCGCCCAAAACAAGACCAACGCCCCGGCATCGCGTCATCGGGGCTGGCGCATTCTTGGTTTGACCGCAGCAATCATTGCGGCCGGTCTGGCTTGTACTTTCTTCGTGGTGTTGATTGCGACGGCGCTGGCGTATCGCAACCTGCCTTCGATCGAATCGCTGACCGACTATCGCCCCAAGATTCCGCTGAGGGTCTATACCGCCGACGGCATCTTGATCGGCGAGTTCGGCGAAGAGCGCCGAGCGATCGTGTCGATCAATGAAGTGCCGGCGATCATGAAGCAGGCGATTCTCGCCGCCGAGGACGAACGCTTCTATCAGCACCGCGGCATCGACTACCTTGGCGTACTTCGCGCGGGCCTGAATAACTTCGCGCATGGCAGCTTTTTTGGACGAGGCCGCCGCCAAGGCGCCTCGACCATCACCCAGCAGATCGCGCGAAACTTTTTTCTTTCGAGCGAGCAGAGTTATATCCGCAAGTTCTACGAGGCGCTGCTCGCGTTCAAGATCGAGGAGAATCTTTCGAAGGATCAGATCCTCGAGGTCTACATCAATCAGATTTATCTCGGTCAGCGCGCCTATGGTTTTGCTGCGGCCGAGCGCACCTACTTCGGCAAACCGATCAAGGATGTGACGCTGGCCGAAGCGGCGATGCTCGCGGGACTTCCGAAGGCGCCGTCGACGGCCAATCCGGTCGTCAATCCCAAGCGCGCCGGCGAACGCCAGCTCTATGTGCTCGATCGCATGCGACTGCTCGGCTACATCGACGACGCCGCGTTCGAAAAGGCGCGCGCCCAGCAACCGGCCGTCAAGTTCGAAAGCGAAGGCTTTGCGGTTCACGCCGAGTATGTCGCGGAGATGGCGCGGCAGGTCGCGTACGAGCAGTTTCGCGACGAGACCTATACGCGAGGGCTGAGCGTCTACACGACCGTGATCTCCGGTGAGCAGAACGTGGCGTATGAATCGTTGCGCGCGGGCGTGCTCGACTACGAGCGCCGACACGGCTACAACGGGCCAGAGGCGTTCGTCGAATTGCCGGGAGGGTCCACTGCGGCGGCCCATGCCGACGATGTCGCTCAAGCGATCGAAGACAATTTGCTCGAGTATCCCGACAGTGATGACATCGTGTCGGCAGTGGTTCTCGAAGCGTCTGCGAAACACGTTCGCGCTGCGCGCGTCGATGAGACGATCGACATCACGGGTGACGGACTGAAGTTCGCGGCAGCGGGACTTTCGGACAAAGCGCCTCAAGCCAAAAGGATTCGACGCGGCGCCATCATTCGCGTGATGAAGAATGCGAAAGGCGCTTGGGAGATCATTCAACTGCCCACGGTGCAGGCGGCGTTCATCGCAGCCAGCGTGAAGGACGGGGCAATCCATGCGCTGGTCGGCGGCTTCGATTACAACCGCAACAAGTTCAACCACGTCACGCAGGCGTGGCGACAGCCGGGCTCGAGCTTCAAACCCTTCATTTATTCGGCGGCTCTCGAGCGCGGGTTCACGCCTTCGACCATCATCAACGATGCGCCCGTTCATATCGATGCCGGCACCACGGGAAGTCAGGCGTGGGACCCCAAGAATTACGACGGAAAATTCGAAGGTCCGATGTCGATGCGGCAGGCGCTTGCCAAGTCGAAGAACATGGTGTCGATTCGCCTGCTTCAGGCGATCGGGCCGAAGTACGCGCAAAGTACGCTGGCACGCTTTGGTTTCGAACCCGAAAAGCACCCCGCGTATCTCACGATGGCACTGGGCGCAGGCTCGGTCACTCCGTGGGAAATGATCGGCGCCTATTCGGTTTTCGCGAACGGCGGATACAAGATCAATCCCTACTTCATCACTCGCATCGTCGACACTTCGGGACGCGATCTCGCGCGTGTGGAGAAGGTCGTGGCAGGCGATGAAGCCAACCGCGTGATCGATGCCCGCAATGCATTCATCACCGACAGTCTGTTGCGCAGCGTTGCGAAATTCGGCACGGCCGCGCGAATAACCGCGGTCTTGAAACGTGCCGACCTCGCTGGAAAGACCGGAACCACCAACGACTCGCACGACGCCTGGTTTGCCGGCTACAGCAACGACAATCTCGCCGGCGTTGCTTGGATAGGTTTCGATCAACCCAGGTCATTGGGTGATCGCGAAACCGGAGGCGGGTTGGCGCTACCCATCTGGCTCGGCTACATGAGCAAGGCATTGAAGGGCGTGCCGGAAAAGCCGAGGCCCATCCCTCCCGGAATCGTCAGCGTGAACGGCGAGGTGTATTACGTCGAGAATCAACCGGGCCAAGGCGTGCGGTCGTTGGGGCTTGATGATCCCGTGCCCGCCGACGAGGCGCCGACGACTTCGCCCAATGACCCCTCCATTCGCGTCAACCCGAACAACGAAGAGCCGCCACTCCTGCCCGTAACCCCCCGTCCGGAGCGTCCTGTCTATCAGGATCCGCGCGATCGACCATTCGGCGCGTGAATTTTCACTGGGCTCGCGTCAGAGTTGGAGCGCGGGTGAGACGCCCGTCTCGGCCTCGATCAATCGCGCCAACGCGACGCGCAGACTTTCGCCCGAGCGCGTGTCGGTCCACTGCCCGGTTGAATCGTTCCACCGGAAATGAAACCCGCCGGAACGCGCCGCGACCCAGATTTCCTGAGCCGCCTCCTGGCTGTTGACGATGATGCGGTGCTGGTTTTCGAAGGTGAGCGTCAGTACATTGCCTGCGCGCAATGCATCGATATCGATCTCGTCGGCAAGACGATCGATCGCCGCTTCGAAATGAGATAGCACCGCTTCGACGCGATCCGCGAACGTCATGAGATGGTCCTGACTGCCCATGCTAGACTCCGACCCTTTTTTGATATCAAGACCATCATGTCGCGCCCGATGACATCGAATCGCCTTGTGCCCAAACCGAATCGCATTGTGCAGCGGGGCATTGTAGCGATGGTTGTCGCGGTGCTAGCCGTGGGAACTGCGGCATGCGGTCAGCGCGGTCCGTTATATCTGCCCGACAAAGAAAATCCCGACAAGCGCAAATGAAGCTGCCGCCGGATATCGCGCCGCACTTCGAGTTTCGCGGCGGGCGGCTCCATGTCGAGAGGGTCGCGCTCGACACGCTGGGGGCCCGATTCGGCACGCCGGCTTATGTGTATTCAAAGGCAGCGTTGGTCGACGCATACGCAGCGTACGCAAACGCGGCCGCGAAATACGCTACGCGCGGCGGCGCGCTGGTGTGTTACTCGGTCAAGGTCAATTCGAATCTCACGATTCTGAATTTGTTTGCCTCGCTAGGCGCGGGTTTCGACATCGTCTCCGGTGGCGAACTTGCGCGCGTGATCGCCGCGGGAGGGAGCCCCGGCAAGGTCATTTTTTCCGGGGTCGGCAAGTCGGTTGCGGAAATACGGATGGCCTTGGCCGCGGGCATTGCCTGCTTCAACGTCGAGTCCTTGTCCGAGTTGCGCCGCCTCTCCGCGATCGCCGGCGAAGTCGGATGCGTCGCGCGCATTTCGCTGCGCGTGAATCCGGATGTCGACGCCAAGACCCATCCCTACATCTCGACCGGGCTCGCGGAGAACAAATTCGGCATCGCCTATCGCGATGCGCGCGCGGCCTATCGTGAAGCCCGCAGCTTGCCGCATCTCGCGGTCATCGGTATCGACTGCCACATCGGCTCACAACTGCTCGACGATGCGCCGCTCCTCGAGGCGCTCGACCGCCTGATCGACCTGATCGATCTGCTCGATGAAGACGGAATCGAAATCGAACATGTCGATCTCGGGGGAGGGCTGGGCATACGCTACGGAAACGAAGCGGTCGGCACGATGCCGCCTGTACCGGCCGACTATTTGGCTCGCGTGTTCGCCCACGTCGATGCGTGGCGCGCCGCCAGGTACGGCGGCAAGCCGATCGCGGTCATGTTCGAGCCCGGCCGGTCGCTGGTCGGGCAGGCTGGCATCCTCATGGCTCGCGTCGAGGTATTGAAACCCGGTACGTCGAAGAATTTTGCGGTCCTCGATGCGGCCATGAACGATTTGATTCGGCCTGCGCTATACGGCGCATGGCATGAAGTGGTGTCGGTGGTCGAGTCCGGTGCGCCGGAAACGGTATGGGATCTGGTCGGTCCGATCTGCGAATCCGGTGACTGGTTGGCGCGCGACCGAAAACTCAAACTCGCCGAGGGTGATCTCGTGGCATTTCTGTCTGCGGGCGCCTACGGCATGACGATGGCATCGAACTACAACACGAGACCAAGGGCGGTCGAACTGCTCGTCGATGGCAGCGACGTCCACGTCATCCGGGAGCGCGAATCGATTGCATCGCTCTTTGCCGGCGAGCGCGTCATCGTTTGATATGCCGAAAAAAAGCCCTCGATTCACGAGGGCCTGTCGGTCACGGCGCCTTCGCCGAATTCATTGATAGGCAGCGAGCGCAGTCTTCATTTTTTTCATCGCGGCCACTTCGATCTGCCGGATGCGCTCGGCGGACACGCCGAATTCGTCGGCAAGATCGTGAAGCGTCGCACTGCCGACCTTGCCATCGATGTCTTCCGCGAGCCAGCGCGCTTCGACGATACGACGGCTGCGTGCATCGAGTTTGTCGAGAGCCGCGGCAATGCCTTCGGTGTGCATGCGATCGCGGCGTTTGGATTCGAGCACATGCGTGGGTTCGTTGTTCTCATCCTTGAGATAAGCGATCGGGGCAAACGATTCTTCCCCGTCATCGACCTGGCCTTCGAGCGCGATGTCGCCGCCAGAGAGGCGCGTTTCCATCTCGATCACTTCTTCGCGCTTGACGTTCAACTCCTTCGCCAATGCATCGACCTCCGAAGGTGAGAAGGTCTGAATACCAGTCTTGTGCGAGCGCAAATTGAAAAACAGCTTGCGCTGCGCTTTGGTGGTGGCAACCTTGACGAGCCTCCAGTTCTTCAGAATGTACTCGTGCATTTCGGCCTTGATCCAATGCATCGCAAAGGATACAAGGCGAACGCCGCGCGTGGGGTCGAAACGCTTGACGGCCTTCATCAAGCCGATATTTCCCTCTTGAATGAGGTCGCTGTGAGGCAGTCCATAGCCGAGGTAACCGCGTGCGATCGAAACGACGAGACGCAAGTGCGATAGCACCAGACGTCGCGCCGCCTCGAGATCTTCATCATCGCGAAGGCGTACTGCATATTCGCGCTCTTCTTCCGCGGTCAGCATGGGCAGCTTGTTCACGGCTTGAATGTATGAATCGATGGTGCCCAACGCACCTGGATTCGATACAGCAAGCATCATGCGACCCGCTCCCGCGCCCGCAGGACGACCAAAACCCCAATCATTCGCCAAAGCCACATTAACCATTTGATTTCCTTTCGTCACGACGCATTTTAGCACTCTCGAGGGTCGAGTGCTAATTCGACTGACGGGTGGATCGATAGTTCACTTGCGCGTGAATCACCAGAAGCATTAGCACAATCTATCGCCTTCGATCATGGACCTGTCGCGGCGGACCGCAAGCAAAACTGCCGTTACGGCGGAAACGAAAATCGCTGCGACGACAGTCAACATATCGTCGGTTCTGGGGTTGCTGAACGCAGTCAGCCAAGGTTGCATTCGGCCGGGCGCGGACGCAACAAATTCCCTCAGAGCAACGGCGGCGAGCGCATGGAACAAATAAGCCCCAGCGACCGAAAGCATCGCAAGAGAAATTCCAAGGTAAGCGAACACTCCGATGCTTGAGCCGTAATATCGGGATCTGTCGGGGAGCGTATGCGCTCGCAATGCCAGGGTGGCGAGCAAAAATAAACCAAACAAAAGGATGATGGATATGCAGATGATGCCTACCCGTACCGCGGTCGCCAACTCTCGAAACAAGTCCGTACGCCGATCTAACTCAGCAATCCACGAGCGGTCGAAGCGGACCGCTTCCACTCCCGGAATCGAAACCGCCGTTTCTTGCCATAGCTCTGCCGTCGCCATCATCGACCGCGGCGCCATTTCTCCGCTGATGGCCGACGTTTGCATCGTCAACAACCATGCATCCGGCAGGGAAATCTCCTTGGAAACCGAGAGGATCCCCAATCCGGCGCCTTCGATAGCTGTGAGTGCTTCTTCTTTTTTCCGGAGTCGAGCCTCACCCACACCCTGCATCCTCGTCAGCCGAGCGCCCATGGATTGGGCGTCCGGGCGTGACGTATGTGGATCAACCAAGACCAGAACTCGGGTAGCGTCGATCATCTGGTTCAAGTCAATGCGGTAGCCTTGACCGGCGTCCAAGGCCAGTAGCGCCAAGGATGCCGTCAGCGACGCGTGGAGAACAACCAGAAAAACCATCACAGGTCGCTTGGCCAAGATAGCCAATGCCTTGCGCGTCGCCGATTGACGGAGGCCAATCGGCGGGATTTCCGCAGATGCTGCCGAAGTACCAAGAGACGGGTCAAGCCGCTGCATTCTTGCCTGAAGGGTCCGGGTTCGCGAGTCCAAGCACCCACTCCTTGAACTTGGCGGCTGGAGCCCTGAGAGGCCTTCGCGGCCACACGAGATAGTAGCCGAGGCCGCTCTCGTAGATTGCACGGTCGGCCGCGACCAGCGCGCCGCTTTGCAGTTCTCGCTCGACGTATTCGGTCGGCTGCAGTGTCGCGCCCTCGCCGTCGATCGCCGCCAGGATCGCCAGTTGCCCGTGGCTGAAGTAGAGGCCTGTTTCGGCGTTCGATTCCGCTACGCCGCGCATGCTGAGCCATTGCGTCCAGAGGTCGTAGGGATGGTTTTCGTGGAGCAACCGCGCATGCTCCCAAGCGTCGGCCCGTGACCGCTTCCTGAACAGTTTTTGAAAATAGGCCCGGCTGCAATAGGGACTGACGCGTTGTCGAAGCAATAGGGCCGAATCGAGGTGCGCTGGCGGATGCTGCGAGGTGCGAATTCCGAGGTCGAAGGCGTCGCGTTCGAAGTCGGCCAATGCAAATGAGGCTTCGACACGCACTTCGACTTTCGGATACAACGCAGTGAACGCGCCGAGCCGAGGCATCAACCACCGGGACGCAAAATCCGGCGCGACGGTTATTGCGATTTGCTGTTCTCCCGGCCTCAGACGATCGGCCGCCTGGGCAATGCCGCGCAAATGCCGCGTCACAGCCGAATAAAACTCCTGCCCCGCGGAGGTGAGCTGAATAGCGCGCGGAATCCGCTTGAAAAGCGGCAGGCCGAAATGTTCCTCCAGCGCTCGAACCTGCTGACTGACCGCACCCGGCGTAACGAATAGTTCTTCTGCTGCTTGACGCATTCCTCCGAGGCGCGCCGCCGATTCGAAAGCGCGTACAGAATTCAATGGGGGAAGTCTCATGGTCGAGGTAATATTCCGGGTTTATTATAGGATAGTTTTTCTAACATGAGCCGTCATATCAATTCGTTTGTGATCGCTTCATGTGGAAGTCATGATGGGCATCTGAACAAAACACGGAGAGCGCCATGCGCTTCACTCTCGATCACCTGCCAATCACTCTCGCACCGGGACTTCCACTCGCCATTACCGACAGCAGAGGAACGTCCTTACGTGTGTTGCGCGGACGTATCTGGGTCACCCAGGAAGACGAGCCGGACGATATCTTTCTCGATGAAGGGGCGACACATACCCTTGACGCCGGCGGCCGTGCAGTCATCACCGCAGAGGGCCCCGCTTGTGCTTCTGCGAGCGTGGTTTTCGACGCACCGCTTTCGGTTCGATCCCGTGGAAGCTTTGCTACGAGTTGGCTACGCCGGCTACTTGGCCGGAGGGCGGCGCTTCCTTCTCTCGCGCGTCTTCACGGTTAGAATCGTTTGGTCCGCAGTCTCCGCACCGGCGCGACTCGGGCCGTGCGACATGACGCCGACCGATGCATTCACACTTGCTTACCACCTCTACTGAAGACGCCTCGCGCCTGAGCTGCGCGCTTGAAGAGCGTGAACTTCTCGTTGTCGGCCTTTGCGCCGCTTGGTGCGGCACATGCAAGGAGTTTCGCGAAACATTCGAAACGCTGGCTGCGGCGCAAACCGACCGCGCCTTCGTCTGGCTCGATGTCGAGGACGACGCTGATCTTGCCGGAGACATCGAGGTCGAAAACTTCCCGACCCTTGCGATCTTTCAACGCGACCGCCTCCTGCACTTCGGCGTCAGCTTTCCGCAGCGAGGTATCGTCGCTCGATTGCTTTCAACGCTCGACGCCAAAAGTGAAACAGCCTTGGCTGATGAAACTGTGACCGCCTTGCCGTCTTTGCTCGCGCACCATTCTTCTCGTCGATTGGACGCAAGAGCCGGCTGAGCGGCGACGCGTCAACCCACTCGCTCAGTCTCCCAGCAGCGCGGCAACGAATTGGCTCGCAACGAAAGGTTGCAAATCATCGAGCCGTTCACCGACGCCGATGAAATACACCGGAATCGCCGGCGCGTCCTTGCGCATCAGGGCGATCGCGGCGAGCACGCCACCTTTCGCCGTCCCGTCGAGCTTGGTAACGATCAGGCCAGTCACTCCCACCGCCGCATCGAAAGCCTTCACTTGCGCGATCGCGTTCTGGCCGGTATTGCCATCGATCACGAGCAGCACTTCGCGCGGCGCGACAACGTCGGCCAGCGCGGGCGCCTTGCCGATCACGCGCTTGACCTTCTTCAACTCGTCCATCAGATGAAGCTGCGTGGGAAGGCGCCCGGCCGTGTCGGCGATCAGAACATCGATGCCGCGCGCAGCGGCGGAAGCGATCGCGTCGAAAACGACAGCCGCCGGATCTCCCGATTGCTGCGCAATCACCGCGACGCCGTTGCGCTCGCCCCAGACCGCAAGCTGTTCCCGCGCTGCTGCGCGGAAGGTATCGCCTGCGGCCAGCATGACGGTGCGGCCCTGCCCTTGAAAAAATTTGGCGAGCTTTCCGATCGACGTCGTCTTGCCGGCCCCGTTCACGCCGACCATCATCATGACCACCGGAGCAGTCGGCGCAGATGGATCGTGACTGGCGTCCAGCGACTTCTCGAGCGATTGCAACAGCTCGACAAGCAATGCAGCCAACGTTTCCTTCAATTGAGCCGCGTCCTCGAAGCCGCCCTTGCGCGCGCGCTCCCGTAATTGCTGGATCAGGTAGTCGGTCGCGTCGACCCCAGCGTCCGCCATCAGCAGCGCGGATTCGAGCTCCTCGAACAATGTCTCGTCGACCTTGCTGCCGACGAACAGACCCGTGATACTCGAGCCGGTCTTCGCGAGTCCGGTCTTAAGTCGCTGAAGCCACGAGGCTCTGGATTCGGACCCCTGCGCCGTCGATGTGTCGACGTCGCCAACTTCAACGCCTGGTTTGGAAGTGACGGTAAAGGCCGCTTCGGAAGGCGAAGCATCCTGCGATGGTTCAGGGCGTTTCCAAAATTTGAGCATGGGTTGGCGCGCGAGTCGCGGCCGGAGTAGGAAGAGCCGAAACCGTGTCGCAAACTGCGTGCGGCGGCCACGGCTTTTCGGCCGTCGTCGGGAGTTTCAGGCGGAGTCGCAGGGACCAATCGATCTTAACATCGCACCCATTGCCATCTCTGACCCCATGACTTCACTTCCGCTGCGCGACAAAGATTCGCGAGGTGAGATCCGCCGACCCAGAGGCGTAGTCCGCATCGTTGGTGGTCGATGGAAGCGCACGCCGCTTCCTGTGGTGGACATCCCCGGTTTGCGTCCGACCCCCGATCGGGTTCGCGAAACCGTTTTCAACTGGCTGACTCATTTGTTTGGCGGCTCGCTCGTCGGTTGTTCGGCCCTCGACCTCTTCGCCGGGACCGGCGCCCTAGGCTTCGAAGCGGCGTCGCGCGGCGCCGAGCCGGTCGTTCTCGTCGAACGAGACGGAGCCGCGCTCGAGGCGCTCGGTGCGGTCTGCGACAAACTCCGCGCGCATCAGGTCGATATCCGCAGCGGTGATGCGCTGTACATTTCGCAGCAGATGGCCAGAACCGATGCGCGCTTCAGCATCATTTTTGTCGACCCCCCCTTCGGCCAAGGGTGGCTTGAGAGGGTTTTGCCACTCGCAGCCAATCTATGCAATGCGACCGGGGTTTTATACGCTGAATCCGAGGCAGCGCTCGATCCTGCGATGATTGCTGCCTGCCGCCTCGAACTCATGCGTGCAGACCAGGCCGGAGACGTGTTCTATCATCTGTTGCGCCGCACCAATAATGACTGAGGAGGAAACCTTTATGCTGGTTGGAGTTTATCCAGGGACGTTCGACCCACTGACTCGCGGACATGAAGACCTCGTGCGACGGGCGGCCAAGCTCTGCCAGAAACTGGTTGTCGGCGTTGCGGACTCTCGCAACAAGCGGCCGTTTTTCACGCTCGCAGAGCGGGTCGACATCGCGCAGGAGGTACTTTCGCACTATGACAACGTGGTCGTGGCCGGTTTTTCAGGCTTGCTGAAGGACTTCGTCCGGGAGTACGACGCGACCGTCATCATCCGCGGACTGCGAGCCGTGTCCGACTTCGAATTCGAGTTCCAGATGGCGGGGATGAACCGCTATCAAATGCCCTCGGTCGAAACCGTGTTCCTCACGCCGTCGGACCAGTACATGTTCATCTCCGGGAGCATCGTCCGCGAAATCGCCCTGTTGGGCGGCGATGTATCGAAGTTCACCTTCCCTTCGGTCGAGCGATGGTTGAAGGAAAAGGTCACGCGGGTTGCGCAATAGGGTCTGACGAGTTGCTCCATGGCGCTGAAGATCACCGACCAATGCATCAACTGCGACGTGTGCGAGCCCGAGTGCCCGAACGCCGCCATTTCGATGGGGCTGGAGATCTATGAGATCGATCCGGGCAAGTGCACCGAGTGTGTCGGGCACTTCGATCGGCCCCAATGCCAGATCGTCTGCCCGGTCGAGTGCATTCCTCTCGACCCAATGTGGCGTGAAAGCGACAGTGAGTTGATGGCCAAATATCGAGCGCTTCAGGGCCTGATCGAGGGTGTGAACGCGGGCTAACGGGGCTACGGAATCGCGCCTCTGAGCGCTTTACCAGGGTGCCCGAAATGGCGATCGAAGTTGTGCGATCGCCGTCTTTTCAATAACGCTCGAGATCGATTTTTTGCATTTCAATCCGCGTATCGTTCGATTGGTCGCTTTCACCTGTCGATCTTGTAAGCGCGCATCTAAAGTTCATCTCAAGGCACACGGGTGCCGCCACCCCCACGGGAGATGAACATGAATATCAATCTACGCGCACTGATTTTTGGCATCGCTGCCGCCGCGGCCCTCACCTTGACTTTCGATGCCGTAGGCGCGTCGCGCGGTCGGGACATTATTCGTCTCGACCGCATCGAGATTACCGCGCACCGCGAAAATTTCGATGCCGACGGAAACTTGAAGGTGATTCGATTGGAGCCGATCGTGGTGATCGGACACAAGGACGCAGAATAAATTTCGGCTAGCTGGCTGTTCGCAAGCCACGCACTTATCACGATCATCACAACATGTAGCTGTTGGTTTGGCTTCGACCTCGAACCAAACGACTTGGCGCAATGCTGATTGCACACGGGTCGCAATTTTGACCTGTTTAACCAAGCCGCAAGAGCAAGAGGCGACGAAACAGTCGCCACTGAAGCCCTATTTATTTCCTGCGGCAATCGTTTCCATCAGCTTCCTGCGCGACGAGATCAACGCGTTCGAATCCATATCCGCAAATCCCGGAATCGCGTTGGCTTCCAAATCCTTGAGGTAGCGATCGAGAACGTTGAGAAAATGATCGAACAGATCGGGATCGAACTGAACGCCGCGCAAACGTAGAAATTCTTCAAGCGCTCGTTCGTGGGTCCACGCCACTTTATAAGCACGCACATGCGTCAGGGCATCGTAAACGTCGGCAAACGCGCAAATTCGTGCCGATAGCGGAATCTCCCTCCCGATCAGCCGCTTCGGATAACCGCCCCCGTTCCACCATTCATGATGATGCCGCGCAATTTCAGTAGCCATCTTGAGCGTTGGATCATCCGATCCCGCCAACATCTGCGCGCCGACTTCCGTATGCAGACGCATCGCGGCCATCTCCGACGCATCCAGTGGGCCGGGTTTAAGGAGAATAACTTCGTTAACGGCGATCTTCCCAATGTCGTGCAGTCGCGCGGCGTGCTCTACCTGCACGCAGAACGTATCGTTCATCCCAATTTCCCGCGCAAGCATGCCGGCAAGGTGGCCGACGCGGTAACAATGCCGCCCGGTTTCGTCGTCGAAGAGCTCAGCAGCAATAGCCCAGTTCTCTGCGGTATCCACCGCGTCAGTGCGAATTTCGCGGCGTAGGGCCGCCGCCCGCAATTTGGCCATGTCTTCATGAATTGCGGTGAGTTCCTCGTGCTTCGCAAGCTCTCGACGCTCTACGAGTTCGCCTCCAGAACCCTCAATATTTGTCGCATTGAGCCAATCTCGCACGGCAGCAAACGGGTCTGCTCGTGTTTCCGATTGATCTTTGTGCGCCGAATCACTAGCAACTGCCTTTTTGACAATCAACTGCCGATAGAACTTCGCGCGTTTCACACTAGTAGTGTATTCAACCAGTTCGCGCGCGTAAGCCAGCCCTTCTGCCGATTCTTCCGCCGTCGATGCGTCGCTATATAGCTTGACAAGCGCTTGCAGCACAAAATTGTGATAGAGCCGAGATTTCTTGGTTTCCGAATACATTTCTATGAGCCTTTGTCTCGCATCGTTCTTTTTCCCTCTGGCCCATTCGCATAGTGCAATCGGAATACCCAGCAGAATCTTCAGTCTGGGGTTGTCAATATTGTTGTTCGCCGCGACCGATTTTTCTACAAGCGCCACTGCAAGATCCACATTTCCGCTATCAATTAGGTATAGCGTTCTATTCTTCTCAAAAAATGCCCGCCCTATCGGTTCTAAAGCAAAGGGTAGATGCGTTTCACCTTCATTGAGAAAATGAAGTGCCGCTTCGCTATCTCCAATTCGATGTGCCGCAAAAAGTCCATTAGACGAGCATTGCAGCTTTAGGCCACGTGCTACATTAGATAAATCTTTGAGATCTAGGACCGTCCGTGCCATTGCAATCGCATGGCGGTAGTGCCCCATCTCCTGCATTACCGTAACAACATTCGATAAGCATGCGGCCTCACCTGTAGCATCGCCAATTTCCGCAGCTAACTGAAGCGCAGTCTGCAAGCACTGCATCGCAGCAGGAAAGTCAGATATATCAACGTATTGACCCCCAAGTATGTTGTAAATTCTTCTGCGCGCGTGAATATGATTTAAGGAATTTGCCTTATCGGCAATCTTATGCCCAAGCGCAATTCCTTTTTGCGTGTGACCTACCTTAAATAAATAAAAACACGCACTAATCAATAGATCCGAGCGCTTAGCGAAAGAGGTTTTTGTCGACGCATCAAGCATTAATTGTGCACTTACAATTACCTCTTCGGATTGCTGTGGGCTTTCGCTGCGAGTGAGCGATTCCAGCTTGTTCGAGAGTTCTTCGAACAATTGCGCGACATGCGCGTCCTCCGCGTGCGACATGGTCACGCGCGCAACTGCAGCAGCGCGGGCACGCTCGGTCGGCTTTTCAATACTGCACGATGTTGTATCGGCTATGACCATAAGTACCGCGATTTGGAAAGCTCTGTCCAACATTGTCAATTTTTGACATTATTCGGATGCGGCCGGCAAAAATTATCCTTGCCGGCTGTACCGGGAAGCGTGTGCATTCAGCCCGCTAGCTTATTTATTCACGCTAATCCCGTTATTGTCGTAGGTTTGTAGACTAGATATAATCAATCAACCGTGTTATTTCTTCCTAGGAAATCGACCTATGTTTACGCAAATCGTTGAAACTGAAGTTGTTGTCATGGGAAATGTCGCCCTTGCTGAAGTGGGCGGCGGCGTTGATATTAATGGCATCTAAGCAATTCAACTTTACCTGTTAGGTTATTTGGTATTTAACCCACCGCCCCCGCGGTGGGTTTTTTGCTTATAGTCTCTAGGCTTTTTACCCATTATCTAATCCTTTTCTTCAAACTCCCCCGCAGACGTTTCATCGGCAGACCAAATAGGAACTTGAGGCTCTTGTTATGCCGCAATGTTCGGGCCTGGTTTTCAGAGAGCTGCGAACTCAAACGTTGAACCGGAAGTGCATCACGTCCCCATCGCGGACGACGTAGTCCTTCCCTTCGAGCCGCATCTTTCCCTTTTCCTTCGCTCGCGCCTCGCCTTTGCAGGCGATAAAGTCCAGGTAGGCGATCACCTCCGCGCGAATGAAGCCGCGCTCGAAATCGGTGTGGATCACGCCTGCCGCCTGAGGCGCCGTGGCGCCGACGCGTACCGTCCAGGCCCTGACTTCCTTCACGCCTGCCGTGAAATAGGTTTGCAAACCCAATAGCGCGTAGCCCGCGTGAATGAGTCGATCCAACCCGGGCTCGGTCATGCCCATGTCTTCGAGGAAGACGGACTTGTCTTCGTCGGATAGTTCGGCGATCTCGGCTTCGACCGCGGCACAAATTGCGACCACGGGGGAGCCCTGCGCCTTTGCGTACGCGGTGAGTTGATCGAGAAACGGGTTATCGACGAAGCCATGTTCGGCGACGTTGGCGACGAACATCGCGGGTTTTGCCGTGATCAGGCACAGCGGCTTGAGCAGCCCCTGTTCTTCGGCGGTCAAGTCGAGCGCGCGGACTGGCAACGCCTGATTGAGCTGCGGCTCGACTTTGCCGAGAAGCGTGATCAGCTTTGCCGCCTCCTTGTCGCCCCCTCTGGCTTGCTTGGTTACGCGATGGACCGCTTTTTCAACCGTCGCCAGGTCAGCGAGCGCTAGCTCGGTCTGAATGACTTCGATGTCGGCCACCGGATCGACCTTGCCCGCGACGTGGACGACATTCGGATCCTCGAAGCAGCGGACGACATTGACGATCGCGTCGGTCTCGCGAATGTGCGCGAGGAACTGGTTGCCGAGGCCCTCGCCCTTGGAGGCGCCCGCGACCAATCCGGCGATATCGACGAACTCGACGATCGCCGGCATGACCCGCTCGGGCTCGACGATTGCGGCCAGTTCGCCCAAGCGCGGATCGGGAACCTCGACCACGCCGGTGTTCGGCTCGATGGTGCAGAACGGATAGTTCTCGGCGGCGATGCCGGCCCTGGTCAGTGCATTGAAGAGCGTGGACTTGCCCACGTTGGGCAAGCCGACGATGCCGCAGCGAAGCGCCATGACTGACTCACGATTTTGGGGAAACCCGTTATTTTATTCGAGCAAGCGGTCTTGTCCCGCTGACGGCACCCGCGGGAAGAGGCTGCCGAGGTTGCGCGCGGGCATGCGTCTCTTACGAGAGGAGCTGCTTGAGATCGTGGGCGATCGAGCTGGCGCTCTGGCCTTGACGCAGGAAGAGGCGAATCCGCCCATTCGTATCGAACACGTAGGTCCCGGCCGTGTGATCGAAGGTATACGAGGTCGGCGTCGGGCCGGGCACGCGTTGATAAAAGACCTTGAACTCTTTTGCGGTCTGCGCCGTGGTCGCCTCATCGGCAAAGAGACCGACGAAGCGCGGGTCGAAGGCGGGCACGTATTGCGCGAGCAACGCGGGCTTGTCGCGTTCGGGGTCGAGGGTGACGAACAACACTTGCACGCGATCGGCATCAGGGCCGAGGATCTGCATGACGGTCTTCAAGTCGGCCATCGTCGTGGGACAGACGTCGGGGCATTGCGTGTACCCGAAGAACAGTACGACCTCTTTGCCGCGATAGTCCGCGAGGCTGCGCGGCTTTCCGCCGGCGTCGATCAGATGGAAGTCGTGGGCGTAGTTGGCGCCCGTAATGTCGACACCTTCGAACTGCGGCTTGCTCGGCCCGCACGCGGCGAGCGCGCAAACCATCGTCACGACGGCCAGCGCCTTCAACCGGGGCAGGATCAGGGGAGACCGCAACGAAGATTCTCGACGCATCGCGCTCACGCGACCAGGTAATGATCGATCAGCAGGGCAGCGAAGAGCAACGCCAGGTAGAGGATCGAATATCTGAAAGTGCGGCGCGCGTGCTTGTTGGCTTCCTGCTCAGAGGGCGCGCGCCAGATCGACCACGACAGCCGCAGGAACTGCGCGCCGAGCACCAGCGCCGCGACCAGATACGGCCACCCGCTCATGCGCAACGCGAAGGGCAACAACGTAGTCCCGACGAGCGCCACGGTATAGAGCAGGATGTGAAGCCGCGTGTACCGCGAGCCATGCGTGATCGGCAGCATCGGCAGTCCCGACTTGCGGAAGTCCTCGGTCCGATAGAGCGCGAGCGCCCAGAAGTGCGGGGGCGTCCACACGAAGATGATCAACACCAGCACCCACGCCTGCGCGGGCACCTGATCGGCCATCGCGGCCCATCCCAGCGCCGGAGGCATCGCGCCCGATGCGCCGCCGATCACGATGTTCTGCGGCGTCATCGGCTTGAGCAGCATCGTGTACACGACCGCGTAGCCGACGAAGGTCGCGAACGTGAGCCACATCGTCAGCGGGTTGACGAACTTCAAGAGCACCAGCATGCCGGCGCCGCCGAGCAGACCCGAGCCCAGCAGTATTTCAAATGCCGACAATTCGCCCGACGCCGATGCGCGCCGCGCCGTGCGCGCCATGCGCGCATCGAGTTCGCGCTCGACCAGACAATTGACTGCGAAGGCCGCGCCCGCGAGCAACCAGATGCCGATGGTTGCAGCGAGCAACTTGTCGAGAGGAGGCAAGCGCGGCACCGCGAGGAACATGCCGATCACCGCGCAGAACACCGCCAGTTGCGTGACGCGCGGCTTGGTCAGCGCGTAGTACTGCACGAGCTTGCGAGCGATTGGGGCTTCAACAGCATGTTGCATGGGATCGATCGATGGACGATGGGGCGCCGCGAGAACTACGTCGCGGTCCGTTCGATCAGCGCTTCTCGCGCGTTGGCGCGCAGGTAAACATCGGAGGCCGCGGCTCGATCGAGGCGTGACAGTACGGAGAGGCGGTAATTTATCACGACGAGGCAGGCCACCAGTCCCGCAGCGCCGGCGTTGTGCAGTACTGCAGCCGCCAGCGGCCATGCGAACACGACGTTGACCAGACCGCTTGCGAACTGCAATGCGAGCAACCCGGCGAGCAAGATAGCCGAACGCGTCAGAGACGGCACGCGCCTCACGCGCCACGCGAGTGCGCCCAGCACGATGAAGACCAGCCACGCGAAGCTGCGATGAACCCAATGGATCGCAGTTAATGCTTCCATCGAGAGAGTGCCGCCCTGTGCCGTCTTGCCGAGTTCGCGCCACAAATGGAAACCATTCGCGAGGTCCATCGGCGGAAACCACATGCCCCGGCACATGGGGAAATCGGTGCAGGCGAGCACCGCATAGTTCGCGCTGACCCATCCTCCGAGAGCGATCTGCATCGTGAGCACGCCCGCGCCCGCACATGCGAGCACGCGCAGTCTTCGCGTCGTCGTCGCGATGGTCCCGTTGGTGAGTGTGTCGGTGAGCGCGTTCGCACGAGAGCCGCTCTCGAAGCGCAACGCATGCCAGACCAGCATCGCGAGCAACGCGAGACCGAGCAGCAGATGCGTCGTGACGAAGATGGGTTGCAGTCTCTGCGTGACGGTCCATGCGCCGAACGCTCCCTGCAGGATCACGAGTGCGAGCATGCATGCGACGAGGCCGGGAAAGGCGGAACGCATCGGTGGCGTGCCGCTTTCCCCAGCCTTCGCCGCACGGCGCATACGCACCAGGCTCGCTGCCAGCATCGTGATGATCAACACCCCGACCGCCATCGCGAGATAGCGATGGATCATCTCGATCCACGCCTTGTTCATCGTCACCGGACCGGTCGGCATCGCAGCTTCGGCTGCATGAATGTCGCTCGCGGCCATGAAGGGATTGGCCTTGGCATAGCAGCCCGGCCAGTCGGGGCATCCCAGGCCGGAATCGGTAAGCCGTGTGAAGCCGCCGAAGAGAATCAGGTCGAAGGTGAAGAAAGCCGTCGCCCATGCCAGCCGCCGCAGACGATCGCCCTGCTCGCGCGGCGCGCGGGCGATCCAGATCAACGCGACCGGCAACGACGCGATCGCGACGCCCTTGAACGCGAGGAGCAACAGAGCGAACGCATCCATTGCCATTCAGCCGACGCTCGACGCGCGCAAGAGTTTCGCGAGATCGCGCTTGATCTTGTTGGGATCGGCATCGACCGGAAAACGCATCATCAGATTGCCCAGGGGATCGACCACATAGAGGTGATCCGCGTAGTCCGCGGAATTCGGTGCGACCGCACCTCCGCCCAGCCACGGCGCGATCTCCTTCGGATCGACACGCAGCATCGCGGTTCCGTCGTACTCGCGAATCAGTATCGTCGACAGCGGCGCGTCGCCCGGTATCAGCCACACGCGCACCACGCGATCACGATCCTTGCCGGTCGTCAGGCGGACCTGACGCAAGTGGTAGAGCTTGTCCTGGCATACGCGCGGACAACCGCCTCCCGCCACCATCACCATCAACCACTTGCCACGCAACGAAGCGCCGTCGACTCCGCGACCATCGAGCGTCGTCAGATGCAGCGTCGGCATCGGGCGCTGCGGGTCGATCAATGCGCCGTAGTTGCTGCGTCCGTCGGGCCGCACGAAGTAGTAGACGAGGTAGGACGCAATCACCGGCGCTGCGCAAATTGCGATGACCACATAGAGCTTCCAGCGGCCGCGACGGCGCCCGGCATCAGACTGAGCGTTTGCGAGCATGCTTCATGAATCGAATGAGTTGATAGGTCAGCAATGCCATCAGCGTTGCGGCAAGAGCGAACCACTGAAAGGCATAGCCGTGATGGCGATCGATCTGGGCTTGCAAAACCCCGCCGCGATCGGGCCAGTCGCGCTCGAGGCCATCGGCGTGGCTGCCCGCTTCGTCGTTGGCACGGTCCTGTCTGACGACGATGCGCAAAGGCTCGCGGCCGCTCGCGCGAGCAAAGGCGTCGAAGTCGAAATTCTGCCAGATGCCTCCAAGCTTTCGATCGGGTTGCGCCGCCAGCTCCAGCAGGTGCGGTTCGTCGGCCAACGCCACGCCACTGATGGTGACCACGTCGCTCGGGGTGCGGTGTGGCGCAATCCGCGTGCGGTCGTTGACGTCGCGCGGCAACCATCCGCGATTGACGATCACGTCGACCGGCCTTGGCTCCTCCATATGCAAAGGCATCAGCAGGTAAAAACCCGCGCGTCCCGCCTGCGGGCGATTGTCCAGATAGACCGCGCGATCGGGAAGCCAGCGCCCCTGAAAACGGAGGTGCTTGTGGATCAAGGTTTCGGGATGCGAGAGCGCCGCGGCGTCGGGCATCTCGGGCGTCGCACGAGCGGATTGTTCCATGTCGCGTTGAATGACTTCCTTGTCCGCGGCGCGCCGCAGTTGCCAGAACCCGAGCGCACTTACCCCTGCGATCGCAAGCGCTCCCGCGATCACAGCGAACGCTACACGCCGTGTAATCTTCACGACATTCCCGCCAACATGCCCACCCCGGCACTGCAAGATCGAGCGCCGTAAAGCGTGTGAAATAATCGCCGCATGCGTTACGTCGTCATCGTTGCATTTATCCTGATCATCGGAAGTCTCGCGTCCGCGCTGGTCTTCCTGATGAAGGACAAAGGCAAGAGCGATCGAACCGTGACTGCCCTGGCGATGCGCGTCGGCTTTTCGATCGCGCTATTCCTCTTGATCCTCCTGGCCTACAAGCTCGGATGGATAGCGCCGACGGGCATCAGGTAGCTCATACGCATCGAAAGACCTCGCGACAAGCGAATCGTTCGACCCACAAAAAAAACGCCGCACTTCGCGGCGTTTTGCTTTCGTCTGCCGGTCAGAGCCAATAGACGACGACGTAGAGTCCAAGCCACACGACGTCGACGAAGTGCCAGTACCATGACGCGCCTTCGAAGCCGAAATGGCTGTCGGGTTTGAAGTCGCCGCGGATGATGCGAAACAAAATCACCGACAACATCAACGCGCCCAGCGTGACGTGAAACCCGTGAAAGCCGGTCAGCATGAAGAAGGTCGATCCGTAGATGCCCGACGTCAGCTTGAGGTTGAGTTCCGAATACGCGTGACCGTATTCGTAGATCTGAAATCCGAGAAAGGTCGCGCCGAGTGCGATCGTGAGAAACAGCCACAGGGCGGTCTTCGCGCGCGCTCCGTGGCGCAGCGCGTGGTGCGCGATCGTGATCGTCACGCCCGACGAGAGCAGCAGCGCCGTGTTGATGGTAGGGATCCAGAACGGCGTCATCGGCGTGAACGACTCGATCGAACCCGCCGGACCGATGCTCGGCCACTTGCCCGCGAAGTCGGGCCACAGCACGCGCGCGTCGAGCGACGACAACTCAGGCATCGAGATCACGCGCGCATAGAACAGGGCGCCGAAGAAGGCGCCGAAGAACATCACTTCGGAGAAGATGAACCAGCTCATGCTCCATCGAAACGAGCCGTCGACGCTGCCGTTGTACTTGGCGCCTTCCGACTCGCCGATGGCGTCGCCGAACCAGCGATAGAGGATCACGAGCACGCCGAGGATGCCGGCGAGATTGACGTACGGCCCCCACGGTTGCCCGTTGACCCAGCCCGCAGCGCCGAGCATGGTGAACAGCATCGCTGTTCCAGTCAGCATCGGCCAGAACGAAGGGTTCGGGACGAAGTAACGCAAAGGACCGCCGTGATGCGAGGTGGTGGGAACTTGTGTGGCTGCGTTCGCCACTGCTGGGCCGCTCATCGATTTCTCCGCACAGAAACTGTTGCAAGGGCGTGTTGAAAGCGCGTGTTGAAAGCGCGTTTTTGAAAGCGCGCTATTTTACGACGCTCTTGACGATCAATATCAGAATCAGAGCGAATAGCAACGCGCCTATCAGTCCGGCGATGATGACGTGCGCCGGGTTGAGCCGGGCGGCATCGCGCTCGTAGTCGCTCTTCTTGCGCACTCCGAAGAATGACCAGAACACCGCGCCGACGGTCTGCAGGAACGTCGCGCGACCGCTCTGCTTCTCGCGTTGCTCGCGCGCCTCGGGTTGGCCGGGTTCGTTCATCTCAACTTCCAGCGGGCTTCCCGCCGGACGCGCTCAGCGTTTGGCTGCCGCCGACCTCGAAGAAGGTATATGACAATGTGATCGTGTTCACATTCTTCGGAAGCTTCGGATCGATCACGAAGACGACCGGGAATTGTTTGGCCTCGTGCGGCGCGAGCGTCTGCTGCTTGAAGCAGAAGCACTCGAGCTTGCGGAAGTATGGCGTCGCGACCATCGGGATATAGCTCGGAATCGCCTGCGCCTGCATCGCGCGATTCTGCTGATTGGCTATTTCGTAAACGATCGTCGCAAGCTCGCCCGGATGAACACGCATCGAACTCATCACCGGCTTGAAGCGCCACGGCCCGCGCGCATTGCCGTCGAACTCCACCGTGACGGTGCGCGACAGATCGACCTGCGTACTCTTCGCAAAAGCGGCCGCGTTCGCGTCGGTCTGCGTGAGCTGGTTGACGCCCGTGATCTCGCAGATTTTCTTGTAGAGCGGGACGAGCGCGTAGCCGAAACCGAACATGATCGCCGTGACGATCACGAGCTTGCCGAGCATCGCGAAATTGAGGCGACGCCGCAGCGCTTCGAATGGCGAGTCGCTCATCGTGATCAGGCGCTAATGACGCAGCAACGTGTACTTGACGATGATGCCGATGAAGAACGCCAGCGCGATGGTCGCAACGATGAGACCCGTTCGACGATTGCGCGTGCGAATCTCTTGCTTGCGCGCGCGCTCGTCCGCGAACAGTTCAGCTTGATGCTCGTCGCTCACGACCATGTGCCGATCAACGAACCAGCGGCGGTGTTTCGAACGTGTGGAACGGTGCGGGACTGGGCACCGTCCACTCCAGACCCTCGGCGCCTTCCCAGGGATTGTCGGCCGCCTTCGGTCCGCCGCGAATGCAGGGAAGCACGATCGCGAAAAAGAAGTAGACCTGCGACAGACCGAACCAGAATGCGCCGATCGTCGCGATCTGATGGAAATCCGCGAACTGCATCGGGTAGTCGGCATAGCGACGCGGCATGCCGGCGAGGCCCAGAAAGTGCATCGGGAAGAACGTGAGGTTGAAGGAGATCAGCGTGCTCCAGAAGTGAATCTTGCCGCGCGTCTCGTTGTACATGTGGCCGGTCCACTTCGGCGACCAGTAGTAGAAGCCCGCGAAGATCGCGAAGAGCGAACCGGCGACCAGTACATAGTGGAAGTGCGCGACGACGTAGTAGGTGTCCTGCAACTGGATGTCGATCGGCGTTATCGCCAGGATGAGGCCGGTGAAGCCGCCCATCGTGAACACGAACAGAAAGCCGATCGCAAACAGCATCGGCGTCTCGAACGTCATCGAGCCCTTCCACATCGTCGCGATCCAGTTGAAGACCTTCACGCCTGTCGGCACCGCGATCAACATGGTCGCGTACATGAAGAACAACTGGCCGGTCACCGGCATGCCGGTCGTGAACATGTGATGCGCCCACACCATGAACGAGAGGATCGCGATCGACGACGTCGCATAGACCATCGACGCATAACCGAACAGCGGTTTGCGTGCGAACGCCGGGATCACCTGCGAGATGATCCCGAACGCGGGCAGGATCATGATGTACACCTCGGGATGCCCGAAGAACCAGAAGATGTGCTGGAACATCACCGGGTCTCCGCCGCCAGCCGCGTTGAAAAAAGACGTGCCGAAATGGCGGTCGGTCAGCACCATCGTGATCGCGCCCGCGAGCACCGGCATCACGGCGATCAACAGGTAGGCCGTGATCAGCCAGGTCCATACGAACATCGGCATCTTCATCAAGGTCATGCCGGGAGCGCGCATGTTGAGGATAGTCACGATGATGTTGATCGACCCCATGATCGACGACGCGCCCATGATGTGCAGCGAGAAGATCGCCAGGTCCATGCCCGGACCCATCTGTACCGACAGCGGCGCGTAAAGCGTCCAGCCGGCCGCAGCGGCGCCGCCTGGTACGAAGAACGACAGCGTCAACATGATGGCGGCGGGCGGCAGCAGCCAGAAACTGAAGTTGTTCAGGCGCGCGAACGCCATGTCGGGTGCGCCCACCATCAGCGGCACCTGCCAGTTCGCGAAGCCGACGAACGCCGGCATGATTGCGCCGAACACCATGATCAGTCCATGCATCGACGTGAACTGGTTGAACAGTTCGGGATCGAAGATCTGCAGGCCCGGCTGGAACAACTCGGTGCGCAACAAGAGCGCGAGCACGCCGCCTTCCATCAGCATCGTGAACGAGAAGAACAGATAGAGCGTTCCGATGTCCTTGTGATTGGTCGCCATGAGCCAGCGACGCCAGCCGACGGGACGGCCGTGGGCGTGGTCGTCGTGCGCGTGGTCGTGGCCGGGGCCGTGCGCGTCGTGGATCGGATCGATCGCTGTGGTGCTCATGAGATTCTCCAGACGCCTGTGGTAAACGCGGTTCGAGACGCGGTGTTCACTGGGTTACTTCTTGCGCGCGGCGGTGATGTCCGCGGGTTGAACCACGGGGTCGCTGCCCTTGCCTGCATTGGTCCAGCCATTGCGCGTGAAGCTGATGACCGACGCAATCTCGACATCCGACAACTGATTCCAGGCGGGCATCTTGTTGTTGTTCTGACCATGAAGCAGCACGGCGATTTGTTCGCTCTTGGGGCCAAGCACCTTCGCATCGCCGACCAACGCCGGTGCGCCAAGTGCAGTATTGCCGGTTCCCGCAGCCTGATGGCAGACCGAACAATTAGCGTTGAAAATCTTTTCGCCGCGTGAGGTCAACTCGGCGACCGTATAAGTCTTGGTCGGGTCATCCTGCTGCGCCGCCAGTGCTTTTTTCTTGCCCGCTACCCATGTGCTGTAGTCGGCGGCAGAAACGACATTGACGACGATTGGCATGTACGCGTGCTCGGCGCCGCAAAGTTCCTGGCATTGACCGCGATAGGTGCCGATCTTCTCGGCCTTGAACCAGGTGTCGCGTACGAAGCCGGGGACTGCGTCCTGCTTGATGCCGAACTGCGGAACGGCAAACGCGTGGATCACGTCGTTGGCCGTCACGATGACGCGGATCTTCTTGTTGACCGGAACGACCAGTGGATTGTCGACGTCGAGCAGATACGTGTCGCCCTCGGGCTTGCCTTGGATGCCTTCGGACGGAAAGCCCGACATGGCGCGCGGCGTCGCCAGATTCGAGATGAAACCGATGCCTTCGCCTTCACCGTTGAGATAGTCGTAACCCCAACGCCACTGATAACCGGTCGCCTTGACCGTCAGGTCGGCATTGGTCGTGTCCTTCATCTCGACGATCAACTTGGTCGCCGGCAACACCATCAGCACGACGATGATGAATGGAATTACGGTCCAGATGATCTCGACGGTCGTGTTCTCGTGCCAGGTCTCGGCCTGATGCCCGCGCGACTTCCGGTGCTTGAAGATCGCGTAGAACATCACGCCGAATACCAGGCAGAAGATAACGAGGCAGATCAACATCATCAACGTATGCAGATCGTAAATGTCCGACGCGATCTTCGTGACGCCGACCGGCAGGTTGAGCTGATTGACCTTCGGGCCCCCCGGCGCGTCGCCGACGGCCCATGCCGGATTTGCGGCCATGCACGCGAGCAGACCCGCTCCTCCCGCCAGAGCCGATGCCGCAGCAATGGCCCGCTTGTGCAGGAAGGCTCTGACGAAATGGATCATGTCCTCGATTCTCCGATCAACCGCCGATGCATCGCCGATGAATGACCTGCGTTTCATCGTGCGCAAACGCCGCTTCATGGCAGGCCGCGGGTGTCCGCAACGCAACCCGCAATTCGCGCGCAAAGCGCCTGCGCTCGTGCTCACAAACAAAACGCCCCACGGCGATACGTTCACCCCGGGCCACGACCCATACCGCACCACGCCGCCTTACCTCGACCACCACGCGCACAGCGTGCGGATCGACGCGAATCAAGCTGCGCGTATTGCCGTCGATCGATTCGATCATCAACGCATCCGACACGAGCGAGATCCGCTCGCAATCAACCGCGTGACGCGCATAGACCAGAAGCGCAGCGCCCACGGCCGCCATCTCGATCAACGAAAAGGGAAGCACCATCCAGGCGCCGCGGATGAGGAAGGCCGTCGCGATGACGACGGAAACCACCACCAGCGACAAATAGAAAGCACCGACTTGACGCGGCGTCAAAGCGCAATTGCGGCTGAGCATCCAGACGCGCTGCTTTCCGGATGCCGCATCCGACTCGTCCAACTGCGACTCGTATACCCGAACCATTGCTTCGAATGACACGCCCCGAACCACAGCCTGGCGCGTTGATTTTCGCCAGATCACCGTCGCATTTTTGCGCGGGCCGATTATAGAGATTTGGCGGGTCCCCAGCAAGCAAAGGGGTCCGGGAACGCAACCTGCGGCGTCGCTTTCGATCAAGGTCGTCGCTCCAATCGGACGATGGCCTCACCACTTTTCGTCGTCCTCGGCTCGCCCTTCCAGGCGTGCGCAAAGACGAGTTCGAAGCTCAACGCATAGCGCGTGTCGCGATCGCGGCCACGCGCGAGCGCCTCGTCGAATCGGGCCCTGAAGCTTCGGCCTCGCAGTCCCCGCCCACGATCGAGGGCCGCGTTGCCGCCGAGTGCGCGCACGTCGCGCCACAGGCTGGTCGCATCCGAATAGGTCAGCGTGATGCGCTCCACATCGACCACGGGAGTAGCGAAGCCTGCGGCGACCAGCATGTCGCCATAGTCGTGCATATCGGTGAACGGCATGACATGGCTTGCGTCATCCACTTCGGCGCCCGCAGCGGCGATCTCGCGCAGCGTGTCGGGGCCGAACGCCGAGAACGCGACGAGCCCGCCGACCCTGGCCACGCGGCTCCATTCGAACAACACGCGATGCGGCTCGGCGCTCCAGTGCAGCGCGAGGTTGGACCACAGGCAATCGAAGCTCCGCGAGGCGAAGGGCAGCGCCGCGAAGTCGCCTTGCGCGAGCAATGGCCCGCTGCCACGACGTAAGAAACGCAAGAAACGCGCGAGGCCGCCGGTCGCCGCGCGTGTGCGTGCGCGCACGAGCCTCGGCCGCGAGGCGTCGATCCCGCAGACCATCGCGCCCGCAAAGCGTTCGCGCAGCATCGCGAGGTCACTGCCCGTTCCGCATCCGATGTCGAGCACGCGCGACGCGTCGATGCGAATGGTCGCCAGGCGCTCGACCATGCGCCGGGCGACTTCACGCTGCAGAAAATCATCGACCCCGAGAAGGCGGGGACGCTCGAACAGGCGACGCACCCGCGCTTGGTCGATCGGCAAACGCTCGGATGGGTCGGTCATCGTGCAAGGCCGTGAGGGGGGCGCAGCGCAGTATATGCAGCGGGAAACGGCTCACACGATCGGACGACGAACTCGGCCGCGGCGGTTGCTACACTCGACCGGCGCGCCTGGATTGCGCGCCATCGTCATCACGAACAAGTACGCGCCCGGCATGATTCTCGCACCGCCCCGCAACGACGCCGGCCCGGGCCGAAGATTCGCACGCTTGCGAGCGGCCGCGCTCGACTCGATCTTCCCGCGCGCCTGCGTGCTGTGCGATGCGCCGGGACAAGATCTGTGCGACGCGTGCCGCGAAGATGCCACGCGTCATGTCGCCTTCGCCTGTCCCCGCTGCGCGATACCGATGGCGGCAAGCGGCGCCTCGCACCTCTGCGGCCGCTGCCTGAAGCACGCTCCCGCCTTCGACGCGAGCCTCGCTGCCGCAGCCTACGAAGCACCCTTCGATGTCCTCGTACGCGGCCTCAAGTACGGCGCGCGCCTCGCGTATGCGCCGTTGCTCGCCGATCTGCTTGCCCGACGGATAGCCGCGCGCCCGACGGGAATCGACCTGCTGATCGCCGTTCCCCTCTCGCGCGATCGCATGGCCTCGCGCGGCTTCAATCAGTCGATCGAGATCGCGCGCCCGCTCGCCAGGCGCCTCAAGACGCGGCTCGACACGACTGCCGTGCTGCGCGTTCGCGACACACCGCCGCAGGCGGCGTTGCCGTTCGATGCGCGCAGAAAAAACATCAGCGGCGCGTTCGCCGTGATCGACTCACGCCGATCGGCGCTCGAAGGATCGACGGTCGGCGTGGTCGACGACGTGATGACCACCGGCTCGACGCTCGACGAATTGGCTGCGACCCTGAAGCGTGCGGGCGTCGCGCGCGTCGTGAATCTTGTCGTCGCTCGCACGCCTTGAGGTTGCGCGCCATGTTCAACGTCGTCCTCGTCGAACCCGAGATCCCGCCCAACACCGGCAACGTGATCCGGCTGTGCGCGAACACCGGCGCCGCGCTGCATCTGATCGAGCCGCTCGGTTTTCCGCTCGACGATGCGCGCATGCGACGCGCCGGACTCGACTATCACGAGTTCGCGGCGCTTCATGTGCATCGCGACTGGACGACATTTTTCGACAGCGCGCGGCCCGATCTCGATCGCATGTTCGCGTTGACGACTCATGCAAGCCTGGTGCCACACGCACTCGCCTTTCGTGCCGGCGACTGGTTCGTGTTCGGCTGCGAAACGCGCGGGCTCTCGAACGCTGTTCGAGAGCGCTTCGATGCCGATCATCGCCTGCGTCTGCCGATGCGGTCGGGTCAACGCAGTCTCAATCTTTCGAACGCGGTCGCGGTCGTGGTCTTCGAAGCGTGGCGGCAGATCGCGTTTGCCGGGGCGCTGAAGCCGGAGCCGTAGCCGCAGTGACGCCGCCTCAATGCTCGTGGCGAGGCGCGCGCGCGAGCAGATGTGCAAGCGCCTCGCGCGGCGCGAGACCGTCGAACAGGATTGCAGCGACCGACACGGTGATCGGCATGTCCACGCCCAGCCGTTCGGCGCTCGACTTGATGGCGCGCGCGCATTGCACGCCTTCGGCCACGTGCCCGAGCGACGCGAGCGCCGCAGCCAGCGTCTTGCCGTGACCGAGCGCGAGGCCCACGCGACGATTGCGCGACAGCCCGCCGGTGCACGTGAGAACCAGGTCCCCGACGCCGGTAAGCCCCATCAGAGTTTCGGGTGCGCCGCCCAGGGCCGTGCCGAAGCGCATCATTTCCGAGAGGCCGCGCGTGATCAGCGCCGCGCGCGCGTTGGCGCCGAGTTCGAGCCCATCGCAGATTCCGGCGGCGACCGCCATCACGTTCTTGACCGCGCCACCGACTTCGACGCCGATGACGTCGGACGATCGATAGACACGCACCGCGCCGCCGTGCATCGTATGCACGATGCGCTCGGCGAGCACTTCGTCGGCCGATGCCGCGGTCAACGCGACCGGCAGCCCCGCGGCGACTTCGGTCGCGAAGCTCGGTCCCGACAGCACCGCGGCGGGCACGCCCGGCAAGACCTCGGCGATGACCTGATGCGGCAGCAGGTCGGTGTTTTCCTCCAGGCCTTTGCAGACGTAGACGATTTGCCGGGGGCGCATCGGCGCGAGCGCCTTGGCGGCTCCGCGCAGGCCTGCGACCGGCGTCGCGATGATGATCAACTCGGCTTCGTGCGCCGCGGCTTTCAGATCGCTCGTGACCGCGAGCATGGTCGGCAATGCGAAACCCGGCAGATAGCGCGCGTTCTGATGCGACTGCATCAGCGACGCGGCGTGCGCGGCATCGCGCGTGTGCAATGTCACTTCGTGACGCCGGGCTGCGATCAGCGCAAGCGCGGTGCCCCAGGCGCCCGCGCCGATGATCGAGATGCGCACGTCAGTTCCCGGAACCACCGTGAACAAGGCGGCCCTGCGCCGCGTTGTTCATCGACAGGTTCCTGGAGAGGGCTATTCGCCCCACACGTCGCCTACTTTGACGAAGCCGCCTTGTCCGTCGCGATGACGCACCGATACCCAGCCCGACGCAGGCGCGGAAGCGAGATCGAGCAGCACCCCCGACTGCGCGCGAAAAACCACTGGCGCGGTTTCGTCGGCGGTCGCGTGCACGTCGGCGCTGCCTGTCTTCGCAGTGACGACGACCGTGCGCTTGTCGACCAGCGCTTTCTTCTCGACCCAGGCGAGTCCGCCGGTCGAGTCGCGCACGCGAACCCAGTCGCCCTGCGCGACGATCACTTCGACCGGCATGCCGCGCGGCGCAACGAAAGTCTTGACTCCGCGCAGCGTCGGCGCGTCGTAGAAGATCGCCGGATCGTTGCCGACAGCCTGGTATTGCGCACACCACGCCGAGGTCGGCCCGACGATCGTCGCGAACGACAACGCGACGCGCACCGCTGTCGGATAAAGCCGAGTGTGGCGCGCAGTCATGGGGTCACGATCTCTTCGAACGGTTCGACGTGCGCGTTATTGAAGCGGCACGCCGGAGCTGTTCACGAGGCTCTGCTGATCGTTGGCCGCCGTCGCCTGCTTGCGCTGATTGAAGAAGGCTTCGAAATTGATCTCGGCCAGATGAATCGGCGGAAAGCCGGTGCGCGTGATCAGGTCGGCGAGGTTGGCGCGCAGATAGGGATAGATGATGTTCGGGCAGACGATGCCCAGGAGCGGCTCCATCTGCTCGGCAGGCACATCGCGAATCTCGAAGATGCCGCCCTGCTTGGCTTCGATCAGGAATGCGACCTGATCCTTCACGCGCGTCGTCACGGTCACGGTGACGGTGACCTCGTGTATCGCATCGACCACGGGCGCGTTCGAAACATCGAGCTGCACTTCGACGTTGGGCGGATCGGTTTCGAGGAAGATGCGCGGTGCATTGGGAATTTCGAGCGAGGCGTCCTTGAGATAGATGCGCTGCACGTTGAAGGTGGGCTGTGCTTGATTCGTTTCGTCGGCCATGATGGTTTGTGAGGTTCGGTTCTTGCGGGTTTGAGTGGATTCATTCGGAATGCAAGCAAGCTTGCAGGGAGCTCGGGCCGCCTGCGGAAAAATGCGACCTCAGGATGAGGCGGAAGTGAGCAGCGGGACCAGTTGGCCTGCGCGATCGAGCGCGGCCAGATCATCGTAACCACCGACGTGCCGCTCGCCGATGTAGATCTGCGGGACGGTACGGCGTCCGGTCTGCTGCATCATGTCGTTTCGGGCAGCCGGGTCAAGGTCGATTCGCACCTTCTCGATCTCGGTGACGCCCTTGGAGCGCAACAGCCTTTCGGCCATCACGCAAAACGGGCAGACCGCCGTGCTGTACATGCGCACGTGTGTAATCGTGTCCGCGGTTGCGTCCGCAGTCACGAGGCTTCCTTCACGCGATCCGGCGTCGATGCATCGTTCGCGGGTTCGAGTCGCGTGGGGTCGACTACCGCGTCGGACTTCCCGTTCGTGTCGTCGAGCACTGCACGACCGTTCAGTGTCGATGCGCTCGGCGGCGCGCCACGGCTCGCGGCTTTCGCGACAGCCCTGGCCTTGTCATACGCGCGCGCCTCGTCGCGGCCCTCCTTCTTCGCGCCGCTCCTTGC
Organism: Burkholderiales bacterium; assembly: GCA_038225855.1. Lineage (GTDB taxonomy): Bacteria > Pseudomonadota > Gammaproteobacteria > Burkholderiales > Burkholderiaceae_D > CAHJXF01. Next base: position 16,304 of record JBBRQU010000020.1, on the reverse strand, counting down.
CCGATTCCTGCCGACATCCTTTTGCGTCGGCCGACCGAGGTCGCGATTCGATTGCACGAGAGGAAGCCCGGCCTGTTTCCAGGCGGACAGCCCTCCCGCGAGCGAATGCGTCTCTTCGAACCCCTGCGCCTTGAGCACGGCCAGAGCGCGTGTGGATTGCTGCCCGCTCTCGCACACGACGATCGCCGGCCGCGCCTTGAAACGCGTCAGCTCCGCGATGCGCGCTTCGAGCGTGGCGAAAGGGATGTTGCGCGCGCCGGTGACCGATCCCCCGGCGAAAACCTGTTCGTCGCGCACGTCGATCACGATCGCATTGCGACGATTGATGAGCTGCGTGGCTTCGAGAGGACTGACGGCGGCGTGGCCGCCGCCGCGCTTGAGCAGCGGCCAGACCAGCATGCCGCCGCTGACCAGCGCGATGGCAAAAAGATAGAGATTGTCGAGGATGAATTTCACGAGATCGCAATAGGTTCGGCTTGATGCATGGGCCGTGAGTAATCGGGGCAGATTGCGTCTTTGTCCGGCGCAGTGTGCGGGCAGGTACGCGAACTCGATCAGTTCGAGTCTGCTTCGTGTTCGAGTGCAGTACGAGTGCAATGCGTCGAGCGAAGCAGCCTGGAGCAACAGGCGTCGACGGGTGTATCGGTCGCGCATTATAAAATATCGCCGACACTAGCGTTCCCCCTCATGACGAGCTTGCGGCGCTCCCCTTTCTCTTACGCATCGTCGGCGGCGACGATCGATCGATACGACCATGCACACACTCGTCCTTTTGCGCCACGGTGAATCGACCTGGAATCGCGAGAATCGTTTCACCGGCTGGACCGACGTGGACTTGACCGAGCAAGGACGCGCCGAAGCGCGCGAAGCCGGCCGTCTTCTGAAGGCGCAGGGTTTCGATTTCGATCTGGCCTACACGTCGGTGTTGAAGCGCGCCATTCGCACGCTCTGGATCGCGCTCGACGAGATGGATCGCCTGTGGATTCCGATTGCGCCATCGTGGCGCCTGAACGAGCGTCACTATGGCGCGTTGCAGGGACTCGACAAGGCCGAGACCGCCGCGCAATACGGCGACGAGCAAGTGTTGATCTGGCGACGCAGCTACGACACGCCGCCGCCGGCACTCGATCCCGACGACGCGCGTGCGAGCTTCTCCGATCCGCGCTACGCGGGCTTGAGGCGCGACCAGATCCCCTTGACCGAATGCCTGAAGGACACGGTCGCGCGCGTGCTGCCTTTCTGGAACGACAGCATCGCGCCTGCAATTCGAAGCGGCCGGCGCGTACTCGTGACCGCGCACGGTAATTCGCTGCGCGCACTGATCAAGCATCTGGACGCGATCGGCGACGACGACATCGTCGGCCTCAACGTGCCGACCGGCCGACCACTCGTCTATGAGCTCGACTCCGAGTTGAAGCCGATCGGCAGTCGCTACCTCGGCGACGCGGCCGAGATCGAAAGGGCGATGGCGGCTGTCGCTTCGCAAGGCAAGGCGAAGACTGCGGTGTGATCGCGCCGACTTGCGCGCAGGGCCGCCTTGCGCTCGAGCTTTTCTGTGCGCTTGTGATCTATGGGTTCGCGTGCGGACCTTCAGACGCAGCGACGAAGAACAATGCGAGGTCGGCGACTGAACGCAAGCAAGCACCGAAGTCGACGAAAGCCGAAGATCCGCGTCAGGCGCAGGCGCGCCAGAGCGCCGAGCGCGAGCGACTGGTCGAGCGCATCGCGATGCTGAAGAAAGAAATCGGTGCGGGCGAGAAGTCGCGCGCGGGCACTGCGGCCGCATTGGCGCGCGCCGAACGCGCGCTCGCCGACGTCGATACGCGCCTCATGCAACTTGCCGAGCGGCAGCACGGTATGCAACAGCGCATCGTGGATCTCGACAAGCAGCGGTCCACCTACGAGAGCGAGATCGCCGAACGACAGACCGAACTCGCGCGCACGGCGACTGCACTGCTCGCCAATGCGGACCAGGATTCGATGAAGCTCTATCTGACCGGCCGCGATCCGAGCAGCGTGATGCTGAACGAGGTCTACCTCGGCTTCATCGCGCGTGCCGAGGTTGCCCAGGTCGTTGCGCTGCGCGGCCGCGTGTCGGAACTGCAGCAACAAAAGCAGCATGCCGATGCCGAGAATCGCGCCCTCGCCGAGGAGGCCGCTGCGCAGAAATCCGCACGCGAGTCGCTCGTCGGCGATCGGAGCACACATAAAAATGCGCTCACGAAGCTCTCGCAAAAGCTGGTCGAGCAGCGCAAATCGGCGAGCGTGCTCGAAGCCGGCGAACAGCGTCTGTCGCGGGTCGTCGAACAACTGCAACGCGAAATCGATCGCCGAGCCGTAGAGGAGCGTGCGCGTCGCGAAGCCGCGAAGCGCCATGCCGAAGAGCTCAACGCGCAAGCCGCGGCCGCGGCGCGAAAGAAGAGCGGGTCTCGCGGATCGCCATCGCGCACGCGCGAAGAAGCGCCGCCGACGCGTGTCGATGTCGTGCCCGATGCGTCCGTCGTCAACGGCGAGTTCGCGCAGCAGCGCGGCCGTTTGCGGCTGCCGGCGCGCGGCTCGCTGATCGCGCGCTTCGGTACGCCGCGCGGAGACGGCGGCGCGTCGTGGAAGGGCATATTCATCAGGACCGACGCGAACGCCGAAGTGCGCGCGGTGGCCGCGGGCCGGGTGGTATTCGCCGACTATCTGCGCGGCTTCGGCAACCTGTTGATCGTCGATCACGGCGACCAGTACCTGTCGATCTACGGCAGCAATGAAACCCTGCTCAGGCACGTGGGCGATGCCGTCAAGGCCGGCGACGTGCTTTCACTGTCGGGCAACAGCAGTGGGGACGACCAGACCGGTCTATACTTTGAGCTCCGTTTTCGCGGCAGGCCGTTCGATCCGATGGGATGGGTCGGGGTGCGTTGAATCCTGCAGGAGCGCCGGCTCGTATTTGACTGTGCGGGACGCGGTATCTGTCACAAAAATCTGATCCTCGGCACGATTGCTGCATTGTCGAATCCATAGGCAGCACGATATGTCGCATGATCGATGTCATGTTCTTGAGCATCGAGCGACTACAGTTTAGCAACGCCGTTCTTGTTGTCTTCAGGCGTACCCGGTTCCTGTCCATGTTGTATCGTCATTCGAGAAGAGTTCCATGCGCAAATCCCTGAAGAACATCGGCCTGATCTCCACCGGCGTGCTGGCTGGCGTGTTGTTGTCGCTCGGCATCACGGCGACCGCGCAGCGCGCATCGGACGCGCGATCACCGCTGCCGATCGACGAGATCCGTCAGTTCACCGACGTATTCGGTGCGATCAAGACCAGTTACGTCGAGCCGGTCGACGACAAGAAGCTGATCACCGAAGCCATCAACGGCATGGTGTCGGGCCTCGACCCGCACTCGGCGTATCTCGACGAAAAGGCCTTCAAGGAATTGCGCGAGGCGACGGTGGGACGTTTCGGCGGCCTGGGCATCGAGGTCGGCCGCGAAGACGGCACCGATGACGGCTCGGGCTACATCAAGGTGATCTCGCCGATCGAAGGCACGCCGGCATTTCGTGCAGGCATCAAGACGGGCGATTTGATCGTCAAGATCGACGACAAGAACGTGAAGGGATTGAAGCTCAACGAAGCCGTCACGAAGCTGCGCGGCGAACCCGGCACCAAGGTCACGCTGACGATCGCGCGTAAAGATGTCTCGACGCCCATCGTCGTGCCGCTGATCCGTGAAGAGATCAAGGTTCAAAGCGTGCGCGCGAAGATCGTCGAGCCGGGCTACGGCTACGTGCGCGTCTCGCAGTTCCAGGATCCGACGGTCGCCGATCTCGCTTCCAAGCTCGAGGAGCTCTACAAAGCCGGTCCGCTCAAGGGTCTGGTGCTCGACCTGCGCAACAACCCGGGCGGCGTGTTGCCCGGCGCGATTGGCGTGTCGGCGGCCTTCCTTCCGAAGGACAGCCTGGTCGTGTCCACCAAGGGTCAAATCCAGGAAGCGCAGGGCAAGTTCACTGCCACGCGCGACGAGTATCAGCGCGGCGGCGCGGATCTGTTGCGCGATTTGCCGCAGGCCGTGCACGACGTGCCGTTGGTGGTGCTCGTCAACGGCGGTTCGGCTTCGGCGTCCGAGATCGTCGCTGGCGCATTGCAGGACTACAAGCGCGCCAAGGTGCTGGGCACGACGACCTTCGGCAAGGGTTCGGTGCAGACCATCCTGCCGTTGCCGCCGGATCGCAAGACCGGCATCAAGCTGACCATCTCGCGCTACTACACGCCCAGCGGCCGCTCGATCCAGGCGACCGGCATCGTCCCCGACTACGTGGTCGACGATACGGCGCAGGGCAACATCTTCGCTTTCCCGCGTGAGGCCGACCTCGATCGTCATCTGAACAATACGACCGACGTGGCCGCAGTCGTGGCCGCGAACGAAGCCGCACGCAGGGAGGGGTTGTCCCCCGAAGAGCGCAAGGCCGAAGACGAACGTCGTGCCGCCGCGCTCAAGAAGCCGATCGAGTTCGGCTCGAAGGACGACTACCAGATGCAGCAGGCGCTGCACCTGCTCAAGGGCGAGCCGGTCGAGACCAAGAGCATGACGGCCGCTCTCAATCGTGAGCAGGTCGATGCCAAGTTGAAGGACGCGAACCCATCCGCGACCAAGAGCGTAGAGCCGACGACGACATCGACCAAGCCTTGAAAAGGCCAGGGATGTCGAGCCGCTGGTCGAAGTGACGATCGGCGGCTTTTTTTTTGGGCCCTCCACGATGCGCGATGGCTCACGGGCGAACCATGAACGACCAGCAACTGCTGCGCTACTCGCGTCACATTCTTCTCGACGACATCGGCATCGAGGGTCAGGAGAAGTTGCGAAGCGCGCAGGCGCTCGTGATCGGCGCGGGTGGCCTCGGCTCGCCGGCGGCGATCTATCTGGCCGTGAGCGGCATCGGCACGTTGACGCTGGTCGACGATGACAAGGTCGATCTCACAAACCTGCAACGGCAAATCCTGCACGGCACACCCGACGTCGGGCTTGCGAAGGTTGCATCGGGCAAGAGCGCGTTAGAGCGGCTCAATCCCGATGTCGAGGTGCGTGCCGTGCATGAGCGCGTCGCAGGCGAACGCCTGCTTGCGCTTGTCGACGAGGCCGACGTGGTGCTCGATTGCAGCGACAACTTCGCGACGCGCCACGCGGTCAATCGCGCTTGCGTGGTCGCCGGCAAGCCGCTCGTATCGGGCGCGGCGATTCGCTTCGACGGCCAGATTGCGAGCTTCGACCTGCGGAGCGCGCAATCCTCCCCACTGCAATCGCTTTCGCCATGCTATGCCTGCCTCTTTCCCGAGAGCGATGAAGTCGAAGACGTGCCGTGTTCGACGATGGGCGTGTTCGCGCCCTTGACCGGGATCGTCGGCGCGATGCAGGCCGCCGAAGCGGCCAAGCTCGTCATCGGATTGCCGTCGTTATCGGGACGACTGTTGCTGTTCGATGCCCGCGCGACGAATTGGCAGACGATCGCACTCGAACGCGATCCGGGCTGCCCGATCTGCGGCGACGATGCGACCCGTGGCCGCGCTCACCGCATCGCCGCCTGAGGCGCGAGCGCGGGCACATCGCCAACGCGCGCGAGACTTTGAAGAAAGCGGTCGGCATCCTGAAAGCCGATCACCGCGGAATCCGCAATCATCTTGCCGTCGCGATCGAAGAACACGATGCCGGGCGGGCCGAAGAGATGAAAGCGCTTCAACATCGCGCGATCGTCGGCGTCGTTCGCAGTCACATCGGCCTTGAGCAGCAAAAAGCCCTGCATGCGTGAAGCCACGCGCGCATCGGTGTAGGTGTAGCGCTCCATCTCCTTGCACGACACGCACCAGTCGGCATAGAAGTCGAGCATCACCGGCCGGCCCGCTGAAGCAATCCGGCGGTCGAGTTCTGCGGAACTCTTGACGATCTCGAAGCGCGGACCCGCGCTCGCAGTCGGCCCCTCGCTGTTGCCGGCTGTCGTGCGCTCGAGATGCGCAAGCGGTTGCAGCACATCCCGCCCGCCGGTCGCCAGACCGACGAACTCGACTGCTCCGGCGAGCAACAACAACGCGCCGAGACCTTTGCCCAGACGCATGACACCGCGCGCATCGGGAGCAAGCGCATCGAACACGCGCAGATACATCGCACTGACGATCGCAAGCACCGCCCATCCGAGCATGATCAGCCACGACGGCACGATAGGCGTGATCATCCACAACGCGACGGCGAGCAGCAGCACGCCGAAGAATTGCTTGACGGTTTCCATCCACACGCCTGCGCGCGGCAACAGCGATCCGGCCGACAGACCGATCAAGAGCAGCGGCACGCTCATGCCGGCCGCGAGCGAGAACAGCGCGAGGCCACCGATCAACACGTCACGGGTCTGCGAGATATAGAGCAGGGTGCCCGCGAGCGGCGCGGCGATGCACGGTCCGACGATCAATGCCGAGATCGCGCCCATCGCGAACACGCCCGCGAGCCGGCCCGCGCCCACGCGCCGCGATCCATCCGCGCGCGCCGTCTGCCTCACGGCGCCAAAACCTCCCGACCATTGCGCAAGCTTCGCCTGCACGCTCGCAGGAACCTGCAATTCGTAGAAGCCGAACATCGACAGCGACAACACGACGAGCAGCAGCGCGAAGACGCCGAGCACGATCGGGGTTTGCAGCATCGCGGCGAGTCCTTCACCGACGAGACCCGCCGCGATGCCGAGCAGGGTGTACACCAGCGCAAGACCGAGCGAGTAGGCCAGCGCGAGAACTAAGCCCGCGCCCCGGGTCGTTGGCGTATTCGCCTGCCCGACGATGATCGATGACAGGATAGGCAGCATCGGCAACACGCAAGGCGTGAACGCGAGCAACAAGCCGAGACCGACGAAGAGCAATGCGATCCATCCCAGATTGCCGCTCTTCAACGTGCGCGCTATGCGCGATGAATCGTCGAGTGGGGTCGATGAATTTGTGCCCGAGTTCGCGGCCGTCGACGATGTATCGGTGCGCGCACCCGCGACTGGATTCGATGGCCCGCTCGCCGCGGCGGCAACGATCAACACCGCGCGCGCCTGCTGCGGCGGATAACAGAGCCCCGCGTCGGCGCAACCTTGCGAAGTCGACAGCAAGGTCACCGGCCCGGTCGCGCCCTGCACGGGAATCCGGACTGCGACTTCATGCCGATAGTGTTCGACATTCTTCCCGAAAGTTTCGTCGAACTTGATCTCGCCCTTGGGCAGCACCGGCTCGCCGAGCGTCGCGCCGCCCGAGCTCGCGGGGTCGAGCGCGAACTTGAAGCGCTCGCGATAGAGGTAGTAGCCGTCGGCAATGCCGTACTTGACTTCGATGGTCTGCGCGTCGATCGCGCGCGCGCTGAACGGAAAAGCCTGCTCGGGTTCGAGGAAAACCGCGCGTGCCGGACCGGTCGCGAACGCCAGCGAGAACACGGCCAGTGCAATCACTGCGCGCAGCACACGCGCTGCGATGGATTCGATGGAGGACACGGTTTTCATCGGTTGATTTCTTCGCGGGCATTCGGTGAAGTCACGTTCGCGATCCAGTCGAGATACTGCCGCGAGCCGCGATCGACGCGCACCGCGACGATCTCCGGGAGTTTATAGGGATGATGCTCGCGCAGCAGCGTTTCAATCGCCTCGAAGCGACCAGCCTCGGACTTGATCACGAGTTGCACTTCGTCGTCGCGTTGCACTGTGCCCTGCCAACGATAGACCGACTTGATACCGGGAACAATGTGCACGCAAGCAGCCAGGTGCTGTTCGACCAGCAACTCGGCAAGTCGGTTCGCTGCATCGTGATCGGCTACGGTCGTGTAAATGAAAACTGCATCGAGAATCACTTCGTGGCTCATGGTTTGGTCGTGGTTCGCAGCGCTTCATTACGAACGGCGTTCGGCGGTCATTTCAAGAGCCGCCGGCGCGTGACGACGACCGCGAGCCAGAAACCCACCACGCAATACGCAATCAGGATCGCGAGATCGAAGAGCGGCTTGTCGGGTACGCGTCCGAGGACGAGCGGCCTCACGATGTCCACCGCCGCCGACAGGGGCAACCATTGCGCGAACGCCTGAACCCACGGCGGCAGTTGCGTGAACGGAAAGAACACGCCCGACAGAAACCACATCGGCGTGACGACGATCGTGAAGTAATAGGTGAAGAAATCGTAGTTCTTCGCGTAGGCATTGACGACGAGCCCGAGTGCGGCAGCGGTCAGCCCGATCAGGAGCAGCAGCGGCAACACGAGCAGCATCGACCATTCGCGCGAAAGCCCGAGCGCGAAGATCACCAGCAGGATCGCGATGCCGGTGAAGACGCTCTTGGTCGCAGCCCAGATCAGCTCGGCGGCAAGCACATCGTCGAGAGACAGCGGCGCGTTCATCATCGCCTCCCAGCTCTTTTGCACGTGCATGCGCGTGAACGCAGAGTAGAGCGACTCGAAGGTCGCGGCATTGAACGCATTCATACAGATCGAGCCCGACGCGAGAAACACGATGTAGCGCACGCCGTCGATCGGCGCGAGTAGCGAGCCGAGGCCGTAGCCGAATGCGAACAGTGTGATGAGGGGCTCGGCGACATTGCCGAACACGCTCTGCGCGAACATGCGTTTCCAGACTAGGTAATTGCGTCGCCAGATCGGCAGCCAGCGCAGGCTGACCTCCGGAAACGCGTTGGGGCTGACCGCAAGGTGAGAGACGGCGGAAGTCATCGCGTGATTCTATTGATGATTGCCCCATGAGCGATAGTCATTGCATAGCCCCGTCGTCCCGCGTAGGCGGGAATCCAGCATCTTTCGATGTACGACACCGGGTCCCTGCTTTCGCAGGGACGACAGCGCCATCAATCGCGCATCTCCCGCCCCGTCAACTTGAGGAATACGTCCTCGAGATTCGCGGGGCGATGCAGATACCGCAGATGCGTTTGATGCGCGAGATGATCGAGCAGGGTTTGCGGCGCGTCGGTGTAGCAGAACGCGGTCTCACCGCTCACCTCGAGCCGTCCCGACAATGCGCGTCCGCTGGTCTCGGCCCAGGTCTTGACGCCGTCGCCATAAACCTCGATCACGCTGGCCTCGATGTGAGCCGCGATCAGTTCTCGCGGCGTGCCTTGGGCGATCTTGGCGCCCTCGTCCATCACCGCGAGGCGATCGGCGAGGCGCTCGGCCTCGTCCATGAAATGCGTCGTCAGCACGATCGTCTTGCCGTCTGTGCGCAGCGTCTTCAATCGGTCCCAGATAAGGTGCCTCGCCTGCGGATCGAGGCCGGTAGTGGGCTCGTCCATGAAGATCACATCGGGGTCGTTGACTAATGAGCGCGCGAGCGTGAGGCGCCGCTTCATGCCGCCCGACAATTCACTGATGCGCGCGTTGCGCTTTCCCGAAAGGCTCGCGAATTCGAGCAGCGAGGGAATGCGCGCGCTGATGGTCGCGTCCGACATGCCGAAGTAGCGGCCATACACGAGCAGGTTCTCCGCGGCCGTGAAGTCCGGGTCGAGGTTGTCCATCTGCGGCACGACGCCCACGCGGATGCGCGCCTCGCGGCCCTTGATGGGTACCGGCAGCCCGGCCAGAGTGATCGTGCCCGCATCGGGCGCGGTAAGCCCGAGGCAAAGACGCAGCGTCGTGGTCTTGCCCGCGCCGTTCGGGCCGAGCAGCGCGAAGCATTCGCCGCGAGCGATCGTCAGGTCGAGGTCCTTGACGACCTCGTTGCCGTTGAACGACTTGCAGAGCCCGCGGATTTCGATCACCGCGTCGATGACTGCGGCGCTCGCTGCGCCACCTATTGCGCGGCGATCGAAGGATGGCGAGCCGGGCATCGCCGATCAAGTGACGCTGCGATCGATCAGGACGTCGCTGCTTCGGGCACTTCGCTCGGCTCCGGCCTGTCCATCAATTCGACATACGCCATCGGCGCGTTGTCGCCGACGCGAAAGCCGAACTTGAGGATGCGCAGATAGCCGCCATTGCGCGTCTTGTAGCGCGGACCGAGTTCTTCGAAGAGCTTGACCACCATCTCGCGGTCGCGCAGGCGATTGAAAGCGAGGCGCTTGTTGGCGAGCGTCGGCTCCTTGCCCAAGGTAAGGATCGGCTCGACGACGCGACGCAGTTCCTTCGCCTTCGGCAGCGTGGTCTTGATGACTTCGTACTTGAGCAGCGAGTTGGTCATGTTGCGAAACATGGCCAGTCGATGGCTCGAGGTGCGGTTGAGTTTCCGCAATCCGTGGCGGTGACGCATGGCGACTTCCTTTCAAGAATCTATGAGACCGACTTCTTCGATCGCCGGTAGAGCCGGCGCGGTTCGGTTTTATTTCCGAGGCACAATCATCGACCCGTGAGAGGCAATGTTTCAACCCGCAAGTCGTCGGTCTGGTCATGACCGGACCGACGTGAATCCTCAAGCAAGCTTCTTATGCTTTTTCCAATCCGACAGGCGGCCAGTTCTCGATCTTCATGCCGAGCGTGAGACCGCGCGAGGCCAGCACTTCCTTGATCTCGTTCAACGACTTGCGGCCCAGGTTCGGGGTCTTCAGCAATTCGTTCTCGGTGCGTTGAATCAGGTCGCCGATGTAGTAGATGTTCTCGGCCTTAAGACAGTTGGCCGAGCGCACCGTGAGCTCGAGATCATCGACCGGACGCAGCAGGATCGGATCGACCTGCGGCGTGCGCGACGGCGCTTCTGCAGACGACTCGGTGCCTTCGAGCGACGCGAACACGCTCAACTGATCGACCAGGATGCGCGCCGACTGACGGATTGCTTCCTCGGGCGAGATGACGCCGTTGGTCTCGATGTTCATCACCAGCTTGTCGAGGTCGGTGCGCTGTTCGACGCGCGCTGATTCGACCGTGTAGCTCACGCGGCGCACCGGGCTGTACGACGCGTCGAGAACGATGCGGCCGATGGTCTTGCTGTGATCTTCAGCGAACGCACGCAGATTGCCCGGCACATAGCCGCGGCCCTTCTCGACCTTGATCTGCATGTCGAGCTTGCCGCCCTGCGAAAGATTCGCGATGACGTGCTCGGGGTTGATCACTTCGACTTCGTGCGACAGCTCGAGATCGGCGGCCGTGACCGGACCTTCGCCTTCCTTCTTCAGCGTAACGACGACGTCGTCGCGGTTGTGCAGCTTGAAGACCACACCCTTCAGGTTCAGCAGGATGTCGACGACGTCTTCCTGCACGCCGTCGATGGTCGAGTACTCGTGCACGACGCCGGAGATCGAGACTTCGGTCGGCGCATAGCCGTTCATCGACGACAGCAGGATGCGTCGCAGCGCGTTGCCGAGCGTGTGGCCGTAGCCGCGCTCGAAGGGTTCCATCGTGACTTTCGCAGCGTTGGGACCGGCGCCTTCGACTTCGATCTGGCGCGGTTTCAGAAATGAGTTGCTTGCCATTTATTTTCCTTTGCAATGTCCTCGGCGCGTTAAGCCGATAAGACTGCGGTGGCGCCACTGGGAAAGGGCTTGAGGCGTGGCCGTTCACAAGCCAGACTTACGAGACCGAACGCAGTTCGGTCTCGGGAAAGAGTGCTTTCTAGCTCCGTGTTTATCGTGAGTACAGCTCGACGATCAGGGATTCGTTGATGTCGGCGGCGATTTCGCTGCGCTCGGGCAACTGCTTGAACGTGCCTTCCATCTTGGTCGAATCGACCGAAACCCAGCTCGGGACGTTTCCTTGCAATGAAAGCGACAGCGCTTCGAGAATGCGGGTCTGCTTCTTCGCCTTGTCGCGCACCGTGACCAGGTCGCCGGGCTTGACCTGCATCGACGCGATGTTGGCCGTCGTGCCGTTCAATGCGATCGACTTGTGGCTGACCAACTGGCGCGCTTCGGCGCGGGTCGAGCCGAAGCCCATGCGATAGACGACATTGTCCAGACGGGATTCGAGCAGACCCAGCAGGTTCTCACCGGTGTTGCCCTTGCGACGATCGGCTTCTTCGAAATAGCGGCGGAACTGGCGCTCGAGAATGCCGTACATGCGCTTGACCTTCTGCTTCTCGCGCAACTGCTTGCCGTAGTCCGAGGTGCGCATGCCCGAGGTGCGGCCATGCTGGCCGGGCTTGCTGTCGAGCTTGCACTTCGACTCGAGCGAACGCCGCGCGCTCTTCAGGAACAGGTCGGTTCCCTCGCGACGCGAGAGCTTGCATTTGGGTCCGATATAACGTGCCACGTGTATTTCCTTTCAGTACGTTCCCGGGGAACGGTTAGCTCGATCTTTGAACCCGGAGGGCGTCGAGCAAATGTAAAGCGGCTTAAAAGCACTTATCTACGAGACAAGGCGCTGCCTTGTCTCGTCTTTGTGATTACATCCTACGGCGCTTGGGTGGCCTGCAACCGTTGTGCGGCACCGGCGTCACGTCGGTGATGCTGACGATCTTGATGCCGAGCGCATTCAACGCACGCACCGAAGACTCGCGACCCGGGCCGGGGCCCTTGATCTGCACTTCGACGTTCTTAATGCCTTGTTCCTGCGCGGCACGACCCGCGGTCTCGGACGCGACCTGCGCTGCGAACGGTGTCGACTTGCGCGAACCCTTGAAGCCCGCGCCGCCCGACGACGCCCACGACAACACGTTGCCCTGACGATCGGTGATCGTGATGATGGTGTTGTTGAAGGACGCGTGGATGTGCGCAATGCCGTCCGAGACGTTCTTCTTGACCTTCTTGCGGACCCGTTGCGATGCCGCGGCGTTCGGTGCTTTTGCCATGCTGTTTCCTTATCGATCTATGCAGTGAAGGGCGCTTCGCCTTGCTTACTTCTTCAGCGAGGCGGCGGCCTTCTTCGGACCCTTGCGCGTTCGCGCATTGGTGCGCGTACGTTGACCGCGCACCGGCAGGCCGCGGCGATGACGCAGGCCGCGATAGCAGCCCAGATCCATCAATCGCTTGATGTTCATCGACACGTCGCGGCGCAGATCGCCTTCGACCATGAACTTGCCGACCTGGTCGCGCAGGCGCTCCATCTCGGCGTCGTCGAGGTCCTTGACCTTCTTGGTCGGAGGCACCTTGGCAGCTTCGCAGATGAAGCGTGCACGAGGACGACCGACGCCGAAGATCGCCGTCAGGCCGATGTCGGTGTGCTGGTGATTGGGGATGTTGATGCCGGCGATTCGGGCCATGCTCGTTCCTATCTATCTTTGATGATGGGCACGCGTCGCGTGTTCAGCCTTGACGCTGCTTGTGGCGCGGATCGACGCAGATCACGCGCACCACGCCGTTGCGCTTGATGATCTTGCAGTTGCGGCACAGCCGCTTGACCGATGCGAGTACTTTCATGTGATCCTCGACTTCCGTTGTTGCTGCTTGAATCTGTTCACTGCGTCTGGCTGACTGCGTTCTCTACTTGGCGCGGAACGTGATACGCGCCCGCGACAAGTCGTACGGCGAAACTTCGACCGTGACCTTGTCGCCGGGCAGGATGCGGATGTAGTGCAAGCGCATCTTTCCCGATATGTGACCCAACACCACGTGCCCGTTCTCCAGCTTCACGCGAAACGTCGCGTTGGGAAGATTCTCGAGAATCTCGCCCTGCATCTGGATGACATCGTCCTTCGACATGTATTCCTTGTTCGATTCGAACGGCTGGCTATCGCGCCGGCAAGCCGCCCTTGAAGTTCGCCTTTTTCAACAGCGACTCGTACTGGTGGGTCATGATGTAAGCCTGAACCTGCGACATGAAGTCCATCGTCACGACCACGATGATCAACAGCGATGTGCCGCCGAAATAGAACGGCACGTTCTTCCACAACACCAGAAACTCGGGCAACAGGCACACCGACGTGATGTAGACCGCACCGGCCAGGGTCAGCCGCATCAGGATCTTGTCGATGTAGCGCGCCGTCTGGTCTCCCGGACGAATGCCCGGCACGAACGCGCCGCTCTTCTTCAGGTTGTCGGCCGTCTCCTTGCTGTTGAAGACCAGCGCCGTGTAGAAGAAGCAGAAGAAGATGATCGCGGCCGCATACAGCAATACATAAACGGGCTGGCCCGGCGACAGCGCCCCGGCCACGTCCTTCAACCAGCGCATGCTTTCGCCCGAACTGAACCAGCTCGTGATGGTTGCCGGCAACAGGATGATCGACGACGCGAAGATCGGCGGAATCACGCCCGACATGTTGAGCTTCAACGGCAGATGCGAACTCTGCCCGCCGTAAATCTTGTTGCCGACCTGGCGCTTCGCGTAGTTGACGAGGATCTTTCGCTGCCCGCGCTCGACGAACACCACGAACGCCGTGACCGCGATCGCGACCAGACAGATGACGATCACCGTGGGGATGCTCATCGCGCCGGTGTTGACCAGCTCGAACAGATTGGCGAGTGCGCGAGGAAGGCCCGCTGCGATACCCGCGAAAATGATGATCGAGATGCCGTTGCCGATGCCGCGTTCGGTGATTTGTTCGCCCAGCCACATCAGGAACATGGTGCCGGTCATCAGACAAACAACCGTCGTGATGCGGAACAGGAAGCCTGGATCGAGCACCAGTCCGGGCTGCGACTCGAGTGCCACCGAAATGCCGAGCGCCTGAAAGGTGCCCAGCAGCAACGTGCCATAGCGCGTGTACTGCGTGATCTTGCGACGGCCCGATTCGCCTTCCTTCTTGATCGCTTCCAACTGCGGCGAGACCACCGTCAACAACTGCATGATGATCGACGCCGAGATGTACGGCATGATCCCGAGCGCAAAAACCGTGAAGCGCGACAGCGCACCGCCCGAGAACATGTTGAACATGCCGAGGATGCCGCCCTGCTGACCTTGGAACAGCTTGGTTAGTTCGTTCGGATCGATGCCGGGCACGGGGATGTGCGCGCCGACCCGATACACGACCAGAGCGAACAGCAGGAATGTCAGGCGACGCTTGAGGTCGCCGTACTTTCCGCTCTTGCCTGCGACGCCTTTGTTCAATGCGGGGCTGGTGGCCACGGGTCTTTATCCTTGATTCGATCTTTGCCGGCGCGCGAGCCTCAAGCCGCAGCCGATGTTGCCGCCGCAGCGCGCGCTTCCTTCGACTTCAGCTTGCGCTCGACCGGCGCGATCACGATGTCGGCGACGCTGCCGCCTGCCGCTTCGATCGCGGCCTTGGCGCCTTTGGTCGCAGCTACGCCGCTCAACGTGACTTTGCGCGTCAACTCGCCCGACAAGATGACCTTGGCCGAGCGCTGAAGATCCGTGACGAGCCCGGCTTGCTTCAACGCGAGCAGATCGATCTGATCGACCGGCAACTTTTCCAGGTCCGACAGGCGCACTTCCGCGACGAAGCGCGCGGTCGTCGACCTGAATCCGCGCTTGGGCAAGCGACGTTGCAGCGGCATCTGGCCACCTTCGAAGCCGACCTTGTGAAAGCCGCCCGCGCGTGATTTCTGACCCTTGTGCCCGCGGCCTGCGGTCTTGCCCAGGCCCGAGCCGATGCCGCGACCGACGCGGCGCTTGGCGTGCTTGGCGCCCTCTGCGGGCTTGATGGTGTTCAGTTTCATTTGAAGCTTTCGTCGAGGCGAGCGGTAGGCGACAGCGCCCCGCTCACACCACCTTCACGAGGTACGAGACCTTGTTGATCATGCCGCGCACAGCCGGCGTGTCTTCCAGCGTACTCACGCTGTTCATGCGGCGCAGACCGAGTCCGCGCACCGTCGCGCGATGCGACTCGCGCGTGCCGTTGATGCTCTTGAAGAGCGTCACCGTGACGGTCTTCGCGTCTTCTTTACTGGCCGTCGCCTTTGCTTTGCTCGTCATGACAATTCCCTTAAGCCGTGATCTCTTCGACCGACTTGCCGCGCTTGGCCGCGATCTCGGCCGGCGTCGTCATGGTCTGCAAGCCGTTCAACGTGGCGCGCACCAGGTTGTAGGGGTTGGTCGATCCGAGGCTCTTGGCAACCACGTTGGTCACCCCGATCGCTTCGAAGATCGCGCGCATCGGGCCACCCGCGATCACGCCGGTGCCGTCCTTGGCCGGCGTCATCAGCACCGTCGAGGCGCCGTGCTTGCCGACCACCGTGTGCTGCAGCGTGTTGCCCTTCAACTGCACCTTGAACATCTTGCGACGCGCTTCTTCCATCGCTTTCTGCACGGCCACCGGCACTTCACGCGCCTTGCCCTTGCCCATGCCGATGCGACCGTCTCCATCGCCGACCACCGTCAGCGCAGCGAAGCCGAGGATGCGTCCGCCCTTGACGACCTTGGTCACGCGATTGACCGCGATCATCTTCTCGCGCATGCCGTCGTCGCGTTCCTCGCCGATCGGGGTCTTTGCCTGAATGCGTGCCATAGCGTTTTTATCGCCGACCGAAGTCGGCGCCATTCATGTCATCCCGGCG
>JBBRQU010000019.1:0-74477 GCA_038225855.1 Burkholderiales bacterium | reverse complement strand
CGGCGTACTGCCGAAGGCGCGATTATACGGAGACGATCGCCTCGCGCAAACGCGAGGTCCGCGGCGTCACTCGGCGTCGGGCTGCGCTGCGGGTGCGGCGCGTTGAAAAGCGTCGAGCTTCATGCACGCATCGAAGATGCGCATCAACGTCGGCATGGTCGTGAAGTCGCAATTGACGCGCTGACCATTGAAGATCTGCGGGACCAGCGTCACGTCGGCCAGCGTCGGCGCGTCGCCGTGACAGAAGCGCGCGGTCATCGTCGATGACGCGAGTTGGACTTCCATCGCTCCAAGACCGCTTTCGACCCAGTGCCGATACCAGGCGTTCTTCTCGTCCTCATCGACGCCGAGCGTCTTGACGAGATAGCGCAACACGCGAAGATTGTTGAGCGGATGAATGTCGCACGCGATGCCCAGCGCGAGTGCGCGCACGCGCGCACGTTCGCCCGCTTCGCGCGGCAGGAGCGGCGGCTCGGGATTGGTTTCGTCGAGGTACTCGATGATCGCGAGCGATTGCGTGAGCGCGAGCTGTGGCTCGCGCGTGTCGTCGATGAGGACTGGCACCAGCGCATCCGGACTCATCGCGCGGTACTCGGGCGCGAGTTGCTCGCCGCCGTTCTTCAGCAAATGAATGGGCCGGTAGTCGTACGGAAGGCCCTTGAGGTTGAGCGCGATGCGCACGCGAAACGACGCGGAGCTGCGGAAATAATTGTAGAGCTGCATGGCGCTGGCTTTCGAGGGCTGGTTCGCAACTGTTCGATTCATGCGCGATTCAACGCGCGATTCAATGCGCGCTCGATCCTATCGTGCTGCCCCGATCGACGTTGCCCCCCAGTCCGGGCGGTAGCGGAAAGCGCACGTTCTCCTCGATGCCCGTGAGCTTTCGCACTGACGCGATGCCATGCGTCTTCAAGGCTGCGATCAGTTCCGAGACGAGCAGCTCGGGGGCCGACGCCCCGGCGGTGATGCCCACGCGTTGCTTGCCTTCGAGCCATGCCGGATCGAGCTGCGACGCGTTCTCGACCATGTACGCTTCGACGCCCATGCGCGCGCCGACCTCGCGCAGGCGATTGCTGTTGGAACTCGCGGGGCTGCCGATGACGAGGATCAGGTCGCACTGCGGCGCCATGAACTTGACCGCGTCCTGGCGGTTCTGCGTCGCGTAGCAGATGTCGCCGCGCTTGGGCTCGAGTATCGAAGGAAAGCGCTGCTTCAAAGCGCCGGTCACCGCGACCGCATCGTCCACCGACAACGTGGTCTGCGTCACATACGCGAGCTTGTTCGGATCACGCACCACGAGCCGAGCGACATCCCCGACCGTCTCGACGAGATGTATGCCTTCACTGGCCTGCCCCATCGTGCCTTCTACTTCGGGATGGCCCCTGTGGCCGACCATGATGATCTCGCGATCGTCGGCGCGCATCTTCGCGACTTCGACGTGGACCTTGGTCACGAGCGGACAGGTGGCATCGAACACCGTGAGGCCGAGCGCCTCTGCCTGAGCGCGCACCGCTTGCGAAACGCCGT
This sequence comes from Burkholderiales bacterium, assembly GCA_038225855.1. Classification (GTDB taxonomy): domain Bacteria; phylum Pseudomonadota; class Gammaproteobacteria; order Burkholderiales; family Burkholderiaceae_D; genus CAHJXF01. The sequence continues at coordinate 72,950 of JBBRQU010000019.1, read as the reverse complement.
GCGCACTGAAGACCACCGTGTTGCCTTTCGGTACGTCGTTCAGGTCCTCGATGAATACCGCGCCCTTGGCGCGCAAGTCATCGACCACATGCTGATTGTGGACGATCTCGTGCTTCACGTAGATCGGCGCACCGAAGCGCGACAGCGCACGTTCGACGATCTCGATCGCGCGATCGACGCCGGCACAAAAGCCGCGCGGCTGCGCAAGCAGGATCTCGCGATCCAGGTTCGAAACGGCCATTGCAGAAATCGAATCACTCATCAAATTATTCCCACGATCTCGACCTCGAATCGCACCGGCCGTCCAGCCAGCGGATGATTGAAGTCGAAGGTCGCATAATCGTTGTCGATTGCCCGAAAGACGCCTGCATAGCGTCCACCACCCGGTGCATTGAACTCGACGACATCACCCGGTACATAGTCGACCGTTGCGCTTTCGTCTGCGAGAACCTGGCGAGCGAGTCGCTGAACGAGCGCCGGATTGCGCGGCCCGAAGGCCTCGCCCGGCGCGAGTTCGAAGACGCGATGCGCCCCCAGCGGCAAGCCGAACAGACACGCCTCGAGCGCGGGTGACAATTGACCGGCGCCGAGCTGCAGAGTTGCGGGCTGAGCGCCGAAGGTGCTGACGATGTCATCGGGCGCCGCGTCGGCAAGATCGTCGCCTTCGCGCGCGAGGATGCCGACGCGATAGTGCAGCGTCAGATAGGAACCGGCGACAACGCCGGGAGGAGGCGCCGGGCGGAGAGACATGCAATTGCTCAACCGAGCATGCGGGAGAAAGACCGTCATTCTAACGAACCGAGGAACTCGCTTGCCCATCACCGATTGGCCCGAGGCCGAGCGCCCGCGCGAACGCCTCTTCAAATACGGCGCGCAAGCCCTGTCGGATGCGGAACTGCTCGCGCTCTTTCTGCGCACCGGCACAGCCGGCAAGACGGTGGTTGACGTCGCACGGGAATGCCTGTCGCGATTCGGCAGCCTGAGCGGTCTCTTCGCGGCTTCACAAACGAACTTCTGCACGATAGCCGGCCTCGGTCCGGCGCGCTTCGCGCAGTTGCAGGCGGTCATCGAAATGATGCGCCGCTCGCTGGGCGAGACGCTGATCGAGCGGCCGATGTTCGATTCACCAACTACCGTGCGCGACTACCTGAGACTGAACATCGGAACCAGGCCGCACGAGGTCTTTCTCGCGCTCTTCCTTGACGCACAGCATCGTCTGCTGGCCACCGAGGAGTTGTTTCGCGGAACGCTTGCGCAGACCAGCGTCTATCCGCGCGAGGTCGTCAAACGCGCGCTCGAAGTCAACGCGGCGGCAGTCGTTTTCGCTCACAACCACCCGTCCGGTGTGGCTGAGCCCAGCCGCGCTGATGAAATGCTCACAGCCGCTTTGAAGGCCGCGCTCGATCTGGTCGACATACGGACACTCGACCACTTCATCGTCGCCGGAAATCGGGTGTATGCGTTTACGGAACATGGGAAACTCTAGTCCCCCACTCAGCAGACATTGATCGAAAGGCACTTTGCCGCTAGAATCGCGGTCTTTGTCCAACTTTTTCCGGCGCCGGTGCGCGGCGGGATGTTTGTGGAGGTGCCGAACATGGCACGCGTCTGTCAAGTTACCGGGAAAAAGCCGATGGTCGGCAATAACGTTTCCCACGCCAACAACAAAACCAAGCGTCGCTTCCTGCCCAATCTGCAGAACCGTCGCTTCTTCGTCGAGAGCGAAAACCGCTGGGTGCGCCTGCGCCTGACCAATGCGGGCCTGCGCACCATCGACAAGAACGGCATCGACGAAGTGCTCGCCGGCATGCGCGCGCGCGGCGTCAAGGTCTAGAGGAAACATCATGCGCGACAAGATCAAACTGGAATCGACCGCTGGAACGGGTCACTTCTACACGACCACCAAGAACAAGAAGACCAAGCCCGAGAAACTCGAGATCAAGAAGTTCGATCCGGTGGCCCGAAAGCATGTGGCCTACAAGGAAACGAAGATCAAGTGATCGGCTGAATGCGCGGCTGACCTGCGGCTGCACTCGCCGCTCAATCAATGAAAAGGCCCGCATCGCGGGCCTTTTCTTCATGCATCGCTTGTCTATGCGTAGCTGCGCAGCCTCAAGCTGAACTCCTGCAGCGCGCGCACGCCGCTTTCTTCAGCGCGCTTGCACCAATCCTGCAATTGCACCAGCAACTGTTCGCTCGACGCGCTCGAACGCTCCCAGATGGCCGCCAGTTCGCTGCGCATCTGATGGATCTTCGCGAGCATCGGACTCTCGGCCAGGGCGCCTTCGACCGTGCCGCGATCGATGGGCGAGAGCGTGGTCACGTCCTTGTGCAGCCATCGGCGCGCTTGCTTGACGCGCGTCATCTCGACTGCCGCGGCGCCATCGACGACGCCGCTCTTCAAACGCGCGACCTCTTCGCGATAGGCGCGCTTGAACGACTTCGCGTACTTGGCCATCACGTCGTAGCGATGCGCGATCACGGCCTGCAGATTCTCGAGATCAACGCTGGCGCGTGGCAACTCGAAACGCGGCTTGGGCGCGACCTTCTTGACGGTCGCGAGCTTCAATGCAGCCAGGATACGGATATACATCCAGCCGATATCGAATTCATACCAGCGCGACGAGAGCTTGGCCGAGGTCGCGAACGTGTGGTGATTGTTGTGCAGCTCTTCGCCGCCGATCAGGATGCCCCAAGGCACGATGTTGCGGCTCGCGTCGGCGCAGTCGTAGTTGCGATAGCCCGAGAAGTGGCCGATGCCATTGACGACGCCCGCGGCGAATATCGGAATCCACAACATCTGCACGGCCCACACCGTGGCGCCGAGGCCCACGCCGAACAGCACCCAGTTGAGCACCAGCATCAGGCCCACACCGTGCCACGTGTACTTGCTGTAAACATTGCGCTCGACCCAGTCCTCGGGGGTGCCGCGCCCGTACTTCTCCAGGGTCTCGACGTTCTCGGCTTCGGCCATGTAGAGCTCGGCGCCTTGCAACAGCACCTTGCGAATGCCGCGAGTCACCGGGCTGTGCGGGTCTTCGGCGGTCTCGCACTTGGCGTGGTGCTTGCGATGGATCGCGGCCCACTCCTTGGTCTGCATGCCGGTGGTGAGCCACAACCAGAAGCGGAAGAAGTGCGCGACCACGGGATGCAGATCGAGCGCGCGGTGCGCCTGACAACGATGCAGATAGATCGTCACACCGGCGATGGTGATGTGCGTAAGGACCAGCGTCGCAACGACCACCTTCCAGACCGACCAGTCGAGCAGGCCATGCGAGAGGAAATTCAATACAGCGTCGGGAATCATTCAAACTCCATAACTGCCAAATCACCGGTCGGATAGACCGGAATGACGTACGAAACCAGGAGTGGCACGCCCGTCGATGAGCGCAGCGCATATGTAAATGCGCAACGTTGTATTATACGTGCCGCCCCCGCAATCAGCTTCGGAAATACGCGAAGAGGCGACTGCGTTTGCAACAGAACTGACAACCGTCAGTTTGATGCGAAATCCACGAATTCAACTCGGTATCGCATCAGTCCGTCGGTCCCTCGGACGTTTGCCTGCGCGCCGCGGCCGCCATAGCGGGACAGGGCGGCCCATCACTTGGCTTCGCACCGTCTATATGCTCCAGCGATACCCGCACATCGCGCTGCGGGAACGGCACCTCGATTCCGGCGGCGACGAACTCGCGCCAGATCGTACGATTGATATCGGACCGCAGGACGCCGGTGCCTGCTTCCGGATCCGCCACCCAGAAGCTCAATTCGAGGTCGATGCCGTCGGCGCCGAAACTCGCGAACTTCACGAAAGGCTCGGGATCGGCGATCACGCGCTCCTGGGCCTTCGCTGCGGCGAGCATGATCGCCATCGCGCGATCGACGTCGCTGTGGTACGCGACCTGCACGCCGCTGACGAGATTGACGCGCTTGTCCGAATAGCTGTGGTTCTGCACCGCCTGGCTGACAAAGAATTCGTTTGGCACGATCGCCTCGACGCCTTCGAGCGAGCGCACGACCGTGTAGCGCGTGCGAATCTGCGTGACGGTGCCGTAATACTTGTCGACCGTGACAAGGTCGCCAATGCGCAGGCTGCGATCGATCAGGATGATGAAGCCCGACACGTAGTTGCTCGCGATGCGCTGCAGGCCCAGACCGAGCCCCACGCCGAGCGCGCCGCCAAAGACCGAAAGCACCGTGAGGTCGATATCCACGAGCCGCATCGCGACCAGGATCGCGATGACGACCAGCACCGCCTTGCCCAGGCGCGAGAGCACGAGGCGCATGCTGCCGTCGATCGAGCCGGCATGCATCAGTCGTGTCTCGAGCGCCGCGCCGGCCCACAGCGCGGCCACCAACGTGATGGCCACCCAGAACACCCCCGATAGCAGTTGCCACACGTTCAGCGTGAGATTCTTGCCGATCGTGAACGTCGCCTCGCGCCCGCTCAAGGCCTCGATCACATCGGGCAACAGGCCCAGCATGTGCAGCGCGACCAGCAGCCACGCGAGGAAGCCGAACCAGCGCTCGATCGTCATCAGCCACGGGCCTGGCTTGAACACGCGGCGCAATGCGTACAGGCCGAGGTGAATCGCAACGAATGCGAACGCGAGTATCTCGAAGACGCGAATCAGATGCGCCGGTTGTCCATAGGCGAGCAGGATGCGCTGGGCCACGAACAGCAGCACCCACGTGAACAGCGGCGTGAAGAGTCTGGAAAGGCCCGAGTAGTGGCTCTCCAGCAGAGGGGCATTGCGCGCGGGATCGCGCGCCACGTAGCGTTGGCCGCGCTGGTGTACCGCACTGCGCACGCGTTTCGCGATCAGCCACGCGAGCACGATGCACCCGGTCAGGATCAGCCACTGCCAGAGGATCTGCGGGCGCTGCAGATCGCTCCAGGTTTCGAGTAGCAGCGAGTTGATGCTCTCTTCGTTCATGCGCGGACCAACGCCACCCGTCGTTCCCGCGAAAGCCGGAATCCAGTGTCGTTGCAGAAAGTCACTGGGTCCCCTCCCCGCTTTCGCGGGGGCTAGAGGCCGCGGGGACGACGGTTAAGCGCTTCTTCAACACCGCGGCGAAGAACCCATCGGTGCCGGTGCGATGCGGCCAGAGTTCCAGCATCGCGCCCGCATCGACGCGACCTTCGAGAGCGATGCCTTGCGCGCGCAGGATGTCGGTGGCCGACTCGATCTCGAACTCGGGATGCGCAACGACGAAGGCATCGACCACATCCTGATTCTCCTCACGCAACAGGCTGCACGTCGCATAGACCAGCCGGCCACCGGGCTTCACGAGACGCGCCGCCGACACGAGAATGCTCGCCTGCTTCGCGGCGAGCTCTACGATAGCCTCGGGCGTCTGCCGCCACTTCAGATCGGGATTGCGACGCAGCGTTCCGAGGCCGCTGCACGGCGCGTCGATCAGCACGCGATCGGCCTTGCCGGCCATGCGTTTCAACTTCGGGTCGCGTTCGCTTTCGATCATCACCGGATGTACGTTCGACAAGCCGCTGCGCGCAAGGCGCGGCTTCAGCTTCGCGAGCCGCTTGGCCGACACGTCGAGCGCATAGAGTCGACCGGTCGATCGCATCAGGTCGCCGAGCGCGAGCGTCTTGCCGCCTGCGCCAGCGCAGAAGTCCACCACCAGTTCGCCGCGCCGAGGCGCGACCAGCGACGCGAGCAATTGACTGCCCTCGTCCTGCACCTCCACGCGGCCGTCGAGAAAAATTCTTTGCGCGGCAAGCGCGGGTTTGCCGCGCAGGCGGATGCCGTGCGGCGCGAGCGACGTGGCTTCCGCTTCGAGACCCGCGGCGCGCAACGCGACGAGCGCTTCATCGCGCGTCGTCGCCATGGTGTTGACGCGCAGATCCAGAGGCGCGGGTCGATTGAGCACCGCCGCCAGCGCTTCGAGATCCGCTTGCGACAAGCGCGCACGCAGCGCGGCGAGGATCCACTCGGGAAGATTGGCGCGCGTCGCCGGCGCCATCGATGCGCGAGCGATGGTCGCGACGCGCCGCAGCCACGTGCGTTCATCGGGATCGAGCGTCGCAGCGATCGGCTCGACGCCCGCGGTCTCGGCGAGTCCGAGCAGAATCATCCGCCGCGTCAACGGACCGGTGCCGCTTTGCGCGAGCTGCGCGTATTCGAGCTTCCTGCGCAGGACCGCGTAGACGCTCTCGGCGATCAGCCCGCGATCGCGCTGACCGAGCATGGGGTTCGCCTTGAAGTAGCGGCTCGTACGGGTGTCCGCCGGCATCTCGAATTTCAGCAATTCGCCGAGCAGCGCTTCGGCGTGCGCGATCGCGTTGACGTGGAAGCCCGCTGGGTTGGGCGCTCCGGCGCTTCGGCGCGGCTTGTGTCCGGACGGCAGCGGCGCGCCGCGTGTAACCGCCGAAGGCCGCGAGCGTTGCGCCTTCGCGCCGCGACGCGCGTGCGTCTTCGAGGGGATCGCAGTCATGCTCGACTCATGATGAACAGACCATCAGGGCTTGCGAGGCGACGGCATCCGACAGATGCACGCGCCCGTCGACGAGCGTGGCCTGTCCCCTCATGAACCAGTCGATCGCGCGCGGATATAGACGATGCTCGGCCGCGAGCACGCGCGCGGCCAGCGTGTCGCGCGTGTCGTCCACTTCGATCGGAACGACCGCCTGCGCCACGATCGCCCCCGCATCGACGATCGGACTGACGAAATGCACGGTCGCGCCATGCACGCGCACACCGGCGGCGAGTGCGCGCGCGTGCGTGTCGAGCCCCGCGAACGCGGGCAACAGCGAGGGGTGAATGTTCAGCATGCGGTCCGCATATCGATTGACGAAGGCTTCCGAAAGAATGCGCATGAAGCCCGCGAGCGCGATGCAGTCGGGGCGATGCGCGTCGATGTGCGTGATCAGTTCGGCTTCGAAGGCTTCGCGAGTGGCAAAGCGATTCGCATCGACGATCGCGGTGGGTACATCCGCGCCGGCCGCAATCTCCAGACCCGACGCGTCGGGTCTGCTTCCAATCACGCAAGCGATTTCGGCCGACCAGCGTTCCGACTTGCACGCGGCAACGATCGCTTCCATATTCGACCCGCGGCCCGAAATCAGGATCACGATCTTTTTCACCGCGGCGAGTTTAGCAGGCGGGCGTTGCATCAATGCCGTCTTCCCGGCGAAGGCCGGGACCCAAGTCTCTTGCAGGCGCGACACGAGGCAACTTGGACCCCGGCCTGCGCCGGGGCGACGGCTCCCTCCCGACCGGCGCCGTGGCGACGGCTTCGTCGGCGACAGCGCCGGAATCGACGCCCTTATAATCGGCAGCCCCTCACATCCTCAGCATTTTTTCAACCTCACATCAGCATGCGGGTCTTTCGCGGCCTTCCCAATCCAGCCAGCCGGACGCCTTGCGCGCTCACGATCGGCAACTTCGATGGCGTGCATCGCGGCCATCGCGCGTTGATCGAGCGGGTGCGCGCGGCGGGCGACAGCCTCGGATTGCCGGCGTGCGTGATGACGTTCGAGCCGCATCCGCGCGAGTTCTTTTTTTCGAAGGCGAAACTTGAAAATGCGGCGGCAGGCAAAGCCGACGCCGCGCCGCGCCCGCCGCCCACGCGCATCGCCAACCTGCGCGACAAGCTCGACGCCCTCGCATCATGCGGAGTCGATCGCGTCATCGTCGAACGTTTCAACTACCGCTTCGCCTCGCTGTCGGCCGAGCACTTCATCGAAGACATCGTGGTCGCGGGCTGCCATGCGCGCTGGATCATGGTCGGCGACGATTTCCGCTTCGGCGCGCAACGGCGCGGCGGCTTCGCGATGCTCGAAGACGCGGGTGAGCGCTTCGGCTTCGCGGTCGAGGCGCTTGCTGCCGTCACCGACGTCGTGAGCGATGACGTGACCGACACCGCTGAAGCTTCCAACGATGTCAAGGATGCGCCGCCTTCGGAACGCGTGTCGAGTTCCGCGATTCGCGCGGCGCTTGCCGCCGGCGACCTGACGCGCGCCGAACGTCTGCTCGGCCATCCCTACTTCATCAGCGGTCATGTGCTTCATGGCAGAAAGCTGGGCCGCACGATGGGATTTCCGACGGCCAATATCCTTCCCCACGGTCATGCGACCGATCGGCGCGCCGCGCTGTCGGGCATCTTCGTCGTGCGCGTGCACGGCGTCGGAGACCATCCCGCGAATGCTCCGATCGCGGGCGTCGCCAGCGTGGGCGTGCGGCCCACGCTCGAAGACGCCGGGCGCGTGATGCTCGAAGCGCACCTGTTCGATTTCGCGGGCAGCCTCTATGGGCAACGCGTGCGCGTGGAATTCCTGCACAAGCTGCGCGACGAAGAAAAATACGGCGACATGACGCAACTGACCGCGGCCATCGCGGCCGATGCGCGCGCCGCTCGCGCATGGTTCGGCTTGCCGCAAGACGCGGCCAACGGCGAGAGCTTCGCGATGTCGGTGACCGATCGAATTAGTTGAGCGGCCGCGGAAGTTCATTCGCGATCGCTATCAGAAACCAACGTCGCAACGCGAACTTTGCATTGCGACCCGCGCGTCGAGGCCCTCGACGCTCCCGATGAACATTGAATGAACCGAGCCGCAGCCTGCGGCGCGAACACACCATGTCCGACAAGAAAAAATCATCCGGCCGCGTCGACGAAAGCGACGGCGGCGTCGATTACAAATCGACCTTGAATCTCCCCGACACGCCGTTTCCGATGCGCGGCAATCTCGCGCAGCGCGAGCCGCAGTGGGTCGCCGACTGGCAGGCGCGGCGCGTCTATCAGCGCATCCGCGAGGCGCGCAAGGGCGCGAAGCAATGGATCCTTCACGACGGGCCGCCGTATGCGAACGGCCCGATCCACATGGGTCATGCCTTGAACAAGGTGCTCAAGGACATGGTCGTCAAGTCGAAGAACCTCGCGGGCTACGACGCGCCCTATGTCCCGGGTTGGGACTGCCACGGCATGCCGATCGAAATCCAGATCGAGAAGCAATACGGCAAATCGCTGCCCGCAAGCGAAGTGCAGGCCAGGTCGCGCGCATATGCCGAGAGTCAGATCGTCGGGCAGATGGCCGGCTTCAAGCGCCTCGGCGTGCTCGGCGAATGGGACCGTCCCTACAAGACGATGAACTTCGGCAACGAGGCCGATGAGCTGCGCGTACTCGGCCGCATCCTCGGGAAGGGCTACGTGTTTCGCGGATTGAAGCCGGTCAACTGGTGCTTCGACTGCGGCTCGGCGCTGGCCGAAGCCGAAGTCGAATATCAGGATCGCGTCGATCTTTCGATCGACGTGGGCTTTCCGTTCATCGACAGCGAGCGCGACAAGATCGCGCGCGCATTCGGGCTCGACACGTTGCCGAACAAGCCGGGCGCCATCGTGATCTGGACCACGACGCCGTGGACCATTCCCGCGAACCAGGCGTTGAACGTGCATCCCGAATTCGACTACGCACTAGTCGATACCGAACGCACGCTGCTGATCGTCGCCAGCGAACGTGTCGCCCCCTGCCTTGAACGCTACGGTTTCGAGGGCACGGTGCTCGCAACCTGCAAGGGCGCCGCGCTCGACCACATCGCGTTCTCGCATCCGTTCTATGCGCGACAGGCGCCCGTATATCTCGGTGACTACGTCGCGCTCGATCAGGGAACCGGCATCGTGCATTCGTCGCCCGCGTATGGCGTCGAAGACTTCATCTCGTGCAAGGCCAACGGCCTGGCCGACGACGACATCATCAACCCGGTTACGGGCGACGGCACGTATGCAGCCAGCGAGCCGCTGTTCGGCGGTCTGTCGATCTGGAAGGCGAACCCCATCATCGTCGAGACGCTGCGCGAAGCCGGCGCGCTGCTTCACGTCGAGAAGTTCACGCACAGCTACATGCATTGCTGGCGCCACAAGACGCCGATCATCTATCGCGCCACGTCGCAATGGTTCGCGGGGATGGATCGAAAATCAGACGACAGCGCAGCGAACGACGCCTCGGACGGTGGCGGCAGCCTGCGCGAAACCGCGCTGAAGGCGATCGATGCAACGCGCTTCTTTCCTTCGTGGGGCAAGGCGCGCCTGCACGGCATGATCGCGAACCGTCCCGATTGGACCCTGTCGCGCCAGCGTCAGTGGGGCACGCCGATGGCGTTCTTCGTGCACAGGGAAACCGGCGCGCTGCATCCCGACACGCTCGCGCTGATCGAAGACGTGGCGCAGGCGATCGAGGCCGGCGGCGTCGAGGCGTGGCAGACCCTTGATGCGATGACGGTGTTGAAGCGCTACGACCGCGGCACTCCCGACACTGACGCGACGATGTATGCCAAGAACCGCGACACGCTCGACGTGTGGTTCGACTCGGGCTCGACGTTTCAGACGGTGCTCGGCGGCACGAACCATCACGGCTCGCATGCCGACCTGTTGCGCTATCCGGCCGACATGTACCTCGAAGGCAGCGACCAGCATCGCGGCTGGTTCCATTCGTCGCTGTTGATCTCGTGCATGTTGAACGGCCGCGCACCTTACGACGTGCTGCTCACGCACGGCTTCGTGTTCGACGTCGAGGGCCGCAAGATGTCCAAGTCGGTCGGCAACGTGATCGCACCGCAAAAGCTGATCGATCAGTACGGCGCCGACATCGTGCGCTGGTGGGTCGCCTCGGCTGACTACTCGGGCGACGTGACGATCTCCGACGAGATCATGAAGCGCGTCGTCGAAAGTTATCGGCGCATCCGCAATACGCTGCGCTTCCTGCTCGCCAACACAGCCGACTTCGATGCCAGGCAGCACGCGTTGCCGGTCGAGCAATGGCTCGAGATCGACCGTTACGCGATCGCGCGCATGGACGCGCTGCAACGCGAACTGCTCGCGCATCTGGAGGTGTTCGAGTTCCACCCGGTCACGTCGAAGCTGCAGACCTATTGCTCCGAGGATCTCGGCGGTTTCTATCTCGACATTCTCAAGGACCGGCTCTACACGGCAGCGGCCGACGGCCACGCGCGCCGCTCGGCGCAGAACGCGCTGTGGCATATCGCGCATGCGCTGCTGCGGCTGCTTGCTCCCTTCATTTCGTTCACCGCCGAAGAAGCGTGGGCGGTGTTCGCGCCGCAGGCATTGGCCGCGCGCGGCACGATCTTCGCCGAGACCATGCACGAGTTTCCGGCGATCGCGCATGCCGATGCCTTGCTGCACAAATGGGACGTGCTGCGCGCGATTCGCGCCGACGTCTTGAAGAAGCTCGAAGACGCGCGCACCGCGGGCCTGATCGGCTCGTCGCTGCAAGCCGAAGTCGAGATTGATGCGGCCGGCGATCGCTACAACCTACTGCTGGAATTGAAGAACGATCTGCGCTTCGTGATGATCACGTCGCAAGCCACGGTGAAGGAAGCAGCGCGCGAAAGCGAGGAAGCGATCATCGTCACACCGTCATCGCAGCCCAAGTGCGAGCGGTGCTGGCATTACCGCAAGGATGTCGGTGCCGATACCGCACACGCGAAGCTGTGCGCGCGATGCGTGGCGAATTTGTATGGGAGTGGGGAGTTGCGGACGGTGGCGTAGCTCACGAAATCCGCTCGCGAACGCGAGCTACAGCTTCGCGGCCGGCTACCAAAGCGACCTTACCGGCTCGACCTACATCTTCGCGACGGAGCGCCTCGGCCACCCATGCGTCCTGGATGACCGTCCGCCCCCGGGAGAACGACCGGTGGCCCCGACATCTCCTCGGACCACGGAGGGTTGTCCGGATCTATGCATTGATCGGAAGAGTTCGCCCGTGACTTCATGTGCGGATACGGTTCAAATTTTCGGCCCAGCGCGCGGGCCACAACAATATGCAGGGGCTTTGCGAAGAATAAGCCTGCGCATCTTCAGCGCGCAACAAAGTCTCGAATTTTAGTAAGATTCATTCTTACCAACGTAATACCGGAGACCGCCATGCGCATCACCAGCAAAGGGCAAGTCACGATCCCGCAAGCGATACGCGAAAAGGCTGAGCTGTTGCCCCACACTGAAGTCGAATTCGAATACATCAGGGGACAGGTGATCTTGAAGCGCGCTGCCCCCAGGAAGCCCGAGCCAGGATGGGCAATCGCCGCACTCGAAAATGCGCGCGGATCGATGACCGAGTTCCACGGCTGGACAACGGAGCAGATCATGGAATTCCTGCGGGGCGAAGATTGATGGTGCGTGCGTCTGTGTTGGCAAGAGTCGTCGGGCCGGGCAGCACGCACCCCTCGCGGCGCGCGACCAGCGTCAAGGAGCCCTATGCGCACTACGCGGCGATCGCCGGTCCGCATGCTGTGGTCGTCGATACCAACGTGCTTATCGACGTGCTCAACAATCATCCCGTTTGGGCGCAATGGTCCTTCAGTCAACTTGCTCCGTTGATTGAAGAACAGCGCGCGACGATCCTGCCGATCATCTACGCCGAGCTCGCCCCAGGCTATCCAACCATCGAGGCACTCGAGGCCGCGCTCGGCCCTCTAAAGCTCACGCGCGAATCGTTGACGTGGGAAGCAGCGTTCCTGGCAGGCAAGGCCTACAAGCTCTATCGCAAGCGTGGCGGAACCAAGCGTTCGCCGCTGCCGGATTTCTACATTGGCGCGCATGCATCGATCGCGGGACACGCACTGCTGACACGCGACCCGCAGCGCTATCGCGAATACTTTCCGAAGTTGAAGGTGATTGCGCCGAAATGATTCCACGATCCGCAAGACGAAATGAAACAATGATCGGCTTTTGATGCAAGGCTCGCTCTTCGCGCAAGATTCTCTGAGCACGGGGATTGCCGATACGCCTGTCTGGACCGAGCTTCCAGATAGCGCACTCGACGCGTTTGTCGATGCTCTCCGTCTGGTCTATTCACCGTTCGACTCCGGCTCGGAAATCAACGAAGCCGTAACTGAAGACGAAATCATCGTGAAGACCTTGGGTCTTCTTGGCTGGAACGATCTCGCGCTCCCGCAAGTCACCGCTTCGGGCTCGTGACGTGAAGACGTCCCCGATCTGCTGCTGCTACCCGATGCCGCCGCGAAACAAAAGGCGCTTGCGGAGAGAACGGACAATCGACGTTATCGTCACGGCATCGCCATCGTCGAATCCAAACGATGGATGCGCCAGCTCGATCGTGGCCAGGGTACCAACCGCATGGATGCGGCCGTCCCTTCGAATCAAATGCTGCGCTATCTATCGACGGTCGAAGTTGCGTCGGATCGCAAGATTCGTTGGGGCGTGTTGACCAACGGCCGTACGTGGCGTCTCTATTTTCAAGGCACGCGTTCGCGATCCGAAGATTTCTTCGAACTCGATGTCGCTGCCTTGATCGGTGTTCCCGGAATCGAAGTCAGTCTCTTCGACTACGAAGCGCGTCACGGGCTGAAGCTTCTCGATCTCCTGTTTCGTCGCGAAGCATTCCTGCCGCAATCGTGGGACCCTGACGCGCGGACCTTCCATGAATACGCGCTCAACGAAGCACGTCAGTACGAAGAGAAAGTTTCGCAAGACGTTGGCGATCGCGTTTTCAAGCTGGTGTTCCCCGCGCTATCCAACGCGCTGATGAAAAACGATCCCGATGCGCCGAGACCTCTGACTCGCAAATATCTCGATGAGGTTCGTGCGGGTGCACTGATCCTGCTCTACCGCCTTCTCTTCTTGCTTTATGCGGAAGACCGACAACTGCTTCCGATTCGCGATTCCCGATATCGCGATTACAGCCTTCGGAAATTGCGCGAGGACATCCGGGACAAGCGCGACTCGAACGGCGTCTTTTCGGAAACCGCTGCGCGAATTTGGGAAACCCTGCGCAGCCTGTTCAACGCCATTTCAAACGGCGACTCCGCGCTCGGATTGCCCGCATACAACGGCGGCCTGTTCGATCAGGCCGCCGTCCCATTGCTCGCACGCGTTCGCATCCCCGATTCGCAACTTGCGCCTCTGCTTGATGAGTTGTCGCGACGATCCGAGGATGTGTTTCGTGCATGGATCAACTACCGCGACCTCTCGGTCCAACACCTCGGTTCGATCTATGAACGGCTGCTCGAATTCAAACTCGACGTGGTTGGGGAGGAAGGCGACGAGCGACTTGTGGCACTTCCGACTAGCTTCGCGCGAAAGATCAGCGGCAGCTATTACACGCACGACGATCTCGTCCAACTCTTGCTCGCTGAAACGCTTGCACCGCTGCTCGACGAGCGGAGTGACGCGTTCAACACGCGCCTCGACAAGAGCTGGAACAGAAAGCACGAACTCAAGCCGGCTGATTGGGACGAACTCGATCGGCTCGACCCCGCTTCGCGCATGCTCGATCTCAAGGTCTGTGATCCCGCGATGGGTAGTGGCCACTTCCTCGTTTCTCTGGTCGATGTACTTGCCGATCAGATTCTCGAAGCGGTCGACGCGGCCGAGGAAAGGGTTTCCCAACAACGCTGGGCGGCGCATCTCGGAAACGCCGACCAACCCGCGTGGAGGTCGCCGCTGGTCGCACGCATCGCCGACATTCGCGAGCGCATTCTCGCTACAGCGGCAGATCAAGGCTGGGCAGTGACCCGTGCTCAGCTCGACGATCGCCACATCGTTCGGCGCATGATCCTGAAGCGCGTGATTCACGGCGTGGACAAGAACCCGATGGCCGTCGAGTTGGCCAAGGTTGCGTTGTGGTTGCATACCTTCACGGTCGGCGCGCCGCTGTCGTTCCTCGATCATCATCTTCGTTGTGGTGATGCATTGCATGGCGAAAACCTGAACAAGGTACGCATCGGCCTTCAGCAATGGGGCGTGTTGTTTCAAGCGGATCAGCTCACACGCCTCGACATCGCCGCGCGCTCCATCGCCGCCATTGCTGAACTCACCGACATCGATGTCGCGGAGGCACATCGATCCAAGGAGCTGATGGACAAAGCGGAGGCCGATCTGGCGCCGCTCCGCGCGCTGCTCGATTTGTGGCGCGCGCTGCGGTGGCTCATACCCGGCTGGCCCGACAAGAGGAAGGCTGCAAACAGCGAATGGGCACAAGGCGCGCAGGCACTGTTATCGGGCCGCTACAACCTGACTGGAGTCGCACTCGCAAGCCGCATTGAAGGCAAGATCGACAAGCGCGAACGTGCCGATGTCGACGCGGCCAACGAGTTGCTCGCGACAGCAAGCGTACTCGCGAGGCACGAGCATTTCCTGCATTGGCCGGTCGCGTTCCCCGGCGTCTGGCAAGACGATCGTGGGGGCTTCGATGCCGTCATCGGCAATCCGCCTTGGGATCGAATCAAGCTGCAACAGGTGGAATGGTTTGCCGAACGGCGACTCGAAGTCGCGCAAGCAGCACGCGCCGCCGATCGCAAGCGCCTGATCAAATCGCTGGAGACCAATGGCGACCCGCTTTGGCGCGACTACGTCGAAGCGCAAGACGCATCGATCAGCGCGGCACGGGTGTTTCGCGAATGCGGGGACTTCCCGTTGCTATCGACGGGCGATATCAATCTCTACGGATTGTTTGTCGAACGCGCTCAGTCGCTCGTCGCAACTCGCGGCGTCGTCGGATTGCTCTGCCCTTCGGGCATCGCGGCAGATCTCGGCGCGGCGAAATTTTTTAGAAGCATCTCCACAACACAGCGCCTCGCTGCGTTATTCGATTTCGAGAATCGCAAAATATTTTTTCCGGACGTTCATGCGAGCTTCAAATTCTGTGTGCTGGTTTTTGGCGGCGTGGCTCGAACATTCAAGACAACGCGTTGTGCCTTCTATCTACATCGCACCAACGAACTTGCCAACGCCGATCGAACGTTGAATTGACTAGCGCCAATTTTGTGTCAGTCAATCCGAACACAGGTGCTGCGCCAGTCTTTCGCACGCGCCGCGACGGTGAGATCACGACTGCCATCTATTCGCGACAACCTGTGCTGGTCGATAGATGTGCCGAAACGACAAAGAAAATTTGGCCGGTGAAGTACGCGACGATGTTTCATATGACCAATGACTCGCACCTCTTCAAGCGCCGCGACGAGCTTGAACGCGATGGCTGGTATCCGGTCGGCGGCAACCGATGGAAGAAAGGCGAGGCCGAGGCGCTGCCGCTCTACGAAGGCAAGATGGTGCAGGCATACGACCACCGCGCGGCCAATGTCGTAGTCAATGCTTCGAATCTTCATCGGCCCGCGCAGCAGGTAGCGACTACGGAGGCCCATCACAGCAACCCAGCGTTTGTTCCCGCGCCACAGTTTTATTTGAACGCGTCTGATGTAGATGCGACAACAAAGGCCCAGTGGATACTGGCTTACAAGTCGATAACAGCGCCGACGAATATGCGCACGATGATTGCGGCGATGTTGCCACGTTCCGGCTTGGGCAACAGCATGGCGACGCTGTTGCCGGAAACGACCGAACATGCAGACGCACAGTTGTGGCTCCCGCTCCTGCTCGCGAATCTTTCGTCGATTGCGCTCGATTTTGTTCTCAGACAAAAAGTCCAGGGACAAAATCTAAATTGGTTCATCGTTGAGCAGCTGCCAATGATCCGCCCCGAGCAATTCGAAACGCGCATCGGCAATACAACCATCTCCGATTTCATTCGCAACGAAGTTCTTCGCCTGTCGTACACCGCGCACGATCTCGCTTCATTCGCGCGCGACCTCGGCTTCGACGGGCCGCCGTTCGCGTGGGATGCAGAGGACCGCCGCCATCGCATTGCTCGCCTCGATGCGCTTTTCTTTCGTCTTTACGGTCTGGGTCGGGACGATGCGGCCTACGTCATGGATACGTTCCCGATCGTGCGCGAGCAAGACGTATCGGCACACGGCCGCTATCTGACGAAAGACTTGGTGCTGGCGTACATGAATGCGATCGACGCGGGAGACCTCACGTCGATCGTGCAACCCTAGGGCATCCCTACTCGTGGCGAGGCAAGCGTTCAAACAACTCCTCGCCCGAAATCGTATCGCCGCGATCGGCCTCGGCGATTCCCGCCTCAAGCTCGCCCAGCGCTTCAGGCCATATCGGCTCTTCCGCAGCGCGAATGGCAATCTGCTTTTTCAGTCGGGCAGCGTAAGGATTCTTTCTCGCCGCCGAGAAATCGTACTCTTTGCGCATATCAATCCTCACCGCAACTCCGGATGCTCCGCCACCACCTCTTCCCGCGTGAGCCGCGGAAACCACCCCGCATACATGTAGCTGTAGCCCTCGTTCTGCCACTTGGCGATGTCGATCACGGCCGCCGGAACCACCGTTACCACGTCGTAGAACTCGTCGGGCTTGTAACCGCGGGCGCGCGCGGCATTGCCGCACACGTGGATGGTGACGCCGGCCTCCTTCAAGGCTTTCAGCTCGTCGTACATCTGCGGATAGGCCGCGCGATTCAGGCGCGAGAACGCGTGCAGCTCGTTGCCGTGCGCGACGATCACGATCTTCGACGTATCGGGCTGACCATACTTCCGGATCGCCTCCAGATGATTCTTCACGTAGCCGAATGCGGGAAGCACGTCGTTCGGCTTGGCGAAGTTGAAGTCGTAGAGCGCCTTTTGCGACTTGTAGGGCGTGGCATCGAAGCTCGACGGATCGGTCGGACCGGCGATGGCCGAAAACGATGCAGCCGAAAACAGAATGAAAAGAATCGCGGCAAAAATACGCATGACAGCTTCTCCAAAAATCATTCAAAAAAAACCAATGAAGGACAACGCTCGACTCACGACGCTTTCCCCAGCAGCGCCGACCTCAGATTCTTGTCGATCGCGCGCTCGCCGATGAACATCTTGAGCAGTGCGACGTAGAAGTCATCGCCCGCAATCGCTTCACCACGCGGCTTGCCGTTGACGAGGATACGCGTGCCGCTGGCGGGCTGGTAGTCGAGGTCGATCGCGTCGCCCTTCTTGACGCCGCCGATCGCGCGGACCTGCGCGTCGAACGCGTCCATGCGCGGGCGCAGGGCTTCGAGTTCGTCGTCGCGATAGTTCTTGCGGATGCCGTCGCTGAAGGTTTTGGCGAGCAGGCCCGAGTCGATGTCAAGCAGCATTTTCACCGCGATGCGCTTGGGTCCCTGCAGCGTATAGACCTGCTCGGCTTCGCCTTCCTTCTGTGGAAGATAGAGGCCGGCGACGTAGCCTTTGAGCCACGCTACCGCGCGCACGCCGATGCCGTTAAGGACGAGTTTCGTGTTGCCGACGCGGATGGTGTCTTCATAACGCATGCCTTCGCGCTCGACCGTGGCCGCGTGCGCGAGCCGCGTCATCGGCAGCGTCATCGACATCGACACGATAGCCATCACGACGAGCGACTTGCCCAACCCGCGCCATACGGTCAAAGTGCGCGGCGCGCTGCGCTTGCCCTCCTCGTCCCTCGAACCCATCGTCATCCCTTGTCCGTCGCCCTGCTGCTCTTCCCCGATTTCGCGCTGATCTTTCTCGGCGCGCTATTGAAACGATACGCGCGTTTCGAGCTCGCCTTCTGGACGGGGCTCGAGCGCCTGGTGTACTTCGTCCTCTTTCCGTCACTGTTGTTCAATTCGACCGCGACCGCGAAGTTCGACTTCGGATCGACCGCGGGATTGATCGGCGTGTGCCTCGCCGCGGTCGCGACCGGCATCGTGCTCGGCTGGCTCGCGCGGCCGCTCTTCAAGCCCGCGCCGCTGGTGTTCGCGTCGGGCGTGCAATGCGCATTCCGCTTCAACTCGTATGTCGCGCTCGCGCTCGCGGGTCGGCTTGCGGGCAGCGAGGGCATCGCGCTGATGGCGGTCGCAATCGGCGTCGCGGTGCCGATCGCCAATGCGGCGGCGGTGTTCGCGCTCGCGCATCATCAGCGGTCGAACATCCTGCGCGAACTGGCGCGCAACCCGCTGATCATCGCGACCGTCTGCGGCCTCGGCATGAACCTCGCGGGATTGCAACTACCCGAGTTCGTCACGGCGACGCTGCAGCGATTGGGTAGCGCGTCGATCGCGCTCGGCCTGATCGCGGTCGGTGCGGGCCTGCGGCTTGCGGGCACGATCGTCGAGAAGCCGACGCTCGCGTGGTGGCTCGCGGTCAAGCTCATCGCAGCGCCGGCGGTCGCATTGATCGTCGCGCGGCTCTGGGAATTGCCGCCGCTGCAGCGAGAGATCGCTGTTCTGTTCGCCGCGTTGCCTACGGCTTCGTCCGCGTACATCCTCGCGGTGCGCATGGGCGGCAACGGCGCGATCGTCGCGTTCCTGATTTCGGCCGGAACGATCGTGTCAGTGGTTACGTTGCCGCTGTGGATCATCGCGGCGCGTTAGCTACCCGTCGTCCCTGCGAAAGCAGGGATTCAATGTCGTCATCGATGACCTTACGCCGATGGATTCCCGCTTTCGCGGGAACGACACGCATTCGTAAGTCTGTCCTGCGCCACCGCCCACGCGACGTGCTCGCGAACCAGGGTCGAAGGATCGTCGCGCCGCGCCTCGAGCGACGCCCGAACCGCGGCGCGATCTTCATCGCCGATAGCCGCATCGTCCGACGCCAACGCATTGCCGAGAGCCACCGCGACGTTGCGCAGCCAGCGTTCGTGCCCGATACGTCGAATCGCCGTGCCTTCGGTGTGCGCAAGAAACTCGTCCTCGCTCCATGCGAACACGTCGACCAGCGTGCCATGCGCAAGCGGCCTCGCATCGAAGTCCGGCAGGGTCGTTCGCTGTGCGAATTTGTTCCAGGGGCACACCAGCTGGCAATCGTCGCAACCGTAGATGCGGTTGCCGATCAGCGGTCGATACTCCTCCGGAATCGGACCTTCGAGTTCGATCGTGAGGTAGGCGATGCAGCGGCGCGCATCCAGCACATGCGGCGCGACGATGGCGCGCGTCGGGCAGATCTCGATGCAACGCGTGCAGCGCCCGCAGTGATCCGACGCGGGAAGATCGGCGGGCAGCGGCAGATCGAGGAAGAGCTCACCGAGGAAAAACATCGACCCACCGGTGCGCGACAACAGCAGCGTGTGCTTGCCGCGCCAGCCGAGTCCCGAACGCTGCGCGAGCTCGACTTCCATCACCGGCGCCGAATCGGTGAACACGCGATGCCCGAAGGGACCGATCGCCTCGGCGATGCGATCGGAGAGGCGCTGCAGTCGGGTGCGCAAGACCTTGTGGTAGTCGCGGCCATGCGCGTAGCGCGACACGTTGGCGCGCAAGGGATCGTGAAGGACGTTCCACGACGCGTCGACCCAGTTCGTGGACGCGTCGTGGGTTTCGGCGGCGGTTCCGCCTTCAATCGCGGAGTCGATACTTGCCTCGGGCAAGTAATCCATCCTCACGGTGATCACCGACACCGTGCCCGGCACGAGTTCAGCGGGGCGCGCACGGCGCATGCCGTGTCGGGCCATATAATCCATCGTCCCGTGAAAGCCTCGATCCAGCCAGTCGCGCAGACGCTCTTCGGTCCGACGCGCGGCTTCGGTCCCGGCATCGTCGTGAGGCATCGCATCGCAGATCGCAACGGCGGCGAAACCCAGTTCGCGACCCCACTGCTTGATCGATTGCGCAAGCTCATGCGCTCGCGCGTCGTTGATCGCGTCACGCGTCGAGAGCTCCTGGTTCCGGTTCATCGTCACGCAACGATTGTATGACTTCGACTCCCCTGCCCCCGCCTCCGCCCCCGCGCCCGCCCTCGCCGCGCGCCCGCATGCAATGCGACTTGCCCGACGAGGCCGCGACGCACGCGCTCGGCGTTGCGTTCGGCGAACTCGTCGTCGAGATTTTCATGGTGTCAACCATGGTTGACACGGGCTTCACCATCCATCTTTCGGGTGAGCTCGGCGCGGGCAAGACCACGCTGGTTCGCGCGTTGCTCAAGCACCTGGGCGTCACCGGCCGCATCAAGAGTCCGACCTACACGCTGGTCGAGCCGTATGTGGTCGAAATACCAAAAGGGGTGGCAACTCGACAACGCATGAACTTATACTGTTATCACTTTGATTTTTATAGATTCGAAAATCCGCATGAATGGCTGGACGCGGGCTTTCGAGACTACTTCTCCGATGCCGCATTGCGCTTGGTCGAATGGCCCGAACGAGCTTCATCCGAGGCCGGCACTCTCCTGCCCGCGCCCGACCTGCACGTCACGCTCGAAGCGCGCGGTGACGGTCGCGTTGCGATCGTCGATGCCGAGAGTGAACGAGGCGCGCAATGGCTGAATCGCATCGACCTCGCAGGGTTGTCGTCCAGGGTGTCGTCGTCCATGCGCGAAGACGACTGCTCAAAGCAGGAGTAAAGGGCGGCCTGATCGGCGCGGCGCGCTTGCCGGCGCTGTTGTCGCTGGCGGTGGTCTTCACCGAAGCGGCACACGCAGCGGGCATCGTCGGCGTGCGTGTCTGGCCCGCAAGCGACTACAGCCGCGTCACGATCGAGAGCGACTCGGCGTTGAAGGCCACGCATTTCGTCGTCGACGATCCCGATCGACTCGTGGTCGACATCGAAGGTCTGCAACTCGACGCCGCGTTGCGCGACCTCGTCGCGAAGATTCAGCCGAACGATCCCTACATCCGCCAGGTGCGCGTCGGGCAGAACCGGCCCAACGTAATTCGCATCGTGCTCGATCTCAAGGGCCGCGTGAATCCGCAGGTCTTCAATCTCGTGCCCGCCGGCGACTATCGCTATCGCCTCGTCTTCGATCTCTATCCGAATCAATCCGACGATCCGCTGCTCGCCTTTCTCGAGAAACCCGATGGCGAGATCCTGATCAAGCGCGAAGGTCCGCCCGAGCTGATGGCCGACGCGCGCATCGATCCCGGCGCCAGGCCGCTGCAGAAGCCGGGCCCACAAGACACGGCAGGGGTCAGAAACGACCCATTCGCGAAGAAGCCGCCCGCGGTGACGCGCATCATCACGATCGCGCTCGACCCCGGCCATGGCGGCGAAGACCCGGGCGCGGTCGGCCAGGGCGGCAGCCACGAGAAGAACGTCGTGCTCGAGATCGCCAAGCGTCTGCGCGCCAGGCTCGACGCCGAGCCTAACGTGCGCTGCATGCTGACGCGCGACGCGGACTTCTTCGTGCCGCTCCACGTGCGCGTGCAAAAGGCGCGCCGCGTACAGGCCGATCTGTTCGTGTCGATTCACGCAGACGCCTTCGTGTCGCCCGATGCGCACGGCTCTTCGGTGTTCGCGCTCTCCGAGCGTGGCGCGTCGTCGACCGCCGCGCGTTGGCTGGCCAACAAGGAGAACGCGGCCGACCTGATCGGCGGCGTCAACCTCGCGGCGCACGATCGGCAACTGGCGGGCGTGCTGCTCGACCTCTCGACGACCGCGCAGATCAACGACAGCCTGAAGCTCGGCAACGCGGTGCTGCGCGAGATCGGCGGCGTCAATCGCCTGCATCGCGGCGAAGTCGAGCAGGCCGGATTCGCGGTGTTGAAGGCGCCCGACATCCCCAGCATCCTGATCGAGACCGCGTTCATCAGTAATCCCGACGAAGAGAAGCGGCTCAATGACGACGCGTATCAGGATCGCTTGGCGGACGCGATCGTGAAGGGCATACGTAAATATTTCGCGAAGAACCCGCCGCTGGCGAAGACGCGCTTGACGAGTTGAGCGCGGGCTCGCATCAGCCTATTACCCCTTCAAAACGAGCATCCTCCTGACCCCGGATCGTATCAGCGTGGTCGACCATCGTCATCGCGTTTGAACGCAACCAGAAATCGACCAGGAGGACTCATGAGTCTGATCAGTTTCATCAAGGAAGCCGACGAAACTTTTTTCGGTCAGCGCGACGCCAGGGGCGCCGATCCAATCTATCCGGGCCAGGTGCTTCGCATCGCGCCTACGGCCCGAGCTGGGACTTGAAGCCCAACCCCGCGAAATCATTCTGGGACGCGGTGCTGCGCGTGCGTGATGCGCGGCGCACCGACGACCCCGCGCCGGCGTCCCCGCGCGCAAGTCCGCTCGTGGTGAGCGAGTCGGTCGACACGTCGATGTCAGACATGCTACGGCGGCTCGATGCGATTCGCGATGAATGCCGTGCGCTGGTGACACGCCGCGCTGCGTGGTCGGCCGGCGCAGCGGTGGTGCCGTTGCCGGCATTCGACATCGGCACCGACGTCGCGATCCTCGTCAAGCTGCTGCCGAAGATCAACGGAAAATTTGGCCTCACGCCGGCGCAGATCGATGAGCTCGATACCGAAACGCGTAGCGTCGTGATGATGTTCATCAGCAGCCTCGGGGCCAGTCTCGTCGGGCGCCTCGTCACGCGCGAGCTGGTCATCAAGGTGCTGATGAAGCTGGGCATGCGCGTCACCACCAAGGGCATCGTGAAGTTCGTGCCGCTGCTGGGACAGGCGCTGTCAGCGTCGATCAGCTTCGGCGCGATGAAGATGCTGGGCAATCAGCATATCGATGAGTGCTATGAGGTGGCACGACGGGTACTGGTCGAGCACGCCGGCGGCAGTAAA
Source organism: Burkholderiales bacterium (assembly GCA_038225855.1). Taxonomy (GTDB): domain Bacteria; phylum Pseudomonadota; class Gammaproteobacteria; order Burkholderiales; family Burkholderiaceae_D; genus CAHJXF01. Next base: position 49,619 of record JBBRQU010000019.1, on the reverse strand, counting down.
TAGTGTCTCCCCGGCGAAGGCCGGGGCCCAAGTTGCTGGTCGGTCGCACGGAAAGCCAAACTTGGATCCCGGCCTTCGCCGGGAAGACGTCAAATGCAATAGCAACGTCGACGACATCGAAGACTTCCGCGACGATATTTCAAACGATAAACGTCACCGTCGCCGTCCCGATACCGACGAAGCTCACCTCGACCCGCTGCTTCGCGCGCGCTTCGACGACCTTGGTCCACGAACCGGTGGTCACCACATCACCCGCCTTCACGCCGCGCGGCGGTCCGGCATGACTATCGACATCCCAGGTCGGCAGTCGCCCCAGATGCGCGACGAACCACGGCAGCAACACCGCGGGATTGCCGAGGCCGTGCGAGCCGACTGCTGCCTCGTGTAGTTTGCCGTCGATCGCCAGCGTCGCCTTCTGTTTGCGCAAATCGACACGCCGCCAGTTGGCGATGCCGTCACCCAACACGAACGCTCCGTTGACCAGGTGATCGGCGAGCTTGGCGAGCGGCGATGCGGTCGCGAAGTCCGCGATGCGCGGATCGACGATCTCGATGGCGACATGCATGGCGGCGATCGCTTCGGCCACTTCGTCCGTCGTGTAGGACGTCGCGCGCGGCGGCAGGTCGCAGCCGAAGCGATAGGCGATCTCGGCTTCGACGATGCGCGTTGCGAACCAGGCGGCGGGGATCGCTGCGGGGCTTGCATGCACGAGAGCAGGCGCGATCGGCGCGGCCGTCGGCAGGCTGCCGCGTGAATCGGCGCCGGCCTTCCACACCGAAGGCGACGCATCGGGCCACAGGGCGGCATCGACGCGTGCCTGCACTTGATAGGCGACGTCGGAGGACTCCACCGCCGAAAGAATGCGTTCAGCGGTCACGCGCTCACCGCCGCGTCGCGCCGCGATCAGACGCGCGATCAGCGTATCGAGGCTCCACGGCGGATCGGCGGGCGGCGCAATGCTTGAGGTGTCAAGTATCGAGGCCTCAACGACCGGCGGATTCGGTTCGACCGTCATGCGCGCGGCACGCCGGCCAGGGCAGAGTCGCGCGCGCGCGCCGAGTCGACTGCCGCGTCGACTGCCGCATCGACAGCACCCTCGACCTCCCCGCCGGTGTAAACGCAACCCTGGCGATGCGAGTCGCGACGAATCGCGACGCGCGTCAATCCCGCAAAGCGCGGCTTCAACTGATCCCAGATGAAGCGCGAGATATGTTCGAGACTGGGCGTTTCGAGTCCCACGATCTCGTTCAGGAAACGATGATCGAGGCGCTCGCGAATGCTCTCGCCCGCGGATTCGAGCTGCGCGAAGTCGACGACGAATCCGCTCTGCGGATCGGGTGTGCCGCGCACCGCGATCTCGACGCGAAACGAGTGGCCGTGCAGCCCGTGATACTTGTGTCCGCTCGGCATGTGGCAGAACTGGTGGGCCGCGTCGAACCAGAATTCGTAGGTGAGCTCGGTCATGAAAGAAGTGAATCAGCGGATGCCGAGCAGCTTGTGGGTCTGCATCGACAGCCGCCATTGCGGATGCGAAAGGCAATATTCTACGGCGCGCTCGGTGTTGGTCGAACGCGAGGTCAACTGATGCTCGAGGTCGCCGGCCAGCCCGTCCATCGGCTGAATCAGGAAGTGATCGAAGGCCAGTTCGGCGAAGCGCTCGGGCATCGCGCGCGCTTGTGGATAGACGAGCTTGAGTTCATCGCCCGATGTCACCACCACGCGCGCGTCCGACTTGGGGCTGACGCAAATCCAGTCGATGCCTGCGGGCAGCGGCAGCGTGCCGTTGGTCTCGATCGCAATCGAAAACCTCCGCGCATGCAGGGCATCGACGAGAGCGGCATCGAGTTGCAGCGCCGGCTCGCCGCCGGTGCAGACGACGAAGCGAGCCGCCGCGGACGCAGCGCACGCAGCCGGCCAGTGCGATGCGACCGCATCGGCCAACGCATCGGCGTTCGCGAACTTGCCGCCGCCGATGCCATCGGCGCCGACGAAGTCGGTATCGCAGAACGTGCAGACGGCACCGGCGCGATCGGCCTCGCGACCGCTCCACAGGTTGCAGCCGGCAAAGCGGCAGAACACCGCGGGACGTCCGGCGTTCGCGCCTTCGCCCTGCAGTGTGTAGAAGATTTCCTTGACGGCGTAGGCCACGGCTCGATGCTCCCCGCGCACTTGGTTCAGCGCGCCGCGCTGCCGCTGCGCTTGCGCGCCAGCGCCGCCCACGCGAGCGGCAGCAACGAGATCACGATCACACCCACCATGATGAACGCGAGGTGCGACTTGACGAAAGGAAGGTTGCCGAAGAAAAACCCGAGCGCAACGAAGGACGCGACCCACAGCACCCCGCCCAGCGCGCTGTAAAGCTGAAAGGTTGAGTGTTTCATCGCACCCACGCCGGCTACGAAGGGCGCGAAGGTCCGCACGATCGGCAGGAAGCGCGCGATCGTCAGTGCGAGCGGCCCGTATTTTTCATAGAAGGCATGCGTCTCGTCGAGCGCGCGCCGATTGAACCAGCGCGAGTTCTCCCACTGGAAAACGCGCTGGCCGAAGTAACGTCCGATCCAGTAGTTCGACGTGTTGCCGAGAATCGCGGCGACGCTGAGCACGATGAAGAGCAGCCACGGATCCATGCTGCCGACCGCGGCGATGGCGCCGGCCGTGAACAGCAGCGAATCGCCCGGCAGGAACGGCGTGACGACCAGACCCGTCTCCGCAAACACGATCGCGAACAGGATCAGATAGATCAGCACGCCGTACTGCGCGACCAGGTCGGTGAGGTGGACGTCGAGATGCAGGACGAAGTCGACGATTTGAAGAAGCAGATCCAAGCGGAGTTCCCTCGAAAACCAAACAGGCCGGCGATGGTACACGAGGGGGCGGCCTATAATTTGCGGCCCTCGCGCCCTCCTGTCGTCCCCGCGAAAGCGGGGACCCAGCGACTTGTGCCAACGACACTGGGTTCCCGCTTTCGCGGGAACGACGGGAACGACCAGGGCCACGCTTTCACTTGAAGGACCGCAGCACCCACGCATGAACGCCGTCGTCCCATCTCCCATCTCGCACGCTGACCTGCCCTCTGGCGCGCGTCGTCCGATCCGCGCGCTGCCCGATGCGCTGATCAGCCAGATCGCGGCCGGCGAAGTCGTCGAGCGGCCCGCGTCGGTGGTCAAGGAGTTGCTGGAGAACGCGATCGATGCGGGCGCCACGCGCATCGACATCAAGCTCGACGGCGGCGGCACGCGGCGCATCGTGATCGCCGACGATGGCTGCGGCATCGATGGCGACCAGATGCCGCTCGCGCTCGCACGCCATGCGACTTCGAAGATCGCGAGCCTCGCCGATCTCGAAAGAGTCGCGACGCTGGGCTTTCGTGGAGAGGCGCTGGCGGCTATCGCATCGGTCGCGCGCGTCACGCTCACGAGCCGCACGCGCGAGGCCGCGCACGCGTTGCGCCTGGTCGCGCCGGACGTCGATCAGGCCACTGCATCGCAAACACCGATGCCCGCCTCGGGCGGCGTCGGCACCGTGATCGAAGTCGCCGACCTGTATTACGCAACGCCCGCGCGACGCAAATTTCTCAAGTCCGAGCAGACCGAACTCGGGCATTGCATGGAAGCGTTTCGGCGCGCGGCGCTCGCGCGGCCGGCGATCGCGTTCACGCTCTCGCACAACGGCCGCGTGGTCGAACATCTCAATGCGGCGTCCCCGATCGAGCGCGTGATGCAGGTGCTGGGCGACAAATTCGCATCCGCGCATCGACCGCTCGCGTGGCATGGCGGCGGTGACGCCGGCGTCGATGGAAGCGGGCTCGCATTCACCGGCTTCGTCGGGTTGCCGAGTGCGAGCCGCGCTTCGGCGAGCGCGCAATACTTCTACGTCAACGGTCGCTACGTGCGTGACAAGTTGCTCAACCACGCGGTGCGTTCCGCGTATCGCGACGTGTTGCACGGCGAGCGTCACCCGGTCTATGCGCTTGCGCTCGATCTCGATCCCGCGATGGTAGACGTCAACGTGCATCCATCGAAGATCGAAGTGCGTTTTCGCGAGTCGCGCGGCATACATCAGTTCGTTTTTCATGGCGTCAGCGATGCGCTCGCCGGGGGTGGTCATGCGGGCGCCGAGCAGGCCGGTGCGCAAGCGCTCGATGCGAACGGCGGCGCGTTCGATCGAGGCGCGGCACTGGCGCGATCGTCGGGCAGCGCCCCGTGGGCGCCGTCGAGCCCGACTTCGCACGCGGTCGCGCAACCACTCGCGGCCTATGGGCGTCTGTTCTCCGACGGAAATCGCGCGTTCTCGGCGATCGATGCCGTCGCGACGTTCCGGCGTTCGCCAGCCGCATCGACGGCCGACGCACCGCTCGATGAGTCGGGTCTCGGCTTTGCTCTCGCGCAATTGCACGGCATCTACATCCTCGCGCAGAACGCGCGCGGCCTGGTGCTGGTCGACATGCATGCGGCGCACGAACGCATCCTCTACGAACGCCTGAAGAACAGCCTCGACGCGGGTGCGGTGCCGGTGCAGAGCCTGCTGATTCCGGTCACGCTGCGCGCCGATTCGCGCGAGGTCGGCACGGTCGAAGAAAGCGCCGAGGTGTTGAAGTCGCTCGGCTTCGACATCGCCGCGCTGTCGCCCACCACGCTCGTGGTCCGCGCCCTGCCGGCTCTGCTGGCGACCAACGACGACGCGGGCGACGTCGAGACGTTGACGCGCAACGTGCTGCGCGACCTCGAAGCCTTCGGCGCCTCGCGCGTGTTGACCGAGCATCGCAACGAGCTGCTGGGAACGATGGCGTGTCATCGCGCGGTGCGCGCCAATCGCCGCCTCACGGTCGACGAGATGAATGCGCTCTTGCGTCAGATGGAAATCACCGAGCGCGCCGATCAATGCAATCACGGTCGACCGACCTGGACGCAGTGGTCGATCGGCGATCTCGACAAGCTGTTCATGCGCGGACGTTGAGTCCGGACACGATCGCCCGATGACAGCGGCGATGACAACGGCGATGAATGCGGCATGACTGCGGCGCACGCGCCGCTGCTGTGCCTGATGGGTCCGACCGCGTCGGGCAAGTCGGCCGCCGCGATGGCGCTGGCGCGGCATCTGCCCATCGAGATCGTCAGCGTCGATTCGGCGCTGGTCTATCGCGGGATGGACATCGGCACCGCGAAGCCGGGCGACGCGGAGCGCGCCGCCGTTTCGCATCACCTGATCGATCTGATCGATCCCGCGGAAAGTTATTCGGCCGCGCGCTTCGTGACCGATGCCGATGCGGCGATCGCGGACATCCGCGCACGAGGCCGCGTCCCCGTCCTCGTCGGCGGCACGATGCTGTACTTCAAGGCGCTGCGCGAAGGGCTCGATGACATGCCTTCGAGCGACCTCGCGATTCGTACCGAGATCGAGCGCGAAGCCGCGGCAGACGGTTGGGCCGCGATGCATCGTCGGCTCGCCGAGGTCGATCCGAAAACCGCGGCACGACTCGCGCCTCTGGACTCGCAGCGCATCTCGCGCGCCCTCGAGGTGTGGCGCGCTTCGGGGCGGACTCTGTCCAGCATGCAGCAGGCCACGGCGTCATGCGGGCACGATGCGCGGTCCCTCGTGGCTATCGCACTCGAACCTTCGGATCGCAGCGCGCTCCATCGCCGCATCGAGACTCGCTTCGACGCCATGTTGAACGCGGGTCTGATCGATGAAGTCGCGCGCCTGCACGCACGCGGTGATCTTCACGAGCGCATGCCCTCGATGCGCTGCGTGGGCTATCGACAGGTGTGGGATTTTCTCGAAGGCCGCATCGACCGCGACACGATGCGCGAACGCGCCATCGCCGCGACCCGCCAGCTCGCCAAGCGCCAGCTCACGTGGCTGCGATCGACTCCCGATCGCATCGTGATCGACAGTCTGGCGAACGATGCGATCGAGCGGGTGGTGATGATTGGGCTCGCCTCCGGCTCGCGGATCAGCGGTCGATGAAGATGGCGCTACGACCTCCGACGTGCGACCGTCAGTGGCCGAGCATCCACGGGCGCGGCGATGCTCGTGGTGCATGCGTATGCACGTGATGATGTTTCCCGTGTGCATGGGTGCCCTGCGGCTTCATTCGATGCACGATGTCCGGCTCATGCGCGCTCTTCTCGTTGCGCGTCTCGGCGATACGGTTGTTGCTAGCCATCAGGTTCAGGCTGGGCGCAGCCGGCAGGCGCGGGGCCTGTCGATCGCAACCGGCGCATGTTGCGGAGAGGTCCGATTCGCTCATCGGTCGCCGTTCTTCGAACGGGCCGCAACTCGGGCATAGATAATCGTAGATCGGCATGGACGCTCCGTGTTCGTCGTGTGTGATGTTCAACTCGCGCGCGCGAGATCCTTGCCCTGGGTGACATACTGCTTCGGGCCCTTCGCATTCGGGCGAATGTCGAAGTCGAAGATCGCCGTCGGGATGTAGAGCGAGACGCAGGCATTGGGAATGTCGACCACGCCGCTGACCCGTCCCTCGACCGGCGCCGTGCTCAGGATCGTGTACACCTGCTCGCCCGAGTACCCGAAGTTCTTCAGATAGTTGATCGCATGCAGGCAGGCGCGCCGGTAGGCCAAGGTCACGTCGTTGTAGCGCTGCGTGCCGTCGTCTTCGACCGAGATGCCTTCGAAGACCAGGAACTCGGAGTAGTTCGGCTCGACCGGGCCGGGCTGAAACATGGCCTGCGTGATGCCGTACATCTCGCAGCCGCGCTTGATCAGATCGACGCCAAGGTCGATCCATCCGCCCATCTCGATCGCGCCGCAGAACGTGATTTCGCCATCGCCCTGCGAGAAGTGGAAGTCGCCGGTCACGAGTCCGCCGCCCTTCACGTACACCGGCAGATACATGCGACTGCCGCGCGACAGATTCTTGATGTCGCAGTTGCCGCCGTGCTCGCGCGGCGGAATCGTGCGCGCCGCTTCGGCCGCGGCGGCCTTCAGCTTGTCGCCCTTGAGGCTGCCCAGCATCACGCCCGAAGGATCGGGCGGCAGCGCCAGCGGCGGCACGCGATTGGGGTTGGTCGCGATCAACGCACGCTCGCGATCGTTCCACTTCTTGAGCAGCTCGGCCGACGGCAGGCAGCCGACGATGCCGGGGTGGGTGATACCGGCAAAACGCACGTTCGGCACGTGACGCGAGGTCGCGTAGATGCCGTGGAAATCCCATATCGCCTTGCGCGGAATCGGGAACACATCGGTCAGGAAGCTCGCGCCGTTGTCGGTCGGGAAGATGCCGGTGTAGCCCCACTCCTGATCGCGGAACGCGCCGATGTCGAGGATGTCGACGACCAGGATGTCGCCAGGTTCGGCGCCCTCGATCGCGACCGCTCCCGAGAGGTGGTGGCAAGGCAGCAAGTTGCAATCGCGGATGTCGTTGGCGCTGTCGTTGTTGCCGATCTGCCCTCCGTCCCAGGGGAAGCATTCGATGCGGAACTCGCTGCCCGGCTTGACCGACGCATACATCGGCGTGTCAGGGTGCCAGCGATTCACGATGACCGGTTCGGGCTGGTTCGACGCAGGCTTACTGCGGTCGATGGCGATGATGGTTTGCGGCATATCGGCTCCTCGTGGGTGAACAAGCTTGTGGCTGCGGATGAAGATCAGGGCGTGATAGCTGCGGCTCTGTTGCTTATGCCGCGGTGACCAGGTGCGAGCCGAACGGCTAGCTCGATGCTGAAATCAGGACCTCGTGTGATACGCGAGAAATAGCCCTCGTGAGCGGGCGATCCCGCAGGCCATTGGTCGAGGAAGCGCTTCAGCCACGCGGCGGCGTCGTAATGGATTGCAAGTGCGTCGAATCGCAGGCTCTCTAGCGTCGTGCCGTACAAACTTTCGGTCGGCATTTCCGCGCGTGACGAGATGCGCGTGAGCACGCCGAACCTCAAACCCTCGAAGTTCGGCAAGCCGGCCGCGCCGTTGTTGATCACGAGACGGCGTCGACCGTCAACTTCGAAGTCCTGCAGGAAAGGCAAGCCGCTATGCGTCGATGCGAAAGCGGCGACCCGGGCCTCGCGAAAGATGCGGGCGGTCGTTTCGTGGGAACTGCGATATTGCGAAGACGCGACCGGTTCATCCGCGAGCGCCGGCATCGACTCGTATGCGAAGCCCCAGCCGGCGAGCGACTCAGCGTCGCCATGCGCGATGCCGATCTTCTGGCCGCCGATCTCGACGCTGCAGAACATCGGCAGCGCGGCCACGCGTGCGCACAGGTCCGGGAATGCGGCCGCCACGTTCTGCAAGCGCTGCATGATCGCGTTGGACCGATCGACCACCGCCGCATCGACGTAGTCCGGATAGTTGCATCCGCACCCATTTTCATCGCCAGCCCCGGCCAGTTCGGTTTCGACGTTGCCGCGCAATGCATGGTGCTCGAGGACAGCCTCGTTGATTTCCACGAAGCTCTCGGCGTCGCAGTCGAACCAGTTGAAGTCGCCGTTGAAGAACAGGTCGACCCGGCCGCCGGTGCGCCGCTCTTCTTCGCGCTTCATCTGGAGCACGCGACGCAAGGCAACCACGTTGCCGTAGATGCCGCCGACGACGTACAGCGTCTCGACACCAAGCGATGCCGGCCCGGCGAAGACTTGGGGCCGATAACGATAGTGAAGCGGGCAACTGCGACCGGCTTGTGTGCTCATGGCGTGTGCTGGTCGCTATATCGTCAGGAACGCCTGGATACGCGCCGTCTCGGCGTCGGCGCGATAGGCCTCGTGCACGAACTCGCCGCGCTCGATGATCAGGAACCGATCGGCGACGTCCATCGCGAAGGACAACACCTGTTCCGAAACCAGTAGCGAAAAATCGCGCTCGGCCTTGAGCGTGTTGAGGGTGCGTGCGATGTCCTTGATAATCGATGGCTGTATGCCTTCGGTCGGCTCGTCGAGGATCAACAGCTTCGGGTTGCCGACCAGTGCCCGCGCGATCGCGAGTTGCTGTTGCTGGCCGCCGGAAAGATTGCCACCCTTGCGCTCGCGCATCTCGCGCAGCACGGGAAAGGTCCGGTAGATCCAGTCTGGAACCACGCGCTCCCTGATCTTCTCCATGCCGGTGAAGATGTTTTCTTCCACCGTCAGGTGCGAGAAAATCATGCGCCCCTGGGGAACGTAGCCGAAGCCCGCGACGACACGGCGATGGCTGGGCATGCCGGCAAGCTCGGTTCCATCGAGCTCGATCGAACCAGCGCGTAGCGGCAGCATGCCGATCAACGCTTTCAGCAGAGTCGTCTTGCCCATACCGTTGCGGCCCATGATCGCCAGCGTCTCGCCCTTGCCGACCGAGAAGCTCACGTCGCGAATGACGCGGCTTTCGCCATAGCGCACATCGAGGTCGCGTACCTGGAGCAACGCCTGCTGGTCGGCAGCAACGTACCGGCCGCGCGGGACAGCCGCATGTGGAACTTCGGGCAACGAGGCGGTCAGCGGGCTGTCCATCTCAATGTCCGAGATAGACGTCGATCACGCGCGAATCGGCCTGCACCGCGTCCATCGACCCCTCGGCGAGCACCTTGCCCTGGTGCAGCACCGTCACGCGATGCGCGATGCTGCGCACAAACCCCATGTCGTGCTCGATCACGACGAGCGCACGGCCGTGTGCGATCTTCTGCAGCAATTCGGCAGTTGCTTCGCGCTCGCGAGCGCTCATGCCGGCGACCGGCTCGTCGAGCAGCATCAGCGGCGGATCCTGCATTAGCAACATGCCGATCTCAAGCCACTGCTTCTGCCCGTGCGACAGCTTGGCGGACTTGGTGCGCAACTGGTCGGCGAGCATGATCTGCTCGGCGACACCGCCGATGCGCTCCTTCACGAGCGGCGTGCGTTTGAACAGGATCGAGGCCCACACGCCGTGAACCTGAGGAATCGATATCTCGAGGTTTTCATCGACCGTCAGGTCTTCGTAGATCGATGGATTCTGGAATTTGCGGCCGACGCCGCTGCGCACGATCCTGTACTCGGACATCTTCGTCAGCTCGACGCCGCGAAAACGGATGCTGCCCGAGGTCGGCCGCGTCTTGCCGCAGATCATGTCGAGCAGGGTGGTCTTGCCCGCGCCGTTGGGGCCGATGATCACGCGCAACTCGCGCTCATCGATCGCCATCGAAAGATTATCGACCGCCTTGAAACCGTCGAACGACACCGTCAGATTCTCGATCGCGAGAATCTTGTCGGCGGCCGCTGTGCGTTCGACTACCTGCGTAGCGTTCATGGAGATATCGAGTGCTGCCGCATTCATCAGGACTCCGGCACTCAGTTCGTGAGCTTGAGGAGGCGTCTCGTTGCACCGGCCAGACCATTGGGCATGAAGGCCACGACGAAAATGAACATGCCCCCGAGAAAGAACAGCCAGATCTCCGGAAACTGCTCGGAAAGAAACGACTTCATGAAGCCGACGAGGAGCGCGCCGATGACGGCGCCCGGCACGGACAAACGCCCACCGATCGCCGCGTAGATCACCATTTCGATCGACGCGACCACGCCGATCAGGCTCGGTGTGATCAGGCCGACCTGCAATGTGAACAGCGCCCCGCCCACCGACGACAGAATCGCCGCGACGGTGAAGACGAAGGCTTTGATCATCGGCGTGTCATAGCCGGAGAAGCGCACGCGATCCTCGCGGTCGCGCACCGCGATCATCAATTTGCCGAAGCGCGTGTGGAGCAGCCATGCGGCAGCGGTCATCACAAACAACAACAGGCCGACCTCGATGAAATAGAGGACGCGCTTGCCGCCGTCGCCGATGATGTCGAAGCCGAGCAGCGTCTTGAAGTCGGTAATGCCGTTGGCGCCACCCGTCTCACCCTGCTGACCGATGATCATGACGGTGAGCGCGAGCGCCAACGAGAGCGTGACGATCGCGAAATAGACGCCGCTGACGCGCTTGCGGAATATCGCGTACGAAAAGGGAAACGCGACGATCACCGGCACCACGAGGATGGCTGCGATGGCGAATGTAAAACTGTGGAACGGTTCCCACCAGGCGGGAAGCTTCTCGACGCTGCTCCATACCATGAAGTCGGGCAGCTCGGGCGCTGATGCCTCGATCTTGAGAAACATCGCCATCGCATAGCCGCCGAGTCCGAAGAAGATGCCCTGGCCGAGGCTCAAGATGCCGCAATAGCCCCATGCGAGCACGATGCCGACGGCCACGAAAGCGAATGCAAGATATTTGCCGACCGCGCCGATCCAGAACGGCTCGAGCGTAAGAGGCAGAACGAGCAGCAACAAGACCGCGACCCCGATGTGGGCGATGCGCTCGGCGTGCGCGGCGACGAACGCATGCGCACGGTTCATCTCCGAGCTTGCATCAGGGGGCCGAGCAATCTGAGCAGAGGGCAAGGGAGCCAGGTCGATCGATGGCTTCATGCTAGGTCCGCACCTTTGAAGAGAACAGTCCGTTCGGTCGCAGATACAGCACGACGATCACGATCAACAGGATAGAGACCTTCGCCATCGAGCCACTCATCAGGTACTCGAGCGTCGTTTGCGACTGCGCGATCGCGAAGGCCGAGACGCCGGTGCCGAGCAGGCTCGCCACGCCGCCGAACACGACGACGATGAACGAATCGACGATGTAGAGCTGACCCGAGCCGGGGTTGATCGAGCCGATCATCGTGAAGACCGCGCCCGCAATGCCCGCGAGCCCGGAGCCGAGTGCGAAAGTAAGCGCATCGACTCGATTGGTGTCGATGCCGACAGCCGAACTCATGGCGCGGTTCTGCGTCACGGCACGCGCGCGCAGTCCGGCGCGCGTCTTGAACAGGATGAGATAAACGCCGAACGCGACCGCGAGCGTGAGGCCGAGGATGAAGAGGCGATTCAACGGCAACTGGATGCCCGTAGTGGGCTCCCACGCGCCGGTAAGCCAGGACGTGAGCGGCACCGACACCTCCTGCGCACCGAAGACCGAGCGATAGGTCTGCTGCAGGATCAGGCTCAGGCCCCAGGTCGCGAGCAAGGTATCGAGCGGGCGGTTGTAGAAAAATCGTATGAAGCCGCGCTCGAGCACGTACCCGAACGCGAAGGTGACGAGGAACGCGACCACGATCCCGGCAAAGAGGTACCAAGTCATCAGCGACGGCAGATGGCGCTCAAAGAAATGCGCCGTGAGATAGGTCGCGTAGGCGCCCAGCGCCATCACCTCGCCATGCGCCATGTTGATGACGCCCATCAATCCGAACACGATCGCGAGTCCAAGCGCCATCAGCAACAGGATGGTGAACAGACTCAGGCCGTTGAAGACCTGCATGGCGAAGATATCGATCGACATCGGCAATGTCCGCTGCAACTTCGGGGGCGGCATTGCGAGGCCGGATTGCCGGCCTCGCAATGCCCGGACTCACATCATCAGAGCTTCGGGAACGGGTTCGGCTCGATCATCCCGGACTCGTAAACGATGTCGAACTGACCGTCGGCACGCGCCTGTCCCACTCTCACCTTCTTGGCGACGTGATGGTTGGTTGCATGGATGCGAATCTGACCTTCCGGGGCATCGAAGGTGAGGCCCGAGGAGGCCGCGATCACCTTGTCGACGTCGAAGGACTTGGCTTTCTCCGCGGCCATCTTCCACAGATAGACCGCGTTGTAGGCGCACTCCATCGGATCACCGACGACCCGATCCGGGCCGTACTTGGCCTTGATCGCCTTCACGAACTTTTCGTTCTGCGGATTCTTCAGGCTCTGGAAATAGCCCATGCAGGCGTAGTAGCCGACGGCGTTTTCCTTCCCGATTCCATCGATCTCGTTTTCGGAAACAACAGTCGAGAGCAGCTTCTGTTTCGCGCCATCGAGCCCGGCCGCCTTCAGTTGCTTGTAGAAGGCGACATTGCTGCCGCCCACGACGGTCGAATAAATCCAGTCGGGCTTGGCGGACTTGATCTTGTTGATGATCGACGAGAACTCGGTGTGGCCCAGCGGTGCATATTCCTCGCCGAGTACCGAGCCACCGACGCGCGCGATGGTTGGCTTGGCGATCTTGTTGCAGGTGCGCGGATAGATGTAGTCCGAGCCTACCAGGAAGAAGGTCTTGCCTTGTTGCTTGGCCATCCATTCGATTGCGGCGATGACCGACTGCGTCGCCTCCTGCGACGTGTAGATCACCGACTTGTCGATCTCCTGACCTTCGTAATACGTCGGGTAGTAGAGCAGCCCGTGAAATTGATTGAGGGCCGGAAGCACGGCCTTGCGCGAAGCAGATGTGTAGCAACCGATGATCGCAGCCACCTTATCGCGCTGGAGCAGTTTCTTGGTCTTCTCGGCGAACGTCGGCCAGTCGCTCGCGCCGTCTTCGATGACCGGCTCGATCTTCTTGCCGAGCACCCCGCCGGCGGCATTGATCTCCTCGATGGCCAGTTTCTCGGCATCGACGATCGATGCTTCGGCGATGGCGATCGTGCCCGTGAGCGAGTGCAGGATTCCCAGCTTGACGACTTCCTGCGCCACCGCCGGCTGCATCAACACCGAGGGGCCTGCCACCGATACCGCCACTGCCGATTTCAGTACTTCACGTCTCGTAATGCCTTTCATGACTTGAGCTCCTCATTAACGATGGGACGACGCATCGGTCCGGCGCGCGCGCGTCGGACCTTAGGAAGAGGGACTGCAGTCGCGACACTAGGCGAGCGCACCGACGAGCCCGACGAATCGACGAAGGCAAAAAAAAAGCCCGGCCGGGACCAATGTCCGATCGGGCTTTTTTGCCGTGCTGTCGGCCGACTCTTTTGGCGGCCACAGCGAAAATGAATTTGACAAAGATTAGTGGGGCCTCGGAGTCCGTGTCAAGCGGCCGCAGCAAATTTTTTCGCGCGAGCCCTTGCGCTCGGCTTCGGCGATTATCGCGATCGTCGGAGGCATTCGACTTTGTCGTTGACATCCGTGGTGGGCTGCTCCGAATATGATTGCCAGACGAACCGAACAAGAAAGCGACACCCGTGGGCAATACAAATCCAGTCAAGGTCGGCGTGTTGTATTCGCGTGCCGGAGTCACCGCGCGCGCGGAGTTCTCGCAATTGATGGGGACGTACTTCGCGATCCGCGAGATCAATGACGCAGGCGGCATCGATGGCCGCGAGCTGGCGCCGATTCACTACGATCCGGCATCGATCCCGAACAACTACAAGACGCTTGCGACGCGCCTGGTCCGCGACGACAACGTCAACGTGATCTTCGGGTGCTACATGTCGAGCCAACGCAAGGCGGTGGTGCCGGTGGTCGAGAAGTGGCATCGCCTGCTGATGTATCCGACGATCTACGAAGGATTCGAATTTTCGGGCAACGTCATCTACACCGGCGCGGCGCCGAATCAGAACAGCGCGCAACTGATCGAATACATGACGCGCAACTTCGGCGCGCGCGTCTATCTCGTGGGCAGCGACTACATCTACCCGTACGAGTCGAATCGCATCATGAGCGATTTCATCCTCGAGCGACGCGGCGGCGAGAAGCTCGGCGAGCGCTACATCAAGCTCGATGCGAGCGAGAAGGACTTCGTGGGCATCGTGCAGGACATCAAGGATCATCAGCCCGACTGGGTGTTCTCGACGGTCGTCGGCAAGGGCACGCGCATGTTCTATCAAGCCTACGCCGATGCGGGACTCGCCCCGGCGAAGATGCCGATCGCGAGCCTGACCACCTGCGAAGCCGAAGCCTCCGAAATGGGTGCAGCCGTCGCTGCGGGCCACATCACTGCAGCGCCCTATTTTCAGTCGATCGACACGCATGCGAATCGCGCATGCCTCGCGCGCTTTCGCGCGATGTTCGACGGCGAGGCGGAACCGAACATGTGCTGGGAGGCCGCGTACTTCCAGGTGCACATGTTCGCCAACGCCATGCGCCGGGCCGGTACCGACGACGTCGATCGACTGCTGCCCTATCTCCTGGGCAGCGAGTTCGATGCGCCGCAAGGCCGCGTGCGCATCGATCCGACCAACCATCACACGCGGCTGCATCCGCGCATCGGACGCGTCGGCTCCGATGGACAATTCGTCGTCGTGGCGCAGTCGCCGCACGGCGTCGAGCCCGACCCTTATCTGGTCAATCACGCATCCGACGAGTGGAGCCTTCGTGGCGTGGCGCTCGGAGATGTTGTTGAATAGGCAGGACCCGGAACGCGAGGAAGCCGGTCGTGCGCAACGCACGACGCCGGACCTGCTGCGCAATCTGCGCAATCTGCGCATCATGGTATTTCATCCGCGCGACGCCGACGGCGAGATGCTCACGCAGCAACTACAGCGCATCGGCTGTCAGGTCACCACGCTTTGGCCGCCGCTGCCCGAGCTGCCCGACGCCGCCGACGCCGTGTTCTGCTCGGTGCGCCCGGACCACGCCGCATTCAAGTGTTCGTGGATGAGCGTCGAGTCGCTGGTGCCGATGATCGCGGTGATCAACTACGAAAACCCCACGATCGTCGACGCCGCGTTGCATATGGGCGCGCGCGCGGTCATCACCAGTCCGGTCCGCTCGTTGGGAATACTGTCCTCGCTCGCGCTCGCCAAGCAGTTGACCGAAGAATTGGGGGGATATCGCAAACGCATCGAACGGCTGGAACAGAAGATGCTCAACGCCAATCAGATCAGCCAGGCCAAGACGATCCTGATGCGCACGCGCAATGTCAGCGACGACGAGGCGTATCGGATCATCCGCGAGCAGGCGATGAGCAAGCGTGTCTTCACCGAAGACATCGCGCGCGCGATCATTCACGCCGACGGCATCCTTTCGTTCTCGCCCAAGAGCAACGCTTGACGCGGTGTACCCGCGCGCAACGACGCGGCGGCACGGCTCGCTGATCATCATGCGAAGGCGGTCTCGAATTTGCGACGATGGCCCGCTGCATTCCTACGACTTGTTGTAACGCTCGACGAAGCGCCGATCGATGCGCTGCTTCCACTTCCACACCCACACGCCCTCCCAGGCCAACGGTCCCCACGCCGCGACCGCGTGCACGTCGCCGCTGCCGATCAACACCAGAATGCGTCGCTGTGGTCGGTAGGCTCGCAAGGGCTCGCCACGGATCGCGGCGTGAAGATTGTGAGCCAGCACCGGACCCATGCGCACCGCATACACGCCGGCCTTCGGAAGCGGCGCGTCCCATTGCGCACAATCGCCGGCGGCAAAGATATTGGGATGCGATCGCGAGCGAAGGTTCGCGTCGATCCGCACGAAGCCGCGCTCATCGGCCGTGAGCCCTGACGCAGCGGGCCAGCCATGGGCCTCTGCGCCGGTGGCCCACAACACGGCGTCGGCCGCGAGCGCACGTCCATCGGCCCCGACCACGCGATCGTCGTGCAGTGACCCGGCGCGAAAATTGTTGACGACGGCGATGTCGCGGCGCGCGAGTTGTCTGCACAGCCGGCGCGCCGCGCCTCGCGCCATGCCTTGCAAGAGATCATCGCCATCGGTGGCCAACGTCAACTGGAAGCGAACGCGCGGCGCTGCCTGCGTCAAACGGCGATGCGCGGCCAGCACGCTTTCCACTCCGGCTGGGCCGCCGCCGATCATCACGACGCGATAGCAGTCGCCGTCGGCGAGTCGGCTCGCCGATTCGAGCAGCGCATCCCAACGTTCATGCAGCGACGCGAGCGGGCGCATCGCCAACACGCGCAGGTGTGCGCTCGCAGGCGCCGCAAGGGTCGAGCCGATGTTCAGCGACAGCCAGTCGTAGCCGATGCGTTCGCCGCCAGCCAGAATCAATTCAGAGCGATCGGTATCGATGTCGCTGGCCGTATCGACACGCATGCGGGCACCGGCACGGCGGCACAGATGCGCGAAATCGAGGCAGCATTCATCCCATGCATAGTGGCCGGCGAGCCAGCCCGGCACCATGCCCGAATAGGGCGCTTGGTCTGAAGGGGACACCAGCACGACCTCGAGGTCCTCGACACGGCGTTGTGCGAATTCCAGCAGCACCTGCGCATGCGCGTGTCCGGCGCCGACCAGCACCAGCCGCTTCATCGCGTCACGCCAGCCACGCATCCGGCACATGCACCAGATCTTCGGGCTCGTCGACATCGTGGACCGACGCAAGCTCGGCTGCATCGATACCCGACGCACGCAGCCGCTCACGCGTCTGTGCCATGACCTGGCCGGTACCCCACGCGATCTCGTCGAACAGCGCGGACATCGGCCGAGCCAGCCCCACCAGCACATAACCGCCATCGGCCGCCGGAACAAATACTGCCGCATGCGTATGCAGCGCCGCTGCCGCGTCGCGCAGGCGAGCGGCGTCGAGGCTGGGTGCATCGGTGCCGATCAAGAGAGCATGGCGATGCGCATGCAGGCTGCGAGTCAATGCACGATGCATGCGCGCGCCGAGATCGCCCTCGCCTTGCGAGGCCAGGCCGACGCCACGATCGATCGCGGCGCGCATGAATTCAGGATGCGTCGTGTCGGGTGCGCAGCACAGTTCGACCGGACCGATGCCGGCCTCGATGGCGTGGGTCAATGTTCCGGTCAGCATGCGCGACGACAGGCGTGCGGCCGCTTCGTCGCCGATGACGCGGGCCAGTCGCGTTTTCACGGTGCCAGGCACCGGTGCCTTGGCGAACACGATCAGCGCGCAATCGCTTTTCATCGCCAGGCCCGCGCGAGTTGGTCCGCGGGCGTGCCGATCCAATACATGAAGCGCAGCCGCCACATCAGAAAAATCGTGCGCCATACGCCGTGCGTGTCCCAGCGCCGTCCGGAGGTCGTGACCCGCTCGTGAAGACAGAGCGGCACCGCGCGCGCTTTGAGCCGCGACGACAACTCGATGTCTTCCATCAACCGCTGCATTGGAAATCCGCCCACTGCAAAAAAATCTTCGCGCCTGACGAACATCGCCTGATCACCGGTCGCGATCCCGGTCCAGCGCGAGCGCAGATTCATCGCTCGCGCCACCAGCTTGAGCAGCGGGGATCGTCCTTCGATGCGCACATCGAAACGTCCCCACACGGGACCGGGCCGCGAGAGCCCCTCGATGATCAACTCGCCGCCACCCTCGGGGAGCGCGGTGTCCGCATGCAGGAACAGCAGCGCTTCTGCGCTTGCGACGCGGGCGCCCGCATTCATCTGACGTGCGCGGCCGCGATCGGTGCTCATCACGAGGTCGGCCAGCGGTCGGGCCAGCACGATCGTGTTATCGCTGCTGCCGCCATCCACCACGATCACTTCGACGCCCTGCTCACGCAGGTCTCGCAGCGCCGCCAGCGCAGCGACGATCCGTTCGGATTCGTTCCACACCGGCATCACGATCGACAGGCGCGGCCGGGGTTGCATGATGCGCCTGCCTGTCATCGGCGACGCCAGGCGTGATAGCGGCCCGCCCATCGCAACAAGCGTTGCGGCGCATGCGCGCGCCTCCATTCTCCTGCCGCCTGTTTGCCGGCTTCCGACAGCGTCGGGTAGATATGAATCGTGCCGAGAATCTTGTTCAGCCCCAATCCGTGCTTCATCGCCAGCACGTATTCGGCCAACAATTCTCCCGCGTGCTCGCCCACGATCACCGCGCCGAGGATCTTGTCCTTGCCGGGTACGCTCAACACTTTGACGAAGCCGTGCGCGGCTTCATCGGTAATCGCACGATCGAGATCGGCCAAATCGTAGCGCGTCACTTCATGATCGATCTTTTGTTCCTTCGCTTCTTCTTCCGACAGCCCTACCCGCGCGACCTCGGGTGCGGTGAAGGTGCACCACGGGATCACGCGGCCATCGACGCGAAAGCGCTTGAACGAACCGAACAGCGCATTGACCGCCGCGTACCAGGCCTGGTGCGCGGCCGTATGCGTGAACTGCCAGGGACCCGCGACATCGCCGCAGGCATAGATGTTGGGATACAGCGTTTGCAAATAGACATCGGTGTCTATGGTCTTGCTTTTCGAAAGCGGGATGCCGAGTCGTTCCAGCCCATAGCCTTCGGTGCGCGCGATCCGTCCGACAGCGCAGAGCAACAGATCGAACGCGATGGGCGATTCCGGATGCGCCGCATGCTCGGCCTCTGATCCGTGAGAGGCCTGCCTGACGAACAGACGTTTCTCGTCGCCGAGGCCTTCACAGCGCACGGCCTCGTGGCCGGTCAGCACCTTGACTCCGTCGGCAGCAAGCGCGTTTGCAATCAGCGCGGACACTTCCGGGTCTTCACGCGTCATCAAGCGAGGCATCGCTTCCACCTGGGTCACGTCGCTGCCGAAGCGCGCGAACGCCTGCGCAAGTTCGCAGCCGATCGGACCGCCGCCCAGAACCACGAGGCGCCTGGGCAATTCCGTCAACGACCACAAGGTGTCGGACGTGACATAGCCCACTTCGTCGAGACCGGGAATCGGCGGCACTGCCGGACGCGAGCCGGCTGCGATCACGATAGCGCGCGTCGTCATGCGCTTGCCATCGACCTCGACTTCCCAGGGCGAGACGATGTTCGCATGGCCTTCGATCACGTTCACGCCCAGGCCGGCATAGCGCTCGGCCGAATCGTGCGGCGCGATGGTGTGGATGACGCGATGAATTCTCTTCATCACATCGGCGAAGTCGAACTCGACTTCGGCCTTGGCGATGCCGAGCGCTTGCGAATCGCGTGCCTGCCGGATGAAACCGGCCGAGCGGATCAGCGCCTTCGACGGCACGCAACCGACGTTCAGGCAATCGCCTCCCATCTTGTGGCCCTCGATCAGCGTGACCTTCGCGTTGAGGGCGGCTGCGATGTACGACGTAACCAGACCCGCCGCGCCCGCGCCGATCACGATCAGATTATTGTCGAAGCGCGCGGGCCTTTTCCACTTCGCATAAGCCTTGCGCGCGTTGAACCACTGCAAGACTTTTCTTGCCGCCAGCGGAAACAAGCCGAGCAGCACCAACGATCCGATCACGCCGGCCGACAACACGCCGGCCAGGCTGTCGATCTGCGCGAGTTGCGTTCCCGCATTTACGTACACGAGCGTGCCCGCGAGCATGCCGAGCTGACTGACCCAGTAGAAGCGCCAGACGCCGAGCGCAGTCAATCCGATCAGCAGATTGACGAGGAAGAACGGGAACAGGGGCACCAGCCGCAGCGTGAACAAATAGAACGCACCATCGCGCTCGATTCCCGCATCGATCGCTTTGAGCTTGTTGCCGAAGCGGCTTCTGACCCAGTCGCGCAGCAAGTGGCGCGACACCAGCAAAGCGAGCGTGGCGCCGATCGCGGATGCGAACGATACGATCACCGTGCCGAGCGCGAGGCCGAACAACGCGCCGCCCGCCAGCGTCATCACCGCCGCGCCCGGCAGCGACAATGCAGCGACAGCGACGTATGCGCAGAAATAAATCGCAATCGTCTGGATCGGATGCGCCTGGTAATACGCGTTGAACGATTGCTGACTCGCCTTCAGGAAGGCCAGGTTGAAATAGCGGCCGAGGTCGAAAAAGAAATAGGCCGCTATGGCGGCGGCGAGCAGAACCGCGATGGCGATTTTCCTGGGCTGCATGATTGATTGGCCCGCAGCGCGCAGAGTGACGCGCCGGTGACGTTGCGCGACGGTTACGCGGCCAGCGCGCCGCCGCAGCTACTGCCCTGCCCTGCGGTGCAGCCGTAGCAGTGATCGGCAATCGTGATCGGCAACCCCGTCACATCGGCGCCGAGCAAATCGCGTAGATGCGGACGCGTCGCCTTGCCAAGCCGCATCGGCATGCCCAGCATCTGATTGAAATCGCAGTCGTACAGAAACCCCAGCCAATCGACGCTGATCAAGTTCTTGCACATGACGGTATCCAGATTGCCGGGGCTGAAATTTTCTTTCAGCAACTTCATGTAATCGACGAACTGGCCTTTGGAAATCAGCGTGCTGCCAAAGCGCTGAATCGGCATATTGGTCAATACATAAAGCTGGTTGAATGCGATATCGAAATGATCGGCAAGCTCGCGTTTGTAGTCGGACTCGAGCTGGTATTGACCCGGCGGCAACGAAGGGCCTTGCGGGTTATAGACGAGGTTCAGGATCAAGCCGCTGTCGGGGCGTCCATAGCCGAACGCATTGAACTGCCGCAACGCGGCGATGCTCTTGTCGAATACGCCGTCACCGCGTTGCTGATCGACATTGGCCTGCGAATAACAAGGCAGCGACGCCGTCACTTCGACACGATGCTCCGCGAGAAAACTCGCCAAGTCCTCTTGTTGCGGTTCGAACAGCACCGTCAGGTTGCAGCGATCGATCACGCGCACGCCGATCGCGCGCGCAGCGCGCACCAGCCGACGGAAATGGGGATTGAGTTCGGGCGCGCCGCCGGTCACGTCGAGCGTGGCGAGATGTCGGTCCTCGAGCACCTGCAATACCAATGCGATGGTCTCTTCATCCATCGCCTCGGTGCGAGTCGGTCCGGCATTGACATGGCAATGCTTGCAAGTCTGGTTGCATTGGTAGCCCAGGTTGACTTGCAGCGTGTCGAGCGCATTGCGCCGTATCGAGGGGAAATTGGTCTTGCGAAGCAAGGGATACGTGGCGTGCATGACATCTCGCAAAAAAATGAACTATCGATCAGTCGGCTCCGGACTTGATTTCTTACCATCAAAATGCATCGTGAAATGACCGCGATTCATGCGGCGCTGCGCATCTCCGTGTCACGATTCAAACGAAGATCGTTTCGCTCCGACCGCGCGACGCGATCACGCGGCCGATGCGTTTTGCCGAGTCCGCGTCGCGTTCTCCCGACGCGTTCAGATGCGCGATCGCAAAGTCGGCATCGCTTTCGGCCACGATCAGCACGAAGCCGATACCGCAGTTGAACGTGCGCAGCATCTCGTCGTCGCTGACGCCGCCTTGCTGTTGCAGCCAATCGAACAGCGCGGGCCGTGTCCACGAGTCGAGCGCGATCTCCGCCGAGAGATGCTTCGGAAACATGCGATGCGTGTTCTCGGTCAGCCCGCCGCCGGTGATATGCGCCATGCCCTTGACGCGCGCCGTCTCCCGCATCGTCTCCAGCAGCGCACGCACCGGCTTGACGTAGATGCACGTCGGTGCGAGCAAAGCATCGCCGAGCGACTCGGTCATCCCCGGCAAGGTGCGATGCAGATCGGCGCCGCTCTTGTCGATGATCTTTCGAACCAGCGAGTAGCCGTTCGAATGCAAGCCGCTGGCTGCAAGGCCGATCAGCACGTCGCCTTCGGCGATGGCGCTGCCGTCGATCGCGAGCGACTTCTCGACCACCCCGACCGCGAACCCCGCGAGGTCGTATTCGCCGACCGGAAATGCGTTCGGATGCTCTGCGGTCTCGCCGCCGATCAATGCGCAGCCCGCCTCTTCGCAGCCGGCGGCGATGCCGCGCACGACCTCGGTTGCGACTGCGACCTCGAGCTTCTCGCACACGTAGTAGTCGAGAAAGAACAGAGGCTCGGCACCTTGCACGAGGATGTCGTTGACGCTCATGGCGACCAGATCGATGCCGATGGTCGAATGCTTTTGCATCGCGAACGCGAGCTTGAGCTTGGTGCCCACGCCATCGGTGCCGGCGACCAGCACCGGCTCGCGATAACGCTTGGGGAGTTCGACCAGCGCACCGAAGCCGCCGATGCCCGCGAGCACCTCGGGGCGCATCGTGCGCTTTGCGAACGGCTTGATGTTCTCGACGAGCGCGTCACCGGCGTCGATATCGACGCCGGCATCGCGATAGGACAGTCCGGTCATGGCGCGGGGATGGCGCGGGGATGGCGCCGTGATTGCATGAGGGAGGAGCGAGGAGCCGCTGCCTGATAAAGTAGCGCCTTTTGCGGCGCCTCGAATCCTTGAAGTCGGACGGCGCGCGGACCGCATGGTCGCTCGGCCGGTCGCTCGCGGCGCATTCTATCTCAGCGCTTGTTCAACGCTTACCGCGGACAATGCCCGGCGATCACGGTACAGCGGCCCCGCCCACGATCCTGCCATCCACTGCGAACCGCCCTACCGCTTCAGCGCGCATGACCCGACCGGACAGCCAGATTCCCCTGCTTCAGCGCCAGACCCTGCTGTGGCTTGCCATCGTCGGCGCGGCCGTCGTGCTGCTCTGGCTGCTGTCCCCGGTACTGACGCCATTTCTGCTCGCGGCCATCCTCGGCTACATCCTCAATCCGGGCGTGGACTGGCTGGCGAAGCATCGCGTGCCGCGCTGGCTGGCGTCGCTGCTGATGCTGGTGCTGCTGCTGGCATTCGTGATCTTCCTCATCCTGATCATCGTGCCGGTGTTGCAGAAAGAATTTGCGCAGGCGCACGAGAAACTTCCCGAGCTCCTGACGCGCATGCAGACCGGACTCGCGCCCAGACTTTCTTCATGGTTCGACATCGACGTCGAACTCAACGCGCAGGCGTTCCGCGATTTCGCGGCCGAGCATTTCTCCGTCGACGGCGTCGCGAAATCGGCGCTCTCGTATCTGCGCATCGGCGGCGCTGCCGCGCTCTCGGTGCTGGCCACCGCGTTCCTGGCGATGATCGTGCTCTTCTATCTGCTGATCGACTGGCACATGGTGTGGTCCAGACTCGCGGCGCTGATCCCGCGAGGCATGCATGCGCGCATCGGAGCCATGGCCGGCGAGATCGACCACGTGCTCTCGAAATTCCTGCGCGGCCAGTTGCTGGTGATGGTGATCCTCGCGGTCTATTACTCGTCCGCACTCGCGGTCGCGCGCTTCGAGATCGCGTTGCCGGTCGGCATTCTGACCGGCCTGTTGGTGTTCATCCCCTACGTGGGCTTCTTTACCGGTCTGGTTCTCGCACTGCTGGCCGCAACGCTGCAGTTCGGCAACCTTTACGGCTTTCTCGCGGTCGCCGTGATCTACGGCCTCGGGCAGGTCCTCGAAACCGTGATCCTCGTGCCGCGCATGGTGGGCGAGAGCATCGGCCTGCATCCGATCGCGGTGATCTTCGCGTTGCTGGCATTCGGCGAACTGTTCGGCTTCTTCGGCATCCTGCTTGCGCTGCCGGTCAGCGCGATGCTGGTGGTCGCGGGCAAGCATGCCAGGCGGCGCTATGTCGCAAGCGATTTCTATCGCGGCGTCGGAGCGGCTGCGGGCAGTGCGTCACGCACGCGTGCGGCGCTCGAGCGGCCCGATGCCGCTGCTCGCGATACGTCCGAAGGCAACTCGAAATGACGCAGACGCTGACGCACGCGCGCGCGCACCCGACATTCGATTCGGCCCCATGAACCAGCTTCTGCTCGACCTCGGCCCGCCGCCGCAACCCACGCTGGCTAATTTCATCGTCGGTCGCAATGTCGAGGCGGTAGCAGCACTGCGGCGCCTGTGCGCGGCGCCGATGGCCGATCCGCCTGCGCGCTGCCTCTACTTCTGGGGCGAGGCGGGCAGCGGACGCAGCCATCTGCTGCGCGCGGCTTGCGAATTGCTCGATGGTCGCTATCTTTCAGCCCACTCGATTACGGGACCTTCGATATCCGTTCTGGACGTGCGCGATGCACTGGCTCGCGATCCTTCGCAAGCGCGTTGCATGGTTGCGATCGACGACATCCAAGAGACGACTGCTGAAGTGCAGGAGGCTCTCTTCCACGCGTTGAACGCGATGCGCGAAGACCCGCGCGCGGCGATCGTCGTCGCGGGAAACGCAGTGCCGCGCGATCTCGCACTCGCCGCCGGCCGCGACGATCTGCGCTCGCGGCTCGCGTGGGGCCTCGCATTCGAACTGCACGGTCTCGACGACGGCGCGAAGGATGCGGCGCTCGCGCGTCATGCGGGCGAGCGCGGCTTCGCGCTCACGCCCGATGTGCGCCGCCATCTGCTCACGCATTTCGCGCGCGACCTCGGCTCGTTGATGCGGATCGTCGATGCGCTCGACCGCTATGCGCTCGAGCATCAGCGCGCCATCACCGTGCCGCTGATCCGCGAATATCTCGAACGCGCCAACCTTTTCGATGAGCCTCTCGACCATGCCGCTTGATGACGCAAGCGCGGGAACGACGAACTCCAAGACCTTGCGCCTCGCGCTCTTCGATCTCGATCACACGCTGTTGCCGATCGACAGCGACTTCGAGTGGGGCAACTTCCTCGCGCAGAAAGGCATCGTCGATGGCGAATGGTTCAGGCGACGCAACGAGGAGTTCTACGAACAATACAAAGCCGGCACGCTCGACATGCACGCCTTCCTCGAATTCGGCCTCGCGCCGCTGGCCGAGAACGATCGTGCGGCGCTCGAACGATTACACGTCGAATTCATGCGAGACGTCGTCGAGCCGCGGGTCGCCCCGCGTGCGCTCGCGTTGGTGGACTGGCATCGCCAGTCGGGCGACCTGTGCGCGGTCGTGACGGCGACCAACGCCTTCGTCACCGCACCGATCGCACGCCGCTTCGGCGTCGAACACCTGATTGCGACCATCCCCGCGCAGCAAGACGGCCGCTTCACCGGCGGCGTGCGCGGCGAGCCGTGCTTCAAGGAAGGCAAGCTCGCGCGCGTGACGAACTGGCTCGAGAGCCTCGGCCTCGCGTGGCAGAGCTTCGCGTCATCGACCTTCTACAGCGACTCGCGCAACGACCTCGCGCTGCTCGAACACGTGACCGTCCCGGTTGCGACCAACCCCGATGCCACCCTCGCCGCGCATGCAGCCGCGCGCGGCTGGCGTCATCTCTCGCTCTTCGATGATCAGAAAACTCATCCATAGGATTTTCGGTCGACGCCCGGCGCCCGCGACGGTCGCGGGTGTTCCCGGCGTTTCGCACGGCGCGAAGCCGGACCCGAGCAAGGCAGCGAGTGCGACTCCGGCTGCGCGACGCGCGGCGCGCGCCAGCCGGGGCAAAGGCGGCGGTCCGGTGATGGTGCCGGTCTCGTCGCACGGCATCGACGCGAAACTCGTGTCGGCCAATGCGGTGCGCGTGACGCGCATGCTGCAGGAAAACGGCTTCAAGGCCTTCGTGGTCGGCGGCGCGGTGCGCGACCTTCTGCTCGGGATCAAGCCCAAGGATTTCGACGTCGCGACCGACGCCGTGCCCGAAGAAATCCAGCGCCTGTTTCGCCGCGCGCACATCATCGGCCGACGCTTTCGTCTCGTGCACGTGATGTTCGGCGCCGACACCATCGAGGTGTCGACCTTTCGCGCCAACACCGTCGTGCTTGCCGCCGACGCGCCGCCGCCGCTCGCAGGCCACGCCACCAACAAGCGCCTCGGCAGCGTGCAACACGCCTCCGACGAACACGGCCGCGTCCTGCGCGACAACATCTTCGGCTCGCAGGAAGAGGACGCGGCGCGGCGCGACTTCACCGTCAACGCGCTCTTCTACGATCCCGAGACGCAGACCGTGATCGACTATCACCACGGCGTCGCGGACATCAAGGCGCGCACCATGCGCATGATCGGCGACCCCGAGAAGCGTTATCGCGAAGACCCGGTACGCATGCTGCGTGCGGTGCGCTTCGCGGCCAAGCTGGGCTTCACGATCGACGAGGCGACGCGCGAGCCGATCGCGCGACTGGCGCCGCTGCTCGAGAACGTCCCTTCGGCGCGTCTGTTCGACGAGATGTTGAAGCTCTTGATGTCGGGCCACGCGCTCGCATGCCTGAAGCGCCTGCGCGCCGAGGGCCTGCATCACGGCATGCTGCCGCTGCTCGACGTCGTGCTCGAGCAGCCGATGGGCGAGCGCTTCGTCACGCTCGCGCTGGAGAACACCGACGAGCGCATACGCGTGGGCAAGCCAACCACGCCGAGCTTTCTATTCGCGTCGCTGCTGTGGCACGAAGTGCTCAAGAATTGGAACGAACGCAAGGCACGCGACGAGTATCCGATTCCCGCGCTCGGCCATGCGATGGACGACGTGCTCGAAGCGCAGACCGGCAAGCTCGCGATCCAGCGCCGCTACACCGCCGACATGCGCGAGATCTGGGGACTGCAGCCGCGCCTCGAACGCCGCGTGGGTCGCTCGCCGTGGCGGCTGATCGAGCATCCGCGTTTTCGCGCGGGCTACGACTTCCTCCTGTTGCGCGGCGCGGCGGGCGAGATCGACGCAGCGCTGGGCGATTGGTGGACGCGCTTCATCGATGCCGATTCGGCCGGCCGCGAGACGCTGCAGAACGAATTGAGCGCGAGCGACGCAGCCGGCGCGGGCGTGAAGCGCAAGCGGCGCAAGAAGAAGAAGGGCTCGACCGAAGGTGCGGCAGCCTCCATCGATGCGCCCGAGGGCGAACGCGAAACGACCGAGCACGATGAGATGGAACACGATGCGGACGAGCACGATGGGGAGTCCTCATCGCGTCACGATGCAGACTCGACGAGAGCCGAAACGACCACGCACGACGGCGATGCCCCGGACGCAGCCGCGCCGCGCAAGCCGCGTCGTCGCCGTCCGCGCAAGCCGCCTGTCGAATGAACACGACGGCCGCTCGCGTCGAACGCGAACGCGAACGCGTGACGGCCTACATCGGCGTCGGGGCGAACCTCGGTTTCGCGCGCGACGCGGTGATGAACGCGTTGATCGATCTCGAAGGCCTGCCCGCAAGCACGTTTGTCGCGGCATCGGGTCTCTATCGAAGCGCGCCGGTCGACGGCGACGGTCCCGACTACATCAACGCGGTCGCCGAAATCGAGACGCAATTGCCCGCGCACGAATTGCTGCTCGCGCTGCAGGCGATCGAGACGCGCTACGGCCGCGTGCGCACGACGAAGAATGCGCCCCGCACGCTCGACCTCGATCTGCTGCTCTATGGCGCCGGCCTGATGAAGACTCCCGACCTCACGGTGCCGCACCCGCGCATGGACGAGCGCGCGTTCGTGCTTCTGCCGCTGATCGAACTCGCGGGCGACATCGAGATACCGGGTCGCGGGCGCGCGAAGGCGTTGGCTGCGCGCATCGAAGGCCAGCGCGCCGAGCCGCTGGACGCGTGACCCTTTCCTTGTCATTCCGAACGCAGTGAGCGACTCGTCGTACCGGGGTAGCGACTCGTGGTCCCGGGGTAGCTCGTCGTCCCGGCGAAGGCCGAGATCCAAGTTTCTCCACATGAGCGATGGACAAGCAACTTGGGGCCCGGCCCCCGGCCTTCGCCGGGGCAGGCTCCGCCGGGGAGACGGCGCGAGGTAGTCGATTTCTCGCGTCTGACCAGTGATGCGTATTTTCAACGCCCTCCGGCACGATGTGGTCTTCATCGTCCTCGCGACCATCTGCATCGCGTGGGCCGTCGCTGCGCCGTCACGCATCGTCGACTATCCGAAGCTGGTCGACTGGCCGACGATCCTCGCGCTCACGGGCCTCTTGGTGCTGACCAAAGGCGTCGAGGTTTCGGGCGCGCTGTCGGTGGTCGCGCGTCGCCTGATTCTCGCGATCCACAGCGAGCGCAGGCTGGCGTTGTTCCTGGTCGGCGCGTCGGCATCGCTGTCGACCTTTCTCACCAACGATGTCGCGCTGTTCGTGATCGTGCCGCTCACCTTGCGGCTGCGAGGGTCGGACTCATTGCGCGGTTCGATTCCAGTGACGCGGCTGATCGTGTTCGAAGCGATTGCCGTCAACGCGGGTTCGGCGCTCACGCCGCTCGGCAATCCGCAGAACCTGTTCCTGTGGGGACAGTCGGGCGTGACGTTGGTATCGTTCATGGGCACGATGCTGCCGGTCGTTGCGATTGCAACGATCGCCTTGCTGCTCCTGACGACGTGCTCGTTTTCGAGCCGCAAGCTCGACGCCGACGATAGCGAAGTCCCTGCCATCGATCGGCGCTTGCTGATCGTGTCGCTGGTGCTCTACGCGCCCTTTCTTGTGCTGATCGATACGCACCGGCCGGCGATCGCATGCGTGACCGTGCTCGTGATCTTCGCGCTGTTCGCGCGGCGCGTTCTGGCCGGCGTGGACTGGGCGCTGCTCGCGGTGTTCGTGCTGATGTTCATCGACCTGCGACTCGCGGCCCAGACGGATGTGGTGCGTCATGCGATCGAAGCGATCGGCGTCGACGACCCGATGCGCCTCTACGCGACGGCGGTGCTGTCGTCGCAATTCATCAGCAACGTGCCGGCCGCCATTCTTCTCACCGAATATTCGAAGGACTGGGCCACCATCGCCTATGGCGTCACGGTCGGCGGCTTCGGCATCTTCATCGGATCGCTGGCCAACCTGATCGCGATGCGTCTGGCGCAAGACCGTCGCGCGTGGCTGGTGTTTCACGCGTATTCTGTGCCGTTCGTTTTTGTCGTCGGACTCGTCACGTGGGCGTGGCTTGCGTGGCGATGATGTTCTTCGTGTCTTTCTCTTTCATCGCCTCCCCCCATGCTCGATAAAGTTCGCCATCTCGTGATCGAGGGTCCCATCGGGGTCGGCAAGACGTCGCTCGCCAGGCGCATCGCCGATCACTTGCGCGCCGAGACCATGCTCGAGGCTCCCGAGGCCAATCCGTTTCTCGAACGCTTCTATCGCGACAGCGCGCGTTATGCGTTTTCGACGCAGGTCTTCTTTCTCTTCCAGCGCATCCATCAATTGCGCGACCTGGCCCAGCGCGATCTGTTTTCGGATGTCTTCGTGGCCGACTTCCTGCTCGAGAAAGACGCGCTGTTCGCCTCGCTGACGCTGGCCGACGACGAACTGAATCTCTATCGCCAGATCTATTCGAATCTCGCCGTGCAGACTTCGGCGCCCGACCTCGTCATCTATCTGGACGCGTCGCCGTCCGCACTCCTGACGCGCATCGCCGAGCGTGGCCGACCGATGGAAGTCTCGATCTCTCAGAGCTATCTCGCGCAGCTCTGCGAGGCGTACACGCGCTTCTTCTATCAATACGAAGCCGCGCCGCTGTTGACCGTCAACACCGAACATCTCGACCCGGCCAACAACGATGCCGACTTCGAGATGCTGCTCGATCGCGTGCGTCAGATGCGCGGGCGCCGCGAGTTCTTCAACCGGGCGGATTGAAGGCCATCGCATGGCTGCACCAATAACACCGTCGAACGATCGCGCGTCGCAGAAGGTGATGACGTTGCCGCGCCTCTTCGAGATGTGCGCGACCGGAGAGCCCATCGCGATGCTGACCTGCTACGACGCGAGCTTCGCCGCACTGTGCGATCGCGCCGGAGTCGACGTCATCCTGGTCGGCGACTCGCTCGGCATGGTGATCCAGGGCGAGTCCTCGACCCTGCCGGTCACGCTCGAACAAATGCGCTATCACGTCGCGTGCGTTGCGCGCGGCCTCGCGAATGCGCACGGCAAGGCGTGGCTGATCGGCGATCTGCCGTTCGGCTCGTACCACGCGTCGCCGTCGGCGGCGTATCAAAGCGCGGCGACGCTGATGCAGGCCGGCGCGCAGATGATCAAGATCGAAGGCGCGGGCCGCGACAACGCCTGGCTGATCGAGACCATCGCCTTCATCACCGCGCGCGGCATTCCGGTGTGCGGCCATCTGGGCCTCACGCCGCAAAGCGTGCATCAGCTCGGCGGTTATCGCGTGCAGGGCAAGGCCGATGACGATGCCGCGCGCCTCCATGCCGATGCGTGCGCGATCGAGGCCGCCGGCGCCGCGATGCTGGTGCTCGAGATGGTTTCCGCTGCACTCGCGGCGCGCATCAGCGAAGCGTTGCGCATTCCGACGATCGGCATCGGTGCGGGCGCGCGATGCGACGGCCAGGTGCTGGTGCTGCACGACATGCTGGGCGTCTATCCCGGCCGCAGGCCGCGCTTTGTAAGAAACTTTGCGCTCGCGGACGACGGCTCTGCGCGCGATGCCGAAGCCGCGGTGCGCGCTTATGTCGAGGCCGTAAAGAGCGGTAGCTTTCCGGCAGCGGAACATCGATACGAGTGAGGGACGGTCGCTGCTTGATCGCCGTCTTCCCAGCGTAGGCCGGGACTCAAGTTTCGCGTGCGAGATCAAGGCAGCTTGGACCCCGGCCTACGCCGGGGCGACGGACTCCGTCCATCGCTTCCCGACTTCTGGCATGCTGCGCTCCGCTTGGCGAACGCGCCGCCGACTCACCTTCGATATGTGCCATCCATGAAAATCGTCAAGACCATCGACGAATTGCGAGGCCAGTTGCGCGGTCAGTTGCGAACCGCGTTCGTGCCGACGATGGGCAATCTGCATGAAGGCCATCTGTCGCTGATGCGGCAGGCTTCCGAGCACGGCGATCCGGTGGTCGCGAGCATTTTCGTCAATCGCCTGCAGTTCGGACCGAAAGACGATTTCGATCGCTACCCGCGCACCTTCCAGGACGACTGCGAGAAGCTCTCGCGTGTCGGCGTGTACGTGCTGTTCGCACCCGATGAGCGCGAGATGTATCCCGAGCCGCAAGAGTATCGCGTCGATCCGCCGCATGCGCTGGGCGACGTGCTCGAAGGCGAATTTCGTCCGGGCTTCTTCATCGGCGTGACGACGGTGGTGCTCAAGCTCTTCTCGTGCGTGCAGCCGCGCGCGGCCGTGTTCGGCAAGAAGGATTATCAGCAGTTGATGATCGTGCGTCGTATGTGCCGGCAGTTCGCGTTGCCGACCGAAATCATCGCGGCAGAGACGGTGCGCGCCGAAGACGGTCTCGCGCTGTCGTCACGCAATGTCTATCTGAGCGCCGACGAGCGTGCCGAAGCGCCGGCGCTGCATCGCGAGCTGCGGGTGATCGCGACCGCGCTGCGCGAGAACGCCGACGCCGACATCGCGAAGCTCGAATGCGAAGCCGTCGAACGGATGAAGGCCGGAGGCTGGCGACCCGACTACGTATCGGTCCGCCAAAGAGTCGATCTCACGACGCCCGACGTGTCCGCGATCGAGCGTCGCGAACCGCTGGTCGTGCTCGCTGCCGCGTGGCTCGGTGCGACGCGGCTGATCGACAATCTGGAAATCTAGAAACGCAAACGCCGCCGGAAGGCGGCGCTTTGCGAGGCTTCCCGAAGCAAGCCGCTTTACTGCGCAGCCTTCAACAGGATGTCGTTCTTCACGGACTGCACGCCGGTCACGCCGCGCGCGACCGAAACGGCCTGATTGATTTCGGCCTGGCTCTTCGCGAAACCCGAAAGCTGCACCGTGCCCTTGTAGGTCTCGACCTTGACATCCATTGCGCTGACCGTCTTGTCGGCGACGAAGGCCGACTTCACCTTGGTCGTGATGGTCGCGTCGTCGAGGTACTGCCCGGGGCTCTCCCGGGTCGGCGTGGAGCCGCACGCGGCGAGCACGACAGGCATGCCGACGCCGATGGCGACCGCCAGGGTAACGCTGCGCAATGTTGATGCTTTCATCTTGAATCCTTGCTCGGAGTTTGAAAGAGACGCTCGATCGTTGAACGCGCGGCGCTGGGTGGAGCGCCTGATGCGCATGGTTCACGCGACGACGCGCAATTTTCCGCGACCCGATCGCGCCTCTTCGTAGGACGATGCCCCATCGCACTATCGTCGGCGTTTGCAAGCGCCGCTCGCACGGCAGACCTTCAAACCCGCAGGATGCGCGGCGCGGCGCCGGTGTGGGTGCGATTGGGGAATAGATGATCCATCTGCACATCCGGCAACGCGAGATGCCTTTCGGCGACGGTTGCGATCACGTCACGAAAGTCGGTCGTGACCGCAAGGTCGCGATTCTCGTTCAGGCTCGATTCGTCGATGCCCGGCCAGCGGCCGTGAACCTTGCCGCCTGCGACCGGGCCGCCCATCATCCACATCGCATTGCCGTGTCCGTGGTCGGTGCCGCGATTGCCGTTCTCGCGCGCGGTGCGTCCGAACTCCGACATGACGACGACGACCGTATCGTCGAACGTCGAGCCGAGCCGATCGGCGAGGACCGCGAGGCCGAGACCCAGCGGAGTCAGGCGATTCGCCAGCTGGCCGCGCGCGGCGCCTTGGCCGGCATGCGTATCCCATCCGCCCAGTCCGACGAACGCGAGCTGCACGCGCGCGTCGTTGCGCATCAGTCGCGCAAGCCGCACGGCGTCGTCGGGAAATCCGTTGGGCAACGGCGCGCCGTTGCTCGCGGCCATCTGTTCTTTCTCGGCTGCGCTCGGATCGAGCGATGCGAGCACTTCACGCCGCGCGACCTGTGATTCACGAAAGGCGCGCGCGCTCGCATCGTCGCCGTCGTAGAGCCTGGCGAACGCATCGGCGATGCGCGGTTGATCGAGAATCGTCGGGCGCGTTGCGCCTTGCCCTTGCGCCAACGAGGCGACCGGAGTCGCACCCGCGTAGATGCGCGGAACCACCGCACCGACCGACACGCCGCGCGTGGGCGATGCCGGTCCGGGCAACTCGCCGAGCAGGCGATTCATCCAGCCATCGCCGGTGATCTTCACGCCCGGTGTGCCCGACTCCATGTAGTCCTGCGCATCGAAGTGCGAGCGCGTCGCGTCGGGCGAACCCGATGCATGCACGAACGCGAGCTTGCCGCCCTGCCACATCGGCATCAGCGGGGCGAGCGCGGGATGCAATCCGAAGTGACCATCGAGATCGAGGAGGCCGTCGGTCTGTCCCGGCGCGGGCAGCGCGATGTTCGGACGAAAGCGTGCGTAGTCGGGTTCGGCATACGGGGCCACCACCGAGAGACCATCGACCGCGCCACGCAGGAAGATCACGACCAGCTTCTTCTGCGTCGGAGGAATGCTTGCGTTCGTCGCAGCCCATGCGGAACGACCAACGGGAACGAGCCCTGCTGTGGCTCCGACACCCGCGATCGAAAGCATCTGAAGAAAGTGACGGCGTTGCATGTGGATTCTCCTTTGCGTTCCGCGCGATGCGTCCGGCCTATGCGTTCGTTCTAGCGCCGCATGAAGTCCGGGCTGCCGAGCACCAGCGCGGCAGCCAGTTGCGGCTCGCCGCTCAGTGCGATGTTGCGTGTCTTGTCACCGATGATGGGGCCGAGCGTTTCTAGTAGCGACGCCGCTTGCAATGCGGGGCCGCGCCCTTCGAGCTGGGGCGTTGCCGGGGGCGTGGACTGCGACATCGTTTGCGTAACCGGCATGCTGGTCGCTTCGATCGCCCGTCGCATCGTTGCGCCTTTGCCGAGCGGTTGCGGCTCGCGATCGATCGGCAAACGGCCGCTCGCGAGCGCGGTCGCGAAGTTGATACGGCGGGTCATGCCTTCGGGGTTCAGCCACGCGGCCTCGGTGTTCTTGTAGCCGTCGGGCGTCTGGCAGCCGTAGAGCGGCATGCCGAGCTGCGCGAGCGTGCCGACCAGCGGCTGCACATTCACGATCGGATAGCCGCTCGCGCGCGCAGCGGAGACCACGTATTGATACGGCGTCTTGAACTTCGCATGGATCGTGCGCGGGTCGCGAAACTCGGCGCTGTAGAAGAGCGTGCGCAATACTTCGCGAATGTCGCCATCGGTCGCGAGATAGCGCGCCATCATGCGATCGACCAGCGTCTGCGGCGGTTGATCGGCGACAAAATATTGCGCGAGCTGAAAGCTGATGTGCTTCGCGGTGGCCGGATGCATCGCCAGCACGTCGAGCGCGTACTCGCCTTCCTGCTGGCCGTTGGGCGCGATCTGATGACCGAGCCAGACCTTGGCTTCATTGTCGTGACGACGCGGCGCGAAGATGAAGAGACCCGCACTCTCGACCCCTGCGACCGGAGCGCCGACGCCGGCGGCGCGTCCATCGAACGTCCAGCCGGTCAGCATGCGCGCGAGTTCGGTCACGTCGCTTTGCGTGTAGCCGCCGGGCTTGCCTTCGTTCTCGACGCCGAGCGTATGCAATTCCATCAACTCGCGCGCGTAGTTTTCGTTCAGGCCCGCCTGCTTTTTTCCGTTGCGATTGACTTCGGCG
This sequence comes from Burkholderiales bacterium, assembly GCA_038225855.1. Taxonomy (GTDB): domain Bacteria; phylum Pseudomonadota; class Gammaproteobacteria; order Burkholderiales; family Burkholderiaceae_D; genus CAHJXF01. The sequence goes on along the minus strand of JBBRQU010000019.1, from coordinate 15,006 downwards.
TTGGCGCCGGTGGACAGCCAGTTGTCGAGGTAGAACAGCATCGCCGGATGCTTCGCGGTCGCGCCCAGCAACTCGCGAAAATGCCCGAGCGCATGCGGCCTGATCGCATCGCGTTCGTAGTTGGACACGAGCACGCGATCGAGACCCTTGCCGACGAAGACGTTGAAGTGGTTGAACCAGAAGTCGGTCATCACTTCCTGCAATTGACGCGGGCTTTCGATCGCCTGCGCGAGACGCGCATCGGCCGATTCGATCGCCAAGCGTCGATACTGCTCGCGACGCGCGGCCACCGCATCGTCCCTGGCCGCCCCATCGCTCGCCTGATCACGCTGCGCCTCACGCACCGCGCGCTGTTCTTCGCGAAAGGTTTCGATCAGGGTGCCGGCCGGCGTGTGCTGCACATCCAGCGCAGCCAGTCGTTGCGTCAATCCATCGGACAAGGCGAGCCGCTCGGGATGAAGCTGCTCGTCGATATAGGCATCGATGCCGATGCGGCTGACACGTTCGACGTCTCCGGGTCGCGGACCGAACGCGAGGCGGTTGAGCACGTGGGCGACGCTTGCCCGGGCATCGACGAGGCCTGGTTTCCTGCCGCCCTGCCGCACCCCGGCCTCTTGATCCGCAGCGATCGATTGCGCGGCGATCATCGAGAAGCCAAAGGCGACCGCGATGGTGGACGCGCCGAGAATGATAGCCTGAGCGGCCGAGCGCACAGCGAGCCGCGAGTTCGAAGTGCCGCGTTGCGTATTCATGTCGTCCCCCCACCCGCCTTCGCGGCGCTATGCACTGGTCGCATGACGCGACTGCGGCCACGAAGATATCGCGGCCGCAGCCGTCTGTCTGTTACCGCGCGCATCGACGCATCACAAACTATCACTGCGATGCAAGCGTCGAGCGTCGCGCTTCTCAACTCACAATCACATCTCAGCCGCGCACCGCGTCGTTGTGCTTCTTGCGATAGACGCGCGCGCTCTGGCGATCCTCACGCGTCTGGATACGCGCCTGTTCGCCCCCAATTACGCGACCGTCCGAGGCAGCGCGCGCGGTGGCGCGATCGACCTTCGATTGTCCGCGCTCGAGCTTCGCGACTTCGCGATTCTTCAACTCGCCCGACTGCACGCCCTGCTCGATGCGCTGCTGCTGGTTGACGTTGCGTTGCACATCGGCCTGCATGCGCTGCGACGAGGCGGAGGCGGGGTTGCCGACCTGCGCGTCGTGCTTCTGGCTGTAGATCGCACGGCTCTCGCGATTCTGCGCGGCGGTGATGCGTGCCTGTTCGCGCGGCGAAACCTTGCCGTTGCGTTCGGCGTTCGCTTCCATCTTCTCGACCTTGGCTTCGCCGCGCTCGAGCTTGCCGGCTTCGCGCGTGTTCAGTTGGCCCGACTTCAGGCCGTCTTCGATGCGCTGCTGCTGATTGACGTTGCGCTGCACGTCGTTCGCGGTCGGAATTGTGGGCGGCGTTGTCGTCTGCGGGACGGTCTGCGCAAACACGGGCGCCGCGAAAGCGGCTGCGAGGGCGGCCGCGAGGCCGAGCTTGACGATGCGTGAGTTCATGGGTTGCTCCTGATGATGGACGATGACGCGGACGATGACGCGGACGATGACGCGGACGATGACGCGGACGATGACGCGGACGATGATTCGAATGGTGATCGGCTGTTCGGTCGGGTTCTTGAGCGCCTGCCCGCACCGTTTCACCTTCGCCTTGCATCGAAAACGAAGCGCAGGGCCGCATGGTGCACGGGCATCGTGTAACCCGGTGTAAGACTGTGTGTGCGTTCTGTGTGAAGGCAATGGAGCGTCGCGACTTGTCCTCACGACGACCGGCGAGTGATTGCGAAGCGCGGCGCTTCCCCGCATGCTGCTGCATCTTGCAACCAACGCGGAGCGACGCACTTTGGCCGCAGGCAGCATCTTCATCAGCTATCGCCGCGCCGACACGTCGGGCCACGCCGGCCGCCTGTACGACAGGTTGTCGCAATGGTTCGATGACGGCGTTGTGTTCTACGACCGAGGCGGCATCGACAGCGGCGACGACTTCCCCCTGCGCTTGCAAGTCGCCGTCGACACAGCGAAGGTCGTGCTGGTCCTGATCGGGCCCGACTGGCAGAGCGAGATCAACAAGCGCGCCCGGCAGCCGGGCGTCGACTACGTTCGACTCGAAGTTGAGCTCGCATTGAAGCGCCTGGCCGCCGGCGACCCTCTCAAGGTCGTGCCTGTTCAGCTTGGTGGCGCGGCGTCGGTCCACGCGCACGCGCTGGACGAAATCCTGCGACCCGGGTTGGCGCCGCTGAACCGGCTCGACACCCATGTCTTCCAGGGCAAGGACGCCGACTGGCAGCACCAGTTCATTCGTCTGCGCGACCTTCTTGCCGCGGTACCTGGCGTGCCGCGGCCGCGCTTTCGGCCACCGGCGGGAACGCCGCAACCGTTCCGCACCGTCGCACATCGCTTGAGTCCGCATTTCAAGGATCCCAATGATCTGTTGACCCGTCTGCACGCGATGCTGCCGGATGATCAGGTCGTGGCAGTGTTCGGCATGGCCGGCGTCGGCAAGACCCAGCTCGCGCTGAAGTACAGCCACAGCTACCGCGACCTGTATGCGGGCGTCTGGTGGCTGCGCGCCGAAACCGAAAGCACCTTGCAGTTCGATGCCCACGACGCATGCCTCGAGGTGGGCGCGACCATCACCGACGGCGAACCTCCCGCCACGGCCTTGAAGCGCTGGCTCGATGGGCAGCGCGGCGGGCCGCCGTGGCTACTGGTCTTCGACAATGCCGAAGACCCGGCGACGCTGCGCGCATGGCTGCCCGACGCGGCGCTCCATCACGTGCTGATCACGTCGCGCAACCCGGCGTGGGCAGGCCTCGCGGCGCCGCTTGCGACGGGGGTCTGGACCGACGAGCAGGGATGGGCTTTTCTTGCGAGCCGTTTGCCCGGTCGCGAGTCCGGTTCACTTCGCGACCTGTCGCGCGCGCTGGGTGGCCTGCCGCTCGCGCTCGAGCAGGCCGCGGCCTTCATCGACGACACCGGCATGGCGGTGGATAAATACACGGCGCTGGTACATGCCCACGCCCCTGAGTTGCTCGAAGAAGACCATACCGCAAGCGGCTACGAACAATCGGTGCTCGCCACGTTGTCGATCGCATTTCCGCGTCTGGACGAAAGCGCAGCGCAGTTGCTGAGGCTGCTGGCCTGCCTGGCACCCGAGCCGGTGCCCGAGAGTCTATTTCGCGAGTACGCGCAATTGCTGCCCGAAGCGCTTGCGGCGGCAATGACTTCGCCGCTCGGCTGGGACAAAACCGTCGGCGCGTTGCGACGCTTCGGGTTGGTCGACCGTCAACCGATGCGGACGCATTGGCCCGCAGGGAAGTCGAGCGCCGAGACGACCGAATCGACGTTGTCGATCCATCGTTTGACGCAGGCTGTGGTTCGCCATTGTTTGGCCGCTAACCCCGGCGCCGACGTGCGCTGTGTGCTAATGCTATTGCGAGAAGGGGCACCAGCCGATGTAGAGCAACCTGCCAACTGGCCTTTCCTGGCCGCGATTGCCCCGCATGTATTGCGGCTCTGCGACGAGTCGGAGGACGCAAAGATTGACCGTCGCACACTGTCGTGGTTGCTGAATCAGATCGGTACCTATCTTGCTCGCGGCCCGGCGCTGTTCGAAGAGTCCTTCGGGGCGTTGAATTTTGCTGTCGCAATGGACAAGGCAGATCTCGGCGAGGAACACAACAACACACTTACCTCGATGGGCAACTTGGCAAGCACGCTTTGGAATCAAGGCAAACTTGCCGGCGCGCGAAAGCTTCAAGAGCAGGTGCTCCACGTGGCCTGCCGCGTGTTGGGTGAAGAGCACCCCAACACGCTGACCTCGATGAGCAACCTGGCGGGGACGCTTTGGAATCAAGGCGACTTTGCCGGCGCGCGAAAGCTTCAAGAGCAGATACTCGAGGTGCGTCGCCGCGCGCTGGGTGAAGAACACCCCGAGACGCTGAGAGCGAAAAGTAACCTGGCGCTCACGCTTGAGGATCAAGGCGACCTCGCCGGAGCGCGAAAGCTTGGAGAGCAGGTATTCGATGCGAGCCGCCGCGTGCTAGGTGAAAAGCACCCCGGCACGCTGACCTCGATGAGCAACCTGGCGATCACTCTCGCGAATCAAGGCGACCTTGCCGGCGCGCGAAAGCTTCAAGAACAGGCACTGGACGTGCGCCGCCGCGTGCTGGGAGAAGAGCACCCCGATACACTGACCTCGACGAACAACCTGGCGTTCACGTTTGCGAAGCAAGGCGACGTTGCCGGCGGGCGAGAGCTTCAAGAGCAGGTACTCGACGTGCGTCGCCGCGTGCTGGGAGAAGAGCATCCCAACACGCTGATTTTGATTAACAACCTCGCGGATACACTCACGAGCCAAGGCGACCTTACTGGCGCGCGAAAGCTTCAAAAGCAAGCACTCGATGTGCGCCAGCGCGCGTTGGGCGAAGAGCACCCCGACACGCTGACCTCGATGAACAACCTGGCGGCCACGCTGTGGAACCAAGGAGACCTTGCCGGCGCGCGAAAACTTCAAGAGCAGGTGCTCGTCGTGCGCCAACGCGTGCTGGGTGAAGAGCACCCCGCCACGCTAACCTCGATGAACAACTTGGCGAGCACGCTCAAGAATCAAGGTGACCTTGTCCGTGCGCGAAAGCTTGAAGAGCAAGCACTCGACGTGCGCCGCCGCGTGCAGGGTGAAGCGCACCCCGACACGCTCAACTCAATGAACAACCTGGCCATCACGTTCTGGCAAATGGGTCGTCACTCCGACGCCAAAAAAATGATGACGGCGACTGTAGAAGGCATGGCCTCCAAGCTCGGTCGCAATCATCCGGACACGCAGGCGGCGATGCAGGCATTGGCCGCGATGACGGCCGAGACCTCTGCCGAAACCGATCCTGACGCACCCCCGAAGCCTTAATCGAACAGCGCCTTCCAGAGTCGCCGCACGACCGCGCGCTCGCTTGCAAACGCATCAGCTTCGACGCGAGCCGCGTGCGCCAACGGGTCGGCGAGCCGCGACGCATGTTGGCGCGCCCGATAGACGCGATAGGCATCGGCTGCGCCGCGCGCATCGTCGCCATCGATCAGGCCCGCATCGGCCGCGCGCGACAACAGCGCGATGTTGCCCGCGTTGGCGAGCAACTCGCGATGCGCATTGCCGTACGCGAGCACCAGGTACTGCACCGAGAACTCGATGTCGACCATGCCGCCCTCGTCGTGCTTCAAGTCGAAGAGGCCGCTGCGATTGGGATGACCGTCGTGCATCTTCTTGCGCATCGCGACGATGTCGGCGCGCAGTTGTGCGCGCCCGGCATCATCAGGCGCGCGATCGATCAGGATCGCGATGCGCTCGGCTTCGAATGTCGCGCCGAGCGCACGATCGCCCGCGCAAAAGCGCGCGCGCGTCAACGCCTGATGCTCCCAGGTCCAGGCGCCCACGTCGTTCTCGCGCCGCTCGTATGCGGACCACGACGCGAAGCTCGACACCACCAGGCCAGCCGCGCCATCGGGTCGCAAACGCAGGTCGATATCGAACAGCGCGCCCGCGGTGGTGCGCGCGGTCAACCACAGATTGAGCCTCTGCGCGAAGCGCGCGTAGCGCTGGACCGCGAGTGTCTTGGCGGCTTCGTCGCGATCGTCGTAGAGAAACACCAGATCGAGATCCGACGCATAACCGAGCTCCTTGCCGCCGAGCTTGCCGAAGCCGATCACCGCGAACGCGGGCTGCTTGCGCCACGCGTGGTCGTCGGCGCCCTGCGGTGCGAGACTCGCCCAACACGCGCGGATCGCCGCCTCGAGGATCAGGTCGGCGAGCGCCGAGAGCTGATCCGACAAGGCTTCGATCGTGAGCCGCCCTTCGAGGTCGTCGATCAACAGGCGAAAGGTCTCGGCGTGATGGATCTCGCGCAGCACATCCATCTGGCGTTCGGTGTCCGACGCGGCTTCATCCAATTGCGCCGCGAGACTCTCGGCAACGTCGCGCCACCAGGCCAGCCAAGCCGCGGCATCGCGCGGCCCTTCGTCTTCGCCGCGCGCGACGATCAGATCGTCGAGCAGCAGCGGATGACGCGTCAGGTATTGCGCGGCCCACGGGCTCGCGGACAACAGGCGCGTCACAGCCTGCCGCGCGATGGGAAATTCTTCGAGCAGCGCGAGGTAGGCGCTGCGACCGGCGATCGCTTCGATCAGATCGAACCAGCGTCCCAAGGTCGCAGTGGGATCGGTCTCGGCGGCCGCCGACTCGATCACGCGCGGCACCAGCGAGTCGAGCCGCGCGCGCGTCGCCGTAGCGATGGTTCGCAGCCGCGCGCTGCGCGCGAGCGCAGCCAGGCGAGCGAACGCGCCGTCGGGCGGGTCGAACCCCGAGGCCGCAAGCTGTGCGTGCACGGTGAGCGCAGCGGCTTCGTCGCGCGCGTAGACCGGGCTCGCGTCGGCGAACGCACTCCAGAGATCGATGCCGCTGGGACGCGATTCTTCGGCATCGACGGGCGCATCTTCGTCGAGCCCGAACACGCCATCGAATTGCGCGGCGACGAAACGCCGATGGTCTTCAAGCACGGCTAGCAGGCGATCGAAGGGCGGGACCTGCGACGCTACGTCGACCAGCCGCGCGCACATCGCTGCGATGCGATCGCAGTCGTCTAGGGCATCGCGTGCAGGCAGCGTGTGCGTCTGCGCGTCGTCGAGATATTGCAGGCGGTGTTCGACGTTGCGCAGAAAGATGTAGGCCTCGCGCAGGCGCGCGCCGATGCTCTGGTCGATCAACTCTTCATGCACCAGCGCGGCCAGGGTCGCGAGCGTGGGCCGCAAGCGCAATGCGGGTTCGCGGCCGCCCCGGATCAGCTGGAAGTGCTGCGCGATGAATTCGATTTCGCGTATCCCGCCGCGGCCGAGCTTGACGTCGATGCGCGCTGTCGCCGACGCGGAAGCCGGCCCCGGGGCGGCATGCGCGCCGCGAGCCGCCGCGTAGCGCGAAGAGCGTTCGCTGCGCACCGCTTCGCGCCGCGCCGCTTCTTCGCGAATCTGATCGTGCAAGCTGCGCAGCGCGTCGATCGCGCCGAAATCCAGATAGCGGCGATAGACAAACGGCTTGATCAATTGGGCCAATGCGTCCGCGGGGGCTAGCCCCGCGTCGGCATGCGCATCGACAGCAACGGATGCGAACACCGCGGGCGACACGATGCGCGCCTTGATCCAGGCGAAGCGCTCCCAGTCGCGCGCGCTTGCGATCAGGTAGTGCTCGAGCATCGCGAAGTGCGTGACCAGCGGCCCGGAATCGCCATCGGGCCGCAGGCGCATGTCGACGCGAAATACGAAGCCGTCGGCTGTCACTTCGGCGAGCGCGGCGATCAGCTTTCTGCCGAGGCGCTTGAAGAATTCTTCGTTGGAGACGATGCGCAGCGAAGGCCGCACGAGATCGCGCTTGGACGCGTCGACGTCGGCCGGGCCCGCCGTCTCGCCGTCCTCGCGATAGACAAAAATCAAGTCGATGTCGGACGACACGTTGAGCTCGCCGCCGCCGAGCTTGCCCATGCCGATCACGACCAGATCCTGCGGTTCGCCGTTCGCGCGGCCGCGCGGCACGCCGTGGCGCGCAGCGAGTTCATGCGAAAGAAAGACGAGCGCTTCGCCGATCGCGATTTCGGCAAGCGCGGTGGTGGCGTCCATCACTTCGGCGAGATCGGCGCGCCCATCGAGGTCGCGGTCGATGATTGCCGCAAGAGTCTTCGTGCGCAGATGTCTGAGGCCCGTGCACAGATGCTTCTCATCACGCCACGCGTCGCCACGCGCGATCGCGAGCTCTGCCTCGATCGCGTCGCGGGTTATGCGATGCGATGCGAGGCTTGCGATGGCCGGGGACCATGTCGGCCTCGCGCTGGCGAGCCGCATGCGCCAGCGCGACGGCTCGCTCGTCGGAGGTACGAGCACCGGGATGAGCTCGGGGATGAGAGCGGGGACGACAAGGGAATCGGTCATCTAGAATTATTGCGAAGGGCCGATGGCAGGGATTCCGCAGTTAAAATGCGCGGACAGAAGCGCTCTGCTTTTGTCGATCGAGGGCGCCGTCCACGGTCCGTTCGCAGTATCCCATTCGCCGGTCCGAGGCTTTCAAACAATGCGTGATCGCGATAGCCCAGCCGAGGTCGGCGCGAACGTGGACCCACCGGACTCGCGCGAACGGTCGTCTGCGTTGCCTGCAATCGGCTCGGCCCCCGCGCGATGGGCATCGTGGATCACCCATCATCTCGGGCAGATCGGCAACGCGTTTTTTTTCGTCCTTCTAATCGCGTGGATCGTCTTCGCGTCGGTGATCCTGGCATTGCGCTACGTCGTGCTGCCGCACGTCAACGACTATCGGCAATCGATCGAGAACATCGCCAGTCGCGCGCTCGGCGAGCCGGTGAAGATCGGCGCGATCGATGCGTCGTGGCACGACCTGAGACCCACGCTCGCATTGAGCGCGGTGCGCATCGTCGACCGCGAAGGCAACAACGCGCTCGAACTTCCGAAGATTCGCGCAACGCTGTCGTGGGACACGCTGGTCGTGATGGACCTGCGCCTCGCGTCGCTCGAGATCGACGGTCCCGACCTCGCGGTGCGACGCGACGCCGAAGGCCAGTTGTTCATTGCGGGATACCCGGTTCGGAAGAAGGCGTCGCCCGACAACCGCGTGGCCGAATGGATCCTCGCGCAAAACGAAATTCGCATTCGGCGCGCTCGCGTCACCTGGCGCGACGAGATGCACGGGGCCGCGAGCATCGCATCGAGCGCGGAGAAGACGTCCGCAACGCCCGTGTCCACCGGTGAAATCGCGTTCTCGAACGTCGATCTCGCGCTGGTGCGATCGGCTTGGCGCCATCGTTTCGCATTGCGCGCTTCGCCGCCACCAGAGTTGGCCGCGCCGATCGACATTCGGGCGGTGATCGATCACCCGCTGTTCGCGAGCCGGCTCGCCGAGCCTTCGACCTGGCGCGGCGAGTTGTATGCCGATGTCGCGAGCGCCGATCTGCTCGCATGGCGCACGTGGCTGCCGCTGCCCGACAACGTCGAGAGCGGGCGAGGACGTGTGCGCGCTTGGCTGCGGTTCGCAAGCGCAGACCATCCCGCAGGCTCATTGGGGAAGCATTTGGTTGCAGGCAAGGAGCAACACGTTCCGGCTCTGCTCGATCGTCTGGCCGACCTAACCGCCGACCTCGCGCTCGACGATGTCGCGGTCCGTTGGGGCGCGGCCGACTCGGGCGCGGCCGATGGTTCTATCAACCGTCTCGCGCTCGCGGCTATCGATGGCCGCATCGCCGCGTCGCAGTCCGCGCAGTCGCAGAAATTGAGTGCGCGCAAGCTCGCGCTTCGGCCTCAAGGCAGGGCAGCGCTGGCGCCGACCGACCTCGATGTCGACAGAAAGCTGGGCGACAGGAAAGAGGACGAGTCGGGCAGCGCCCGCGTGGGCGCCATCGACATCGCGACCGTCATCGGTCTCGTGCCGGCGCCCGCACTGCCGCCTGCCGTTGCCGAGAAGCTCGCCGCCTATCGACCGCGCGGCGCTCTCGACCAGGTGGCCTTCAAATGGACCGGGCCGATCGCATCGCCGGCGACTTTTCAATTCAATACGCGCTTCGCCCGACTGGCGATCGCCGCGCAGGCGCCCACGCCCGAGGCGATCAAGGCGGCGGCGCGCGAAACCGTCGGCCCCAACGGCCTCGTGAAGAAGCCGCGTCCCGCGTTCGGTCAGCCGGGCTTCGAGAATCTTGCCGGGACGCTGAGCGCAAGCCGCTCCACCGATGCCGCCGGCCCGGCCACGCACGCGACCGTCAATCTGCGCTCGGTCGATGCATCGGTGATCGCGCCCGGATTGTTCGACGATCCGCTGCTTCGCTTGGCGCGCCTGGACGCGGACGTCGGCGTGCAGATGAAAGGCAGCGACGTCGAAGTCCGCGTACAGAAAGCATCGGTCGAGAATCCCGACCTCGCGGCGACCGCCGACCTGACGTTTCGCCGCGGCCCGCACAGCGGCAGCGAAGGGAGGGGATGGATCGATCTGGACGCGCGCTTCTCGCGCGCCAATGCCGCGCGCGTACCGCGCTACCTGCCGAACATCATCGGCGAAAAGGCGCGCACCTACCTGACCAAGTCGTTGCTCTCGGGCAAGGTCACCGAAGCGAGCCTGCGCATGCACGGCGCTCTCGAAAAACTCGACTTGCGCGCCCAGCCCGATGCGCTGGCCAAACCGAATCCGATCATGTTGGCGAGCGCGCTCGCGAGCGTGCGCGACGCCGCGGGCCCGAGCACACTCGGGCGTGCGGCGAGCAATGCGCATGCGCAACCCGGACCCGACGAGAACGTATTTCATGCACTCATCAAAGTGCAGGGCGCGACCTTTCTCTACGGACCCGCGAAGAGCGCCGAAGAGGTCGCGGCCTCTCCCAGCCACGATCCTAAAATGCCCGCGTTGGCTTCGGTCGCGTGGCCGGCCTTCGAGGATGTCGATGCCGATGTCGTCTTCGATCACGCAACCATGACCGTCACTGCGCGTTCGGCGCGCGTCTATGGCTACAAGCTCACCGACATCAAGGCCGAACTGCCGGCGCTGGCCGACCCGCAACACGTATTGCGCGTCGTGGGCAAAGGCGTCGGACCCTTGCAGGATCTGGTTCGCTTCGTCAACGCGAGCCCGATCGCCCGATGGACGCGGCACTTCACCGACAACACGCGCACAACCGGCAACGCCGGGTTCGCGCTCGCGCTCGATCTGCCGCTCACGCATGCGCGCGATGCCGAGGTCGCCGCCAGCATTCTGTTGTCGGGCAACGATCTGACATTGAACGCGCTCGCTCCGCCGTTGAAACGCTTGAGCGGCCGCGTCGATTTCACCGACAAGGGACTCACGATCGCCGGCGTGACCGGGCAGGCGCTCGGCGGCCCGATCCGCATCGATGCCGCGACCCGCAGCGACGGCTTCATCGAACTCAATGCCGATGGCACGCTCGAGGCGCGCGCACTGCGCGCATCGGCCGGCGAAGGCGATGCGAAGGATGCGGCAAGAGAGGCGGCGAAGGACCCCGCGAAAGACGCAATCGCGACACCCGCTTCGATACTGATCCCGCGCATCGCTCAGCGCCTCGACGGCAGCGCGCGCTACAAGGTCGCGATGCGCGTGAAGAGTAAACGTCTTGCGGCAGTGACCGACGACGCGCCGGCAACCGCGGCTGCTGCAGCAGCGGCGCTGCCGGCGGTCGGCAAACCCGACCTCGTGATCGAATCGAATCTCGCGGGACTCGCGATCGACTTGCCCGCCCCGCTCGCGAAGCCCGCCGCCGAGTCCTGGCCACTGCGCGTCGAACTCACGCGCACCGGGACCGCTGGCGCCAGTGCGCGTGAGTTCACGATCGACGGCGAGGAAATTCGCGTCTCGCTCGCCGGCAAGCTCAATGCGAACCTCAGTGCGAACATTACGCGGCGTCTCAATCCGCAAGACCAATACGTGGTGACGCGCGCCGCTTACGCGGTCGGCGACGAAGCGATCGCAACCGATGGCCCGCCTTCGGTTCGTGTCGGGGTTCCCAGCCTCGACCTCGATGCGTGGCGCGACGTGATCAGGCAGATCGGAAGTCCCAGGCCCGCTTCACCCGAACAGGCGGTGTCAACCAAAGTTGACAACCTGATTCCCGAACGCGTGAACCTGAAGACCAGGACGCTCCGTATCGCCGGGCGCGACTTCAACAACGTGGTCTTCGACGCGCAGCGTTTCCCGTCGGGATGGCAGGGCAATGTCGTCGCCGACCAGATCGCAGGGAAGTTGTCTTATCTCGATGTGTCGGACAAGGCCGCGACCAAGAGCGGCTTCACGTCGGCCGCAGCGAGCCGCCTGGTGGCGCGCCTGAGTCGCCTCACGATTCCCAAATCGGAGTCGGGCACAGCGCAGGTCGAGCGTGCCCTCGATGCCAGCAAGCAGAAGGATTTCCCCGCGATCGATCTGGTCGCCGATCGTTTCGAACTGCGCGGCCGCTCGCTCGGGCGGCTCGAAGTCATCGCCCAGAACGTCGGCCGCGGAGACACGCGCGAATGGCAACTCGACAAGCTCGGCCTGACGATGCCCGAGGCCAGCTTCTCGGCCAGGGGTGTGTGGGGACATGCCGGCTCGAGCGAGCACACGCGGCTCGATTTCAACCTTGAGACGTCCGACGTCGGCGCGCTGCTCGATCGCTTCGGTATCGTCAAGACCATCAAGAACGGCAATGCGAAGTTGTCCGGCGACGTCGCATGGAACAGCGCACCGACATCGATCGATTTCGCGAGCATGGCGGGGCGTTTGAAGCTCGAAGCCAACAAGGGGCAGTTTCTCAAGGCCGATCCGGGCATCGCAAAACTGCTTAATGTGCTGAGTCTGCAAAGCCTGCCGCGGCGCTTCCTGCTCGACTTTTCCGATGTGTTCGAGAAGGGATTCGCGTTCGACACGATCCGCGCGGATGCGACCGTGGCCGAGGGCATCGTGAGCACCGACGACTTCAAGATGGCCGGTGTCCAGGCGACCGTGCTGATGTCCGGCAGCGCCGACCTCGAGCGCGAAACGCAGAACCTGCATGTGCTGGTGCTGCCCGAAATCAACGCGGGCACGGCGTCGCTCGGCGTTGCGTTGGTCAATCCGGCGATCGGCCTCGCGGCGTTTGTCGCGCAATATCTGTTCAGGGATCCCATCGCCCGCGCATTGACGCTCGAATACAATGTCACCGGTCCGTGGGCCAAGCCGAACCTCGCGAAGATCGATCGCGATGGCAACGCAACGCCGGTGGTCACGCGCGGGTCGAGCGCGGCACGCGATCCAGAAAGCACCTCGGCACCTGCTCCGCAATAAATGTAGATGCGCGAACCCTTCTCCTCCCGTCACCTGCACGTTGCCGCGATCCAGATGGTGTCGGGCGCGTCGGTCGATGCGAACCTCGAGACCGCGGGCCGCTTGATTGCCGAGGCCGCCGAAGCGGGCGCCGAGTTGATCGCCTTGCCCGAGTACTTCTGCCTGATGGGCATGAAGGACACCGACAAGCTCAGCGCGCGCGAGCGTCCGGGTCACGGGCCGATTCAGGACTTTCTCGCGAGCGCCGCCAAGCGCCATCGCATCTGGCTGATCGGCGGCACGCTGCCGATCGAAGTTTCCGAAGGCGTGACAGACAGAATTCGCAATACGAGCTTCGTGTTCGCCCCCGATGGATCGGTCGCGGCGCGTTACGACAAGATTCACCTGTTCGGATTCAGGAAGGACGCCGAGCATTACGACGAAGCGCGCACGATTGCCGCGGGCGCCGAGACTGTCGCATTCAACGCGACGCTCGGCGATCAGCCGATCCGCGTGGGGCTGTCGATCTGCTACGACCTGCGCTTTCCCGAGCTCTATCGAAGTTTCGCAAACCAAGGCCATCCGGACTTGATGATCGTGCCGTCCGCCTTCACATACACCACGGGCTCGGCACATTGGGAAATCCTGCTGCGCGCCCGCGCGATCGAGAACCAGTGCTATGTGCTCGCGCCTGCCCAAGGCGGCCGTCACGACAATGGCCGCAGGACCTGGGGCCACAGCATGTTGATCGATCCGTGGGGCGAGATCCTGGCCGAACGCGACGAGGGCGAAGGCGTCGTGATCGGCGCGATCGATCCGACACGACTCGCTGAAGTGCGCGAGAATTTGCCCGCGTTGACGCATCGCGTGCTGTAGCTTTCCCCCCTTACCTGGGAATTCATGAATCTGATCGAACCGCAATTCGCCGCACTGGCCACCGCCAGGGAATGTTTTCTCGGGCGCTACGGCCTGACCGAACTCGACGTGTCGGCGGCGCTTGCCGAAATCTTCCGGCATCGCGTCGACTATGCCGATCTCTATTTTCAGTACGCACGCTCGGAGTCGTGGAGCCTCGAAGAAGGGATCGTCAAGTCGGGCAGCTTCGACATCGAAGAAGGCGTCGGCGTGCGTGCGGTCACCGGCGACAAGCAGGCCTTCTCGTACTCCGACGACATCAGCCGCGAAGCGTTGATGGCCGCAGCGAAAGCGACGCGCGGCATCGCGCGCCATGGCGCCGGCCGCGTGCGGGTGGGCGACAAGGCATCGGCATCGCGAGCCGCGTCGGCCGCATCGTCGAATCCGCGCACCGCGCTCTATACCCCGCTCGACCCGCTCGCCTCGATGGACCCGGGCGAAAAGATCGCGCTGCTGGAACGACTTGAACGCCTGGCGCGTGCACGCGACCCGCGCGTGACGCATGTGATGGCGAACCTCGCGGGGACCTACGAAATCATGATGGTCGCGGCGTCGTCACGCTTCGGTGGCGATGCGAATGGGCAAATTCTTGCCGCGGATGTGCGCCCCCTGGTGCGCCTGTCGCTGACCGTGATCGCCGAACAGGACGGTCGCCGCGAGCAAGGCCACGCGGGCGGAGGCGGCCGTTTCGGCTATGCGTACTTCGACGACGACATGCTCGCCGCGTATGCAAACGAGGCGGTCGATCAGGCGCTCGTCAACCTGGACGCGCGAGCGGCGCCGGCCGGGTCGATGACGGTCGTGCTCGGACCGGGATGGCCCGGCGTGCTGCTGCATGAAGCGATCGGCCACGGGCTCGAAGGCGACTTCAATCGCAAGGGCTCGTCGGCGTTCTCGGGACGCATCGGTGAAAGAGTCGCGGCGCCCGGCATCACCATCGTCGACGACGGCACGCTGGCTGATCGTCGCGGCTCGCTGAACGTCGATGACGAAGGCAACGCGACCCAGTGCACGGTGCTGATCGAGGACGGCATCCTGAAGGGCTACATGCAGGACAGCTTGAACGCGCGACTGATGAAGACTGGCGTGACCGGCAACGGGCGGCGCGAGTCGTATGCAAGCCTGCCGATGCCGCGCATGACCAACACCTACATGTTGAACGGCACGCGCGATCCGCGCGTGACGCACGTGATGGCCAATCTCGCGGGCACCTACGAAATCAT
>JBBRQU010000018.1:0-75613 GCA_038225855.1 Burkholderiales bacterium | reverse complement strand
TCGGGTGAGCTCGATATTCGTGCCCGTCGTGATCGGTATCGCGTTCGTCACGCTGCTCGGCTGGGGTCTCGCCAGTGGCAATTGGGAGACGGCGATCCTGAACGCCGTCGCGGTGCTCGTGATTGCCTGCCCGTGCGCGCTCGGGTTGGCGACACCGACGGCGATCATGGCCGGCACCGGCGTGGCCGCGCGTCACGGCATTCTGATCAAGGACGCCGAGGCGCTCGAATTTGCCCATGATGTCAAGGTTGTCGCCTTCGACAAGACCGGCACGCTCACTGAAGGCAAGCCGCGGCTGATCGAGGCGCAGGCGGTCGCGGGCGACACGGCGGCTCTGCTTGCGGCGAGCGCGGCGATACAAGCGGGCAGCGAACATCCGCTGGCTCGGGCGGTGCTCGACGCAGCGCGCGACGCAGCAATCGAGACGCCGCTGCGCGACGGCAGCGCCGCACCCGTCGCCGTCCTTGTCGCAAGCGAGGTTCGCGCCGTTGCCGGCCGCGGCGTCGCCGCGCTGGTGGACCAGCATGAATTGCGTTTGGGCAGCAGCCGCTACATGCGCGAATTGCGGGTCGATCTCGCTGCGCTCGAATCTCGCGCAGCCGAACTCGAGTCACAAGGTCGCAGCGTTTCGTGGCTGGCCGACGTGACCGGGGATACAACCCGGCCGCGCCTGATCGGACTGCTCGCCTTCGGCGACACGATCAAGCCGAGCGCTGCACTTGCCGTGCAACGGCTGCATGCGCAAGGCGTGAAGACCGCTCTCGTCAGCGGCGACAATCGGGGCAGCGCAGAAAGCGTCGCCCGGCAACTCGGCATCGACGAGGTTCGTGCCGAGGTGTTGCCCGAAGACAAGGCCGCGATCATCATTGAGCTCAAGGCCGGCGGTGTGCGGGTCGCGATGGTCGGCGACGGCATCAACGACGCGCCGGCGCTGGCGGCTGCCGACGTCGGCATCGCAATGTCCACCGGCACCGAAGTCGCCATGCAGGCAGCCGGCATCACGTTGATGCGCGGCAATCCGGCGCTGGTGGCGGACGCGATCGATATCTCGCGGCGCACCTACGCGAAGATTCGCCAGAATCTGTTCTGGGCTTTCGCGTACAACGTCATCGGCATTCCGCTCGCGGCATTCGGGCTGTTGAGCCCGATCGTCGCCGGTGCGGCGATGGCGTTCAGCAGCGTGAGCGTGGTCGGCAATGCCTTGCTCTTGCGCAGATGGAAAGGAAGCGAGCGATGAACCAGTCAACGATGTCGACCGAGCCCTTCAACATCGGCAAGGCAGCGACGCGTTCCGGTGTATCCGCGAAGATGGTGCGCCACTACGAGTCGCTGGGCCTGTTGCCCAGGATCGTTCGTACCGATGCGGGTTATCGGCAGTACACCGACAACGAGGTGCACACGCTGCGCTTCATCCGTCGCTCGCGCGACCTGGGGTTTTCGATGGCGGAGATCGCGGAGTTGCTGAAGCTCTGGCACAACCGCCGCCGCGCGAGCGCCGACGTGAAACGGATCGCGCTTGTCCATGTCGCCGATCTCGAGCGCCGCATGGAGGAGATGGCGGCCATGAAACGCACTCTCGAAAAACTCGCGCGCGCCTGCCAAGGCAACCATCGCCCGGACTGTCCCATCATCGATGAGCTGGCTGACGCGCAGGGTGAGCGGGGTCGATGAGGCGAGCCGCGTCTAGAACCACAGACGCACCCCCGCCACGAATTTCGTACCGCGGACGTTTTCACCGGTGGCACGCGTAAAGCGCGCCGTGTTGCCGAACTTGCGGCGCCACGAAACGCCGATGTACGGCGCGAATTGACGCGTGATCTCGTAGCGCAAGCGCAGGCCCGCGTCGATGTCGGAAAGACCGGAACCGATGTTGCGCGACCGATCATTCTTTCCGTAAAAGCTCACCTCGATATTCGGCTGCAGGACCAGCCGCTGCGTGATCAACTGATCGTAGTCGAGCTCCGCGCGCAGCGCAGTGCGGCCGGACTCTCCGACATAGGCGGTCGCCTGCAGCTCGAACCAATAGGGCGCGAGCCCCTGCACACCGAGCGCCGCCCAATTGCGCCCCGGACCTTCGCCGAAGTCGTGTCGAACACCGAGTTGCGAGCTCCAGTACGTCGCAATCGTGCGATCCCACAAGGCTTCGGCGCGGGTTGCGCCCAGCCTTCCATCCTTGCGCTCTCCGTCGGCTTCCAGCCAGAGCTTGTCGCGGTCGCCGCCGTACCACGCCTGTGCGTCAAGCCGGAACCTGCGCTCACGCGCAAGCTCGAGCTTGTCAAGCAACAGATAGGCGTGCGCAGCATCGTCGGCCATGTCCATCCCGCGCATGTGCCCGCGTCCAACGCCCTCGGCATATGCATCGGGGTCGCGTGCATCGAGTGGGGGCGTGCCGCCTTGCATCGGCCCCATCTGCATGCCCATCGGTTCTTCTGCCGCCGCAAACGCAGCGGTATTGATGGCGAGTGACAGCGCGGACAAGACCGTCCAGAGGGTCGCGGCAATGGTCCGCATGCATCGTGTGCAGTGATGGTCGTTCATGACACCACGACCTCGCGGAACATCCCCGCTTCCGTGTGATACAGCAAGTGGCAATGAAAGGCCCAGCGCCCGAGCGCGTCGGCCGTCGCCAGAAAAGTGACGCGCTGCGCCGGCTGGACATTGATGGTGTGCTTGCGCACGAGAAACTTTTCGTCGGGCGATTCGAGCTCGCTGAACATGCCGTGCAGGTGGATCGGGTGATTCATCATCGTGTCGTTGACGAGCACCACGCGCAGCCGCTCGCCATGCCGGAAATGCACCGGCTCGGCTTCGGAAAATTTCTGGCCGTCGAACGACCAGATGAATCTCTCCATGTGTCCGGTCAGATGCAGTTCGATCTCGCGCTCGGCGCCGCGTTTGTCGAGTGGCCCTCCAATGGTGTGAAGGTCTGCATAGGTCAGGACACGTCTTCCGTTGTCGCGCAGGTTGATGCCGGGATCGTCGAGATTGGTTCGCGGCATGTCGACATGCATGTCCACGCTCGGTCGATATTCGCTTTTCGCGTGTCGCACCCGGGGCATGCCGGCCGGCGTGAGGTTCGCGCCGCCGTGCTGCATGCCGGAGCTCGTTTCCTTCATCCCGCCGTGATCCATGCCCGTCATCGCGCCATGATCCATGCCACTCGTCGCCTCCATGTTCATCGCGCCCATCATGTCCATCATCGACAGCCATTGCGGCTCGTCCAGTCGCGGCACTTCGGCCCGCATGCCGGCGCGCGGCGCGAGTGTCGCAGCGGCGTAACCGGTGCGACCGATCGATTGCGCGAAGAGCGCATACGCGCGGTCGCCACGCGGCTCGATCATCACGTCGTAGGTCTCGGCGACCGAGATGCGAAATTCATCGACCGTCACCGGATCGACGTCCTGACCGTCGGCCGAAATGACGCGCATCCGCAACCCCGGTATGCGCACGTCGAAAATGCTGTTGGCCGACCCGTTGATGAATCGCAGCCTGAGCTTCTCTCCGGGACGAAACAGACCCGTCCAGTTGTCGCGCGGGCTCGCGCCGTTGACGAGATAGGTATAGGTGTGGGCGGTGACGTCGACGGTGTCGGTCGGATTCATTCGCATCCGGTTCCACATGCTTCGTTTGTCCAGTGCCGCCTTGATGCCCATCGTGGCGGCGTCGCGCGCGAAGTCCAGCGCCGTGGGCCTCCGGAAGTTGTAGACATCGCTATGCTTCTTGAGCTTGACGAAGACGGTTTCGGGATCCTCGTCGGTCCAGTCCGAGAGCATCACCACGTATTCGCGATCGGCCGGAAAGCGTTCACCACCACGCGGCTCGATCACCAGCGGCCCGTACAGTCCGGTCTGTTCCTGAAAGCGCGAATGGCTGTGGTACCAGTAGGTGCCCGATTGCTTCACGGGTATGCGATAGACGAAAGTTTCGCCGGGTGCGATGCCATCGAAGGTGAGACCCGGTACTCCGTCCATGGCGTTCGGCAGGATGATCCCGTGCCAGTGAATGGAGGCCGCGACCGGCATGCGATTGGTGACGCGCAGCGTGACCATGTCGCCCTCGCGCCAGCGCAGGATCGGCGCGGGCAGTTGTCCGTTCACCGTGGTGGCCGTGCGTGCGGAGCCGGTGAAGTCGACGGCCGTCGAAGCGATTTCGAGTTCGAACTGCGTGCCGCTCAGAACTGGCGCAGCACCGCCATCGACGCGGGTCTGCGTTGATGCCGGTGCGTGCAAGCCGAGAGCACCCAAGGCGCCGCTGGCGGCGATGCCTCGCACGAAACTGCGACGTCTCGGATCAAGTGGAGAGGGAAGGCGATGGATCATTTCAATCTCTTGGCCAGGCGAATTTTCGATCAGCGCGGGTTGCGACAGCAGCGCGCGATCGAGTCAATGTTGGTGGGCGGCAGTCGCGCCGTGCATGTGATGAGGGCGTTCGTCGTCGTGCTCGCCGCCTGCTCGCGCCAGTTGCTCGTATTGCGCGGAAGACATCTTCGGCATCGCGCGAAGAAAGGCCACGATGTCCCAGAGCGCGGCGTCGTCGTGAGAGATTCCCCATGCCGGCATCGCGGTCATCTTGATGCCGTGCTTGACGATCCAGAACGCTTCTCTCGGATCCTCCGCGCCGTATTCCACGAGTTTGGGCGGTTGGGGATTGAGTCCTGCGCGAAGCTCCGACTCGTCGATGCCAGGCGCGAGATGACAACCGGCGCACATCTCCGAGTAGGAGCCGGCGCCTCGGGCCACCATCCCCGGGTCGTCGAGCTTCGGCAACGAAATACTCGCGCTCCGCACTTCGATCGAGCGGTCGCGCGCGGTCTCCATCAGGCTCGAAAACATTCTGGTGTGCGGATCGTCGGCGCCGACGTTGTAGGCCCCAGACCAGACGTAGATCGCTGCGACGATGACGACCAGCGCGACCGCTGCGACGATGACGCCGACGATTCTTGCAAACGGCTTCATGGTGATTTCCTGTGTGTGGGGATGCCTCTTGCGACGAGCATTCATCGAATCAATGAGCATGCTGATGTGTGATTGCGCCGACCGTTCCGTCGTAGCCGCGCAGACGGTCGTGGGCGGAGATCTGCGGGCTCGTCAGCGCACGCGCCGTTCGCAGATGGGCAGCGAGGTGCGTGAATCGCAGTCGGCCCTGCAACTGAGCGATCTGGTCACGATCATTGCCTTGATCAGCTTCATCGTGTTTCTCCATTTTTTTCACAGCCATCGGCGACCGTGCCGTCGTTGGGCTGTGGGCACCTGTCGTACCCGCGAAAGCAGGGATCCGGCGACTTGCGCTGACAGCACCGGGTTCCCGCTTTCGCGGGAACGACGGCTATCCCACGTGCTTCCTCGCATTCCGAAAAATCCGCATCCACGGACTGCTTTCGCCCCAGCCATCGGGATGCCAAGACATCTGCACGGTGCGAAAGACGCGCTCGGGATGCGGCATCAGCGCGGTGTAGCGGCCGTCGGGAGTCGTCACACTGGCAAGACCTTCGGCGCTGCCGTTGGGATTGTGCGGATAGCGTTCGGTCGCCTGCCCGTGATGATCGACGAAGCGTAGCGGCACGAGCACCTGCTGCGCATCACCCTGCCTGGTGAAGTCGGCGCGGCCTTCGCCGTGCGCGACCGCGATCGGCGCGATGGTTCCCTCCATGCCCGCGAAGAACAGTGAAGGCGACGCGCCGACCGCGACGCTCGAAAGCCGCGCCTCGTAGCGCGAGCGATTGGTCGTGAAGCGCGGCCATGCGCGGGCGCCCGGGATCATCGGTGCGAGCGCGGCCATCATCTGGCAGCCGTTGCACACGCCCAGCGCGAAGGCGTCGCCGCGCGCGAAGAAGGCCGCGAACTGATCGGCGAGTTGCGCGTTGAAGCGGATCGCCTTCGCCCACCCCTCCCCCGCGCCGAGCACGTCGCCGTACGAGAATCCGCCGCATGCGACGAAGCCTGAAAAATCGACGAGCGTGTGTCGGCCGGCGTCGAGATCGCTCATATGCACGTCGACGCTCTCGAAGCCCGCTTTCGAAAACGCATACGCCATTTCGCTCTGGCTGTTGACGCCCTGCTCGCGCAGGATCGCGATGCGCGGCTGCCGATTGATGAAGCGTCCTGTGGCGATGAAGGGCGCTGCGATGTCGTCCTCGAGATCGAAGGTCAATCGGATCGGGATGCCGGGATCGTCTTCGACGATGGCCCGATATTCGGCATCGGCCGACGCCGGCTCGTCGCGCAATCGCGAAATGCGCCAGCTCGTGTCGCTCCACACCTGTTGCAGTTCGGCGCACGGTTTCGTGAACACGCGTTTCGCGTCGCGATAGATTTCGACGACGCCGCGATCGTTGGGCTTGGCGATGCTGTGCGACATCGCACCGAGACCATGCCTGCGCAGGATGTCCATCACCAGCGTGCGATCACCGGTGCGGATCTGAATCACCGCGCCCAGCTCTTCGCAGAACAGCGCCTTCAAGGTCGCAGCGTCGCGGCGCGCGGCGACCTGCATCGTCCAGTTCTTCGAGTCGCCGTAGTCGTCGCCCTCGCCGCCTTCGAGCGTCAGGATGTCGACGTTGATCGATACGCCGGTGCGTCCCGCGAAAGCCATTTCGCACAGCGTCGCAAAGAGGCCGCCGTCCGAACGATCGTGATACGCGAGCACCAGACCCGCGGCCCTGAGCTCGATCATCGCCGCGAAGAAGGACTTGAGTCGTTCAGCATCATCGAGGTCGGGCACGACATCGCCGACTTGCTGCGTGACCTGCGCGAGGATCGATGCGCCCAGACGATTGCACCCCGCGCCGAGATCGATCAACAGCAGCGACGTGTCGCCGGGATCGGCTTGCGAATGCGCGGCGCCCGACCGCGCGGTACGCAACTGCGGCGTCCATGCGAGCCGCACATCGCGCACGGTCGCGAACCCGGAGGCGATCAGCGACACCGGTGCGATCACGTCCTTCGCAGCTTCGTCGTCGCTCCAGGTCGTGCGCATCGACAAAGAATCCTTGCCGACCGGAATGCCGATGCCGAGCGCCGGACACAGCTCCATGCCGACCGCGCGCACCGTCTCGTAGAGCGCCGCGTCCTGTCCCGCCGCTCCGCATGCGGCCATCCAGTTGGCCGAGAGCTTGATGTCGCCGATGCGCTCGATGGGCGCGGCAGCGATGTTCGTGATCGCCTCGCCGACCGCCATGCGGCCCGAAGCCGCGGCGTCGATCACCGCCAGCGGCGTGCGCTCGCCCATCGCCATCGCTTCGCCGGTGCAGCCCACGTAATCCATCAAGGTCACGGCGCAATCGGCGACCGGCACCTGCCACGGTCCGACCATCTGGTCGCGCGACGAGAGGCCGCCGACGGTGCGATCGCCGATCGTGATCAGGAAGCTCTTGTCGCCCACCGTCGGATGGCGCAGCACGTCGAGCGCGACGGCTTCGAGGTCGAGGCCGGTGAGTTCGATCGGCACGTGCCGGTGCTTCGCATGCTCGACGTCGCGATGCATCTTCGGTGGCTTGCCGAACAACACGTCCATCGGCAGATCGATCGGCATCGTCCCGTCGTTGCCCACACCGTCGAGCTTGAGCACACGGTCAATCGTCGCGACACCGACGACCGCATACGGGCAACGCTCGCGCTCGCAAATCGCCGCGAACGTGGCGAGACTTTCAGGCGCGATCGCGAGTACGTAGCGCTCCTGCGATTCGTTGCTCCAGATCTCGCGCGGCGACATGCCGGTCGCGTCGAGCGGTATGCGCGCGAGGTCGAAGCGGGCGCCTCTGCCTGTGCCACCGCCTGAGCCCTCGACGAGCTCGGGAAACGCATTCGAGAGTCCGCCCGCGCCCACGTCGTGTATCGACAGGATCGGATTCGCGTCGAGTCCATCGGCCTCGCTCATCTGCCAACAGCGATCGATGACCTCCTGCGCGCGGCGCTGCATTTCGGGATTGCCGCGCTGGACCGAATCGAAGTCGAGCTCGGCCGTGTTGGCGCCCGTCGCCATCGAACTCGCCGCCCCGCCGCCGATGCCGATGCGAAGACCCGGGCCGCCGATCTGGATCAGCAATGCACCGTCGGGCAACTCGCGCTTGTCGGTGTGCAGCGCGCGGATGTTGCCGATGCCGCCCGCGATCATGATCGGCTTGTGATAACCATAGTGGACAGCACCGACCTGCTGCTCGTAGACGCGGAAGTACCCGCCCAGATTGGGTCTTCCGAATTCGTTGTTGAACGCTGCGCCGCCGAGCGGCCCGGCTATCATGATCTCCAGCGGCGACGCGATGCGCAAGGGCCGGCCGATCGAGTGCTCCCACGCGTGTATCGCATCGGGCAGCATCAGGTTGGAGACGGAGAAACCCGTCACTCCCGCTTTGGGCTTCGCGCCGCGGCCGGTCGCGCCTTCGTCGCGGATCTCTCCTCCAGCGCCGGTCGATGCGCCGGGAAACGGCGCGATCGCGGTCGGATGATTGTGCGTCTCGACCTTCATCACGACGTGTACCGGCTCGAGGCTCGCGCGCCAGACGCCGTCGTTGCGCGGAAACCAGCGCTCGGCGAACGCGCCTTCAATGATCGCCGCGTTGTCCGCGTAAGCGACGATGGTCCCGTGCGACGACACGGCTTCGGTGTTGCGGATCATCGAGAACAGCGAGCGCTCCTGCGCCTTGCCATCGATGGTCCAGGTCGCGTTGAAGATCTTGTGGCGGCAGTGTTCGCTGTTGGCCTGCGCGAACATCATCAGCTCGACGTCAGTGGGGTTGCGGCCGAGCTGGTTGAATGCGTCGAACAGATAGTCGATTTCGTCGTCGGAGAGTGCGAGACCCCAGTCGCTGTTCGCCTTCAGCAGTGCGGCGCACCCGTCGCGCAATACGTCGACGGTCTCCATCGTCTGCGCGGGCTCCGCATGAAACAGGCGCCCGAAGTCGAAAGCTTCATCGCAGACCGTCTCGGTCATGCGATCGAACAGCAGGGCAACGATCGCCTCGCGGCGCGCATCGTCGAGCGCCTTCTTTCCGAACAGGCCGGCCTTCGTCTGGATCGCGTAGCGCACGCCGCGCTCGATGCGGCCGATCGCGCCGAGCCCGCAGCGATGCGCGATGTCGGTCGCCTTGCTCGACCATGGAGACACCGTGCCGAAACGAGGAACGACGATGGCCGTGGATGCAGCCAGATTCGAATTCGCGAGCGCGGGCTCGCCATAATCGAGCAACGCCGCAAGGCGTTCGCTTTCGGCTGCAGTGAGCGCACGGGTCGAGGCGACGAGGTGGACATAGCGGGCCGCAATCGCGATGACACCGGGCTCGATCGCGCGTGCGCGCTCGAGCAAGGCTGCGGCGCGAAACGCAGTCAGCGCGTTGGGCCCATCAAGAATGTCGATCAGCGGGAATGGCAGGGATGCGGGTGTCGCGGGATCGCGGCGCATTGTGGAGGCGGGCCGGAGTGGATGCAGGACGCGATTTTAACGCTCCACGCGGTTGCCCCGATCGCCCCTGCGATCACGCACCGCGTTGCGTCATACGCGATTTCGCCGAGCACGGCGCGCGCAGTCGTTCGCGCACATGCGCGTGGTATCGTCTGGCGATACTTTCCATGGAGCTCGAATGACCAACAGTGTGAAGGAATCGGAATGACCGCAAGCCTCCATCTTGTCGACGCGCTCAAGCGCGAGCTTCGTTCGCGCGGGCTGACTTATGCGCAGGTGGCCTCGGGAATCCGCATGTCCGAGGCGAGCATCAAACGCATGCTGTCGCGTCGCGACTTGTCATTGAAGAAGCTCGATGCGATCTGCTCGTTCGCGCAGATCGAACTCGCCGAACTCACGCAGGGATTGAGCGCCAGCGAGAAGCTGATCGCGCGGCTGACCGTCGCACAGGAAGCAGCGATCGTCTCGGACCCGAAGCTGTTTCTGGTCGCGGTGTGCGCGCTCAACCTGCTCGAGTTCGACGAGATCCTCGCCTCCTATGCGCTGACGAAAGCGGAGCTGGTGGGATTTCTGGGCAAGCTCGATCGCATGGGCTTCCTGCGCCTGCATCCGAACAATCGCTACAAGCTTCTCGTCGCGCGCACCTTCGCGTGGATTCCCAATGGTCCGATCCAGCAGACCTTCAAGGAACACGCCGCGGATTTTTTCGATTGCGCCTTCGACGGCCCATCGGAATTGATGCTGCTGCTGAACGGTCGCCTCTCTGCCGCGAACTCGGCGCTATTGATCTCACGCCTGAAGCGCACGGCACGCGAGTTCTCGGATCAGCACAATGAAGACGCGAAGTTGCCCGCGGACCAGAGACAGGCCCTCAGCCTGTTGCTCGCGGTGCGGCCCTGGCAGTTGAAGGTGATGCGTGCGTTGCAGACAGGCGCACCAAAGAAACCATCAGGCGACAACCCCATTCCCCGTCGTCCCGGCGAAGGTCGGGATCCAAGTTGCTCTGCACGCGATGAAAGCCAAATTGGACCCCGGCCTTCGCCGGGGAGAGGGGAGTGATGTGCCGAGAGATTGCTTGATTTCGCGCACACGAACGACAACGCGCGAACCTCAATGCGCATGCACGTTGAGCTGCATCGGGATTTCGCTTCGCTCCAACCCACCGCCCTCCAACCAGCTTCGAGTCGTCGACGCAGCACGATCGATCAGCGACATCGAGGCTGAATAATCGTAAGGCGACGTATCGAGCGGACAGAGGCTTGGCACCACATGCAATTCGATGGTGTGGCGATAGTGCTCGATGTCGTTGAGCAGTTGGCGCACGACAAGAAGGCTGAGCGCATGCATGGCCCGCGCGATCGCATTCGATGGGACCTGACGAAGCGCGCAAGCGAAGCCGGTCGGCAAGACCAGCACGCGCGTCGCGCCCAACCGAATCGCCGACGAGATCGGCGTGTTGTTGGCGACGCCGCCATCGACCAGCAATCGCCCGCCGACGTTCACCGGCGGAAAGACTCCCGGGATCGCCGCGCTCGCCAGCACGGCCTCGACCGCCGAGCCCGATGACAACAGGACCTCGTCGCCGGTGACCAGGTCGGACGCGACGACATGGATAGGAACGGCTGCTTCTTCCAGCGTTCGATAGGGAAGATGAGTCTGAAGAAGCCGGCGCAATCCACCGTGACCGCAGACGTGATCGCGTCCCGTCAACAAGCCGAAGAGATTCGCGAAGCTGAACGGAAAGAGATCGCGACGCTTGAGCGCGCACCAGATCTCGGTCAGGCGAGCCACGCCATTGGGCGTGGGATCGGACGCGAAGAAGGCGCCGTTGATGGCGCCCGCCGACGCGCCGACGACGAAGTCGGGCGCGACGCCCCAGTCGAGCAATGCGCGCAGCATGCCGACCTCCACCGCACCGAGGCTGCCGCCGCCGGCCATGACGAATGCGGTTCTGCCCGTCTTGCCTTTTTCCACGTTACGCAGCTCCCGGCTCCTCGATGGATGAAGAGCATGGCGGTGTTGATGACGCGGGTTGGTCGTTCGCATGACAACGGCATTACATCACTCGCCGGGGGCCGAGTCATCAACGCAGCCATGCGGCGAGCGTCGAAAACACCAGCCAGACGAGAAGCAGGCTCGCTGCGCTAAAACCGAACAGGACATCGTCGAGCCGCGCGTGCAAAGCAGGCATGGCCGGGTGAAGCGGGGATGCGCCGATATCGACATCGTGGCGATGCACGAGGCGCACCGGCCGTGCTGTGCGGCTCCAGGCGGCGAGTGTCGGTTCGGGTCTTTCGAGATCGAGTGAGTGCATGACAGATTTCTCCTGACGGATGCGGACCAAGCGAGTTCGCGGATCGAGACTGGTGAATTCCGTTATTAGGTTCAGTCCGGTCGTCGAGCGCTTCGGCAGCCATCTGCCGTTTGCCGTGAGAGAAAGAATATGGGATTAACCCGTCGCACCTCAAACGATATATATTCGCCACATCTGTCAATCTGGCTCATCTATTGTTCGATGACGACTGCTCTTCCTCCGCTCGCGGCGTTGCGCGCCTTCGAGGCGGCTGCGCGACTCGAAAGCTTCTCGCGCGCCGCCGACGAGATCTACGTGACTCACGGCGCCGTGAGCCATCAGGTGCGCGCACTCGAAGCCTTCGTCGGGGCGCCTCTGTTCACGCGCGAGGGACGCGGCGTGGTCCTCACCGGCGACGGTCGCGCTCTCGCCGCGGAGATCCGCGCCGCACTTGCACAGATCGGCGCAGCAGCCCAGACGATCCGGCGCCGCGCGCAATCCAATCGATTGACGATCAGCGTGCTGCCGTCATTCGGTTCGCGCTGGCTGATGCCGCGCATCGGGCGCTTCATGTCGGCGCATCCGGGGTGGGAGATCAACATCGACAGCAGCTCCGCGCTGGCCGACTTCGCGCGTGACGGCATCGATGTGGCGGTGCGCTTCGGCCGCGGACCCTGGCCCGGCCTGCACTGTGAATGGCTGATGGACGACGAGTACATCCTCGTGGCCAGCCCGACCCTCAATCGCGGCCGCCTGCCGAAACGGCCCGATCAACTTGGACAATATCCGCTGTTGCGCGCGGACGCCGAACCGTGGAAGGCATGGTGCGCAGCGCTCGGCATCGAATTGAAGAATCCCGACACCGGCGTCGGCTATCAGGACATGGGCGTCATGCTGCAAGCGGCCGTCGAAGGGCAAGGGATGATGCTGACGCGTCGCGCGATCGCGACCACCGAACTCGAAAAAGGCACGCTCGTGCAGATTTTCGATATCGCCGTGGCGGCCGAGTCGGCCTACTGGATCGTCTGGTCCGAGGCGCTGCCGGCGGCGGATCGCGTGCTCGCTTTTCGGGACTGGATGATGCTCGAAACCGCGGCGAGCCGCGAGAAGCCGGGTAAGCGTCGCAAGGCCGGAGCCGTATCAAAGTGAACGGTGTCAATTGCGCTGGCTCACTGGCTTCCAACGGGCGACGAAGTTTCCCGAGACACTTCCACCGCTGTTCGCGGCGGGAACCGGTACTTTCTTGGCTTTCAATGCGGCAACCGTTGCCTTCAGCGCCCTCCTACCATTTTTCGGCGCTTCTTCGACCGTCTCCTCATCAGAGATGCATTCGGAAAAAATCGGAATATGAGATGAGAAATCCACCGCCGTCTTCCGCGTTTAGCGGACAAATTTCAAACCGGGGTGTCGGTGAGTTTGGACATAAAGAAGCTCAGCCACCAATTCTTCGTAGTGATCGTGGCGGCAGGTGCTTGAGCAGTCTGAGCAACTCGGGGACAAGAGGCGTGATCGATTGAATGCGCGTTCTTCGCACGAGCAAGACCACGACAGCGACCGGCAGTGTTGAGAGATTCTGCTGGTACTCGATATTTCGGTCAGCGGTGAGGAACACGTCGAATCGTGTTGCAGCCAATACGAGCAGCTTGCCATTCTTCACGCCCGACCAACCAGCGGCTCTGACTGTTACCGCCTCGTGACCGACCAACAGCGCGGACATATCTCACGGAAGCGATTCGTCAAGCAGGATGCGCATCGTGCGCCAACGCTACCCGCGCTTGTTCGAGGACAGCGATGGCCATCTCTCGGCTGATCGATGGAAACTGATCGAGGAAGACTTCCAGCGAATCGCCTTCTTCGAGATAGTCGAACAAATTCCGGATGGGTACGCGCGTGCCAGCAAAAACCGGCGCGCCGCTTTGGATTTCGGGGTCAACGACTACTACATGCGTGTTCATTCGAGGACTCCTTGATTGCAGGCTTGGCAGTCTAACGCGGAGATGCTTCTGCCGTTCTTTCACCG
Organism: Burkholderiales bacterium; assembly: GCA_038225855.1. Classification (GTDB taxonomy): domain Bacteria; phylum Pseudomonadota; class Gammaproteobacteria; order Burkholderiales; family Burkholderiaceae_D; genus CAHJXF01. The sequence continues at coordinate 61,904 of JBBRQU010000018.1, read as the reverse complement.
ACGCGCCGGACAACACGCGGCAGTTAGCGGTGACGCGGGCAAGCTGCAGCAGCTCGTTGAAATGTCGACATGGACCTATCGACGCGACGTCTGCGGCCTCCAGTTGTCGTCCGGAAATACTTCGGCCAACAAAGCATAAAGGCCCGGATCATAGTCACGCAGCGCGGCCCGCGTGTGAACGGAGTTGTGAATACCGGCTACAGGAACCGACTGACTAGCATCAAACCAGTGCTGCGCTCCAGTGGACCAGTATTCCTCAGCATTAGATATCGCATAGGTATCTGCCCACAGATTTTTCTCACGAGGAGAAACAAACGCTGACTCGAGTCGATGGCTGAAGGAACAATCGACTTCAGCCAGCGCCATATTGTGAATCGTGTGCGCAAACTCGTGAACGAGAATGTTCTCTCCGCGGTATCGATCCCGTGGATATCCAAGCAGATTTTCTTGTGCGCAGGATGCCGCGCGTCTTGAGTGCGTCGCGCCCACACCGCGCGTTCGGGAATTCCAATCGATCGCCGGATACGCGTCCTTGAGATCGGAATGTTCTGGAATGTCGGTGGCGAATTGTTTCTCGCCAATTACAGCAACTCTTACACAATTATCGATGAGCTTCTGCCGAAGATCGGGCCTCTTGGAAAGCATGTGAATGACCGTATCTTTGACAACGAAAAGCGCCTCGTCAGGTACGACTTGCGAACTGACAATGGGAATTCCATGTGCATTCACGTACTTCGTGTAGAAACAATCGAGTCCTAACAAAGCCGGCGGCGCCACAACAACTTGAGATTCGGCGCACTCGATGGACGCGCTAGCGGATGCTGAGCTCGGTTCAATTGACACCATACCCACCCCCACCCGGCGTCTCGATCACGAACACATCGCCGGGCTGCATCTCTGCGCTGCCCACATGCGGAACCGTCTCTTCGCTGCCATCGCTGCGAACAACCGTATTGCGACCCAGCGCACCCGGCTCTCCGCCCGCCATTCCGAACGGCGGGACGATGCGATTGTTCGACAGGATCGACGCCGTCATCGCTTCGAGAAAGCGCAGCTTGCGCACCCCGCCGTTGCCACCGTGCCACCGCCCTCTTCCACCCGAGCCCGCGCGAATCTCGTAGCTGTCGAGCCGCACGGGAAAGCGGAACTCGAGGACTTCAGGATCGGTGAGCCGCGAGTTGGTCATGTGGGTCTGCACGACATCGACGCCATCGAAGCCGTCGCCCGCGCCCGAGCCACCCGATATCGTTTCGTAATACTGATACCTCTCGTTGCCGAACGTGAAGTTGTTCATCGTCCCTTGCGCTGACGCCATCACGCCGAGCGCGCCGTAGAGCGCGTTGGTGATGCAGCTCGACGTCTCGACGTTGCCCGAGACTACCGACGCCGGATAGCGCGGGTTGAGCATCGAACCTTCGGGGATGATCACGTGCAGCGGCTTGAGGCATCCCGCGTTCAATGGAATGTCGTCGTCGACCAGCGTGCGGAACACGTACAGCACGGCGGCCATGCACACCGCCGACGGCGCATTGAAGTTGTTGGTCTGCTGCGGCGACGTTCCGGTGAAATCGATGGTCGCCTCGCGCTTGCCTTGATCGACCGTGATCGCGACCTTGATCACCGCGCCGTTGTCGAGCGGCGATTCGAACGCGCCGTCCTTGAGCGCGGTGACCACGCGCCGCACCGACTCTTCCGCGTTGTCCTGTACGTGCTTCATGTACGCCGTGACCACATCGATGCCGAAGTGCTCGACCATCTTGCCGAGTTCTTCGACGCCCTTCTGGTTGGCCGCGATCTGCGCGCGCAGGTCGGCCACGTTCTGGTCGGGATTGCGCGCGGGATACCTGGCGCCCAGAAGGCGCGCGCGCAAATCGTCTTCGAGAAAACGACCGCTGCCCATGGCTCCAGCGCCATCGACCAGCTTGACGTTGTCGAGCAGCACGCCTTCTTCGTCGATGTGGGTCGAGCCGGGCGGCATCGAGCCCGGCGTGATGCCGCCCACGTCCGCATGATGGCCACGCGATCCGACATAGAAGAGCGGCGCGTCCTTCTTAGAAGCCGCGTCGATGTAGACCGGCGTGATCACCGTGATGTCGGGCAAGTGCGTGCCGCCGTGATACGGGTCATTGAGCACGAACACATCGCCGGGCTTCATCGCGCGGTTCGTTGAGTCCGCGTTTTCGTTGATCACGGTCTTGATGCTTTCGCCCATCGAACCCAGATGCACCGGCATGTGCGGCGCGTTGGCGATCAGGTTGCCGTCGGCATCGAACAGCGCGCACGAAAAGTCCAGGCGCTCCTTGATGTTGACCGAGTACGCGGTGTTCTGCAGCGCCACGCCCATCTGCTCGGCGATCGCCATGAAGAGATTGTTGAAGACCTCGAGCATCACCGGATCGGCTTCGGCGCCGATCGCGCGACGTGCCTCGCGGACGACGACGCGCGTCATCACCAGATGATCGAGCTGCGTCACTTCGGCCCGCCAACCGGGCTCGACCACCGTGGTCGCGTTTGCTTCCGCGATGATCGCGGGACCATCGATGCGATCGGCCGGTCGCAGGCGCTCGCGCACGTAGAGCGCAGCGTCGTGCCACTCGCCGCCGCTGAACATTTTCACGCGATGCGAGTGCGCGAGAGGCTCGGCGCGCGGCGTCGCTATAGTCGCGTGTTCTTCGGGCGTGTCCGACATGCCGATCGCTTCGACCGAGATCGCCTCGACGATCAGATCGCGGCCAGGCATCAGGAAGGAATAGCGTTTGCGATATTGCGTCTCGAATCCCGCGCGCATCGTGTTCGCGTCGCCGTAGTTCACGATCAATGCCGAGTCGGTTCCGGAGTAACGCAGGTGCGCGCGCCTGACCGTGCGCATGCGCGCCGTCTCGACGCCTTGCGCGATCAGCTCCTCGATCGCGCTTTGTTCCAGCGACGCAACCTCCGCATCGAGGCTTGCGAGCTCCGTTTCGGCGAGCGTCGCTTCGATCGCGCGTTCTCGCGACACGGTCTGGTCGGCAAGCCCCATCCCGTAGGCCGACAACACGCCCGCGAGCGGATGCACGAACACGCGCGTCATGCCGAGCGCATCGGCGACCCGGCACGCGTGCTGCCCGCCCGCGCCGCCGAAGGTGGACAGCGTGTACGCCGTGACATCGTGTCCGCGCGCGACCGAGATCTTCTTGATCGCGTTGGCCATGTTGCCGACCGCGATCTCGATGAAACCTTCGGCGATCGCTTCGGGCGTCATGCGTGTCCCGCCATCGGCTGCAATGCTTTCGGCCATCTCGGCGAAACGCAGGCGAACCACGTCCGCATCGAGCGCTTCGTTCGCATTCGGTCCGAATACACGCGGGAAATAGTCGGGCTGGATCTTGCCGAGCACGACGTTGCAGTCGGTGATCGCCAGCGGCCCTCCGCGCCGATAGCACGCAGGACCCGGGTTCGCGCCCGCTGAATCCGGGCCGACGCGCAGACGTGCGCCGTCGAAGTGGAGAATCGATCCGCCGCCCGCGGCCACCGTGTTGATGCTCATCATCGGCGCGCGCATGCGCACGCCCGCGACCTGCGTCTCGAACTCGCGCTCGAACTCGCCCGCGTAGTGCGACACGTCGGTGGACGTGCCGCCCATGTCGAAGCCGATCACGCGATCGAAGCCGGCGAGCTCGCTGGTGCGCGCCATGCCGACGATGCCGCCCGCGGGCCCCGACAGGATCGAGTCCTTGCCGTGAAAGCGTCGCGCGTCGGTCAGGCCGCCGCTCGACTGCATGAACTGCAGCGGCACGCCCGGCAGGTCGGCCGCGACGCGATCGACGTAGCGCGCGAGGATCGGCGAGAGATAGGCATCGACCACGGTGGTGTCGCCGCGCGGCACGAGCTTCATCAACGGGCTCACGCGATGCGAGACCGAGATTTGCGTGAAGCCGATCGCTTCGGCCATCGCTGCGATGCGCGCCTCGTGACCGTGATGGCGATAGCCGTGCATCAGGACGATCGCGATCGATCGATAGCCTTCGTCATACACGAGCTTCAATGCGTCGCGCGTTGCTTCTTCCTCCAGCGGTGTGACCACGTCGCCTTGCGCGCCGAAGCGTTCATCGACCTCGACCACCTTGCGATACAACAGCTCGGGCAACACGATGTGACGGTCGAAGAGGCGCGGACGGTTCTGATACGCGATACGTAGCGCATCGCGAAAGCCGCGCGTGATGAACAGTACCGTCGGCTCGCCCTTCCTTTCGAGCAGCGCATTGGTTGCGACCGTCGTGCCCATCTTGACGGCCTCGATGCGATCGACGGGGACGGGTTGATCGGCCGCGACGTTCAACAGATGACGAATGCCCGCGACGGCCGCATCGTCGTACTGCTCCGGGTTCTCCGAGAGCAGCTTGTGCGTGACCAGCGAACCATCGGGCTTGCGGCCGACGACGTCGGTGAAGGTGCCGCCGCGATCGATCCAGAATTGCCAGCGGTCGTCTATCGTCGTCGCTTCAGGTTGCGTAGTCATGGACCCATTTTTCGTTGTGGCTGCTCCGGGTAAATCGGCATGGCGGGCCGTCACGCGTTCTTGCTAGAGTTCCATCCCTCACGAATCCGGGGAGCAGTCATGCGCTGTGCCATCAGTCTCGCATTGTTGATCAACATCGGCGTGCTCGCGCCGCTTGCCGCGCAAACGCGCTGGGACCTTCCCGGAGGCTATGCGGCCAGCAACTTCCACTCCGAGAACCTGCAACAGTTCGCCAGCGAGGTCGACAAGGCCACCGGCGGCAAACTCAAGATCACGGTCCACGCCAACGCGTCTCTCTTCAAGGCCAACGAGATCAAGCGCGCGGTGCAGGGCAATCAGGCGCAGGCGGGCGAGATCCTACTGGTCAACTTCGAGAACGAGAATTCGCTTTTCGGCCTCGACGGCATTCCGTTTCTCGCGACCGGCTATCCGGGCGCAATGAAGCTCTACAAGCTGTCGAAGCCCGCGCTCGAAAAGCTGCTCGCCTCGCAAGGCATCAAGCTGCTCTACGCGGTCGCGTGGCCGCCGCAGGGAATTTACGTGAAGAAGGAGTTGAACAGCGTCGCCGACATGCGCGGCTTGAAGTGGCGCGCCTACAGCCCCGCAACCGCGAAGATCGCCGAACTGGTCGGCGCGCAACCGGTGACCGTGCAGGCGGCCGAGCTGTCGCAGGCGCTCGCGACCGGCGTCGTCGATTCGTACATGTCGTCGGGCGCGACCGGCTTCGACACCAAGACCTACGAACACATCAAGCTCTGGTACGACACCGAAGCGTGGCTGCCGAAGAACGCGGTGATCGTCAATCAGAAAGCCTTCGATGCGCTCGACAAACCCACGCAGGACGCGGTGCTCAAGGCCGCAGCCGACGCCGAAGTGCGCGGCTGGAAAATATCGGAAGAGAAGAACGATTACTACAAGAAGGAACTCGCGGCCAAGGGCATGCGCATTCTGAAGCCGTCACCCAAGTTCAAGGCCGATCTGGAACAGGTGGGCGCGATCATGCAGGCCGATTGGCAGAAGAAGGCCGGGCCCGAAGGCGCGGCGATCGTCGAAGCATTCAAGAAGAAGTGAAGCCCGCACCCCCAACGTCGTTCCCGCAAACGCGGGAACCCAGTGTCGTCCTCGCACATGCAAGCCGCTGGGTCCCCGCGTTCGCGGAGACGACAGTCGATTCATGAGGACCGCACTCGATCGCCTCTACGACGGGGCCGCATGGCTTGCGGCGGCGTTTCTCGTCGGCACGCTGCTGTCGGTTCTCGCCGGCATCGCCGATCGCTATCTGAACCTGAACTGGCGCGGCACCGACATGTACGCGGGCTATTGCATGGCGGCCGCGGGCTTTCTCGCGCTCGCGCACACCTTGAAGCGCGGCGAGCACATTCGCGTCACGCTGATCCTGCAGGCGCTCGGACCGCGCACGCGCCATGCATTCGAGATCGTCGCGCTCGCGCTCGCTTCGATACTCGCAGTCGCGTTCGCGTACTACAGCATCAACCTGGTCACGCAGTCGTACGGCTATCACGACATCTCGACGGGCAACGATGCGACCCCGCTGTGGATTCCGCAGATCGCGATGGCGGTCGGCACGATCGTGCTCGCGATCGCCTTCATCGACGAACTGGTCCTCGAAGCTCGCGGCCGGCGTATCGATGTCGTGCCCGACGAAATGCTGCACAACGAATAGCGCGCACGAGACCCCCGACATGGACCTCCTGATCGCAGGCTTGTTGATCGCCGCGCTGTTCATCCTGCTCGGCTCGGGTGTGTGGATCGGCCTCGCACTGTCGGGCGTCGCGTGGTTGGGCATGACGCTGTTCGCGTCGCGGCCTGCGGGCGACGCGATGGTCGTGACGATCTGGGGCTCGTCGTCCTCGTGGACACTGACCGCGTTGCCGCTCTTCATCTGGATGGGCGAGATCCTGTTTCGTACGCGCCTGTCCGAGGACATGTTCAAGGGTCTCGCGCCCTGGCTCGAAAAATTGCCGGGGCGCCTGCTGCACACCAACGTGATCGGCTGCGCGATTTTCGCGGCGGTGTCGGGATCGTCGGCCGCGACCTGCGCGACGATCGGCAAGATGACCCTGCCTGAACTCACCAAGCGCGGCTATCCCGAAGACATGGTGATCGGCACGCTTGCGGGCGCGGGCACGCTCGGCCTGTTGATCCCGCCGTCGATCATCATGATCGTGTACGGGGTGTCGGCCAACGTGTCGATCTCGCAGCTCTTCATCGCGGGCATCGTTCCGGGGATCATGCTGGCGCTGCTCTTCATGGGCTACATCGTGTTCTGGGCGCTGCGCCATCCCGAGCAGGTGCCGGTGATGACCGAGCACACCACGTTCCTCCAGAAACTGCATGCGTCGCGGCATCTGATCCCGGTCGTGCTGCTGATCGTCGCGGTGCTGGGCTCGATCTACGCGGGCGTCGCAACAGCCACCGAAGCGGCCGCGATCGGCGTCGTCGGCGCGCTGGCCATCTCGGGCGCGCAAGGCTCGCTGTCGCGCGAGACGTTCTTCGGCAGCCTGATGGGTGCGACGCGCTTGTATTGCATGATCGCGTTAATCCTCGCGGGCGCGTCCTTCCTGACGTTGTCGATGGGCTACATCGGCTTGCCGCGGCATCTGGCCGAATGGATCGGTGGGCTCGGCCTGTCGCAGTTCTGGCTGATCGTGATGCTGATGATCTTCTACGCGATTCTCGGCTGCTTTCTCGACGGCATCTCGATGGTCGTGCTGACGATGGGCGTGATCCTGCCCACGGTCGAGAAGGCGGGCATCGACCTGTTGTGGTTCGGCATCTTCATCGTGCTGGTGGTCGAGATGGCGCAGATCACGCCGCCGGTGGGCTTCAACCTGTTCGTCCTGCAAGGCATGACCGGCAAGCAGCTCACGTGGATCGCGCGGGTGGCGCTGCCGATGTTCTGGCTGATGGTGGTGGCGGTTTTGTTGATCTACTTCGTGCCTTCGCTCGTCACCGTATTGCCGCGGATGATGGTCGGTGGATGACAAGCCCCCGAGGCGAATTGCGGCATACGGACGGATGCGCAAACCGTTGACGATGGCGAGAGGCGGTCGGGTAAACTGCCGCGGCTCGCAGCACTCCGGGATCGGCCGGTGAAATTTCGTATGGACCAAAGATGAAAAAAATGACCTGCCTGGCGCTCGGCGCCTTTGCTCTCTACGCGACGCTCGCGTTTGCGCAAACCATACGCATTTCGATATCGACCGGCGGCACGGGCGGCGTGTACTACCCGCTCGGCGGCGGCATGGCGAACATTCTTTCGAAATACGTCCCCGGCCTGCAGGCGACAGCCGAAGTCACCGGCGGATCGGTCGACAATCTGAAGTTGCTCGGAGCCGGCAAGACGGAGGTCGGCTTCACGATGGCCGACAGCGGCTGGGACGCGCTGCAAGGCGTCGACAAGTTCAAGGACGCAAAAGTCAATACGCGCACGCTGCTGGTCCTCTACCCCAATCGCCTGCACGTGGTCACGATCGAGGGGACGGGAATCAACAAGCTCGCCGATCTCAAGGGCAAGCGCATCTCCACCGGAGCGCCCGGCAGCGGCACCGAGGTGATGGCGTTTCGGCTGCTCGAGGCAGTGGGCATCGACAAGGACAAGGACGTCAAGCGCGAGCGCCTGTCGGTCGCCGAGTCGGTCAATGCGTTGAAGGATCGCAAGATCGACGCCTTGATCTGGTCGGGCGGCGTGCCGACCGCGGCGCTGACCGATCTCGCGGCCACGCCGGGAGTCAAGATCAAGTTGCTCGACCATGGCGACGCGGCCGAGGCGATGAACAAGAAGTACGGGCCGCTCTATGTCAAGGGCACCATTCCCGGTAAATCGTACAGCGGGCAGGACACACCGACGACCAACGTCGACGTCTGGAATCTGCTGGTCGCGAGCGACAAGATGAGCGACCAGATAGCCTACAACATCGTCAAGACGCTGTTCGAGAAAAAGGCCGAACTGGTCGCGGTGCACCGCGACGCCGAAGGGATCGCGCTCGAGAATCAGGCGACCGGGTCACCGTTGCCGTTCCATCCCGGAGCTCGCAAATATTTCGAGGAGCACGGCGTCAAGTTCCGCTGATCGCCTCCTGTGCTCAGGACACCGTGGGACGGTGGTCGAGGCGAGCGTGAAGCGGGGGGCAACGTGACGCCGCCTTCGTCGGCTGCCGTGCTCGTCGACGAGCAGGTATCCGAAGCGGCGCTCAAGAAGGCCGAGCAATACATCGAGGAAGACGAGGGCGCGGTCAGCCGCTATCGGGGATGGCTGGCAAGACTCACGACCACCCTGTTGATGGTGATGTCGCTGTTTCACCTCTACGCGGCCGTCGCGATCGTTCCTGCGCAGGTGCTGCGGCCGGTCCACGTCGGCTTCATGCTGCTGCTCGTGTTCCTGCTGTTTCCGATCGCGGCGCGCTTTCGCAACCGGTTGATGGTCTGGGACGTCGCCCTGGCGCTGCTCGGCGTCGCGACGATCGTCTATCTGCTCTACAGCGGAGACGATTTCTGGGATCGCAATACCAGCCCCGACCGCTGGGACGCCTTCTTCGGGACGGCCCTGGTTCTGCTGGTTCTCGAAGCCGCGCGCCGGACCTCGGGGTGGATCATGCCGGGCGTGGTCTGCATGTTCATCGCGTATGCGTTTCTGGGACCCTATCTCCCCGGTCAATGGACGCACCGCGGCTATGACCTCTCGAGTCTGGTCGGCTTCATGTACCAGACCCTGGAAGGCATCTTCGGCACCGCCATCGACGTCTCGTCGACGCTGATCATCCTGTTCACGATCTACGGCGCGTTTCTGCAGCATTCCGGCGCGGGCAAGTTCTACCTGGATTTTTCGTTCGCCGCGATGGGCGGCAGGCCCGCAGGCGCGGGACGCACCGTGGTCCTCGCGTCGTTCCTTCTCGGCGGACCGTCCGGATCGGGCGTCGCGACGACAGTCACCATCGGCACCGTCGCCTATCCGATGCTGGCGAAGGCGGGCTACGGCAAGAACGCCGCGGGCGGCCTGCTCGCGGCAGGCGGGCTGGGCGCGATCATTTCGCCGCCGGTTCTGGGCGCCGCCGCTTTCCTCATCGCGGAGTTTCTCAAGATCAGCTATTTCGACGTGATGCTGATGGCGACGATCCCGACGTGCCTCTATTACCTGTCGCTGTTCCTGATGGTCGAGATCGACACCCGCAAGTTCGGCATGCCCAATGTCATCGTCGAGGGCGCGCAGACGCTGTGGCAACTCACGCGACGTTACTGGTACCACTTCCTGTCGCTGATTTCGATCGTGGCGTTCATGTTCATCGGCTTCTCGTCGGTGCTGTCGGTGTTCTGGGCGACGGTGGTCACGTTTGCGGTGAGCTTCCTGCGCCGCGAGACGGCATTGACGCCGCGCAAATTGATCGCGGCGCTGTCCGACGGATCGCGGCAGATGCTCAACGTCGCCGCGACCTGCGCCGCAGCGGGCCTGATCGTCGGTGTGGTCGCGAAGACGGGCCTGGGACTGAAGTTCAGCTCCATCGTCATCGACTATGCCGGCGGCAGCCTGCTGCTGACCGCGATCTATACGTCGCTGATCGTCTGGATCATTGGCCTTGCGGTGCCGGTGACTGCGAGCTACATCATTTGCGCAGTGATCGCGGCGCCGGCGCTGATCAAGCTCGGCGTTCCGGACTTTGCAGCGCACATGTTCATCTTCTACTACGCGGTTCTGTCGGAGGTCTCGCCGCCCACGGCCCTGTCGCCGTTCGCGGCCGCTGCGATCACCGGCGGCGACCCGTACAAGACAACCTTGCAATCGTGGAAATACACGCTGCCCGCGTTCCTGGTTCCGTTCGTGTTCGTGCTCGATCCGTCGGGCGTCGGCCTGTTGCTGAAGATGCCGAAAGGTGGGTCGATACTCGACGTCGCATGGATTACATTCACGGCGTTCATCGGTATCGCGGCGCTGGCGGGGGGCGTGCAGAACTGGCTGTTCCGCCGCTGCGTACTGTACGAGAGGGCCCTCTTGATCGCCGCCGGGCTGCTGCTCGTCTATCCGACGCCGACCGCCGATTGGATCGGACTGGCCTGCATGGCGGTGGTGGTGGTCTCGCAAAGACTGCGCAGTCCCGCCCCGCTATCGACATGAGCGCATGCGCGTCACCGTGATCGGCGCCGGCGTCGTCGGCGTTTGCACCGCGTGGTCGTTGGCCGAAGCGGGCTGCGAAGTCACCGTCGTCGAACGCAACCGCGGCGTCGCGCAGGAGACCAGCTACGGCAATGCCGGACTGGTCGCGCCCGCGTATGTGACGCCCTGGGCCGCGCCCGGCATGCCGCGGAAGATCGTCTCGATGCTGTTCGCGCACGACACCCCGGTGCGCTTCGCTCCGACGCTCGACCCCGCATTGTGGCGCTGGGTCGCGCGCTGGCTCGTCGAATGCCGCGTCGCGCGTTTCAAGCGCAACAAGGCCCGCATGCAGAGGCTCGCGTTCTACAGCCGCGACTGCCTGGCGACCTTGCGCGTCGGCCACGGTCTTTCATACGAACGCACCGAAGGCATGCTGCAACTCTTGCGCAGCGAACGCGATGCGAAGATGGCCGAGACCACGATGGCGTTTCTGAAAGAAGCCGGCGTCACGCATCAACTGTTGTCGCCCGCGGAGTGTGGTGTGCGCGAACCCGGCCTGTCCGACATCGAATTCGTCGGTGGCCTGTTGCTTCCCGACGTCGAGACCGGCAATTGCCCGCTGTTCACGCGGCTGTTGAAAGACCTCTGCGACGAGCGCGGCGTGCGCTTCGAGTTCGGCGCAGTCGTTACGCGCGTGGGGACAAAAGGCGACCGCGTTGCCTTGCGCGTGCGCAACGCGCAGACAGACAGCGATCGTGCGGTCGATGCGGTCGTGATCGCGGGCGGCATCGACAGCACGATGCTGTTGCGACAGCTCGGCATTCGCTTGCCGCTCTATCCGGTCAAGGGTTACTCGGCGACGATTGCGATTCGCGAACCCACGTATGCGCCGATCGCGTCCGTGATGGACGAGGCCTACAAGGTCGCGATCGTTCGCATGGGCAATCGCATCCGCATCGCAGGGACTGCGGAGCTCGGCGACCGCAGCCTGTCGATCACATCGAAGAACGCCGAGCGCGCACTCGCGACGCTGATCAAGGTGGCGCGCGATTGGTTTCCGGGCGCGGCTCCCTATCAGACCGCGACCTGGTGGGCCGGTGCGCGGCCGATGTTGCCCGATGGGCCGCCGGTGCTCGGCGCGACCTCGCATCCGCGCGTGTTCGTCAACCTCGGTCACGGCTCGACGGGCTGGGCGACGGCCGCGGGCTCGGGCAAGATCGTCGCCGATGTGGTGATGCAGAGGACCCCCGAGATCGATCTCGAAGGACTGACGCTTGCGCGCTATGGACGATGAACGAGCGAATATGAACGCGACGATGAAGGAACCGATAGCCGTCACGATACGCTCGCGCCTCTTGCGCGGCGGCGCCTTGCGCGCGATCGAACAGGCCGCTGCGAAGCGATGGCCGTCCGGGACACTGATGCAGCGCGCGGGCGAGGCTGCGGCGCGTGAAGCGATGACGATGGCTCTGGAACGTCCCGGCCCCGTGCTCGTACTGACAGGGCCGGGCAACAATGGCGGCGACGCGCTCGTTACCGCGCGCTTGCTGCGCGAACGCGGCGTCGATGTGCGCGTCGCGCTGTTTGACGATGCCTCGCGCTTTCGTGGCGATGCGGCCCATGCCTATGCGAGTTGGCGCGAAGCCGCGAGCCCGGATGCGCATGCCGATGCCGCCGTCATCGATCCCTCGACCGTGATCGGCAACGCAACTCTCGTCGTCGACGGCCTCTTCGGCATCGGCATCAGCCGCGCGCCGTCGGGCAAGGCACGCGACTGGATCGCCCTCGTCAACGCGGCGCGATGCCCGGTGCTCGCACTCGACGTGCCGAGCGGTCTCGATGCCGACACCGGACACGCGGCCGGCATCGCGATCGAAGCGGATCGCACGATCACGTTCATCGCGGCCAAACCCGGCCTCTACACGGCCGACGGTCCCGATCATTGCGGCGGGATCGTGATCGACTCGCTCGGTCTGTCTCTCGATGATGACGGATTGCGAGATACGGTTCTGGAGCCCGGCCAGATCGGTTCGATCAATCGTCCCGCGCTGTTCGATACCGCGCTGAAGCCGCGTCGACAGAACAGTCACAAGGGCAGCTTCGGCAGCGTCGCCGTGATCGGCGGCAACGACGGCATGGTCGGCGCTGCGCTGCTCGCGTCGCGCATGGCGTTGCAAAGCGGCGCGGGTCGCGTCTATGTGAAGCTGCTCGCCGCATCGGCGCCACGGTTCGACGTCGTGCATCCCGAGCTGATGCTGCGCGAATCTCTCGATGGCGTCGATGCGAGTGCGGTTGCGATCGGGCCCGGTCTCGGGCAGGGCGATGCGGCGTTGGCGATGCTCGAGGCATGGATCGCAACCAAGAGCGCGATCGTGATCGATGCCGATGCGCTCAATGCGATCGCGACTCATCGAGCGCTGTTCGATCGTCTAGCCGGGCGAGCGGCCCAAGGGCTTCCTGTTGCGGTGCTGACTCCGCATCCGCTCGAGGCCGCACGCCTGCTCGGAGTCGATGCGAAAGCGGTGCAGGCCGATCGCATTCAAGCGGCGATCGAACTTGCACGACGAACGCAAAGCGTCGTCGTCCTCAAAGGCGCGGGCAGCGTGATTGCCGACGCGAACGGCGTGTGGGTGATCAACACCACCGGCAATCCCGGCCTTGCCACCGGAGGTACCGGCGACGTTCTTTGCGGACTCGTCGCGGGCCTGCTCGCGCAGCACTTCTCGCCGCTCGACGCCGCGCGCGCGGCGACCTGGCTGCATGGGACCGCAGCGGACGAGCTCGTCGCGCAAAGCATCGGCCCGATCGGACTCACCGCATCCGAGTTGCTGGCCGCGATTCGCGCCGCGCTCAATCGATTGGTGCGCGAATCAATGGACAGTGCTTCGGTTGGCCGATGAGATTGCTCGCGTTGCTCGGAATGACAATACAACGTGGTCGCGTTGCCGGCATTCGTTCACGCAGACTCTGCGGCGCCACACTGGTTCGAGGCATCAATTCTTTCCACTTCTTCTCCAACATTCCATGACCGCTCCATCCGATCCCTGGTCCGACCTCGCTTCAAACAGCCTTCGAGTCGCGACCATGCGCGAACTCTTCGACCAGGATGCATCGCGACTCTCGAAGCACACCATCGAAGCGGCGGGACTCATCCTCGACGCCTCGAAGAATCGCATCGACGATGCAGTGCTGGCGAGCCTCTTCGCGCTTGCGCGTAACGCAGGCGTCGAAGCGCGACGCGATGCGATGTTTGCGGGCGACAAGATCAACGTGACCGAAGATCGAGCCGCGTTGCACGTCGCCTTGCGCGCGCCGGGCGACGCGCTGTTCACGGTCGATGGGCGCAACGTGGTGCGCGAGGTGCATGCGGTGCTCGACCACATGGAAACATTTTCCGAACAGGTCCGAAGCGGCGCATGGACCGGACATCGCGGCGACGCGATCAGCGATGTCGTGCACATCGGCATCGGCGGGTCGGACCTCGGGCCGCGCTTCGTGTGCGAAGCGTTGCGCTCGTATCAGGATGCGCAACCATCGGTGCACTTCGTCGCCAATGTCGATGCGCATGCGCTCGATGACGTGCTGCGCCAGATCGACCCCGCGACGACGCTTTTCATCGTCGCATCGAAAACCTTCACCACCGCCGAGACGATGATGAACGCGCACTCGGCGCGCGCATGGTCGACCGCCGGTGGCGTCCCTGAAGGCCAATTGCATCGTCACTTCGTCGCGGTATCGACCAACACCGAAGCGGTTCGCGCCTTCGGTATCGACACCAAGAACATGTTCGAATTCTGGGACTGGGTCGGCGGACGCTATTCGCTGTGGTCCGCGATCGGGCTGCCGATCGCTCTCGCCTGCGGCATGACGCGCTTTCGCCAATTGCTCGCGGGCGCGCATGCGATGGACGTACATTTCGCGAACGCGCCGCTCGAAGCGAACATGCCGGTGCGCCTCGCACTCGTCGGGATCCTCAACGGCAATGTGCTCGGCGCGCGCAGCGTGTGCATCGCTCCCTATCACCAGCATCTCGAACTGTTGCCCGCGCACCTTCAACAGCTCGAGATGGAGAGCAACGGCAAGTCGGTCACGCTCGCTGGATCGCCGGTCGCGCACGCGACCGTGCCGGTCCTGTGGGGTCAGCCCGGGACCAACGCGCAGCACGCCTACTTTCAATGCCTGCATCAGGGAACCGAATGGGCGCCGATCGATTTCATCGCGGTGATCGCGCCTGCGCATACGCACCTCGAGCATCAGCGCGCGCTGCTTGCGAACTGCTTCGCGCAGAGCGAGGCGCTGATGAACGGCAAGACGGAGGATGAAGCGCGCGTGGAATTGATCGCGCAAGGCGTGAGCCGTGTCGAGGCCGACCGCCTCGCGCCTCACAAGACATTTCCGGGCAATCGGCCGTCGAACACGATCGTGCTCGCGCGGCTCGATCCGGCGTCGCTCGGCGCGCTGATCGCGCTCTACGAGCACAAGGTGCTGGTGCAGGGAACGATCTGGAACATCGACTCGTTCGATCAATGGGGGGTCGAGCTCGGCAAGATGCTCGCCAGGACCATCGTCGATGAATTGGAAAACGGCACGCCCGGCACGCATGACGCATCGACACGGGCGTTGATCGAGCGGGGGCGAGCGACGAGGCCAGCGTGAGCTGGTCGTCAGCGGCCTCAGTGCGTGACGCTGCGAATCGGAATCTGCTTGAAAGTATTCACGGGCGCTGCGCTCGCGTGGCCTTCTTCAGGCGGCGTGACGCAGGCCTTGCAGGTCTCGCAACTGCCGCATGCGCCGCCGCTGGCGAGCTTGGCCTCGACGCGGCGCGCATTGACTTCCGACACGCCCCAGCGCGAGACCAGCGCGGCGGCGCGCGCGGCAAGTGCGCGTCGGTATGCGGCAGGCATGAATTTGATTGAGGCGTAAACCATTGCAAATGCAACGATCATCGCAACGATCAAGCCTTGAAGCGTTGCGCTCATTCAGCCTCCCGTCCACCAGAGCGTGACGCGATACGTCACGAACGACGCGAGATACGCGAGGCCGAACAGATAGCCCGCCATCACGAGCGGATAGCGCCACGAGTTGGTCTCGCGCTTGACGGTCGCCAGCGTGGACAGGCATTGCGGCGCGAACACATACCAGGCCAGCAGCGAAAACGCGGTCGCGAGCGACCATCCGGCCGCGATCATCGGCGACAACTCTTCGGCCACGTTGTTGCCGCTCGCCGACAAGGCATAGACCGTCCCCAACGCACCGACCGCGACTTCACGCGCGGCCAATCCGGGGATCAACGCGATCGAAATCTGCCAGTTGAATCCGATCGGCGCGAACACGACTTCCATCGCGCGGCCGATCATGCCGGCCAGGCTGTATTGAATTGCCGGGCCGGTCGCGCCTTCGGGCGGCGAGGGAAAACTCGACAGGAACCACAACACGATCATCAGCGACAGGATGATGGTGCCGACTCGCGACAGGAAGATGCGCGCGCGTTCGACGAGGCCGATGACGAGGTTGCGCGCATTGGGCCAGCGATACGACGGCAACTCCATCAGCAGCGGGTGATGCACTTCGCCGCCGCGAAAGCGTTTCAGGACCCAGGCCACGCCCATTGCGCCGGCAATGCCCGCGACATACAGCACGAACAGCACCAGCCCTTGCAGGTTGAAGACATGCCACACGGTCTCGCGGCGAACGAAGGCGCCGATGATCAACGCATAGACCGGCAGCCTCGCCGAGCACGTCATCAGCGGCGCGATCATGATCGTCACGATGCGATCGCGCCAACTCGAAATCGTGCGCGTGGCCATGATGCCGGGGATCGCGCACGCGAAGCTCGACAACAGCGGTATGAAAGAGCGCCCCGACAGGCCGACCGTGCCCATCACGCGATCGAGCAGGAAGGCGGCGCGCGGCAGATAGCCCGAGTCCTCGAGCGCGAGGATGAAGAGAAACAGGATCAGGATCTGCGGCAGAAAGACGATCACGGCGCCGGCGCCGGCGATCATGCCATCGACCAGGAGACTCTGCAGGACGCCATCGGGCATGACGTGGCGAACGCCGCTGCCGAGCGCCTCCATGCCGCCCTTGATCGCGTCCATCGGCCATTGCGCCCAACTGAACACGGCCTGGAACATCAGGAACAGCGTGACCGCGAGGACCGCCATGCCCCACACGGGATGCAGCACGATGGCGTCGATCGCATCGTCGGCGCGCGCATCGACGGTGGGCTCGTGGACCGCGATCGCGAGGATGCGGCGCACTTCGGCCTGGGCGGCGAGGACGTCGTCGATCGACGCTTCGTGCCACGGCTCGGCGACCTTCGCTTGCTCGGTGCGCGCGACACGATCGAATCGTCCGCCCGCTTCGATGCGTGCGATCAGCGCGCGCGCGCCATCGCGATGCACCGCGACCGTCTCGACGACCGGCATGCCGAGCTCGTGTTCGAGCGCGGCGACATCGATCGCGATGCCGCGTTTCTTCGCGATGTCGCTCATGTTGAGCGCAAGCAGCATCGGCACACCCAAGCGCTTGACCTCGACCACCATGCGCAGGTTGAGCTTGAGGTTGGTCGCGTCGGTGACGCACACGACGAGGTCCGGGCGCCCTTCGTCCGAGCGCGCTCCGCGGATCACGTCGCGCGTGATGGCCTCGTCGGCGCTGATCGCGTTGAGACTGTAGGCGCCGGGCAGATCGAGCACACGCACGTGACGACCGGCCGGCGTCGTGAAGACACCTTCCTTTCGCTCGACGGTCACGCCCGCATAGTTCGCAACCTTCTGCCGGCTGCCCGTCAACAGATTGAAGAGCGCGGTCTTGCCGCAGTTGGGATTGCCGAGCAGCGCGACGCGAAGGCCCGCGCTCGGGGCTAATGTCGCGGCGGCGTCCATGCTCAACGGCGCGAGGCCTTCCGATTGACAGCGCCCCGCACAGTATCCTTCTCAGCGGCGTCCTGCACGTCAGGCACGACGCGAATGAAGTCGGCCTCGTGCCGGCGCATCGCAAAGGTCGAGCCGTTCATGTTCTTGCGGCCGCTATCGGCCGCCGAGAGACGAACTGCGACCGGTTCGCGCCCTGGATGACCCTGTGCGACCACGCGCACGCGCTCGCCCGGCACGAGGCCGATCTCGATCAAACGCATGACCAGATGGCGATCGACATCGGCATTTGCGGGAAGCACCGCATGGATGGTCGCAAAGCCGCCGACCGGAAGGTCGGACAATGCGATCGCAACGGGCTCGTCGGCTAGCCACGAACTCGCTCGCGCATCGCGCGAATCGCCAGAACGCAACGAGGCGTCTGCCGAGGTGGGCATGAAGGCAGAGGATGGCAGGTCAAGCATGTTCATCGCGTCGATGCGACATGAAGGGCTCGCAGCGTAATTGATAACGAGAATGGTTTGCATTCGTAGTATAGCGCATGGGTGGGCAGGACAAGGGTCTTTGAAGTCATGTTGGAACGAGTATCTCAACGCGCGCGCTAGACTCGCCGCATGTCCTCATCAGCGATGCGCGCCGCCCCCCTGCTCGCGGTCTTCCTCTTGCTCGCGCCGTGTTCGCCGAGCTTCGCTGCCATCGCAATGCGCGACGATACCGGCCGCGAGGTCCGCCTCGAAGCGCCCGCACACCGCATCGTCAGCTTGGCGCCGCATATCACCGAGTTGCTGTTCGAAATCGGCGACGGCGACGCGATCCTTGCCGCGACCGACTTCAGCGACTATCCCGAAGCCGCGAAGCGCCTGCCGCGCGTGGGCGGGCTCTCAGGCATCGCTCTCGAGCGCATCGTCACCTTGAAGCCGGATCTCGTCATTGCGTGGCAGAGCGGCACGGCGCAAGCACAACTCGAAGCGCTCGTGCGCCTCGGCATCCCGGTCTTCCGCAGCGAGCCGCATACGCTCGCGGACGTGGCGACGACGCTCGAACGCTTCGGCGCATTGACCGGACATGCGCGTGAAGCGAGCGCCAAGGCAGACGAATTCCGCCGCAAGGTCGCAGCCCTGCGCGACACCTATGCTTCGCGCGCCCCGGTACGCGTGTTCTACCAGGTCTGGAACAACCCGCTGATCACGATCGGGGGCCCGCATCTGATCACAAGAGTCATCGAGCTCTGCGGAGGACGCAACGTTTTCGCATCGCTTGCCATGCTCGCCCCGACGATCGATGCCGAGGCCGTTATCGCCGCCGACCCGCAACTGATCGTGACCGCGGCCGAGAGCGGCAATCAGCGCAATGACATCGCGCTGTGGAGCCGATGGACGAGCGTCTCGGCCGTTGGGCATCACCACTATCTGTTTCTCGATCCGAATTTGATTACGCGGCACACATCGCGCATATTGATCGGCGCAGAGACGTTATGCCGCGCGATCGATGCAGCGCGTAGCGACCGCCCGAATCACTTCTGACGCGGCACGCGTCCCATCAGATAGAACTCGTCGTTCGGCCGCATGCCGGTCACGTTGGCGACGCGATTCGACAGGCCGAAGAAAGCGGTGATCGCGGCGATGTCCCAGATGTCTTCGTCGTCGAAGCCATGCGTGTGAAGTTCTGCGAAATCTTCATCATCGACACGTTGGGA
The DNA here is from genome assembly GCA_038225855.1 of Burkholderiales bacterium. GTDB lineage: Bacteria > Pseudomonadota > Gammaproteobacteria > Burkholderiales > Burkholderiaceae_D > CAHJXF01. The sequence continues at coordinate 42,726 of JBBRQU010000018.1, read as the reverse complement.
ATCGAGGCAGACCTTGACCGCGAAGTCGAGCATCGCCTTTTGTCGCGGCGTGATGTCCGCCTTCAAGTAATTGACGGCGATCTGGTCGGCGAGCAGGGGACTCTTCGCGTAGATGCGCACCAGCGCGCCGTGCGCGACCACGCAGTACAGGCAGCCGTTGCGGGCGCTCGTGGTCGTCACGATCATCTCGCGTTCGGCTTTGGTGAGATTGCCGGTCTCTTTTTCCATCAGCGCGTCGTGATATGCGAAGAAGGCTCTGAATTCCGCGGGCCGATGCGCGAGCGCGACAAACACATTCGGCACGAAGCCGGCCTTCTCCTGCACGGCGAGGATGCGCTCGCGAATATCGTCGGGCAGATCCTTGAGTTCGGGGACGGGGTAGCGGCTGATCGGAGGTGCCGGTGCGTTCATGGACTTTCCTCTATTGAACAGGGACGTGCGCGACGGCGCTCTGTCCTGCGGCTGCACGGAACACCGCTTCCATGCGATCGAGCATGCCGTCGATGCCGTGCGAGGCGCGGACCAGTTCGAGCGCGTTGTTGACCATCTGTTCGCGACGCGCGGCGTCGGCCTTCAATGCGAGGATCGCATCGCGCAGATCGTCCGCGTTTTCCTTGCGCACGATCAGCGCCGTGGCCTTGCTGATATCGCCATCGGGGTCCGATGCGAACGCGATCTCGGCGATGGCGCCCGCATCGGTCGTGATGACCGGCACGCCGCAGCCCATCGCCTGAAGGATGGCCTGAGGCACGCCCTCGTTCGCATACGACGGCAGCGCGAAGACGTCCATCGCGTGCAGCCAGGCAATGACGTTGGGCTGGTTGCCTGCGAAGCGCACGTGCGAGCGCAGGTCGTGCGTATCGACCAGCGCTTCGAGTGCCTCGCGTTGCGGGCCGTCGCCAACAATCAGAAGGCGCATGGCGTTGGTCGCGCCTTGCACACTCCGAAGCGCCTTGGCGAAGCCTTCGATCAGATAGCGATGACCCTTCCAGCTGCGCAGCGTCGCGACGATGCCGACCACAAAATCGCTCTCGCCCGCACCGACGGCGGCCCGGGCGGAGCGGCGCTCGCGCTCGCTCGGGGGGCGAAACGCAGTCGTATCGATCCCGGTCGGAATCGACAGCACACGCGATGGATCGAGCCGCAGCCGCGAGACCAGCGCGTCCCGCAGAGAGCCGCCGGTAGTGACGACGAAGCGGCTCGCGTGGCGATAAAGCCAGCGGCTCGCGATGTTTTCCGGTACCGGCGCCGAGATGTGGCGCGTGCGCACGATCGGCGGCGCGTTGTTTAACGATGCCCATGCGAGCGCCGCGAGCCAACTATCGGTCGAGCTGTGGGTGTTGATCACGTCGGCCGGGTGCGCACGCAACCAGTCGCGCAAGGCGCCGATCGCGCCCAGGCGCTTCTTCTCGATCGGCAGCGCGATCACCGGCACGCGATAGCGCGAAGCTTCGGCGAAGATGCGCGCGGCCACTGGCGCGATCAGCGTCACGCGATGTCCGCGCGCGATCATTCCGCGCGACTCGACCAGGATGCGCAGCTCCTGGCCGCCCCATCCACACGACGATTCGGTGTGCACGATGTGCAGCGGACGAAACGCGGGCGGCGGCATCTTCATGCGGGGGTCAGTCCCCGAGCGGCCGTGTCATCGGTCGCTTCGCCTTCGGTCTTCGCCTCATCGCCATCGAGCGCGTATTGAATGCGATAGAGCTTGGAGTAGATGCCGTCGGCCACGAGCAGCGCCGCATGCGTGCCGACTTCGACGATCAGGCCCTTGTCGAACACCGCGATGCGGTCCGCGTTCTCGATGGTCGACAGGCGATGCGCGATCACGACCGTGGTTCGCCCCCGCATCAGGTCGGACAATGCGGCCTGCACGTGGCGCTCGGATTCGGAGTCGAGCGCCGAAGTCGCTTCGTCGAGAATCAGGATCGGCGCGTCCTTCAACACCGCGCGCGCGATCGCGAGCCGCTGGCGCTGCCCGCCGGAGAGCCTCACGCCGTTCTCGCCGACCATCGTGTCGTAGCCGTCGGGCATGTCGTCGATGACATGCGCGAGATGCGCGGCAACGGCTGCGCGTCGCACCGCATCGCGCAGCGCTTCGCCTTTCAGTCGCGTGGAGACATCGCGATCGGCGCCATAGGCGATGTTGTGCGCGATGGTTTCGTTGAAGAGCACGACGTCCTGGCTGACCATCGCGATCTGCGCGCGCAGGCTGGCCAGTGCGATGTCCTCGATCGGGATGCCGTCGATCAGGATCTGTCCCGAGGTCGCGTGATAGAAGCGCGGGATCAGATTCGCGAACGAAGTCTTGCCGCCGCCCGACGAGCCGACCAGCGCAATCGTTTCGCCGGCCGCGATGTCGAGATCGATCTTCTGAAGCGCCGCACGACGCGTGCGCGGCTCATCGACGGCCGCCTCGTGCGACCCGGCAACGCTCACCGGCTTGGCGTCCTCGGCATAGCGCAGCGCGACATCGACGAAGCGGATCGCGCCGCGCGCGCGCCCCAGGTGCAGCGTTCCGCGATCGTCTTCGACGTGCTCGTCGATCAGCGAGAACACGCCCTCGGCGGCTGCGAGTCCGCGCTCGAACGGGCCACTGATCTCGGCCAACTGCTTCATCGGCGCGAGCAGGAAGGTCGTGGTCGCGACAAAGGATACGAAGGCGCCCGCGGTCATCTGGTCGGAGCGCGCGAGGTCGAGCGCGAAATAGATCATGCAGGCCACCGCCAGCGCCATCAGCAACTGCGTGATCGGCACCGTCGCCGAGCTCGTCACGGAAATGCGCATCGCGTTGCCGCGCAACCGATCGACGGTCTGCCGAAAGCTCGAACGCGCATCGCCTTCGCCGCCGTAGATCTTGACGACCTTCTGGCAATCGATGGTTTCCTGCACGACGCGCGTCAATTCGCCCGTCATGTACATGTTCTTTCTGGACAGTTCGCGCATGCGCCGCGACAGCTTGCGTACGATGAAGGTCACGAATGGCAGCACGACGATGGTGAACAGGGTCAGGCGCCAGTTGAGCCACAGCAAGGTCGCCATCAGCCAGAAGATCGTGAAGCTGTTGCGCACCACACTGGTAATCACGCCGGTCGCGCTTTGCATCACGTTCTGCGCTTCGAACACCAGGCGCGACACCAGGCTCGACGACGAATGTGCGTCGAAGTAGCGCGTCGGCAAGGCCACCAGCCGCTCGAACATTTCGACGCGCAAGCTGTTGAGCACGCGATTGCCGATATAGGCCATCGCATACGAATTCAGAAACGTGAACACGCCGCGGATGATGAACAGGCCGACGATCGCAGCCGGATAGATCCAGATCGGATAGTCGGAGCTCGCCGAGAAACCGCGATCGACCAGCGGCTTCAACAGCGCACCGAACGCGGCATCGGTGGTCGAGGCGATCACCGAGCACAACGAGCCAACGACGAAGATGCCGCGATAAGGCTTGATGTATCCCAGCAGCCGGCGAAACAGCGGACCCGAGCGGGGCGACGCGACCGGCTTCGACGTGGTGCCCGTCGCGGTCGATGAGTCGGGTTTCGGTGAGGGGGAATCGGCCATTTATTTGGACTGCCGTCGTTCCCGCGCAAGCGGGATTCCAGCGTCTTGCGACGGACGCCACTGGGTCGCCTCCCCGCTTTCGCAGGGTTTAAAGGCCGCGGGGACGACGCCAAGCGGAGAAAAAGTCGCGGGCGAGTTTAGCATCGGGACCTGCCGTGGATTGCGCGATGCTTCAGCGCTTGTCCATCAACGATCGATAGAGAGAAAGCAGCGATGTCGATAGCGCAGCCAGTGAGTACGGCTCGGCCGCGCGCCGTGCGGCTTGCGACATCGCATGCCGTTGCGCCGACTCGAGAGCAAGCGCCCTTTGCATCGCCACGCGCAACGGATGCGCTTGACCCGATGCGACAACCCATCCGTTGACGCCCTCCTCGATCAACTCGGCCGCGCCGCAGGCGTCGCTCGTGATCACCGGCAGCCCGCACGCCAGAGCCTCGAGTGCGGCGTTGGGAAACGGGTCGTAGATCGTCGGCAGCAGGAACACGTCGGCCATCGCGTAGTACGGCAGCGGATCGGCAACGGCGCCGACGAATCGAACTCGCGACGCGATATCGAGACGGGCCGCCTGGGCCTCGTAACGATCGCGGTGCTTGTCGTCGCCGACGATGACGAGCACCGCCTGATTCACATCGTGTAGAGCCTCGAGCGCCGGCCTGACACCTTTTCGCTCGAAGCCCGAACCGACAAGAACGAAGACGCGCGCATCCGGCGCGATGTTCAAGCGGCGCCGCATCGCATCGCGATGTGCAGCGCGCGCACCGGGATGAAAGCGATCGAGATCGACGCCGTTGCGCACCAGGACGAGCTTGTCTCTCGCAATCGCAAAGCGCTCTGCGATCTCGCGGCGAACCATCTCGGAGTTGCAGATCACCGCGCGCAGCAACGGATGCTCGAACATCGCGCGCTCGATACGAATCAGATAGCGATGATGGGGGCTGAGCGCCATGCCGAGACGCGTCGGGGCATCGACCACGCGCGCGCGCCGTTCGAGCCACGACGCATGGACGCCGTCTCCGGCGCGATAGATTGGCAATCCGGCGATACGCTCGTGACTCTGCACGAGATCGAAAGGCTCGTCCCGCAAGTGCGCATGCACCGCTTTAGCGAACGACGCGTCGCGCCACACGCTGCCGATGTAGAAGGGGTCGCAACGCACGAAGCGAATCTCTTCACGATCCGGCGGCATGTCGCCATCGGACGACGCGGCTTCCGCCTCTTGCCATCGACGGGCGAGCACCGCGACCTCGGGCGGATCGTCGCGATCGGCAGCCAATGCGCGCAAGGCGCGGGCCACGAAGCGCTCGGCGCCGCCGAAGGAGTTGTAGCGCGCCCGAACGAGAGCGATCTTCAAATCGTGCGCTGGGTCATGCGAGGCGGCTCATGCGAGACGTAGCAGGTCGCGCGCCGATGCGGCTGCCGCGGCAACTTCTGCGACGAGATCGTCGATCGCTGCGAGCACGCTCGAGGCCGGAAGCCTGACGAGACAATCGCTCACCTTGCCGCCGCCGCAGCCGTCCTGCCCACAGGGACGACACGCGAACGCGTCGCTGGTCACGACCCGATGCGCGACCTTCCACGGCCCCCAGTTGAACTCGCCCGACGGACCGAAGAGCGCGATCGTCGGCGTGCCCGTCGCGGCGGCGATATGCATCGGCGCCGAGTCGATGCCGATGAAGAGTTTCGCGCGCGCGATCAGCGCGGCAAGGCGATTGAGCGTGCCCCCGTCGTCGGCGAGCTTGAGGCGATCGAGCGGCGCGGCGGGCAGCGCCTTCACTGCGGCGACGATCGCCGACAGCATCGCGCGTTCGCGCTCGTCGGGCGCGCACGACAGCACGACCGTTTCGCCGCGTCGAAGCAGGGTCGCGATCAGCGCCGCGTTGCTCGCCACCGGCCAGCACTTGAACATCCAGCGCGAGGTGGGCTGCATCGCGATGAAAGGGCCATCGACGCCCAGACGCGCGAGCAGCGCGGTGGCATCGCGCTCGCCCTCGTCGCCCGGAACCATCGTCAGGCGGGGCGCGTCGTCGATCACGAGTCCGAGGCGCCGCAACGCATCGAGGTTCTGCTCGACCGTGTGCCGTCGCCCGAGCGCGGCGCCGGGATACACCGAGGACCCGTTGGCGTAGCGATGCGTAAAGCTCGCGTTCCAGAAACGCGCGGCGAGTCCGGCGTCATCGCGCAATCGAGGGGCGACCGCATGACGCGGCGAGAGGCCACGCACGAGCCACGCACCGCGCCGGTTGTCGGTGAGATGGACCACGAGATCGTAGCGACGCGCGCGCAGCGCTTGCAGCAAGCGCCACTCGGACCGCGCATGCGAGAGCGGTCCCGACTTCTTCCACGCGCGATCGATGGTGTGAACCTGCGAAAGATCGGGATTGAACGCGAGCATCGGTCGGGTCTCCCGATAGACGAGCGCATCGATCTCGATCTCCGGGTTCGCGGCCTTGAGCGCCGCATACACGGGCGATGTGAGCAACACATCGCCGTGATGCCGCAGCATCACGACCAGCACGCGACGCAACGTCGAGAAATCGATCGCGTCATGCGGCCGTTGAAACGAAAGCGCATCGGCCCCGCTCATGCGCGCGGTCGTGGGCGCATTCATGCGCGCGGTCGCGGACGTATTCATGCGCGTATTCATGCGCGTATTCATGAATAAACGAAGCGCACGTTCTCGGGCGAGAGCCACTCGCCCAGACCGATCACCAACGCATCGTCGGCAACGATTCGCCACGACTCGCCGAGTTCTATCTCGCACATCGCGGCCGGAGCGGCGTGCGCGGAGCGATACGCGATCGTGATGCGGCAGCCATCGTCTGCGCTGACATCGATCCCGCGATCGGCGCCCTGCGCGCCCTGCGCTCGATAGGCCGACAACATCTGGCGCAGTCGCGTCGCGTCGGATGCGCCATTCATCGACAGCCTGAGTCCTCGCGCATATCGCCCTCGGGCGGCCGCGAGATCGAGGATGCCGTCGGCTGTCATGCGCATGCCGCCCGAGAACTCGTCGTTCTTGACGACACCCGTCACGATCACGAGCTCGTCTTCGCGCAGTTGCGATCGACGCGCTTCGTGCAATGGATTGAAGACCGTCACCTCGAGCTGGCCGCTCGCATCGTCGAGCGTGACGATCAGCATCTTGCCGCGCCGGGTCATCTGGGTGCGGCATGCGGCGACGATGCCGGCCACGGTCTGCGGCTCGCGCGACGGCGCGACCGCGGCGAGCGGCGTGCGCGCGAAGCGTCGCACTTCGATTTCGTAGCCGGCGAAGAGATGGCCCGAAAAGTAGAAGCCGAGCGCGTTCTTCTCTTCGGCAAGCGTTTGCTTTTCATTCCAGGCGGGCACTCGAATCGGCTCGGGGCGATGCGATGCCTCGTCCTGCGCGCCGAAGAGACTGACCTGATTGGCGAACGTCTCGGCGTGTTCGGCCGCGCCCATTGCGCGACCGATCGCTGCGAATTGCGTCGCCCTGCCCGCGCGGCCTTCGGGCGTCAGCGTATCGAGCGCACCGGCGCGAACCAGCGCTTCGATCACGCGGCGATTGACGAGGCGCTTGTCGACGCGGCCGCATAGATCGAAGAGATCGCTAAATGGTCGGCAATTCGGCCCACTGATGCGACGCGCGGCGACGATCGCTTCGATCGCGGCCTGTCCCGTGCCCTTGATCGCGCAGAGGCCGTAGCGCAACGTGTTCGCGCGGCCGCCATCGCCTTCGCTGCGGACCGGAACGAAGCGCGCTTCGGAGGCATTCAGATCGGGCGCGAGAACCGTCAGCCGGTGATGTCGCGCGTCTTCGATCAGGATCTTGATCTTGTCGGTGTCGTCCTGCGCGGCCGACAGGTTGGCCGCCATGAACTCGGCCGCGAAGTGCACCTTCAGCCACGCGGTCTGGACCGCCAGCAACGCATACGCAGCCGCGTGCGACTTGTTGAACCCATATCCCGCGAACTTGGCCATCAACTGGAAGATGTCGCGCGCATGCGCTTGCGTGAGGCCGTTCTTCTTCGCGCCTTCGATGAAGATGGACTCCTGCTCGTCCATCTCTTCCTTCTTCTTCTTGCCCATCGCGCGGCGCAGGATGTCGGCGCCGCCCAGCGAGTAGCCGCCGATGATCTGCGCCATCAGCATCACCTGCTCCTGATAGACCATGATCCCGTAGGTCTCTTCCAGGATGTGCTTGACGCGCGGATCGGGGTATTCGAACTTCTCGCCCTTCTTGCGCGCGATAAAGTCGGGAATCAGGTCCATCGGACCGGGCCGGTACAGCGCGTTCAATGCGACGATGTCGCCGAAGCGATCGGGTTTGGCTTCGAGCAGCATGCGACGCATGCCCGGACTTTCGAACTGGAACACGGCGACCGTCTCGGCGCGGCGAAACACGTCGTACGACCTGGGGTCGTCGAGCGGGATGTGCTCGAGCGCGAAGTCGCGCTGGTCCTCGTAGAGCGCGCGTATGTGCGCGACGGTCCAGTCGAGGATCGTCAGCGTGGTGAGCCCGAGGAAGTCGAACTTCACCAGACCGACGCTCTCGACATCGTCCTTGTCGTACTGGCTGACGACGTTGGCGCCGTCGTGCGAGCCGGGCTGCACGTAGAGCGGCGTGAAGTCGGTCAGCTTGCCGGGTGCGATCAACACGCCGCCCGCGTGCATGCCGACGTTGCGCGTGATGCCTTCGACCTGCTCGGCCAATGCCAGCACTTCGCGGACCTCGTCTTCGTTGGCTTCGCGCTCGGCAAGCAGCGGTTCTTCCTTTCTCGCATCGGCGATCGTCACGAGACGGCCCGGCTTGAACGGAATCAGTTTTGCGATGCCGTCGACGAACGTGTATGGCAAGTCGAGCACGCGACCGACGTCGCGCACCGCGGCCTTGGCCGCCATCGTGCCGAAGGTCGCGATCTGCGCGACCGACTCGGCGCCATACTTTTTCTTGACGTAGTCGATCACCGCGTCGCGGCCTTCCTGGCAAAAGTCGATGTCGAAGTCGGGCATCGACACGCGCTCGGGATTGAGAAAGCGCTCGAACAGCAGGTTGTAGGCGAGCGGATCGAGATCGGTGATCGCCAGCGAATACGCGACCAAGGATCCCGCACCCGAGCCGCGGCCCGGACCGACCGGCACGCCGTTGTTGCGCGCCCAACCGATGAAGTCCGCGACGATCAGGAAGTAGCCGGGAAAACCCATCGCCGAAATCGTCTCGCACTCGAACGCGAGACGCTTCGCATAGCCGGGACGCGCGGCTTCGCGCACGGCCTCGATCGGATAGAGGTGCGCGAGACGACGCTCGAGGCCGGCTTCGGCTTCGATGCGCAGGTGCTCGTCGAGCGTGCGACCCGCGGGCGTTGGAAAGCGCGGCAGGCGGGCCTTGCCGAGTTGCAGTTCAAGGTTGCAGCGCTTGGCGATCTCGACCGCATTGGCAAGCGCCGATGGGATGTCCGCAAACAGCGTGGTCATCTCGGACTGCGACTTCAGATATTGCTCGGGCGTGAAACGCCGCGTGCGCCGTGGGTTGGCGAGGATCTCGCCTTCGGCGATGCAGGTGCGCGCTTCATGAGCGACGTATTCGCCGCGCGTGAGGAACTGCACCGGATGCGTTGCGACGACCGGAAGATCCAGCTCGCTCGCGAGCGATACCGCGGCGTCGATGGTGCTCTCGGCATCGGCTTGGCCATAGCGTTGCAACTCGATATAGAACGCGCGCGGAAAGGTCCCGGCCCAGCGCTTCGCATGTGCGGTCGCCGTCGCGCGGCGTCCGGCCGCGAGCGCGAGTCCGATGTCGCCGCCCTCTGCACCGGACAACGCGATCAGCCCCGCGGTGCCGACCTCGGCAAACCATTCGAAGCGCACCTCGGCGCGGCCCTGCCCTGCATTCTCGAGATAGGCACGCGACAGCAGGATGCAGAGCGCGAGATAACCTTGGCGATTTTTAGCGAGCAACAACGCGCGGCTCGCCCCTCCGCTTCGATCACTGCGGGCGCCATCGCCTGCGGCGCTGATCCACACGTCGCATCCGGCAATCGGCTTGACCCCCTTGTCGCGCGCGGCTTTGTAGAAGCGCACCAGTCCGAAGAAGTTGGACAGATCGGTCAATGCGAGCGCGGGCTGTGCATCCCTTGCGGCAGCGTCGACGGCACTGTCGATGCGCACGATACCGTCGGAAATCGAGTATTCCGAATGCATCCTCAGATGCACGAAGCGCGGGTCTTGGCTATCGTTGCTGGTCATGCGACATTTTAACGTGCGAGTTTTACCGATGACGCGAGGGACGATGACGCCAGGAACGATGACGCGGGGACGATGGCGCGGACGCGCGGCGCTTCTATAATCGCGACCCCATGAATGTCTCTTCCGTTGTCCTCAACATCGCCGCCTATCGTTTCGTCGCACTCGCCACTCCTGCCCGCTGGGTTCCCGATCTGCGCTCGCGTTGCGAGAGCCTGCAACTGAAGGGCACGATCGTCGTCGCGGATGAAGGCATCAATCTTTTCATCGCGGGAAGCGAGGACTCGATCGAGTCCTTTCTCGATTGGCTCGCGAACGATCCGCGTTTCGTCGATCGCGACGGTCGTCAGGCATTCACGCATCTGGACGTGAAGCGCAGCTGGTCGCGCAGTGATTCAAGCGCGCAACCGTTCAGACGTTTGCGCGTCAAGCACAAGCCCGAGATCGTCACGATGCGCAAAGCTTCCGTGAGGCCTTGCAATTTTCCTCGATCGGCGCGCGCACCCGCGATCGCGCCCGAGCGCCTCGCCGCGTGGCTCGCGCAGGGCCACGACGACGAGGGGCTCGAGGTGGTGCTGCTCGATACCCGCAACGCCTTCGAAGTCGAGTTCGGCACGTTCAACGGCGCGCGCCAACTCGGCCTCGCCCGCTTCGAGGCGTTTCCCGCGGCCGTCGAAGCGCTACGCGACGAACTGCGCGAACAAACCATCGTCACCTTCTGCACCGGCGGCATCCGCTGCGAGAAGGCTGCGCTTCACATGCGCGACATCGGCTTCAAGCGCGTCCTGCAACTCGACGGCGGCATCCTCAACTATTTCGAGAAGGTCGGCGGCGCGCATTGGCGCGGCGAGTGCTTCGTGTTTGACCAGCGCGTTGCGCTCAATGCGCAGCTCGAGCCCGTCGTCCCCGCGAACGCAGGGACCCGGTGACTCGGCATGGACGACGCTGGGTTGCCGCGTTGGCGGGAACGACAGGCTACTTCCCGCTCAAAGCATCGAGCTCCGCCGCGCTGAAACCCGCAGCGCGGCGCGCTTCGAGATTGAACGGACCGCGCAAGCGCGGTGCGTCGTGGCGTGACCTCAACGCGGCATAGGTCGCAATCGGGTCGAGGCCGCGTTGTTCACAGAGCCACGCGTACCAGCGATTGCCCACGCCGACATGACCGATCTCGTCCTCGAGGATGATGGTGATGATCGCCGCGCCCGCCTTGTCGCCGACCGACAGTAGCCTGGCCCGTACCGCCGGCGAGGCGTCGAGGCCGCGCGCTTCCAGCGTTCGCGGCACCAGCGCGACGCGCGCGAGCACGTCGTCTTTGGTGCGCTCGGCCATCTCCCACAGCGCGTTGTGCGCGGGGAAATCGCCGTATGCATAGCCGATACCCGCAAGATGGTCGCGCAGCAACTGGAAGTGCAGCGCCTCTTCCTGCATCACGCGAAACCAGTCGCGATAGAAGGCGTCGGGCAGGTTCGCGAATCGCCACACAACGTCGGCCGCGAGATCGATTGCGTTGAGCTCGATGTGCGTGATGGCGTGGATCAGGGCCGCGCGGCCTTCGGTGCTTGCGACCGATCGTGGCTTGATCTGCGTAGGTGACAAGAGCGTCGGGCGCTCCGGCCGGCCCGGGATGCCATCGGGTTGGTCGATGCAAAGGTGCGCTTCGACGGGCAGCGATGAATCCGCCGCGCGCGCTTCTTCAGCCTTGCAGTCGGGGTTGCAATTCAAGAGAACGGACAGAGCTTGATCCCTCAGGGAACGCATCGGCTGCTGCATCTACAATCCTCGCGTCAATCGAGAACACTTCACGTTACTCCACCATGGCAATCTACAGACTCGGCGAACACGTTCCACGCATCGCACCGACTGCGTACGTGCATGAATCCGCAACCGTGATCGGCAACGTCGTCCTCGAAGACGGCGTCAGCGTCTGGCCGCATGCCGTGATACGCGGCGACATGGCGACCATCACGATCGGCGCGCGCAGCAACGTACAGGACGGCTCGGTGCTGCATGTCGATGAAGGCGTGCCGCTGACCATCGGCTGCGACGTGACCATCGGGCATCAGGTGATGCTGCATGGCTGCACGATCGGCGACGGCAGCCTGATCGGGATTCAGGCGATCGTGCTCAATGGCGCGACCATCGGCAAGGGTTGCCTCGTGGGCGCAGCGGCGTTGGTGACCGAAGGCAAGAGTTTCCCGGACAACGTGATGATCCTCGGCACCCCTGCCCGCATGATCCGCGAACTGAAGCCCGAGGACGTCGAGCGCACGCGCCACGGCGCGGCGCACTACGTCGAAGAAGCACGACACTATTGCGAGCACGCGGTTCGCATCGACAACCCGGGGTCGACTTCATGAGCGACAGGCTGCACAAGTTCCTGTTCGATGCGGGCTCGTCCGCGCGCTCTCCGGTCCGAGGAGAAATCGTTTCGCTGACCGCGACCTGGAAGCACATCAAGGAGCGCCATCAATACGCCGAGCCGGTGATGCGCCTGCTTGGCGAACTGGTCGCCGCAAGCACGCTGCTGTCGGCCAACCTCAAGTTCAACGGCGCGCTGGTCATGCAGATCCACGGCGACGGTCCGGTGCGATTGCTGGTCGTCGAATGCAATGCCGACCTGACGGTTCGCGCCACGGTCAAGCTTTCATCCGACCTCCCGATCGCCGACGACGCGAGCTTCACCGAGCTCGTCAATGCGGCAGGTCAAGGCCGTTTCGTGATCACACTCGACCCGCGGGATCGCTCACGCGGACAGCAACCATATCAGGGCATCGTTCCGCTCGAAGGCGATTCGGTCGCCCAGGCCCTCGAGGGCTACATGCATCGATCCGAGCAGCTCGACACGCAGTTGTGGCTCGCGGCCGATGACGAACACGCCAACGGATTGCTGCTGCAGAAGCTCCCGCTCGAAGGCGGCGGCAAGCGGGGTGGGAAGACCTCGCATTTCGATCAGCATGCCGAGGCTCACGCGGCGGAGGTGTGGGAACGCGCCGTGACGTTCGCCAACACGCTCGATCGCAACGAGTTGCTGCGCGTCGATCCTCAGACGCTGATGCGTCGTCTCTTCTGGGACGAAACGCTTGCGGTCTATGAACCGGTCCCCTGCGCGTTCCGATGCAGTTGCACGCGCGAACGCGTGGCCGCGATGCTGGTCTCACTGGGAGAGCAGGAGGTCGACGACACGCTGGCGGAAATGGGCGGCATTCACGTGGACTGTGAGTTCTGCAACAAGTCTTACGATTTCGATACGGTCGATTGCGCGCAATTGTTCGCGACCTCCAATACCATGGATGGCGTGCGGCCGCCGATACGGCTGCGTCACTGATCAACGACGGTCGATCGAATAAATCGTGGCACTTGAACGTTCGCCGGGCGGATCCCTCTGAGCAGGATGGGTCGCTTCGATCCGCTCTCGAACGGCTGAAGGAACTGACATGCGCAACACCCCGATGTTCGTCGCTACCGCCGCCACTGTTGCCGCATTGGCAGGATGCGTGGCGTATCCCGTCTATCAGCAACCGGGCTATCAGCCGGTCGCGCGGCTGACCCCCGCACAGAGCGCAGCGCTGGCGAACCGGCCTCTCGATCCGGCCGAGCGCGATCGACTCGCACGGCTCGATGCGCAAGTGCAGAGCGAAGACCAGGCCGCGCAGTCATATGCCTACGCCGCACCTGCGCCCTATTACACCTATCCCTACTCCGCTTACCCCTACTCCGCTTACCCCTATTACGCTTACCCCTATTACGGCGGCTTCTATCCGTGGGTGCCGGGGGTTTCGTTCTCACTCGGTTACGTTTTCCGCGGCGGCTGGGGTCATCGCGGATGGGGTGGTGGACGTGGATGGGGTGGTGGACGTGGATGGGGTGGTGGACGTGGATGGGGTGGTGGACATGGATGGGGTGGTGGGCACGGGCATCGTTGATCATCCACCGACGTGGCTTCGCGCGTCTTCGTGTTCGCAAGAACGGCCGATCTTTCAGTCGGCCGTTTTGTTTTGGTGCAGAGGCGCCTGTTCGATCAGGTCGGCGGCACGTCGGTCTGTTCGCCGTCCCAATAATCCTTCTTTGCATCGAGCGAAAACACCGCGCGATCGGCACTGCGCACCATCACCTTGCGGGAATCGGGATAGATGCACACATCGTCGGGCACACGCTCGCCGATGACGAGGTAGCGGCAAGGCGCATCGCTGTCGTTGACGACACAATGACCCAGTTCGCGCCCGGCCGGAAAGCACACGTAGTCGCCTGCCTTGACTGCATGGCGCTCGTCACCCAGGCGCAAGGTGGCGCGGCCTGTGAGGAACCACATGTGCTCTTCCTCGCGCGTATGCCAATGAAAGGGCGCCGACTGCTTGCCGGGCGGCAACTCTTCGATCAGGACGCCGACGCGCGACCCGCCGGCAAGGGCGCCGATCGGCCGAACGCGGCCGCCGAAGCGCACGCCTTCGGACCATTCTTCCCATGGGATGTCATCGATCGCGATGGGCTTGATCGCGGCGCCGGCCGGGTCTTGTGATTGTGTCATCCATCACTCCTCGAATGCGGTGCGGAAATGAAAAAAGCGCACCCGAAGGTGCGCTCTCTCGAAACTGCCGATCGAATGATCTCGACGCTTATTGCGGCGTGATCTTCGAAGCCTGCAGGCCCTTCGGTCCTTTGGTCACTTCAAAGGTGACCTTCTGGTTTTCCTGGAGCGACTTGAAGCCGCTGCCCTGGATTTCCGAGAAGTGCGCGAACAAGTCGCCGCCACCTTCGTCGGGGGTGATGAAACCAAAGCCCTTTGCATCGTTGAACCACTTGACTGTACCGGTTGCCATATTGCTTTCCTTGCGAAATATAAAATGCGCGCTCGCATGCGAACGCGCCAGGGAGTGCAGAACTATCAAGGGGAAGAAATGGACAACCGACGAAGCACGGGGGGTATTTCAACACCGCGTTGACGAACGACCAACATACTCGACTTGAAAATTTTGCCGGACCTTTATACTCCATGCGTCAAAAATAAGCAAGGGGCGGGCCTGCTGCTCGTTTCCTCCACCCCTCATGATTGATCGTCGGGGTGTGCTGCTTCCTCGGCACCGCGAAAAGCGGACGCATCGTCGCCGAAGCCTCGCTCGTGCATGGCAAACGCACGACGCAAGTCCGGGATGCGATCGTTCGCAATGCGGCGGGCAAGACCATCGCGATCTTTCATTGCACGCAGATGGTCTTGTGGCCCAAGCCCTGACGCGGGCAATCAATAGCGCGTGCTCAGCGAAACCGTCGTCACGCGACCGGCCGTGTTGTAGCCATCGACCAGCGCATAGCGTTTATCGAAGGCGTTGGTGATCGCGACGCCGACCGTGGTTCCTCGCAGCAACTCGTAGCGCACTCCGAGGTTCGCGAGCGCATAACTGGCGAGTTCGGTTCGCGCGAACGTATTGATGTCCGAGTCGAAGCGCGTCCCGGCCGCTTGCAGATCGGCGCTGACTCGCCAGCGTCCGAAACTCTTCGCGGCGGCAAGGCCGAGATTGCGATTGGCTCTACGCAACAGGCGCTCTCGGGTCGCTTCGTCGATCGGCCGCTGGAACGTGAGATTCGCGCTGAGGTTCCATCCATCCATCGTCGTCCGCGCGCTCAGTTCGAACCCCGTGACGCGCGCGCGATCGACGTTGTTCGCGAGCGAGAGCAAAGGGTCGAAGACGATCAGGTCCCGCGTCTTCGTGCGAAACAGCGACGCCCGAACGAAGCTCGCATCCCGCGCATATTGAAGGCCGGCCTCGATGCTTCGTGCCCGCTCGGGCTTCAAGGCCGCATTGCCGAAGAACGGAAAGTAGAGTTCATTGAAGCTCGGCGCCTTGAACGCGGTCGAGGCTTGCACGATCGCCTTCCATCCCGGCGCGAACTTCAATCCGTAGGCAGCCAGCCCCGTGGTCGCGCCGCCGAAGTCCGAGTAGCGATCGCGGCGTGCGTTGAATTGAAATTCGTTCAGCGATGACGGAAGGAACATCGGTCCGGTGTACCCCGCCATCGCACTGTCGACCTTGCGCGAGAATGCCGCGCCATCGATGCCGTTTCCATACGACGAGGAAAAGCCGGTCTGGTCGAGATGCTCATACGCGAGAGTCGCAACGTGTTCGGAAAAAGCGAAGGCATTGCCGACGCGATATTGACGATCGGTGCTGGTGGTCGAACCGATCACGAACGACAACGGATACGAAGAGGTGTTGACGCTCAGATCACGCGTCTGGCCGGCCTGGAGATCGAGGGTCCAGAACATCGTCGGTCTGAACTTGCCGTACAGCGCCGCATCGGTCAGGCGCGTGCGCTCGTTATGCGTTTGAATGCGGCCGTTGTAGGGTCGCCCGAAAAAACTGTAGTCGGTTGGATCGTCGAATTCGAGATGCCCATGACTTTCGAAGTAGCGCGCGCCGATTTCGTGGGGCCCGAACTGTTGCGCGAGGTTGGCCGACAGCGAGGCATTCCGATAACCGTCATCATCGGGACTGGCCGCAGGCGCGCGATCGGCATCGATTGCCGAGAAACCCTTGGCCGATCGATACGATGCTGCGAGACCGATGCGCGTTCGCGCATCGCTCGCTCCGAACGCGTGCGCCGCATCGAACGATGCTGCGCGTGTGCGATGGCCGCCCCACTCGGCATTCAGGCCGACACTCGGCCGATCGCTCTCGTGCGTGGCGCCGCGCGTGAAGATCTGGATCACGCCGCCGACCGCTTCGGAACCGTAGAGGCTCGAGACATTGCCGCGAACGATCTCGACGTGATCGATCTGGTCGATCATCAGATGCGCGATCGATGCCGCGCCGCTGCCGATTGCATTGACGCGCAGGCCGTCGATCAACACCAGCACCTGATTCGAATTCGCGCCGCGCACGAACAGCGAGGTCTGCGAACCGAGGCCGCCCGACTGCGCGATGTCGATTCCCGCTTGCCCGCGCAACAACGTCGCGAGATCGGGCGCGTGACTATCCTCGATGTCGGTGCGCGTGATCAACGTCGTTGCGGGTAGTGCGTCGGAGAGACGCTGCGCGGTACGTGTTGCGGTGATCACGATCGGTTCGAGCCTGGTGCCCGGCAACGCCGTATCCAAAAACTGCGCGACCGCGTGTGAGGAGAGAATGAAAAGACCGAACCCGAAGACTCGCGCGCAAACGCGCGAAATGATGTGACGCTGACGCATGGCACGCTCCCTGTTCCCGCATCCCCGCGGGGTAATGGCAACAAGGGAACGTCACGAAATGCGGCGCGTGATTTGGCGTTTGATACCGCGCGCACGAGGCAACCGGCGTCTGCCCGATGGAAGACGAACCGGAGCGCCGCCCACCGCGACATTCCCGACGAATGCCTGGCCGGTATCCGGGCTGGCAGGACGATCGCGTCGGCCTTCCCATGCACGAGGCACAGTGGCATTCGACGCGACTGCATCGCCGTGAAAAAAGAAGGCGATGCGCCTGCTGACCGTTGCGGGGGCAGCACAGGTTGCGTTCGGCTCTTGAAAGCCGCGACGATCCTGTTTCCCGTTTGACTCGCAGCGAAAAAATCGAGCGAGCACCAAGCGCCGGCAAGTCTATGGATTGCGCGTACTGGCGTCAAACGATGCATTGCATTGGTTGACGACTGGATGGTCGACGCGGCGTCGAGCGCGGCGTCGAGCGCGGCGTCGAGTGTTGCAGCGAAGTGATGCGCGCCCACTTCGCCTTGACGCTGGACGATCAACCCTCCTAGCATCACGCATGCTCGCCGGACTCGATCGCGAACTCGACCACATCGCCGACCGCGTCTCGGCGCTGGTGCGCGTCGTTCATGATCTGCGTGAAGAGAATCAGACGCTGCGCACAGCGCTCGACAGGAGCGCTGCCGATGCCAGGGCCATGCGTGCTCGACTCGACACGGCGCGTACGCGCGTCGAAGCGCTGATCGATCGATTGCCATCGGATGGGTAAGAACAAATCGCCATGGAACAACTCACCGTGCGCATCCTCGATCGCGACTATCGCCTGTCGTGCGAGACTGCCGAGAAGGCCGCGTTGCTTGCAGCCGTCGAGCACGTCGACGCGCAGATGAAAGCGATTCGTGACCAGGGAAAGATCGCGAGCAACGAGCGCATCGCCGTCTTCGCGGCGTTGAACATTGCGAGTGCGTTGCTGTCGCAAGCACGACCCGTTCCTGACTCGTCGTTGCGCTCGGCGAGCTCGCGAATCGGCGCCGACGATGCACCGGCAATCGCGGTTGCCGATCAGGAAATAGCGCGTAGAATGCAATCGATCAACGCGCTGCTCGATACTGCGCTGGCCAATCAGGAAGCGTTGTTCTGATCGGCAAATTGATTTGCAAGTCGAACTGATTTTGCGATTTTTGATTTCCCTGCCGTGTTCGCTTTTGACCTGACATTCCTTGAACCAACTTGTGTTGCTTCGGTTGTGGAATATCACGATGCTGTTGCGATCATCCCTCGTTGGATGAACCTGAAGTACCGTTGACTGCGACCCCCTGGACCTACCGGTTCAGGATGACGGTCTGGCGGCATCGGCGGGGCCCTCTGCCAGCGGCCGACTATTTCCTTGTCGGTCGCTCTTTTTTTGTGCGGCGACACTGCCGCCACGCGTGCACTCTCGTTCACCTCATCGCGCTCGTGCAATGAATTACTGGTTGATGAAGTCCGAGCCCTCCGAGGTCTCGATCGACGATGTGCTCGCGATGCCGAAATCCATCGTTGCGTGGTTCGGCGTGCGCAACTATCAGTCGCGCAACTTCATGCGCGATCAGATGCAGGTGGGCGATCCAGTCCTTTTCTATCACTCGAGTTGTCCCGAGCCCGGCATCGCGGGACTCGCCGAAGTCGCGAGCACGTCTTATCCCGACGACACGCAATTCGATCCGAAGAGCCCGTACTTCGATCCCAAGTCCACGCGTGAAGCGCCGCGCTGGCTGCTGGTCGATGTGCGCGCGAAAAAAAAGACGTGGCTGATCTCGCTTGCGCAGATGCGCGAGCATCCCGCGCTTGCCCGGATGCGGGTTCTACAACGCGGCAACCGCCTCTCGATCACGCCGGTCACTGCGAGCGAGTATGCAGCGATCTTGCAACTCACGCGCTGACATTGCTCGACGTCGCACGTGTCGCCGCTCTTCGTCGTCCTGCTGTTGCTCCTGGGCAGCGCCACGGGATTTCTCGCGGGCCTGCTCGGAATCGGCGGCGGGATGCTGCTCGTGCCGTTTCTCGCGATGCTCTTCACCGCGCGAGCGTTTCCAGAGCAGCACGTACTGCACATGGCCATCGCGACCTCGCTGACGACCATCCTCTTCACGTCGGCTTCGAGCGTGCGCGCGCATCAACTTCGTCGCGTCGTGCGCTGGGACATCGTCAAGGCGATGGCAGGCGGTGCTGTTGTCGGAACCTTCGTCGGCGCCCAAATCGCGAGCCTTTTGCGTACGCGCTCGCTGGCGATATTCTTCGCGGTGTTCGTGGGCTCCTCGGGTCTTGCGATGTTACGCAACGCAGGAAAAATCGTTCCGGACAAGGGTCGTCCTCTGCCCGGGCCGGTCGGCCTCTTCGGCGCGGGATCGGTCATCGGGTTCGTCTCGAGCCTGCTGGGCGCGGGCGGCGGCTTCATCACCGTCCCGTTTCTCGGCTGGCGCCGCGTGGTCATTCACGAAGCGGTGGCCACCAGTGCAGCGATGGGTTTTCCAATCGCAGCCGGCGGGATGATCGGCTATGTCGTCGCGGGATGGAGCGTCGAGGGATTGCCGCCACTGACCATCGGCTTCGTCCATCTGCCGGCGCTCGTCGCATGTGCGCTCGCCAGCGTATTGACGGCGCCCTTCGGCGCGCGCGCCGCGCATGCGCTCCCGGTGAAAAGCCTGAAGAACATTTTCGCGCTGTTGTTGGTCGGCCTCGCAATCTACATGGCGTGGAAGGCATACCGGTCATGAGCGATGTCACAGCCATCGTGCCCTCGGCGATCGATGCGTGGTGCGGACTGTCGCCCGAGCCGCAATTGCAATCGATCGTCGAGCACGGAGGCGTGGTCGTGTGCGAAAGACTTCGGTTCGATACCAGCCAGGACGAGCGCCTCCTCTTCGATGCGGCGTTGACCGACGAGAAGCGCAAGAGCATCACCATTCGCGCCGGCCGCAGCGGCGGCGGTGATCTGCGCGGCACCAGCGCCGAAGGTGCGCAACGCGCTGCGATCGCGGCGATGATCTCGCGCTATGCGAGCGCATGCCACGACCTGATCGACGGACTGTTCCCGGCATATCACGCGCGTCGCTACGCGACCGGCACGAGCTTTCGTCCGCGCGCGATCGGCGACACGACTTCGGGCAAGGCGCTGTCGTGGCGCAAGGACGATACGCGCCTGCATGTCGATGCCTTCCCGTCGAACCCGACGCATGGGGACCGCATCCTGCGCGTGTTCACCAACGTGCATCCGGCGGCGATGCCGCGTGGCTGGCGCGTCGGCGAACCGTTCGCCGCGATGGCCGCGCACTTTCTTCCGCGTGCGGGACAACTTCCTCCCGGCGCCGGATGGTTGATGCACAAACTCGGCATCACCAAGCGACCGCGCTCGGCCTACGACCATCTGATGCTGCAACTCCACGATCTCGCGAAGTCCGATCTCGACTATCAGAAGGCGTGTCCGCAGCGCGCCGTGGACTTCATGCCGGGCACGACCTGGATCTGTTTTTCCGATCAGGTCATGCATGCGGCGATGTCCGGACAATTCATGTTCGAGCAGACCTATCGGTTGCCGCTCGCTTTGATCGCGGACCCCGAGGCTTCGCCATTGCGCGTGCTCGAACGCCTCACGGATCGTCGCCTGGTTTGAATGCCCGTCGTTCCCGCGTACGCGGGAACCCAGTGTCTTCCCGCGCACGCCACTGGGTCCCTTCCCCGCTTTCGCGGGGACTAAAGCCTGCAGAGACGACGAGTAGCGCCGCGCGGCTTGCATAATGCGCGCTTCACGTTCGAGATCGCGCATATCCCCATCACCATGACCGTCATCACCGACTACCCTGCAGCGGGCGAAGCCGCCGTTCCGGATCGCCATCCAAAGGCCTTGCCGATGCTGTTTCTCACCGAGATGTGGGAACGCTTCAGCTACTACGGCATGCGCGCGCTGCTCGTGCTGTACCTCGTCAATTCGCTGCACTACGAACGCAAGGACGCGCTCGCGCTCTACGGGCTTTACACCGGTCTGGTCTACCTGACGCCGATCCTGGGCGGCTATCTCGCGGACCGCTATCTGGGCCGGCGCAAGGCGATTTTGATCGGTGGCCTGACGATGGCGCTCGGGCATTTCGCGATGGCCTTCGAGCCGCTGCTGCATCTCGCGCTCGGCCTGTTGATCATCGGCAACGGTTTCTTCAAGCCCAACATTTCGACCCTGCTCGGCTCGCTCTACCGCGAACACGACCCGCGCCGCGATGGCGGCTTCACGATCTTCTACATGGGCGTCAATCTGGGCGCCTTTCTCGCGCCGTTGGTGGCCGGAACACTCGGCGAGAAGGTCGGCTGGGACTACGGTTTTGCGTGTGCCGGCGTGGGCATGCTGTTCGGCCTGACGCAATTCACGCTCGGTCAGAAGAAGCTCGGCGATGCCGGCCTGCCGCCCGGCAAGTCGCGACTCGAGACGATCGACTGGATCCACATCGTCGTGATCGCGGCCGCGATGATTCCGTTCGTGTATCTGGTGCTCTGGATCGCGTCGCTGGTCGGGCCCACCTGGACTTCACTCGGAAGCTTCGCGCAACTGATCGTCATCGTGATTGCGATCGCGCTGCTGTGGTTCGCCGGGCGCGTACGCGGCGCAAAGAAAGACGTCGAGCCGCTGACGCGTGACGACTGGCATGGCATCGCGGCGATCTTCATCATGGGTCTGTTCGTGGTGTTCTTTTGGATGGGCTTCGAGCAGGCCGGCGGCACGATGAGCCTGTTCGCCGACAAGCAGACCGATCGCCTGTTCTTCGGATGGGAAATTCCGGCGTCTTATTTTCAAGCGATCAACCCGCTGGCGATCGTCGCGCTCGGCCCGCTCATGTCGATGATGTGGACGCGTCTGGACCGGTCGCGCTTCGCGATCCCCACACCCGCGAAGATGGGTCTGGGGATGATCATTCTCGGGCTCGGATTCATCGTGCTCGCGATCGCGGACGCGAAGACCACGGGCGGTGCGAAGGTCGGCCCGCAGTGGTTGTTCTTCGTCTTTCTGATTCACACCGTGGGCGAATTGTTTCTCTCGCCGATCGGCCTGTCGATGGTCACCAAGCTCGCGCCCACGCGTCTGGCTGCGATGCTGATGGGCATGTGGTACCTCGCCAACGCGATCGCCAACTATCTCGCGGGCGCGCTCGAAGCCCTGCTCACGGCAACGCAGATTCCGCTCTACTGGTTCCTGGTCGGAAGTTCCGTCGGCGCGGGTTGCGTGTTGCTCGCGATCACGCCGCTGATCAAGAAGCTCATGCACGGCCGCGGTTGACGGCATCGCGAGGGATGCGGACGCGAGTTTGCGTCCCTCTTGCGTCGCTCTTGCGTCCCTCGCCGATGGTGCTCTACGGTAAACGAGGTGGGAGGACAGAAGGCAGGTACAAAAATGCGGCCTGCCTTCTGCCGATCAACGGTCGTCGGCGTCGCGCGGAATGGACGCGGGCACGCTCGGGTCCACCAGCGTGAGCGGGCCGCTCAACACATAGGCGCGCTGGAAGGGTGCGAAGCGCGGCGCCAGCAGTCCATCGTTGATCTCCCGCGTGACCGCGAAGCGGTTGAATGCCCGCGGCGAAAGGTACAGGCGCGTGTTCGGCAGGCCGTCGGAGACGCCGTTCACGTCGGCTTCCACGAACGAAATGACGCCGTCCCCGTTTCGATCCACGCGAGCGACCTCTTGGGCATAGGAAAGGAACAAGCGCTGTCCGACATCGGTCACTGCGGGGTGGAACGACTTCACGCGCAAGAATGCGTTGAATAGTATTTCCTGATCCAGGCCACTCGGAATGAAACGATTGCGGAATTCGAGATGCGCTCGATTGGGCACGCCTTTGTCGTCGACCAGCCCGCGGTCGGGGTCGCGTGGGTCGTCCGGGTTATCGCCGTAAACCAGCTTGTTGTTCTTCACACCGAGCGGCCCGGAACCGGGGATGACGGAACGCAACTCGGCGAGGTTGTTGTATTGCAATCCGGCCGCGAAGGTTCCAGGCACTCCGCCCGTGAACGGCAATTCGTAGTGCGGAAAGATCCAGTTGGTCGAGTGATTGAATTCCCAATAGGCATGCACATCGCTCTGCTGCTGAGCATTGAAGGCGCCCATGCTGACTGGATGCGGAACCGTGTTGGGTTGGCGCGCGGGGTCCGGAAACACGTCGCTCGCGCTGCCGAAACGCGGCGCGTTGCCGTCGCCGGTGAATATGTTGCCGATGCGGGCGTTGTTGTGGCTCCCCCTTTGCGCGATGGCTTCGTAGTCGGCGCGCGTGATGGTTCCGAACTGCGCCGTGCCGTCCTGACGTGGCCGCGCGATGGGTGGAACGCGCAGGTCGCTGATCATCCAGCCCTCATACCAACCGGATTCGTTGTTGATCACGAAGAGTCCCGAGAAATCCATGAAGATATCGAGGAACGCGCGTGGATCGTTGGGGTCGGTGGGGAGCCCGGGCTTGGGCTCCAGACTCACACGGACCGACCCGATAGTCGGCAACCCACCATTGGCGGCGTTCGCAGCGGTGCGGATGGCGCCGTCGTTGATGCCGGGGATGACCGCAGTGAAAACGTTCGGTTGAAAGTTCTTCGTGTCCAGCAGGTAGTACTGAAAGAGCTGGCTCGGTTTGTCCGCTTCGCTGAACGCCGGGATCGGACAAAAGGTATGCGGGCGCACGGCGATTTCTCCGAGACGGTCTTTCAACGGCTCGGGTAGGAAGCGGATGTCGCCGCGGTTGATCAACCGCTCGGGCCGGTTGCAGTTGTTGAACCGATTGTTGTTGCCGCGCTCGTCGTTATCGGCGGCCAGCGCGGCGGTCGCGACCGCTGTGAGCAAAGCGAGGACGGAAACGCGGGCGAGTTGGGTCAATTTGAATCGGGGCGCGATTGCTGAGATGTAGGGCATGACGATGACCTCCGAGGATTGATGCACGGCGCCGCAGACTGGGCGGCACGACACCGCGAAACAGGCGGCACCCGAATGTGCCCTGCGACAGGTCGCGAAGTCCTCGCCGAAGTGACAACAAAATGTGACTTGACAGCGTCGCGGGCCCGGGAGTTGATGCTAGGCATTACTCAAGACAGCGCGAGCCGAACGGTGCGAGACCAGCGACGAATCATGGTGGTCGAAGACGATCCGGACATTGCGCAGATGCTCGCCCTGAGCTTGCGAAACGAGGGCTTCGAGGTTGCCGTCGAGCACGATGGCGAGTCGGGACTCGCGCGCTTGCGGCAACAGAAGCATCACCTGCTGGTGCTCGATTTGATGCTGCCCGGAGTGGATGGCTTGCACGTCTGCCGCGAGGTGCGCGGCATGCCGGAATACCTGCCGATCATTATCGTCAGCGCGAAGACGACGGAAACCTACCGCGTGCTCGGCCTCGAATTGGGCGCCGACGATTATTTGAGCAAGCCGTTTTCTTTGCCCGAACTGGTCGCGCGGGTGCGCGCGGTTCTGCGCCGCATGGACGCCGCCGAGGAACGCGCCGCAACTCTGGCCGGCGTGATTCGGCGCGGCACGCTGGTGATCGATCCAGTAGCGCGCGAGACGCGTTTGCGCGGCGAGCCGTTGACATTGACCTCGCGGGAGTTTGATCTCCTGATGTTCTTCGCGCGCCATCCGGGCCGCGTCCTCAACCGAATGGAACTGCTCGACCAGGTGTGGGGCTATGCGCACGACGGATACGAGCACACGGTCAACACGCACATCAATCGGGTACGCAACAAGATCGAAGCAGACCCTGCGCGGCCGACTTTCATCCTGACCGTGTGGGGCGTGGGCTACAAGTTCATCGATCCGGGAGAAGTCGTGTGAAGCTCGACTCGCTGTACAGCCGCATCGCAGTCGTCTTCGCGGCGGTGCTGATCGGCTTCGGCATGCTGCTCGGCTGGCTCTCGTACAAGGCGGCAAAGGTGCATCAGCACGAGGTGATGCAGCGCTTGAGCCGGGACTTGGCCTCCCACATGTTGAGGCACGGTCCGCTGTTCAAGGCGGGCCGGCCCGACTATCAGGCGGTGAACCAGCTTTTTCAAATGGCGCTTGCGGTCAATCCGAGCACCGAAAGCTACCTGCTCGACGCCGAGGGCATGATCCTCGCGCATTCACCGCCTGAAGATCGCCTGCCGCTCGACGTTGTCTCGCTGACGCCCATCCTTGCTTTCGTGGCCGGCGAGGCGCTGCCCCTCTTTGGCGACAGTCCGCGCACTCCCGGCCGCCGCGAAATTTTCAGCGCCGCGCCGATCCTTATCGACGATCGGCTCGCCGGCTATCTCTACGTCGTGCTGGTGGGAGGCATGTACCGGCAGATGGCCGATGAAGCCGGGCAGGTCTTCGCCGTGCGCAGCGCCCTGTGGATCGGCGCGGCGGGCTTGGGGCTGGCGCTGCTCGTCGGGCTGGCGGCGTTTGCCGGCATCACCCGTCCACTGAACAAGCTGACCCGATCGGTGCAAGCCTTCGAAAATGAGAACGGCAATGCTGCGCCGATGCATAGCAAAAATCGTCGCGCACCAGGTGCCGCCGACGACGAGATCGGGCGGCTCGCCAGCGCTTTCGATCACCTGGTCGAACGGCTGAAAGCACATATGGGGGAACTGCAGCGTCAAGACAGTCTGCGCCGTGAACTGGTGGCCAATGTGTCGCACGACCTGCGCACGCCGCTGACTTCGATGCAGCACTACCTGGAGATGCTGCTGAACACCGGGGTCGAAATGCCCGCCGCAGAGCGAATGCGTTACCTCGAGGTCGCCGTGCGGCAAAGCCAACGCGTCGCCAAGCTCGTGCAGCAGCTCTTCGAGCTGGCGCGCCTAGAGTGCGAAGAAACCTTGCCGCAGGTAGAAGTGTTCTCGCTCTCCGAGCTGCTGCAAGACATCGGCCAGAAGTTCGCACTGGTTGCTGCCGACAAACATGTGCGGCTCGATGTCCGGGCAGACCCCGAAGGACTGTCCGTGCGGGGCGACATCGGCATGATCGAAAGGGTCATCACCAATCTGATGGACAACGCGATCCGCCATACACCGGCAGGAGGTGTGATCTCCCTCGAGGCGGTGCGCGACTCGACGGGGATCGAGGTTCGGGTGGCCGACACCGGCGTAGGCATTGCCGCCGAATATCTGCCCGGCCTGTTCGAGCGCAACTCCCCGCTGCGCCGGACCTCCGGACGATCAGGCGGCGGGCTCGGCTTGCAGATCGCCGGGCGCATCCTCGCACTGCACGGAACCCAGATCGCAGTGGCCAGCGAGTGGGGGAAGGGAACGACCTTCCGCTTTGCCCTGCCTGCAGTCCAGCCGGGCTGAGGTCGGCGTAAGGGAAACCACATCCGCACGACGCTAAACCGGCAGCACCTTGAAATCGAACACGCGCTCTGCGAACCAGATCGTCGCGACGAGCGTCGCGGCAATCGAGATCGGAATCAGTATTCCGCTTCGATAGAAGCGCCAACGCCGCAGCAAGTAGAGGGGCGTAAGCGCAAGCACGACGATGATGAGCTGCCCCGCTTCGACGCCCAGGTTGAAGCGCAGCAGCGCCCACACGAATTGTGCTAGCGGCAGGTCGAGTTCGCGCAGCACGTCGGCGAAGCCGAAGCCATGCACCAGGCCGAACGCGAAAGGCATCGCGGGGCTCTCACGAAAGCGCGTCGGCCAGATGTTGCCGATCGCCGTGAAGATGATGGTCGCCGCGATCGCGGGCTCGATCACGCGCGGCGACAACTCGACGATGCGAAGTGCGGCGAGCGCGAGCGTGATGGTGTGCGCGATCGTGAACGCGGTCACGGTGATCAGGATCGGCTTGACGGACTCGGTCCACTTCGCGACCGGCCTCCACCCGCCTCGGACGTGGACCAGCACCGCCGGCAGCAGAAGGCAGATCAGGAACAGCACATGGTCATAGCCGATCAGGATGTGATGGACGCCCGCGGGGAAGAACCCGCCTGCGAACGGATCGTCGCCCTTCTGCGAGCCGGAGCCGGTCCGTCCCGAACGATCGATGACCTTCACGCCGCCTGCGGGATCGAGCACCACCAGCGCGGGTTGCGATGACCCGAACGCGACGCGAACGATGCCGCGATGCGTGGGATCGATCTCGCCGAAAAGCGTGTAGTCGATCGTCAGCCGATCCACGACGCGGCACGGCGCTTCGAGCGTCACGACCAGATAGGCGCCGTCGCTGTGATGATCGATCGCGTGGCCCCGTATGACGGGAACGCAGCGCCCATCCTCGAGCTTCAATCGCGACAGCGCGTAGCGGTCGATCTCGTCGAAGTGCGCCCGCGTCTCGCCCCAGGTCAGCGCGCGATCGCCGTTGGCGTCGAGATCGAACGCCGCATCGAGGTCGCGCAGCGCGATGTCCCATCGCACGTCCACAGACGATTCGTGGACCGTGACGAAGAGGTAGGCATCGCTCGGCTTGTGCGCGAATGCCGCGCAGGCGCAGCACATGAGAGACGCACCGACCGCTGCGCGAACGATCGCGCCGATCAGACGCATGGGTCGCACCCGGCGCATCCACGCTTCATGCTCAGCGCGCCCCGCCATCGCCGACGATGCTGGACAGTCGCGTGTCGACCAGTCCGATCGCCGATGCCGCGTCGGCGACTTCGCGCAGCGCCGCGCGATCGTTCGCCGCGCGCGCCGCTTCGGCCATCACGAGGAAATCGGCGGGCTCTTTCTGAATGCGAAGATTTTCACGCGCCACCACGACCGCGTCCTTCGCGTCGCCTTCCAGCGCGTACAACTGACGAGCGAGTTCACGACCGTGGATCGAGATCGCGTCGCCGCGTTCGCGCGCCGCCGCGAAGCGCTCGCGCATTTCATCGGCGAGGGCCTTCGCATCGGGCGCGCCGAGTCCCTTGCGAACGATCGCCAGCCGCAGCAATACGCCGTCGCCATAGGGCATCGGCTCCTTCGTCAGTATCCGGTCGGCCTCGCGCATGCGGCCGTGTGCGAGCAGGAAGTCCGCATAGTCGAGGGTGAGGTAGCTGTCGCGACCCATGCCGAGCGCTGCGCGAAACGCGAGGTCGGCCGCGTCGTCATGGCCGGCACGCTCCTCGAGTTCGGCGAGGGTCGTCGTCAGCCAGCGCTGCACGTCGAGCGCATCGCTACCCCCTCGCGTCGCCAGGCCGAGCAAACTGCGCAACGATGTTCGCGCCGCATCGGTCTGCCCACGCAGCGCCAGATTCTCGGCCACGCACGCAGCCTGATAGACAGGCGCCGCGACGCTGCGGCATGCGCGATCGGAATCCGTATAGCGACCCTGCACACGCGCGATCGTCGCGAGTGTCAGCATCGCTTGCGGATTGCCGGGATCGCGTTGAAGCACAGCTTCCAGCATGCGGCGCGATCCATCGAAATCGTGTTGATATTGCGCAAGCGTCGCCTGGAGAATCACGATCGGCGGCGGCGCCCGGGAATCGTTCTTCCACGGCGCGATCGCGGCCAGCGCGTAACCGGCATAGCGCGGGTCCCCGCGGTCGCGCGCATCGTCGAGCAGGGCGCGCGCGCGCGCTGCGGCTTTCACGGGATCGCGCGCCTCGCCGGTCTGCCCCTCGGCGATCAGGCGCTTGACTCCGGTGAGGCGCGCGGGCAGCCGCTCGATGACTTCGTCGTCGCGCGTCGGGACGAGCGGCGCTGACTGTGCAATGCATGGAGTTGCCAGGATGCCGGCGCCGATCAACGTGATCACGCAGAGGAGCGCAGATCGCGCAGGCCGTCGATTCAGTTCGAACCCAGGTACGGTCATGTGATTGCGGACAAGAGAACGGCGCCCGACCGGATGGTGGGGCGCCGTGGATGATGCACTTTCAATATCAACTACAAGCGTAGATCGGACCTCGAACATACAAGAATCGAGACCCGAAGCGCAATCAAACCGATGGATCGGGCTCCGTCGTATCCGACACCTGCGGCGTGAAGTTGGTCAAGTCGAGAGGCTCGACCGTATCCAGCATCGTCGCGACCAGGGTCGTCAGATAGGCGATCAATCCAGCAACGCTCTGCGACGCAGACGGCGGCGGCTCATTCGACACCGGCGGCGGCGCGGGAGGCGGGTTGCCATCGTCGTGCCCTCCTCCGCAGGACGCGAGCGCGAGCACCATCGCCGCGCTGGCGAGAGCGATCGAGGCGCCGCGAACGCGTCGATTGACGGCCATCGTTCGTTTCAGGTTTCTCATGGCATTGCTCCTCGGTTACGGATAGGTCGAACCAGCGGGCGCTGCCGGATTGAAGTTGCCCGGCAACGGCGTCGTCAGGTACGGAAACGTCGCAAAGAAGTTGGTCGAGCTCTTGCGAACGCCGTCGTTGAACGGCAGGGCGCCGGCAGGCGCGTTGGCGGCCGTGCAGCCCACGCCGAAGGCATCGGCCGGGCCGGTCAGCACGCAGAGCGCTCCCATCGCAACGCGAATCGACAGGTCGACCACATCATCTCCCGGGCGCCTTCCGTTCGGAAAGCCGGCATTGTCACCAGCAGCAGCGCCGAGCGGATTTTGCGCCCCGATGGCGACCGGTGCGATCGAGGTGTTGAGCCGCATCATCTCGGCAGAAGCCGCGGGGGTCGGCACTCGTTGGTTGAGGCCCTTCAATCCTTTCAGGAACACGGTAAGCAGGTCAGTACGCGGGAAGTTGGTGGGCGCTGTCGCGGCGGGGAAGAGTGTCTGGATCAACGCGGGCAGGACGGGGTTGGTCACGTAGTCGGCGAACTTGGCAGCGTCGTCCTTCGGCTTGGACGCGTTGAACTTGTCCTTGTCGTCGATACCGATCACGACTTCATTGACGAGCGGCATGCCCAGTCGGGAAACCTGAGTCCATGCGCCGCCTTCCTTGGTGGCCTGGTTGAGACCGGTCGTGGGCGAACCACTGATCAGTCGGCCCTGCCTGAGACTCGCGGTGGTCCATGCGCCGATCACCGGATCGACTCCATCCGTCACGCACGAGATCGGAAGTTCGAGCGCCAGCGTGCTGATGTTCTTGGCTTCGAGGTCGTTGTTGTTGCCGTTGATCTGATTGGCGCCCAGCGGATCGAAGTTGAACAGGTCGAAGATCTTCCCGACCGCGATGTAGAACGGCTCCTTGCGTTGCCCGACGAACACCCTGCCCGGCGTTGCGCAACCGGGGATCGTGACGTTGTAGATGTGCAGGTTTGCATAGGTCGCATACCCGGTCGGACTGCCGAAGGTCTTGTCGCCGATGTTGTCGACTGGCTTGTCGAACACCGCGGAGCCGCCGGCTGCGTTGACGACGCTGGCGCGCGCACCGCTGCGACGGTCGCCGCGAACCAGATCGATCGTGTAAGTCTCGCGCACGTTGAGCGTGGCCGGGTTCACGCCGCTGATCACGCCGCTGTCGATCAACGGAATTTTCACTTGCTTGGTACCCACCGTCAGCGCGGTCGCTTTCGAGGTGTTCTTGAAGCGGAACTGGAACGTGAGATCTTCGATGCCGTCGCCGGTGTTGTCGATGTGGATCTCGTAGAGCGCATTCGGATTGAACATGTAAAAGTTCGGGCCGCCTTGCGGATCCTGGAAGGGAATGTAGTCGGCCAGGATGGTGACGTAGGCCCCACGACCGGTTTCGTAACTGCGGAACATGTACAGGTCGGTCGCATCGACCGAGGGATTCATGGCGATGTTCGGAGCCTCACGGTGACTGGAGGCCTGCACGTTGGGAAGGGCGAGCAGCGACATGGCGAGCGCCCCTGCCGTGAAGGCAAGCGGACGCTTGGCGCGTCGGATCAGATCGGATGGATTCACGGCTATCTCCTGTGGAATTTAAGTTGAGACTTGCGCATACATTGAGTGGGCGACGATGAAGCACGGGCGATCGAACTGCCCGCGCCTTCTTCTACGAAAATGTCGTCACATTCGGTTTCAAAAAAATTGCCGGTCTTTCCGGGCTCCATCGACTCGAGGAAGGACGCCAAACGGTTGACGCCCGAAAGCCCGGCTGTTATGGTTCGGTGAACAATCATTCACCAAACGCTTCAACCCCGCTTTCAACCATTTTCCCTATCCGATTTGCCATGCCTCGACCGCGCTCGAATCTCTCACCTCATCTGGGGTCGCTGCAAGACTACTTTGTCCTAAACGGGGTCATCCCTTCTCTGACAGAGTTAGGAAAGTTGTGGGGCATCGCCGGGCGCGCGTGGACGCATCGCGTGGTGTCCCGCCTGAAGGACGAGGGCTATCTCGAAGAGTCTCCCGGCCGTCGCTTGAAACCCGGCGCGCGTTTCTTCGAACGCACCGTCGCCGACACCGTGCGCGCCGGTCTGCCGCAACCGGCCAACGACAGCGGGCGCGATGCCTTCGCCATCGATCACTTCCTGATCGACAAGCCGTCCGAGACCGAGCTCTTCCAGGTGCGCGGCGACTCGATGATCGAGGCCGGGATTCACGAGGGCGATTTCGTGGTCGTCGAGAAAGTCCGCTCGGCCGTCCCCGGCGACGTCGTGCTCGCGTTCGTCGATGGCGAGTTCACGTTGAAGACGCTGGCGCGCGACAAGCGCGGCTTCTATCTCCAGGCGGCCAATGCGACTTATGCGCCGATCCGGCCCGAACAGAATCTTGAAATCCACGGCGTGATGGTCGGCCTCTTCCGCAAGACCGTCTCGCCTCGCGTCGGTCACACGCGTCCCCGGCGCTGATGGCCTCCCCGTTCCTTTCTTCACCGCTCCCGTTGCCTCGCCATCGTGGCCTCCCTGCCCCTCTTCACTTCGTCGTTCCTGCCGCAGCAAGGCGGGGCATCGTTCGCCACACCGGCATCTGCCGCACCTGATGCACCTGCCGCATCTTCTTCAAGCCGCTCCCATGTGGCGGCCATCGACCGCACCGAAACCGCGTTGCGCGAAGCTGGATATGCCGGACGCTTCTGGCGCGGCGATGCGTTGTCCACCTCGCCTCTGCCGTCCACCCCGAGCGGCTTTCGCGCGCTCGATTCCGAGTTGCCCGGCGGCGGCTGGCCGTCGCGCTGCCTGACCGAACTGCTGCTCGCGCATCCGGGCGTGGGCGAGATTCGTTTTCTCGCAGCGACGCTTTCGTCGTTGACGCAAAGCGGACGCGAGATCGTGCTGCTCGCGCCGCCCCACATCCCCGACCCCGCGGGCTGGGAACAACTGGGCATAGACATGCGCCGCGTCTTGATCGTGCGCGCGGCGCGGCCTGCCGATCGCTTGTGGGCGCTCGAAGAAAGTTTGAAGAGCGCGGCCTTCGGCGCGCTGATCGCGTGGTTGCCCGAAGACAAGGCGCTCGCGCGTCACGACGCCTTGCGCCGCTTGCAGTCGGCAGCCGCGTCGGCCGATGGCCTCACATTCCTGATGCGCCCAACGGCCGCGCAGTACCACGCGTCGCCCGCCCCGCTTCGACTCGCGCTCGCGACGGGCCGGCCCGTCGGTCAGCGCCGCACGATCTCGGTCCAACTGTTGAAGCGTCGCGGTCCGGTGCTTGCCAGGCCGCTGATGTTGATGCTCCCCGAAGTGCGACAAAGCCTGCGGCCTTTCAAACCGATCATCGAAGAACGCGCCGTTGCCGGGCTTGCAAACAAACTTGCAACCGGGCTTGCAACCCGGCTTGCACCCGCGCTTGCACCATCACCTATCGCAACATTCCCTGCGCTTTCGCATGCACTGGCTGGCCATCCATTGTCCGACGCTGTCACTTGACTGCATCCTGCGCCGCTGGCCCGAGGCAATCGAACCGGCGCTGGCCGTCACCGACCTCGAAGGCAGCCGGCGCTTCATCGTCGTGGTGACGCGACCGGCCGAAGCCTGCGGCGTGTTCGCGGGACAGGCCGTGGCCACGGCTCTCGCTCTGCTGCCCGATCTGATCCTGATCGCGCGCAATTGCGAAGACGAACGCAAGGCTCTCGCCGAAGCTGCGCTTGCGGCCTTGCGCTTCACGCCGGTCGTCTCGTTGCGCGCCTCGGGATTGGTGATGGAAATCTCGGCCAGCCTGAAGCTCTTCGGCGGCCGTCGCGCCTTGAAGAAAGACATCGTCGCGGCCATGCGCATGCAAGGTCTGCGGCTCGCGATGGCCGAAGCCCCGACACCGCATGGGGCGTGGCTGCTCGCGAAGAACATTCCAAGCCAGGAGAAACCCACCCGACACGAGAGCTTCGCTGCCGCGCTCGATGCCTTGCCGATCGCGCATCTCGAAGCAGCGCTGCCTTGTCTCGAGCGCTTCGATGGCATCGGTTGCCGCACGCTCGCCGATCTGCGGCGGCTTCCGCAGAAGGGGCTCGCGCGTCGCTTCGGTCCCGCGTTGCTCGATGAGATGGCGCGTGCCTCGGGCGACAAGCCCGATCCGCAAATCGTGTTCGCAGCGCCGTCGCGTTTCGATGCGCGCATCGAACTGATGGCGCGCGTCGAGAGCGCGGAGGCCCTGGTCTTCGCCGCCCAACGGTTGCTTGCGCAACTGGCCGGATGGCTGGTTGCGCGGCGCGCGGCAGTGCGCGGCTTCACGCTGGTGTTGCATCACGATCGCTGGACCAGGGATGCGATTGCGCCCACCGCGTTGACGATCGCGCTCGCCACGCCGAGCCACGATGCGACGCGCCTGACCGCGCTCGTGCGCGAACGCCTGTCGCGCCTCGAACTCAAGGCCCCGGTACTCGAACTCGCGCTCGAAGCGCCGACGATCGTCGATGAACGCGAGTCCGACGGCACGCTTTTTCCCGCGCGCGAACAGGCGACTGAAACACTGGCGCGATTGCTCGAGAAGCTGACGGCGCGCCTCGGCCCCGATGCCATGATGCGCATCGAGCGCGTCGCCGATCATCGGCCCGAACGCGCCTGGCGAGAGGTGCGCGGTGAGGTGGGTGATGACCGGGCGTGGCTGGCTGGCAGCCCTGTGTCGAGACCCTCCGTTTCGACTCGCGGCGCGCGACGTGCGAAGCCGCGTGCAAGCCAGGCGACGACCTCATCGTGCACGGTCGGACCGCGCCCGTCATGGCTGTTGTCCGAGTCACGGATGCTGACCGTGCGGGCGCATCGTCCGGTGTTCGATTCGCCGCTCGATCTGCTGGCCGGACCCGAGCGCATCGAGACTGGCTGGTGGGACGATGCGCCGGTCACGCGTGATTACTTCATCGCCGAAAATGCGGCCGGCCGTTTGCTGTGGGTCTATCGCGAGCGCTTGCCTGCGAGCGGCAAGGCCTTGTGGTATCTGCAGGGGCTGTTCGGTTGAGCGCGTCCTGATTCCGCAATAATATTTTTGCTCAATGCTTTAGAAATTTTTCTTCGCGTCAATTTTCAACATGCGCCTGGCCTTCGTCGATCTCGAAACCACCGGTGGTTCACCGATCGAGGATCGCATCACCGAGGTCGGCATCATCGAAGTCGACTTCGACGATCCGTCACGGCCGGTGCGCGAATGGGCGAGCCTGGTCAACCCCCATGCACCCATTCCGCCCTTCATCGAAACGCTCACCGGCATCACCAACGCGATGGTGGCCGATGCGCCGCGCTTCGAGGATCTCGCCGACGACATCCTGTCGCGTCTCGATGGCCGGCTCTTCATCGCGCACAACGCGCGCTTCGATCACGGCTTTCTGAAGAACGCGTTTCGTCGCAGCGGCCATCACTTCCGACCGCCGGTGCTGTGCACGGTGCGCCTGTCGAGAAAGCTCTATCCCGGCTATTCGCGCCACAACCTCGACACGCTGATCGAACGCCATCGACTCGTCGTCGAGATGCGTCATCGCGCGATCGGCGATGCGCGTCTGCTCTGGCAGTTCTGGCAGAAGATTCACGACGCCCTGCCGCCCGAACAGATCGCGATGGCGATCGATCAGCTCACCGCGCGACCGAGCCTGCCGCGGCATCTCGACCCCGACGTGCTCGATACACTGCCCAAGACCGCGGGCGTCTATCTGTTTCACGCCGACGAATATGAAAAGCCCGCGAGCGCGCAAGGCCAACCTCGCGCCGACCATCGCGCCGAAGAACCGCGCCCGCTCTACATCGGCAAGGCGAAGAACCTGCGCCAGCGCGTGATGGCGCACTTCACCGGCGATCATCTCTCGGCGCGCGAGATGGAGATCTCGCAGCAGATGACGCGCATCGAATGGATCGAAACCGGCGGCGGCACCGAGCAGGATCTGGGCGCGTTGCTGACCGAAGCCACGCTCGTCAAGACGCGCATGCCGGCCTACAACCGGCAACTGCGCAAGAGCGAAGACGTGTGCGCCTGGCGGCTCGTGGTCGATGCTTCACATGGATCCAGGCACTGCGGTTGGCGCCTCGCGCTCGCGCGGCCCGACGATCTCTTCTTCGCGCAGGACCGCGATTTGTACGGCCCTTTCGTCACGCCGCATCAGGCCGGTGTCACGCTACGCGCGATCGCCGATGCGCATGGGCTGTGTCCTTCGTTGCTCAAGCTCGAGAAGGCGCATCCCGGCAAGCCCTGCTTCTCGCATCAGGTCAAGCGTTGCCGCGGCGCCTGCATCGGGCTCGAGACGATTGCCGAGCACACCGAACGTCTGCAAGCCGCACTGGCTTCGCTGGCGCTCGCGCCCTGGCCTTTCCCCGGAGCGATCGCGTTTCCCGAAGGCAATCGCCTGCATGTCGTCAATGGCTGGGCCTATCTGGGCATGGCGTCGAATCTCGATCAGGCGCGGCAACTCGCGACCACGACGCGGCTCTTCGATCACGATGTCTATCGGTTGCTGGTCAGGCGCTCGAGCGCGTTGGATGCGCGCGTCGTCAGGCTGGATTGAGGGCGTCAAACAAAGGGATTGACGACCTTGAGTTTCTTTTCGATCACCAACCCGTGCTGAAAATCTTCCGAATAAAGCGTCGTGCAATCGGCCAGCATGGCGCTCGCCGCGATCAGCGCGTCATACCAGGCCAATTGATAACGCTCGGCGAGCATACGTGCACGATCGCAAGTCTCGATTCGATACGCACGTCAATCCGAACGAACCAATGAAGCCGCTTTCCCTCCCTCGCTACGCCGAACTGCATTGCGTTTCGAACTTCAGCTTCCTGAAGGGCGCGTCGCATCCCGAGGAACTCGTGGACCGCGCGATCGAGCTCGGTTATGCGGCGCTTGCGATCACCGACGAATGTTCGCTCGCGGGCGTGGTGCGCGCGCATGGAGAAGCCAAGGACACGGGCCTGCATCTGATCATCGGCAGCAGCTTCGGACTCGATGACGGACTTCAGCTCGTGCTGCTCGCAACCAATCTCGCCGGCTACGGCAATCTTTCCGAGCTGATCACGCTCGCGCGCATGCGCTGCGAGAAAGGCGCGTATCGAGTCACGCGCGCCGATCTCGACGGCAGTCCGCAAATACCCGACGACATTCCCGCATCGGCGGGCACTATCGATCATCTGAGCGGGATGCCCGATTGCCTCGCGTTGTGGATTCCTTCTCGCGATGCGAGTGATGCAAACCTCGAAGCCGATGCGCGCTGGATCGCGTCCACCTTTACCGATCGCGCATGGATCGCGATCGAGCGCGCGTATCGCATGGACGACGATCTCTTCTTCGCACGCTCGATCGCACTCGGCGAGCGCATGCGCCTGCCCTGCGTGGCCGCCGGCAACGTGCATATGCACGTACGCTCGCGCAAGCCGCTGCACGACACGCTGACCGCGATTCGATTGAACAAGCCGGTCGCCGAATGCGGCGACGCGCTCGCGCCCAATGCCGAACGCCATTTGCGTTCGCGCTTGCGGCTCGCCGAACTTTTCAGGAACGCCGCGTTGCTCGAAGAAAGCGTGGCGATCGCGGAGCGATGCAAGTTCTCTCTGATCGAACTCGGCTATCAATATCCCAAGGAGATCGTCCCCGACGGCGAAACGCAGACGAGCTATCTGCGCAAGCTGACCGAAGAAGGCCTCGCGACGCGCTTTCCCGACGGCGTGATCGACAAGGTCACCAAACAGATCGAGCATGAACTCGCCTTGATCGCGGATCTCAAGTACGAGGCATTCTTCCTCACGGTTTACGACATCGTGAAGTTCGCGCGCAGCAAGGACATCCTCTGCCAGGGCCGCGGCTCGGCGGCCAATTCGGCGGTGTGCTTTTGTCTGGGCATCACCGAAGTCAATCCGGCCCTGCAGAACATGCTGTTCGAGCGCTTCCTCACCAGGGAGCGCAACGAGCCCCCCGACATCGACGTGGACTTCGAGCATCAGCGCCGGGAAGAAGTGATCCAGTACATTTACGAGAAGTACGGCCGCCATCGCACCGCGCTGGCCGCGACCGTGATCGCGTATCGCACGCGCTCGGCGATACGCGATGTCGGCAAGGCGCTCGGGCTCGATGGCGATCGGGTGCAACGACTGTCGTCATCGCACGCGTGGTGGGATGGGCAGAGCGCGCATCGCGAGCGGCTCGAAGAGAACGGCTTCGACCCCGACAGTCCGGTGGTGCAGAAGCTGGTCGAGTTGACCGCGACCTTGCGCAGCTTTCCGCGTCATCTCTCGCAGCACGTCGGCGGCTTCGTCATCAGTCGGGACAAGCTGTCGCGCCTGGTGCCGATCGAAAACGCCGCGATGGAAAATCGATCGGTCATCCAGTGGGACAAGGACGATCTCGAAGAACTCGGATTGCTGAAGGTCGACGTGCTCGCGCTCGGCATGTTGTCGGCGATCCGGCGCGCGCTCGATCTCGTCGCCGAGCGACGCGGCATGCCCTTCAGGATGATCGACATACCGAAGGAAGACCCGGCCACTTACGACATGATCTGCACGGCCGATACCGTCGGCGTGTTTCAGATCGAAAGCCGTGCGCAGATGAGCATGCTGCCGCGGTTGCTGCCGCGTTGCTATTACGACCTGGTGGTCGAAGTCGCGATCGTGCGGCCGGGTCCGATCCAGGGCGGCATGGTGCATCCGTATCTGAAGGCGCGCGAGGCGCTGCGGCGTGGCGAACAACCCGATTACGAAAGCTCGAAGGTCAAGCAGGCGCTGGAGCGCACGCTTGGCGTGCCGATCTTTCAGGAACAGGTGATGCAGTTGATGATGCTGGCCGCCGACTTCAGCGCGGGCG
Organism: Burkholderiales bacterium; assembly: GCA_038225855.1. Taxonomy (GTDB): domain Bacteria; phylum Pseudomonadota; class Gammaproteobacteria; order Burkholderiales; family Burkholderiaceae_D; genus CAHJXF01. Next base: position 4,773 of record JBBRQU010000018.1, on the reverse strand, counting down.
AAGCCGACAAGCTGCGTCGTGCGATGGCCGCCTGGAAAAGAAAGGGCGGCCTCGGCCCCTTTCACGACCGCATCGTCGACGGCATGTTGAAGAACGGCTACGAGCGCGACTATGCCGAGCGCATCTTCAAGCAGGTCGAAGGCTTCGGCGAATACGGCTTTCCCGAATCGCATGCCGCGAGCTTCGCGTTCCTCGTCTATATCTCGTGCTGGCTCAAGTGCCACGAGCCTGCGGCGTTCCTTGCCGCGATGCTGAACAGCCAGCCGCTGGGTTTCTATTCGTCATCGCAATTGATTCAGGACGCACGACGGCATGACATCGAGGTGCGGGCTATCGATGCGACGGTGAGCGATTGGGATGCGACGCTCGAAGAGTACGGAACCGTCGCAGTCCCGGGGCCGCGCGCTCAACCCGCGGTGCGCCTCGGGTTCAACAGCGTGAAGGGTTTCAACGATGGCGCCGCCGAACGCTTGATCGCCGCGCGATTGCAGCGTCCCTTCGACCAGGTCGATGACCTCGCGCGTCGTGCCGAGCTTTCGGTGATCGAACTCGATGCGCTCGCCGCGGCCGATGCGCTGTCGTCCATTGCAGGTCACAGACGACAGGCGCGCTGGGAAGCCGCATCGCATCGACTCGAACTCGACCTGATGCGCGAGGCGCCGATCGACGAGCCCATGCCGCAATTGCCGCTGGCCACCGAAGGCCGCGAGATCGTCGACGATTACGTCAGCACCGGCTTCACCTTGCGACGACATCCGCTCGCATTGCTGCGTCCCCGCCTGTCGAAGATGAGGTTGTCGAGCGCCGCGGCTTTACGCGACCTGCCCGACGGGCGCCTGGTGCGCACCACCGGCATCGTCACCATGCGTCAGCGACCCGGCACCGCGAAGGGCACGATCTTCGTCACGCTCGAAGACGAGACCGGCGTGATCAACGTGATCGTGTGGGAGCGCGTCGCCCAAACCCAGCGACGGCCTCTGTTATCGGCGAGCCTGTTGACCGTGCACGGCGTGTTGCAGAAACAGGGAGAGGTACGGCATGTGGTTGCTAATCGATTGTTCGATCATTCGCAATTGCTGGGGCGACTCGGGGTATCGAGTCGGGATTTTCATTAACCAGCCAAGAACTCCTCTATTCCAAAGCCCGGCGCGCTATCCGCGATAGATCCATCTCGGCTTGCCTTCTCAACAACTCATCACCATCCTGACTGCTAATCACCTTTTGCAGGAAACGCGCAGCCTTTCTCGGATTCTCGGAAACGAACATCCTTCCCGTCTCAAGGTTTAGTTTTTGTCGAATCCTATTCTTATCAACCGAACGCCTTGCCAAAGCGATCGCTTCCCGATAAAGACCTTCCCCACGCTTAAGATGACCTCGTCGCAGATGAATCAATCCAAGCGTTGCAGTAGGATAAGGTTCCTTGTGGATGCTCTTGGAAATGAAGGAAAGCCAGCGTTCCGCCTCACTCAACCGTCCAAACTCTGCAAATGAAAACGCTATATTATTTAGTAGTCTGGACCGCACCTGACTTTCCTCGGAATCCTCTTTGTACTGCCAGTGGCTGAGCTGCTCAACCAAATTAAAGACTGCCTCCTTATCCCCGGCAAGTGAATAATATCCAATAAGTTGACTACCGACCCGCGCCCTTAAGGAGTCGCTAACACTATTAATCGACATAACATGCCGCGCAAGCTCCACTGCCTCAGCAAATCGACTTGCCCGCAGTAACGACGATACAGCTACGACTAAGAGATCCGACAATGCTCTGTCGTGTAGTATTTGATCATCTTTATCACGACGAACTAATTCTATCGCTAATTCGTATACTTCTTCCGCACCAGCAGTCTCCGATAAGAGGATTAGGGAATTGCGCGCGGCCAACAAATATAGCGCCGTCGGTCGTCCTTCTTCGAGCTCCATTGCATATTTAAACGATTCCAGCGCTTTACGCTTGTCTTTCGCCTTTGTATAGGCTACACCAAGGTTATTCCAAACACCCGCGCTCATCTCAAGACTGCCCTGCCTCTTGAGTGCCGCAATACTTTCGTCCGCATCGCCGGCGCGCAAGAGCGCCCGAGCCAGCCGACCCCAAATTCCCGCATCCTTCTGTTCCCACTCCAAGTATCGCCGCAAAACACTGATTGCCAACGAATCAACGCCCAATGACGACGATACATCCGCTAAAAGCGATACCGCGTTTATATTTAATGGATCTAGTACTACAGCACGCCTAAGCATTGAGAGTGCTTTTTCACTCCTATTTCCATACCAATATGCCACCGCCAAATTCGCAGCCGCAGAAGACGAAGTAGGACGCTCTTCAAGAGCAATTTTAAGACTTAGAACAGCGCCATCCATATCGCCACGTACAATTCTTAGCGCACCCTGGAAAAGCCGCGCGCCAAAATCCAGTGGATCAATATTAACCGCATCATTCACTAGCTGGATGGCGGAGTCGATCGAGCTATGATGCACCTCAAAGAATGCTAATCGCAACTTAGCACCTACACTGTCCCTAACATCCGTACCAAGCAGCGCGGCATGCGCTTCATTCCAATCGCCGCTGGCTATTAAGCTATCGGCTTTTCTGACAATGTAGAACGCCCCCCCAGAAAGCGCAATTGCTCGGTCTAGGTATTTGCGTGTACTGTCAATATCGTTGACTTGTGTCGCCCAATTAGCTAACCGATTCCAGTACACCGGAGATTTCCCAAACTTCGCTTCCTTAGCACGAAGAGCTTTTAATTCCAAGTCGACTCGAAAACGCCCTGAGTTTAAATGCTCGGACACATGGTCCTTCAGAGAAAAATGGCGCGGCCTTAATTGCTCCATTTCATGCAAATCCACGATTGGCAAACCAATAAACGATAAAGGGGCATTCTCTTCCGCCAAGACAATTTCTACTGCGCGAGACGGCACCGCAGTCTGTCGAGGAGTAGTGGGCTCATCTTCAGGGATCATGATATCGTTCCGTTTTGTCGAGCGAGATTTCTCGCCTCGCGGATCGAAATTCTTTCTAACTTCAGCCGACGTGCTTCGCGGGCGTTTGATAACTTTTTCTGGTAAGCCTCTTCGTGACGAAGCACACTCATTGCCGAGGCGATACGGCCCCGAATTGTTTCAAAACTTGGGCGACTCCTGTAATCCGCGCTGGTCATTCCCACGAGGAGCGAGTTAATCATTTGCGCCAAGCCGGGTGGTAAGCAACTGCCCACGCCATCTGCCAGGACGGGAGTGACGCCACCCGCGTATTGTGTTAAGGCTCGATGGAGAATCATCACTTGCTCAGCCTCGATATGGGAGCTTGTGAACATTGATGAAACTGCCATAATTAAAGCGTCGTAATTCGGATTGCGATCGAATAAGGCGCGTATGAACCAGTCGGGGTTAAATAACTCGAAGAGCAGACACCCAAGCGCGTAGATATCGGTATATTGGGCAAGGCGCCGGTTTCCCGCCAATCCAACAAGAGCCTCGATCGCTGCGTATGCCGAAGCACCTGCCGGCTGGCCATAGATGCCCGATGCCACCGCAATTGAGTCAAGCTTCGCGGCAGTGCCAAGATCGATCGCTACAACTATGGGTTCGACCTGAGTGCTGTCTCTTCGTAAGTTATCGGCCTTTAGGTCCCTATGAAAAATGGATCGCTGATGAAGCGCTTGAGTGGCAAGTACGATTTCACGAAATACCTGCAATTTATCGATCGCCGAATACATGAGCGGATCAAGAAAATATTGATCAATCTCCTCGTCGATCCAATCAATGGCAAAGTAGGAACAGGGGATTGTCGCATCTATCCCACCAACCGTTGGTACGACAAGATTATAGGTATTAAGGCTAGATCGTAGTTGAAGGCGCCGATAAGCGTTTTGCAACGCTTCCAAGATGGTGTGTTCCCTGCGAAAACAGTCTTGCCGATAAATGTTGAGTGATGAGCTGGGCGAACGATCGTAGAACTTTAAAGCGACAAATCGACTATTCAGACGATCAAACGCCTTAAAGACAATAGAAAAACATCCTCGCATTTGATCGGAGATTGAATCATAGTTCTTGAGTTCAATGCCTTCAAATCGGCCATCAAGCAAAGGGAGGTTTGTTAGCGCCGCAATAAGGAGCTGATTGTTCGAATCTAATGGCACGATAATTGAATTACCTGACTAGAAACATTTACTTCCAAATTAGCACCTAGCGTGATCTGGATTCCTGTCATACCATCACTGGTACCCGAGACCGGACTCGAACCGGCATGATCTTGCGACCGAGGGATTTTCGTACCACTTCGGCTTTCGCCGCCGGTCTTTTGGACCGTTCGTGGTCTGGAGCACGCCTTCACCCTGGCTAGTTACTGCTTTAGGTGCCCGCCGTCTGCTCTCTACGCCTTCCCGCACCTCGTTATCCGGCGGGCTTGGTTCGGTGTCAACTCGACCACTTGGGGGAAGCGGTCAGGGCCTTCGCCGACTTTGACGGGTGCCACCCCGGGGGTTTCCCCCCGAGGGCTCAAATTTTCAAGTCCCTTGTGTCTACCTATTCCACCACTCGGGCGTGGAGTCATCCTCCAATTGGGTGACTGGGTTTGTTGTTTATTCGAGCACTGGGTTTTTGCGATCGCGGAGTGCACCAGAGCCCGACGCATTCTACGCACGGGAACGCGCGAGAAGCCGACAGATTTGTTCGATCCACAGGGGGTGGCGAAGGCGCAGAGCCATCAATCGCTCAAGCTGTTGGCGCCGGATGATTCGATGGAGGCGGGGGTCTCTTCCGAATTCTTAGCGA
>JBBRQU010000017.1:0-80965 GCA_038225855.1 Burkholderiales bacterium | reverse complement strand
CGCGTGGCCGGACGGCCGCTCGACGTACGGGTCTCGACGCTGCCGGTCGGCAACAGTCCCTCGCAGCCCGAGCGCGCGGTGCTGCGCCTGCTCGACAAGGAAGCCGGACGGCTCGACCTCACGGGTCTCGGCATGGGGCGCGACACGCTCGCGACCTTCGACCAGTTGATCAAGCAGCCGCACGGCATCGTGCTCGTCACCGGCCCGACCGGGTCGGGCAAGACCACCACGCTCTATGCCGCGCTCGCGCGTCTCGACGCGGGCACCACCAACATTCTCACGGTCGAGGATCCGATCGAATACGAGTTGCCCGCGATCGGCCAGACGCAGGTCAACGCGAAGATCGGCATGAGCTTCGCGGCCGCGCTGCGCGCGATCCTGCGGCAGGACCCCGACGTGATCATGATCGGCGAGATTCGCGATCTCGAAACCGCGCAGATCGCGGTGCAGGCGTCGCTCACCGGCCACCTCGTGCTGGCAACCTTGCACACCAACGACGCGGTGTCCGCCGCGACGCGTCTGGCCGACATGGGCGTCGAGCCCTTCCTGTTGTCGTCAAGCCTGCTCGGCGTGGTCGCGCAACGGCTCGTGCGCAAGCTCTGCGAAGTCTGCAAGGTCGAACGCGTTCGCGAGTGGCATCCGGTAGGTTGTCCCACCTGCGGTCTCACCGGCTATCAGGGTCGCACCGGCATCTACGAATTGATGCGCATCGACGACCGATTGCGCGGCATGATCCACGACGAGTCGGGCGAACCCACCCTGCGCGAAGCCGCGCGGGCGGTGGGCATGACCAATCTGCGCGAAGACGGCGAGCGCTGGATCGCAAGCGGCTTGACGTCGCGGGAAGAGGTGTTTCGCGTAACGCGGGATTGAACAGCTGCGCCGGTGTGCATTGGGTGACAAAATGCACACACATGCGTAAACTTCGGCGATGAAGCCGTTCCGGTGGAATCACGAAAAGAATCTGCTACTCAAGGCCGAACGCGGGATTTCTTTCGAAGAGATCGTCCTGGCTATCGAAGCGGGCGGTTTCCTCGGTAGGATCGACCATCCCAATGCCGCTCGGTATCCGAATCAGTCGATGCTTATCGTCGCCATGGCGCACTACGTGTATCTGATTGCTTATGTCGAAGAGCCGGAATTTATTTTCTTGAAGACCATCATCCCAAGCCGGAAAGCGACGCGGGATTTTTTACTTCGAAAAAAGAAGACACCATGAAACTCGATCCCTTTGAAAAAGAATTGCTGGCCGCCTACGAGAGCGGGAAGCTTGTATTCACTCCACCGACGAAAAGTGAACTTGCAAAGTTCAAGGCCGCGGCAAGCGCAACCTTCATCAAGGAACGTCGCGTGAATATCCGCCTCTCGTCACCGGACTTGATGGATATTCAAGCGCGCGCGATGGAGGAAGGGTTGCCCTATCAAACGTTTATCGCAAGCGTGCTGCACAAGTTCGTTTCCGGAAAATTGGTCGAACGGCGTACCAGGGCGAGCAAAGCCGCCACGGTTTCAGGCCGACGAACTGCAAAGGTCGCAGCCTGACGACTTACGAGAAGATGGGAGAAGAGAATGATCGGCTATGCCATGTTCGGAACCCGCGACCTGCCTCGCGCCGCAACCTTCTACGACGCACTGCTCGGCGAACTCGGCGCCAAACGTGCGATGGATACCGAGCAGTTCATCATGTGGGCGGTGAGTCCTGAAGCGCCGATGATCGCCATCTGCAAACCCCGCGACGGACAAGAAGCGACCGTCGGCAACGGCACGATGATCGCGCTCGTGGCCGAAGGACGAAGGACCCGCCGGTCCGCGCGGCGACACCTTCTACGCCGGTTATTTCCGCGACCTCGACGGCAACAAGCTCAACGTGTTCTGCATGACGACATCGAAGTGATGCGATGACCGCGTTTCGCTACGAGGCCGCCGAGAACTCGGGTCGCATCCGCACCGGCGTCGTCGATGCCGATAGCCCGCGCCTCGCGCGCGCGGGGTTGCGGCAACAGGGCTTGACGCCATTGACGGTCGAAGCGCTCAGCGCTTCGAACGATGCGCGCATCAACGGCGACGCGACACACGCCGGCGCGGCGATCGCGGATCGTGAATCACGCCGGGGCTTTCGCCGCCGCCTCCCCGCCAACGAACGTGCGCTCGTCGTGCGCCAGCTCGCCAGTCTCGTGACCGCCGGCTTGCCGCTCGCGCAGGCGCTCGCCGTCGTGCAGGACCAGGCCGAGAAGCCACGCGTGCGTGATCTGCTGGCGGCGATTCGCGGCGATGTGGTGTCGGGCATGACGCTCGCATCCGCGTTCGCGCGACATCCGCGCGACATCCCTGAACTCGATCGCGCGTTGATCGCGGCCGGCGAGCAGTCGGGCGATCTCAGTACCGTGCTGATGCGTCTGGCCGATCACATCGAGAGGCGCAATGCGTTGAAGGCCAAGGTCACCGCGGCGTTCATCTATCCGGCGATCGTGACGGGCGTCGCGATCCTCGTCGTCACTGCGCTGCTGGTATACGTGGTACCGCAGATCATCGGCGTGTTCGCGCAGACCAAACAGAAGCTGCCCTTCCTCACGCTCGCGCTGATCGGTCTGTCGAACTTCATTCGCTCGTATGGATGGATGGTCGCCATCGCGCTTGCCGCGATCGCATGGCTCACGCGCACGTTGTTGAAACGTCCCGGGCCGAAGCGCGCGTGGCATGCGCGACTTCTGACACTGCCGCTCGCAGGGCCTCTCGTCAAGCGTGCCGATCTCGCGCGCTTCTCCGACACGCTCGCGATTCTCGTGGGCGCCGGTGTGCCGATCCTGCGCGCGCTGGTCGCCGCGCGCGACACGATGAGCAACGTGGTCCTGCGCGACACGGTCGACGACGCGATCGTGCGTGTGCGCGAAGGCGCATCGCTGTCGCGCGCGCTGCGACCGCCGCGCGGCGAGCGCGGAGAGTTTCCGCCGGTGCTATTGAATTTGATCGCAAGCGGCGAGGCCACGGGCAAACTCCCCGAGATGCTCGAGCGCGCGGCAACCAGCCAGTCCGACGAACTCGAGCGCCGCACGCTCTGGCTGACGAGTCTGCTCGAACCGCTGCTGGTGCTCGCGATGGGCGCGATGGTGCTGTTGATCGTGCTCGCGATCCTGATGCCGATCATCGACATGAATCAGTTGATACGCTAGGAAGGAACTCAGATGGCCGCCGACGATGCGGCGCCGACAACCGCCATATCAAAGCTGATCGCCGACGCCGATACGGGTGATCGATCGGAATCGGCGATGTTGTTCGCCGAGCTGTATCGCGAGTTGCATCGCGCTGCGGCTCGCCAGTTGCGCGTCGGTGCAGCGGGTTCGACGCTCGGGGCGACGACGCTGTTGCACGAGTGCTATCTCGACATGGCCGGACGCGATGCGCACTTCCCCGACGCGCCGCGCTTCATTGCCTATGCCGCGCGCGCGATGCGCGGCCTGATCGTCGACTATGTCCGCGATCGGCATGCGTTGAAGCGCGGTGGCGCTTTCCATCTCACCGCGCTCGATACCCAGACGGTCGACGCGCCGCCGGTCGGCACGGATCTGGTCCGCTTGAGCGATGCGCTCGCTGCGCTCGAAGAGGCCGATCCGTCGCTGGCCGCTCTGGTCGATCTCAAATTCTTCTGCGGGTTCTCGTTCGCCGAGATCGCTTCGATGCGCGGGATCTCCGAGCGCACCGTGCAGCGCGACTGGCAGAAGGCTCGGTTGGTGCTGCATGACACGCTCGCGGAGTGAACGAAGGAGGCGCAATGGCACACATCGACAGGGCGCTTTGGGAAGCCGCGAGCCCGCTGCTCGATGAGTTGCTCGACCTCGATACCGCGGCACGAGAAGAGCGGCTCGACCGATTGCGACGCGACGATGTGGCGCTCGCCGATACGCTCGACACGCTGCTCGCGCAATTGACTTCGATCGATCGCGAGGACTTCCTCGAAGGCAGTGCCATGCCGGCCGATGCCCCGGCGCGAGGGCAGCATCCTTGCGCGGCTCGCGCATCCGCATAGCGCGCGGCTGATCGACGCGGGCCTCGCGGCCGGCGGACAATACTATCTGGTTCTCGAGTACATCGATGGCGAGCCCATCGATCGGTGGTGCGCCGCGCGTGCGCTCGGCATCGAGGCGCGCGTGCGACTGTTCATCGACATGCTCGCCGCCGTCGCGCACGCGCATACCAATCTCATCCTGCATCGCGATCTGAAGCCTTCGAACATTCTGGTGACGGCCGAAGGGCAAGTGAAACTGCTCGATTTCGGGATCGCCAAGCTGCTCGACGAGGCTGCAACGTCGGGCGCAGACACCGAGCCGACGCGGCTTGCCGGCCACGCTTTCACGCACGAGTACGCGGCGCCCGAGCAGGTGCAGGGCGGCAGCGTGACCACCGCCACCGACGTCTATGCGCTCGGCGTGCTGTTCTATAAATTGCTCGGCGGCCGGCATCCGACCGCGATCGACGCCAAGACGCCGGTCGAACGTTTGCAGGCAGTCGTCGATACCGAACCCGACCGCTTGTCGCATATCGCGGCGCATGCCGACGCGCAAGCCGCGACCGAACGCGCCCTCACACCAGCGAGACTCGTACGCCTCCTGCGCGGCGACCTCGGGGAGTCAAGCGGAGCCAGCGCTAAAGCGGCGTCCCCTACAGAGAAGCTTGCCTATTGGTCTGCGCAGCCCGGCATCGAGCCCGCGTCGCGGCGCGCTGCGAGCTCAACCAGGCCAAGATCGCGTGGTCGAGCAACGATGCGAAGGGCGCGCTGGCGCATGCACTCGAGGCGCAACGTCGGCTGAGCGAAGCGCGGCAAGCTACGCTGAGGCTCCACGCGTCGTTGCACGGTGACCTGGGGTCCGCCTACATGCTCAACGGACGCGGCGATGACGCGGACCCATCCTGTCGTTGCGAAAAACCAAGCTCGCCCTGGCGAAGGGAGATGCGCGCGCAGCGCGTGCGGCGATTCAACCCACGATCGATTTTTTCGAAGGTCGAGGCATGCGTATCGCGACACTGGCTCTCGCATTGCAGTTGCGCGCCGAGAGCGAGCGTCGTCTCGATGAAAGATCTGCCGCGCTACGTGATGCAGAGACTTCGCTGGCCATCGCTCAGCACATTCAGGGCAATCGCCCGCACTCCTTGACTACCGGCCAAAGCTGGCCGCTACTCGGGCGCCTGAGTTGGACGAAGGCGACATGGCCGGCTCACGCGCTGCTGCAGAGAACGTGGTCGCGCATCTCGCCGACATGGTCGGCGACGCGCATCGCGACACGCTGCTCGCGCGACGGCTCGCGGCCCAGTGACTTGTCGTTCGATCGCGCTACGCCCAAGAGCGAGACAGCAACGGCTCGCATGCGAAGCGCAAGAACCTATCGCGCGTATTTGAGCCGCGAATGGATGGCGCATCGCGCCTGCGGTACTCGGCCTCTTGGCCGAAGGCACTCATCCTTGTCGTCTTTTTCTTCCCGTTTGCGATAACGCAGATGAGGGTCGGCTGTGAGAGCGGTTGGCGGATTGCCTGATCCGTGGGTAATCCGTATGGCGCGTGCGTCTGCCCTCACCTTGCGGGTCGGCGATGTCTTACCCATCCGGTCATCAGGGAGAGAACGATGAATGCGAATTGCAATGCGCGCGCGCGACTTATCGTCCGACGCGACGCGAGTTTCTTTGCGGCCTCGGCGCGGGTGGGGTGCGCTGGTCGAGGGCACGAATGCGCTGGCGCGTGAATATTGCCGACTTCGAGCGGCAATCCGCTGGCCAGCGGTTGGCGCGATCGACCTAAGCTGAACTTACCGGCACTTCTTCAAGGCGCCGGTGCGCGGCGAGTTGCCCAATGGGCAGAAACCACCCCAACCCGTGACCGGCCTTCGCATCGACGAAGCCGGCAACATCGGCCAATCAAGGGAGAGAACCATGAATGCAAATTGCAAGGCGTTTGCGACTTATCGTCCGACGCGACGCGAGTTTCTGTGTGGCCTCGGCGCGGGTGCGCTGGTCGCGGGTGCGAATGTGCTGGCTCCGGGCTTCGCGCGCGCGGCCTCTCCAACCCATTTCACGCGACTCTTTCCACAGCTGCCGCCGTTCGCCGAATCGAGCCCCGCGCTGATCGCTGCGCTGCTCGACATCGGCAAACCGGGCGGTATCATGGATGCGAACGACAATCTTGCGGCCGGGCCGATCGCATTGATCGTCGATCCCGCGCTCAGCCTCAACAATCCCAACGCCTTGCTGCCCAACGGCGTGGCGGGCACGACCTTCATGGGGCAGTTCGTCGACCACGACATGACGTTCGACTTCACGTCGCGTCTGGGCGTGGCCACGCAACCGCGCGAGGCGCTCAATGGTCGCGTGCCCGCGCTCGATCTCGACTCGGTCTATGGAGACGGCCCAGTCGCCGATCAACTGTTCTACGACCCTGCCGACCGCGCGAAATTTCGCGTCGAGAGCGGTGGTCAGTTCGAGGACCTGCCGCGAACCGCGACCGGCAAGGCCATCATCCCCGACCCGCGCAACGACGAGAATATGATGATCGCCGGCCTGCACGCGGCGTTCATGCTGTTTCACAATCGCGCGGTCGATCGCATGCGCGCCAACGGAACACCCACCGATCGCGTCTTTGCGGAGGCGCGCAAGCTCACGACCTGGCACTACCAATGGATCGTGCTGCACGAGGTGCTGCCTTCGTTCATCGGGCAAGCGATGGTCGATGACATCCTGCGACGCGGCCGGATCTTTCGACGCGATGAAGACGACGTGGCGATCCCGGTCGAGTTCCAGGGGGCGGCCTATCGCTTCGGTCATTCGCTGGTGAGGCCCTCCTATCGCGCCAATCTGCACGGCGACCGCGGCGCCCCGTTCTTCGGCATGGTGTTCGATCCGGCTGGAGAAGGGCAGGCCGATCCGGTCGACATGCGCGGCGGTGCGCGCGCGCCGCGCCGCTTCATCGGCTGGCAGACCTTCTTCGATTTTCGCGACGGCGAGGTCAAGCCGAGAAAGCGCATCGACACCACCATCTCGACACCGCTCTTCAATCTTCCTCTCGGCGCTATCGCCGACGGCACACGACCGACGGCGCTGCCGCAACGCAATCTGCTGCGGCATATCACCTGGTCGCTGCCTTCGGGCCAACGCATCGCCGACGCGATGCGCGTGCCGGTGTTGGCGCCCGGAGACTTCAGCGAGTTGTCGCGCTACGGTCTGGGCCTCGAGCGCCACACGCCGCTTTGGTATTACGTGTTGAGGGAAGCGCTGCTACTGGGCGGAGGGCAGACGCTCGGTCCTGTCGGCGGGCGCATCGTCGGTGAGGTCATCATCGGTCTCCTCCAAGCCGATCGCGACTCTTATCTTTCGGAGTCGCCGAACTGGGTGCCGACGCTCGCTACCGGCACCGCGCAATTCAGGATGGTGGACTTCCTCTCGTTCGCGGGGGTCAGTCCTGCGAGTCGCGGTCAATAGTTGTTCGAGGTTCGCAAGCTCAACGCGCCACCCAGCTTGCGGGCCTTTTCTCGATGAAGGCTTGGACACCTTCGAGAGCAGCTTCGTCCATCATGTTGCAGGCCATCGTGGTCCCGGCATCGTCGTACGAATCCGCGATGCCCTTCTCCAGTTGCCGATAGAACAACTGCTTGCCCATCGCCACCGCGACGCGCGGCTTGGCGACGATGCTGACCACCAGACGCTCGACTTCAACATCGAGTTGCTCGGGCACGGCGACGCGATTGACGAGGCCTTTTTGCAGTGCCTCGTCCGCGCTGATGAAGTCGCCCGTGACGAGCATTTCGAACGCCGCCTTGCGTGGGACGTTGCGTGACAGCGCAACGCCGGGCGTCGAGCAGAACAGGCCGAAGTTCACGCCGCTGACCGCGAAGCGCGCGTTCGACGATGCGACGGCCAGGTCGCACATGGCGACGAGCTGGCAGCCGGCCGCGGTCGCGATCCCCTGCACGCGCGCGATCACGGGCACGGGCAGGCGTTGCAGACTGAGCATCATGCGAGTGCATCGCGCGAACAGAGCCTGGTAATAGTCGAGCGAAGGATCGGCGCGCATCTCTTTCAAATCGTGTCCTGCGCAAAAGGCTTTCCCCACAGCCGCGAGCACGACCGCGCGCGCTGCTTCATCGCGCTCGACGGCATCGAGCTCGGCCTGCAGGGCTTCGAGCATCGCCTCGGACAGCGCGTTGAAAGCCAGGGGACGGTTGAGCGTGAGCGTATAGACGCCGCGCGCATCGCGCGTACTCAGCACCAGGGGTTCGGCGATCGACATGGCGTTTTCCTCAATCGACTGCGGACGCGGACTTCGCCTGCTCGCGCAGCATGAACTTCTGAATCTTGCCGGTCGACGTCTTGGGGATCGCGTCGAACCGTATCTCGCGCGGGACCTTGTATCCGGCCAGAAGGCCGCGGCAATGCGCGATCAATTCTTCGGCCGTGGTGTTCGAGTCGGGCTTCAATTCGACGAAGGCGACCGGCGTCTCGCCCCACTTGGGATCGGGCTTGGCGACCACCGCGCAGGCCACCACCGCGGGATGGCGATACAACGCGTCCTCGACTTCGAGCGAGCTGATGTTCTCGCCACCCGAGATGATGATGTCCTTGCTGCGATCCTTGATCTTCACATAGCGATCGCTCTCCATCACGGCGAGGTCTCCGGTGTGGAACCAGCCGCCGGCGAAAGAGTCGGCCGTGGCCGAGGGATTCTTCAAAGAACCTTTCATTGCGATGTTGCCGCGAAACATGATCTCGCCCATGGTCGCGCCGTCGGCCGGCACCTCGGTCATGGTGCTCGAATCCATCACCGTCATGCCTTCCTGCAGCACGTAGCGCACGCCCTGCCGCCCGTTCAGCCGCGCTTGTTCGGACAACGATTGCGTGGCCCAGCTCCGACGCTTGACGGCGACCGACGCCGGCCCGTACACCTCGGTGAGACCGTAGACATGCGTGATGTCGAAGCCCAGCTTCGCCATGCCTTCGATCATCGAGGCCGGAGGCGCGGCGCCGGCCACCATGCCGCGGACTTGATGGTCGATCCCGGCGCGCATCTCGGGCGGTGCTGCGATCAGGAGGTTGTGCACGATCGGCGCGGCGCTGTAATGGTCGGCCTTGTGCTCGCGCATCGCGTCGAAGATCGCCTTGGGCTCGACGCGCCGCAGGCAGACATGTGTGCCGCCCAGCATCGCCACCGTCCACGGAAAGCACCAGCCGTTGCAGTGGAACATCGGCAGCGTCCACAGGTAGATCGGGAAGTGCGGCATGGTCCATGTGGCCGCGTTGCAGACCGCGTTCAAGTACGCGCCGCGATGGTGGGTCACGACACCCTTGGGATCGCCGGTCGTGCCCGACGTATAGGAAATGGCGATCGCATCCCATTCGTCCTGCGGCCCGTCGAGAGTCGCAAGCGGTCGATGGGCCGCGAGCAAGGCTTCGTATTCATGCTCCCCGCAGCGATCGCCAAGGCCTGCGTATTCGCTATCGCAGACATCGATGACGACGGGGGTGCGACCGTGCTCGTCGCGCAGCATGCGCAGCGCCGGTTCCATGACCGGTGCGAACTCGCGATCGGTGATGACTACCGTCGCCTCGCAATGTTTCATCTGCCAGGCCAGCAACGGCGCATCGAGCCGCGTGTTGAGCGTGTTGAGCACCGCGTTCAAGGCCGGCACCGCGTAGTGCGCCTCGACCATTTCAGGTGTGTTGGGCAGCATCACGGTCACGGTGCTGCCACGCTCGACACCGAACGCACGCAGAGCAGCTGCCAGTCGCGCCGAGCGCTGCCGCGTCTGGGCCCATGTGTAGCGGCGCCGACCATGAATCACCGCCACGAGATCGCCGAACACCTCGGCGCTGCGCTCGACGAAGCTGACCGGTGAAAGAGCCACGAAGTTGGCGGGGTTCTTGTCGAGATGCGTGTCGTACATACTCGTCATGGTCTTCTCCGATTTTGCGCGCGCGAAAGTGTCGGTCTTGATAAGCGACATGGTCAACAATACGCGAACCCGATATGCGACGCTGATCCGTTGTTTGTGAGCGCTCGAAGTGCGTGAGTCGATCGACGCATCGGGTTTGGTTCGTTATCTTTCGAATCCGATCGCTTCACAAAAGAAAGTCGCCATGAAAGTCGTCAATGCCTGCATCGCGCTCCTCATCTTCACGCATGCCGCGGCCATCTCGGCGCAGGACTCGGATGCGTCGGCGCAGTTGGTGATCAAGGAGCGCGATCCGGGTCTGGGAACCAACATCAAGAAGAACATCGTTCAATCGAATGCGATTCCGCTGAACAAGGTCTACGGCGAACTGACGCCGGCCCAGCAGATGATCCTCAAGGCGCACTACGAGAAAATGCCCGATGACGATGAGCCGCCGTTTCCGATTCGCGGCCTCGCGCCGATCTACAAATCGATCGCGGCGGGTCAGCAGAAACTCCTGGTGACGGGCTCGCTATCGATGGATGTCGAAGTCGAATCCGATGGAGCGCCGAGCAAGGTTTCGGTGATCGAATCGCCGAGCCCCGACATGACACGCTTCGCCGCGTCGGTCCTGATGCTCGAGCACTACAAGCCTGCGGTCTGTTCGGGGCAGCCATGCAGGATGGGCCTCCCGTTTCGCATCGAGTTCGAAGTGCGTCGCTGACCGTCTCAAGACGACGCAGCGACCATTCGCTCACGCACCAGCTTCGCGAAGCTCTTCAACTCGGCCGAATTCATGTCCGACACGGCCCACGCCTGCATGCCGGCTTGCGTCCAGTGCACGAGGGTGAAGCCCTGTCGTTCGAACACGTGCGGCTCGACAGACTTGCCGTCCTCGGCCGGCCAGACGAACAGGTTGATCACGTGCAGCCCCGGCTTGTACACGAGCGCAGCGACGGGACGTCCGGCAACGTAGTCGAGTCGGCCGCCCGTCAGCGGAAATCCCTGCGCGGCCAGGTCATGCACCGGCGGAGAGAAATCGAGCTTGCCCGCGAACCAGGGTCGCACGGTGTGCTGATCGCTCGAGGCGACGTCGTCGAGGTGTGAAGCCATCAACGAACGCACATGACTTGCGGCGAGTTGGTCGACGATCGTGTCGTGCCTCGGTGCGACGAACACGCTGATCGCAACCACTGCGGCCGTTGCCGCGCCCGCGCCGAACAGGGCCGCGGCTTGCATCCAACGGCGCAAGCGCGCCCCGTGAACGCTTGCACCTTTCACTGCGTCGGACGTGGTCGACGACGCGTCGATCCGCTGCCGGATGCGATCGGCCAATCCGGGCGGAGCCGCATGGCGGGTCGCGTGGCTCTTGATGAGCGCAGCGAGCGCGGGGTCTTCATGCGTGTCATCAGACGTTCGCATCGTGCCTCCTTGAATCGTTTGCGGCGACGACTTCGCCCGCCAGCAGTTGGCGCAGCGATGCGCGCGCGCGCGACAGGCGAGACATCACCGTGCCCACAGGTATTCCTGCGACGCGCGCAATGTCTTCGTAGGACATCTCCTCGATTTCGCGCAACACGATCACTTCGCGAAACGGCGGGGCGAGTGCGGCAATCGCCGCGTTGACGCGCGCGCCCTGCGCGCGTCGCTCGAAGATCGATGCGGGATCGGCGCTCGCCGACGGCCGTGCGTTCGAGGCTTCTTCGCTGTCGCGCATCTCGTCGAATTCGAACTGGTCGTCGACGTGGCGATGCTGACGCATCCAGTCGTAGCAGGCATTGCGCACGATCCCGAGCAGCCACGGCCGCGCGCTCGTTCCGCGCAGATGGTCGAAGAACCGGAACGCGCGCAGATAGGCCTCCTGCACCACGTCTTCGGCGCTCGGCTCGTCGCGCAACAGCCAACGGGCAAGGTTGTATGCGGCCGTCAAGTGAGGCAGCGCCGCCGCTTCGAATTCAGACCTTCGCTCAGTCAACAGATTTTTCCTTGCCGCCATGCGCGGGAATATTTCGTTGCGCCGATTGATCCTGCATATCGCTCAGTCCCTATCGCCACCCTGACCGGGACGGCGCGTTCATCTCACAGCGAGACCGACCGTGAACAAATTCCTGCTCGCCATTTTATTGATTGCATTTGCAACGACTTCTCATGCGGAGCCGACCGGCGATGCCGCGCGTGGCAAGGCCTTCTATCAAACGATCTGCAGCACCTGTCACTCCGTCGACTACAACGGAGTCGGGCCCGCGCACAAGAACGTCTTCGGGGCGCGAGCCGGCATGCAACCCCACTACATCTATTCGCCGGCACTCGCGGCATCCGGGGTGACCTGGACCGAGAAGAACCTGGACCGCTGGCTGACGCAGCCCGAAGCGATGGTGCCGGGTCAGAAGATGGGCGTCTCGGTCGCTGGCGCCCAGGATCGTGCCGATGTGATCGCGTATCTCAAATCATTGCAGGCGCGCTGAGTGCAGACGCAGGCGGACCGAAAATTATTCCCCCGGTTTTGCGCTACGGGAATTTACGGAAGCTTACAGCCGTCATGCACCCTGGCTGCGCGCATCGATCGAAAATGCAGGTCACGAGCCGCAACCACTCATTCACTTCCAAGGACTGCCATGCTCGATCGTCGCCACTTCCTTCAACTCGCCGCGCTCGGCGGCGGTGCCGTCTTCGCATCCGGTTTGCCGGG
This sequence comes from Burkholderiales bacterium, assembly GCA_038225855.1. Classification (GTDB taxonomy): domain Bacteria; phylum Pseudomonadota; class Gammaproteobacteria; order Burkholderiales; family Burkholderiaceae_D; genus CAHJXF01. The sequence continues at coordinate 68,368 of JBBRQU010000017.1, read as the reverse complement.
CTTGTCCCTCGCCGCGGCCGATGCGGACTTCTATTTCGTACAGTTGTCCGATGCGCACTGGGGTTACCAGGGGCCGGCCAACCCCGATGCGGCCAATACCCTGAAGAAAGCCGTGGCCTCGGTTAATGCCTTGCCGATGCCCCCGGACTTCATCGTCTTCACCGGCGACCTGACGCACACCACCGACGATCCGGTCGAGCGGCGCCGGCGCATGAAAGAGTTCAGGGAAATCGTGTCTGCCTTGAACGTGAAGACCGTCCGCTTCATGCCTGGCGAGCACGACGCTTCGCTCGACATCGGAGCGGCCTTTCAGGAACTGTTCGGCGAAACGCACTACACGTTCGAACACAAGGGCATCCACTTCATCGCGCTCGACAACGTGTCGGACCCCGGCGCGCGCGTCGGAGAAGCCCAGTTGGCGTGGCTTGCCGCGGACCTCGCAAAGCAGAGCCGCGACGCGAACATCGTCGTGCTGACGCATCGTCCGCTGTTCGATCTCATGCCCGCGTGGGACTGGGCGACGCGCGATGGCGACAAGGTGATCGCGCTGCTCGACCCGTACAAGAACGTGACGGTGTTCTACGGACACATACATCAGGAGAACCATCACATGACGGGGCACATCGCGCATCACTCCGCGAAGTCCCTGATCTTTCCGCTGCCCGCCCCCGGCTCGCAGGAAAAACGCACGCCGCTGCCGTGGGATGCGGCGCAGCCAAATCGCGGGTTGGGCTTTCGCGAGATCGCGACGCAAGCCGCAGCGCAGACCCCAGCGGGCCGTTACGCCATCACCGAGTTGCCTGTGACGAAAGCGTGAGCATGCGACCGCAAAGGAACCGGTTGCATCTTCTCACTGCATTGATCGCCGCCGCGGCTCTCGGGCCGCGGGCGATCACGGCTCTAGCGGGAGAAGACGAAAAATCGCAGATCATCAAGATGACCGCGCGACGCTTTGTGTACACGCCGAATGACATCGAAGTCAAAGCGGGAATATCGGTCGTGCTCGAGATCATGTCGATCGATTTCTTTCACGGCTTCAACATTCCCGATCTCAAGCTGCGCTTCGACCTGCCACCGGGCCAGGTCACGCGCGTGCGCTTCACGCCCGAGCAGCCCGGCGTGCTGCCCTTTCTGTGCGACAACTTTTGCGGCGACGGGCATGAGGAGATGAACGGCCGCATTGTCGTGCACGCTCAATAGGCTTTAGTAGGGTGGCGCCCAACGCATTTGGGCTCAGCGTTTCTGAGCGAGGCGGTGCTCCAGGTCGCGAAGCGGCCTCGTGAGGTGTTCGCCGAGTTCCTCATGGGTCGCGTGGATGGCTTTTGCTTGCGCGAGCAACGCATATGCCTGTGTGCTCCCGTCCAAATCGATCAGGCAATCAGCGAGTGCGATTTGCACTTCGGCAAGCCATGGACTCGCATCGCTATCGATATCGTGGCGCAACCCGAGCGCGCTCTCGAGGCTTGCGCGTGACGATCTCAGATCGCCGGCCAGATGCTGGGCGCGGCCCATTCTCAACAACGCATCGGCTTCGAGCGGTTTGAAGTAGTCCCTGACCGCAGAGCGCTGCACGGTTGCCAGAACATCGGATGCCAAGCGCATGGCATCCGGCGAATGACCTTGCCGCTCCTCGAGGTCAGCAAGTCCGAGCTTGGCCAGCGCCCCACCATCGAGCAGCATCTCGCGCTCGGAGGTTCCAATCGTTCGCAACGCCTCCTCGAAATGTTCCCTTGCCATGTTGCCGTCGTCAGTGGCCAGCGCGAGATATCCTTGCCGGATCCAATCCATCGCCAGCGCGTTTCGACCGGCGGAGCCACCGATTTTCCTTCGGATACCCAACGCTTCATCGAGCAAACGTCCGGCTTCGGCGTATTTCCCCAAGCCCATTAAAAGCTCCCCATCCGCTTCGAGTGCGACCGCGTGCATTTCACCACCAGGGAAATTCTGGCGACGGTTGGTGAGAGCCAAGTCGATGTACTTGGCCGCTTCCGTCAGGCGTCCCTCTGCCAGCAGCGCGTAGCCTGTCCCTCCGCGAAATTGCGGGGTGACACCGGCATCGTTTGAGGGAAGCGTTCGCTCGGCTTTTTCCAAAGCGGACTGAAGCAGCGCCAGACCTTCGACGCGACGTGACGTCGCGTGCAAAAAACGCCCGAGACGAAATTCGGCATGAAGCGTGTACATATGGGTATCCCCGCCAGCTTTGCGCATGGCTTCGAAACCCCAGCGGAAGTTCTGCTCCGCGTCACGGATTTTCAGCACCTTCATTTGCATCCCGGCCAACAAGATCTTGCTCGAGGCGATCAAGGTATCGTTCGCGCCTAGCGCGATGAACGTGTCCACAGCTTCGCGCTGGAGCTTTTCGGCCGCGTCATATTCACCCAGGTCATAACGGGCGCGGGCAAGAATGTTAAGACTGTCGCCCAGATCTTTCGAGCCAGGGTAGCGTCGCCTGCAGATCGCGACGGCCTCTTCTGCGTAGGCAATGGCTTTTTCGGGTGATTCATCGCCGAAGACACTGGCCATTACCGCCAACAGACTCACGCGCTGCGCGGATGCCATATCGTGGATCGCGTCCAGCGCCTGTTTCGCTTCGGTCAGGATGGGCTTCAGTGTTGGAAAGTCACCTTTTTGGTAGAGTGATTGCGCGTAGTCGACAGCGGCGTAGGCCGCCTCCGGGCTGCTCGGCCCGTTCAGGGACCGCACGACTTCCACCCGCTGCCGATTGAGTTCGGCTGCCTGATCGCTCAGTCCCAATTCGTAATACATCTTCGCCAACACAGCCAGAATCTCCTGTTTTGCGCCGGGAACGGCATCGAGTTTGTTCTTCAATTCGGCGGTACCGATGTCCAGCAGGTTCCGGGCTGTCGTCTGCCTCGCTTTTACCGGGTCCTTTTGGTCGCGCGTGTTCGACTGAAAAATTTGCAGGAGGAAATCTTCCACCGCTCGGGCCGTTTTTGCCTCGCGCGCGGCGATCTCCGCCTCTCTCAATACCAGCCCTAAGCCGATGGCAATCAGCAGCACGAACATGCTGGCGACAGCGGTCGCGACTCGATGACGATTAAAAAACTTTCCTAACCGATATGCCACGCGATCGGGCATCGCCAACACTGGTTCGCCTGCAAGATAACGCCGCAAATCCTGCATGAAGGCATCCGCCGTGGCGTAGCGCTCGGTCGGCGTTTTCTTCAAGGCCTTCAGTACGATCGTGTCGATGTCGCCGGTGAGCGCATGCCGCAGACGCTTCACCGTAGCCGATCGGACCGCTGCCATTTCCTCCGTGACGGCCGACTGGCTGGGTCTCGTCGCGTCGGCAGTGAGTATTGCCTCCTCCAGTGCGGCGCGCGAATCGCGCTTCAACCGGTACGGTCGGTTGCCGCATAGCAGTTCGTATAGCACGACACCCAGCGAGTAGACATCGCTCGCCGTCGTAACCGGCTGTCCGAGCAGTTGTTCGGGCGAGGCATAGTCCGGAGTCAGCGCTCGTCCACCGACTTGGGTGAGCTCTGTCTCCTTGGCTTCGCCTTCGAGAAGCAGCTTGGCGATGCCGAAGTCGAGCAGCCTTGCCTGCCCCTCAGTAGTGACCAGGATGTTCGACGGCTTCAGATCGCGATGAACGACCAGGTTGCGGTGCGCGTATTGCACGGCTCCCAATATCTGCAGAAAGAGATCGATACGCTGGCGTACCGGTAGCCGTTGAACGTCGCAATATTCGGTCAAGGGCACGCCTTCGACAAATTCCAGCGCGAGGAAGGGCTGACCCGTCGACGTGACACCCGCGTCGTACAGCCGCGCGATATGCGGATGTACCAGTTGGGCGAGAATGTCGCGCTCGCGCACGAACCGTTCTGTGAGCGATTTGTTATGGACTGACAGGAAGGGAAGCTTGAGGGCTACGGCGCGGTTGAGCACACCGTCGATGCGTTCGGCGAGCCAGACCGAACTCATTCCACCTTGCCCGAGCTCGCGCAGCAGCCGATACGGACCGACCCCTGCGCCCTCCCGAAATTGGGAGGCAGACGGCAAGGATTTCTGCTGGCCCAGCCAGGTCAGCTTGGGCAATACGGACAGAAAGTTGTCGGTTTGCGCAGTCGCTTCTCGCGACAGCATCCTGCGCAGGGTCGGCTTCAGCTTCTCGAACGACCCAGCCAAGTTCTCTACCCAAGCGGCACGCGCCTCGGCAGGCAAATCCAGCGCGTCGTCCAATAACTTGGATAGAGTCGCCCAATCCTTTTGCGCGAACTTCATGGCAGCCCTTGCGAATAACCGAGCGTGCTTCCTTGAAGGAAACGCACTATTTCCAACAACGGCTTTTGACGATAAGAATGGACACGGACGTCGAAAAATTCTGAGCGTTGAAGTCAGCCTCAGAGACGACTACTCAAGCGCCTCACGCAGCAGCAGCCGCGCCTTCTCCCAGTCGCGTCGCACGGTGCGCTCGGTCACGCCCAGCGACGCGGCGATATCCTGCTCGTGCAAGCCGGCGAAATAGCGCATTTCCACGACTTTGACCATGCGCGCATCGACTTTGGCGAGGTCGTCCAACGCTTCGTTGATCTGCAGGATTTCGTCCTCCGAAACGTGCGCGGATTCGGCGATGCCGGTATCGAGCGTCACGTGGATTTCGCCTCCCCCACGGCGGTCCGTTCGACGCTGTCTTACGAGATCGACAATGACGGAACGCATCACGCAGGATGCGTAGGCAAGGAAATGAGACTGGTCTTTGACCTCAACGCGCCCGGCTTTGAGAAACCGTAGATAGGACTCGTGCACCAGCGACGTGGTGTCGAGGAGTGTGATCTGCTCGCTGTGTCTCAGCCGCGCATGGGCGAATTGGCGCAATTCCGGGTACATGGCGGCAAACAGTTGGTCGACGGCGGCATTGTCACCTTGCTTCGCGCCATCGAGCAGCGTGGTCAGATCGTTCATGTCGGCCGGTCTCCGCTGGCGGAAGGCATATGCGAATCCAACAGGGCCAGTTTCCGGCACGCCGCATCGCTGTCTGCCACAACAGTAATAACACATCGATGCGCGTGGTTTTGCTACGGGGCGCCCTAACCACATACGAGGAATCCGACGCGCTGTGCGGCAGGGGGCTAATGTCTAGCCATCGATGTCCGGTCCGTCGGTCTCAATGCGTTTAAGTCGGTAAGCAGGACGGCAGGAGATAAACAAACTCGTCTTAATTGCATCAAGACAGTGTTATCTCGAATCCTTCGACGGCGTCTCGTAAATATTATATGGAGATCGTTCAATGCCTACGATGATACTTTCCTCACGTCAATATCCTGACAGAGCTGAAGTGCCGAATACGTTATCGGGCAGCGTTCCGGTTGCCCGTAACGCTTCGGTGACGCTTGACGCGCCTCCTGAGATTATTGCCGCCAATTCGGGATCGACGGAAACGAAATACAATTTTCTATTCTGGCATACCAACAGGATCATCGTGGGCACGTCGGCTGTGACGTTTGGCGCGCCCTCTGACGATGCGACCTTCTTTGCGACGGCGTGGTACGTCCCCAAAGGAGGGGGCGGGGGAGGTTCGGTCGGCCTGACGACCGTTGCATTTTCAACTGACAGGGATGAAGTATTTGCAGACACGCCTATCGCGTCGGCAACACCCAACGGCGCCTGGGCCGGTCCGCCAGCCACATTCGTTTCGACGACAACGAGCAGCAGCCCCGTGGTCGCCACCGCCAAGGTCTTGATCGACGGCTTCGGCGAATTCGCATCATGGCTGGCATTCATCAAGAACGTGACTGTGTCTGCGAGGACGGTGACTGTGCCGCCAAACGTGTCGGCACTGGCGATCGCGGCTTACGGTATCCCGCAACCCGATCCCTGCGCCCTCCTGCGCGATCAACGTGACAACCTCAGCCCGGGAGACTTTCCGAGTCCCGAGGCATTCAGACGAGCGTTGGCCGCTGCAATCGCCCGGCTTCATCAGTGCGAAAAGCTGCACGGCGAACCACTCGACTAGATCCATCCGCATGTGGTCTTGCAATTCGAAAGGGAGTCAAGGATGAACAGCCAGGTAAAATCATTTGAAACCCTGCTCAAAGAAGCGCCAGCTTCGTCGGTGGGGGGACTGTCAGTCTGGTCGGGACGCTGGCGCAGTCGAGCGAAGCGAAGAAATTCGTCTTGACCCTGCAAGACTCGACCGCATTGACGCTGGAGATTGCGTCAGTGAAGGGGCATGCGGTGCTCGGGACTTCAGTCGGTCAGACGATTGTGCGCGTCGATGTCGACTCATCGAACATCCCGGCGAATGCATCCTCGGGTTGGGGACAGCAACCCAAGCCGCCGTGGGGAGACAAAGCGCCCTGGATCGACAAGAGTCCCTGGTGGGATCGCATTCCCAAGCCTCTGCTGGACCCCAAAGCCTGGTCGGACCCGCCGTCGACGCTGGTAGAAGGCCAAGGTTTCGCGAATTGGGGCCGGGGTCCGGTTCAGGCAGGCGGCGGACTTGCGCCCTTCGCCCTGGCGAATCCGCATCAAGCGCTGCAAGGCATTCGAACGTCCCCCTACATCGATGACCCGGAATATTCCGGCTGGCGAGACAAGCACCCTCCGAATGATTTCTATTGAACGATTGCGCGACGAATCCTGACAACTGGCCGGGCGAATGTCGGTCCGTCAGGAGCGGAATGTGGACCTTGCTCTGGACATGGATATGACCGTTCTGATCCTGTCGGCAATCTCTGATGTGCATGCTCAGGCGGTGATGGCTGCATTGGCAGATCTTGGAGCCCGCGCCGAACTCGTGGATCTATCCGAGTTTCCCGCCCGACTGGCGCTATCGATGGCGTTCGAGGGCAGCAAGCGACGATTCGAGTTGCGCCGGCGTGGCGGCGGGATGCTTGACCTCGATAGCGTCCGTGCCGTTTGGTGGCGGCGTCCACAACCGTTCCGCCCGCCGGCCGGCATGAATTCCACCCAACAGCGTTTCGCGGCGTCGGAGGCGATGACCGCGTTTCAGGGGCTTTTTCAATCCCTCGACGCGTCTTGGATCAATATCCCTTCGCGCGATGCCGTGGCGTCCCACAAACCCTACCAACTCGCTGTGGCACAGGAAATCGGTTTGGAAATCCCGCCGACGCTGATGGCCAACAGCGTCGAGGAGGCGCGGGCCTTCTGGGGAGCGCACGCCGGCGACGTCATCTACAAGCAGTTCATCGCCTTGCCAGACAGTTGGCGCGAGACGCGACGTTCGAAATCGCAGGATGAAGCAGTCGCCGATTCAGTCGCGTACGCGCCGGTGATCTTCCAGCGGCATGTAGCGGCAGTTGCAGATTTGCGGGTGACCGCCATCGGCGGCAACTTCTACACCGCGGCCGCCGACGTGCGTCAGGCGGAATATCCCGATGACGTGCGCATGAATGTCGATGTGAAATATGAAGCGCACGAGTTGCCGGCAAAGGTCGCTGAAAAATTGTCTCGACTGATGGAGCGCCTTGGCCTCGTCTACGGAGTCATCGACCTGCGTCTCACCCCGGACGGGCGTTACGTGTTTCTGGAAATCAATCCCGCCGGACAATTTCTCTATATCGAGCGCGCGACAGGCCAGCCGATCGCCGCAGCGTTGGCAAAAGCTCTGGTGAACAACCAGCGAACGGAGGTTCGCCGTGGGGACGCGCCTCGCGTTGGCAACACGGCGTAGACGTTGAAGACGGGCGGCCACGGGAAGTTACCGATTGGTTACTACCATGGAAAGGCGCCGTCACGTCATGCGGTTGATGGCGACCTCGCAATGCCACGTTAGTGGAAGCACCAGCGACCAGGAACTTCGCGTGTGTGCGTGATGTGTTTGGAGGTAACATTCTCGACCGGGAAGCGCATTGTCGACGCGCCCGAGCATGGAGTTACGAAATGGTCAAACTTCTTGCCTTTGTCTTTTTGATTCAAGCGGCGAACGCAAGTGTTGCCCAAGTCAATTCAAGTCAGACGCCGCCAAACGATTTCGGTTCTTCGAGTGCAAGGTTGGCGCCCGGTGCGGCAATCAGCAATGTAGCTCCAGGCTACGTTCCTCCACGCGGTATCGTTATGCCGGATTCATTGTCGTTATTGCAATGTCGAAATATCCAGCGTCATGCAAAGAAAGTGCCGAGCTTGAAAGCCGGCGCTGATTACCGCAATTGCACGCAGAGGTATGGCGACTTGCCGGACTCCACTGCTGAATCAGGCGTCGACGCCCACGATGTGAGCGCCAAGCGAGCGCAACCAGAGGTTGTAGCCGCTCCGGCTGGAAAGAAATAAGCGCGGATCGAATCGGCCCTCGACGACTACCGGCGTTCACGATGGGCGACACACCCGATCAGAATCCTGCGGTGGATGTACCACCGGAGAAATGGTTCAGGTTTTTGGGCCTCGTCGTCATTCGCAAGACCGACTTGCTGGCTGGCGCCGCATTCTTTATCGCGGTTTCCACGAGTATCTTTCAATTATTGAGCTTTTTGCGTGGCGCCGATGTCGCTCTATATCATCCGGATACGGTTTATATCTTTTTCGACAAAAACGCATCCGGTTTCACCAGCACTCGTGTCGCTGGCCAGGTCAGTTTCACCAATGGCGGTGATGCCGGGCGCAACGCGATCATTCGCTCGGTAACCGTGTTCATCAAGATCGGTACGGATACGTATCGACAAGAATGGTTCAGCTTTGCATCACTGACGCGGACGGACACGCATTTGCAGATAGCGCCGAAGGAACCCGCTCATCCTATCGTCGTGTCTGGAGGGTCCGCGGGTTCGGAGATGATCGCTTTCTCGCCGCGCAAGCACGCCTGCGCTTCAGAAATCCCAAAACCAGGCGCCGTCGCCTGTGAGATGGATGCCGATTACATCAGCGACGATCTATTTCTCGAGAAGGCATTGCGGGTGGAGAATCTTGAATTGATATTCGTTGCGACGCAATTCAACTCCCGCAAGTCGCTGGAAAGCACTTGTATTGTTCCGATCACGGCAACGTTTAAAACGGTGTTGCCTGCGAACGATTGGATAGCGGCATCGTGTGTTTCGAAAGTCTCCTCGTAGCGTCCCATCCCGGTCGGGAGCGGCCTACTCAAACGTCTCGTCGCCATTCGGCTCGTAGTGAGGCACCGCATTCATCTCGTGCCGCAGCTTCGACAACTCGAAGTACATGCGCCGCCGCGCGCGACTCTGATTGCCCAGCGGCTGATGCTCGGCAATGCAGTGCCACGGGTTGTACGAGAGGCGCTTGGCAAACTCCATTTGCGCGGGCGAGTTGAACTTCTGCTGCGGAATGCGCAGCGTCGCGGCCGACACGCGCGGCGAAAGCTTCTCGGGCCAGAGCACGCCGGCGTTCTCGATCGGCATCAGATGCGGGTCGGTTTGAAGTTGAAGGCGAACGTCGAGCTCGACGTCGCCCGCGTCCAGCGCGGCGACCATCGCGTCGCGCAGATAGTCGTCGGGCGGGCGAAAGGGTAGCCGCGGAATCGGCGTGCGCTTGTTGGTCTTCGGCCACACGGAATACTGCATCGCCCGGCCTTCTCCGAGCAGATAGGGAACGCAACTGAAATAGGGCGCTTCGAACGGGCTGCTTTGCGTCTTGATCCACAGCCCCTGCATGATCATGTCGAGCAGGTGCGGTCGATGGCGGTTGATGAAGTAGAAGATCTGTGCGTTCTTCAGGCTCTCGACTTGCAACTGCGCATTCGCCTTGACATCGGGCGTGACGAAAGTCGGCGGCGACACGCCGAACATGTCCTGCGTGAATTGTTCTTCGTCGAACAGCTTCGGCCCGGGCACGCCCATCAGCTTGATGCTGATGCTCATGAAGCCTACGTCGTCGATGTCCGGCGTGACGTAGGGGCCGGGCCCGGAAAAGCGAACCCACGCGCGGTAAGTGCGCGGCTCTGCGTAGATGCCATGCCGAAACTCAGCCGGCAGACCCTCGTGAACGATGAACTCGGCGCGCACGATGCCGTGCGTCTTGGTGTTGCCGCCGCGCTCGAAGCCGCCGGGCTTCCACAGCCCACGCATCTGTGCGGTGAAGCTCGTGATGATCGAATCGACGAACGCCTCTTCGTCGGGAAGCAGTTTTTCTTCGGCGATCTTCAAGCCTTCGTTGGGACGCTGAGCATTGATCAACGCCGTGGTCACCCGCGCAATGGGGTCGCGCAACACGGCGTCGAAGGCCGGGCGCACGAAGGGATCGATACGGCGCTCGAGATGAATCAGCGCCATCGAGGTATCGCTCAACCAGTTCAACAATGCCGAGCCGGTATTCGCGGGCGGGACGGGGCGACTGGTATTCGAGTTCATGGCAATCCCTCAGAACGCATAGTGGCCAGATAACGCAAGGCGCGAATGCCGGGCAGAAAGAAGTAGGCCCCGCCCAACGTGGTGACGAACTGCGGAAGGCCGTCGATTCGCCTGGCCGGTCCGTCGGCCTGCGGTATCGAGAAGCCATCGCTGCGCGTGCCGTCCGGTCCCGGCAGTCGATGTCCGAGCAGCGGATCGCTCTCATCGCTCAAGCCGTCGAATCGCGTACCCGCGACCCAGGCGCCTTGCACGAACTCGAACTGACGCGAGATGTTCGCGCACAGGCAGATGAAGTGCAGTCCCGACTCCGCATCGATGGGTGCTCCGGCCAACGCTTGCGGCAGGCTCACTTCTACGCCGTACTCGCGGCCTCGCCGCAACAGACGATGAAAGCGCGTCGAGGCGACTCGGTCCCGATCGAGCGCCTCGGCATCGAAGCCGAGCATGCGGACGAGGCGCGAGATGATCCCGGTCACGCCCGGCGGAAGGTCGGCGTTGCGTGGGTTGGTCCGCCGCACATGGGCGCCGAGCGGGCAGCGAACGCCCTGGGGGTCCGAGAGAAAGGTGAATGCATTCAGGTCGGGCTGCGGCGATGCAGTCTTTGCTCCGGCGATCGCTTCGTGCAGATGACCGACGAGGGGTTCACCGCGCAGCGTCCTGCCGACCATCGCTTCGGCGAGCCGTTTGCGCAACGCGGCGTCGCCCTTCGCCTGCCCATCGAGAAATTGCCAGAAGCCCGCGACGTCCTGCCGCAACTGGCGCATGACGAGGTAACTGCCATTGCGGCCGAGGTCCGCCTTCTCGGGCGCATCTTCGGCGCGCGGGAGCATCGCTGACCCATCGCGCCCCGGATCGAGCAGCGGCCGCTCGGTGTAGAGCCCGTACTCGTTGGGATAGCCGAGCAGAAACTCGCCGAGACACGAGACGTTGGTATAGGCGAGCTGGTCCTGGTCGCGCACCGCTCGATGCCGTTGCCAGTCGAGCTGCGGTTGCGAAATGCCGTCGACGAAGCCGAAGGGCTCGACGCCATCCATGTCGGATGTCGTGAGGCAGGCGATTCGTTCGAAGCCCGCATCGCACTGCGCCTCGATCGATTGTTGCCAGTCTTCGAGACGGCCAGGCGCCGCATAGAGCATCAGGAGCACATGCGGCACATCATCGGCCGCGCCCCAGTGCCATCGTCGCGAATCGTTGGCTCCGACGTCGCCCAGCCTGCGCGCGCGGCTTGCATCGCTGTTCATGCCGGCGATGAACTCCGGCGAGAAGCCGTCGACGATGTCGGCGGCGATGCCCAGCGCGCGCAACCCGCTCACGCTGAACGCGATCTGCAGCGCGGTATCGGGCGGTGGATCGATCGCCACCGCGCTCGTCACCGGCGCCGCGGCCAGCCACATGCGCGCTGCATCGTGATCCTTGACGCGCATCAACAGAAACGAGGCCTGCGTCTGGTGCTTGTAGCCGAAGCGCACCAGCCCCTGCACGTCGTCGAGTTCGATCGACGCTGCGACCTGGCGAGCTTGCTGCAAAGTCATAACAGCCTCAGCCACGCGAGCGCTTCGGCATCGCTCATCTCCGCGCGCTCGAGCCCTTCGCGTATGCGCAGGTTGCGCTTGAGATCGGCGACCGTGAGGCCGGGGTGCGCGTTGTACCAGACTTGGCTGGGCAACTGGTGGCCGCGCTGATAGTGCTTGAAGGAGAGCTCGCGGCGCGCGCCGCCCAGCACCAGCCAGTCGGTGCGCGGCCAGCCGAAGCCATTGCTGAACAACAGGTTCAGGCCCCATCCGACCTTGTTGATGAAGTCGTCCATGTAGGCTTCGTGACCGCCGTCGTAGTTGCTCGCGAACAGAACGCGCGCCTTGCCGTCCAGAAAGACCCAGCGCGCGAAGTGGATCGTTTGCACGCGCCCCAGATGGCCGTGCGTGACGATGTGCCGGCAGGCATAGTCCAGCAGGAACAACAAGACGCTCAGGAGCCAACGGCGAAACAGTCCGGGCTTGAGCGGGCCGAGCGCGGTGAACTGGTTGGTCACGTCATGGTCTTCGAGTCGCTGCATCGCTCGCATCGCTTCGGCTTTCGGACGCGGACAGACCTCGGGGTCGCGCGTCTCGCGCGTGCGCAGCATGACGATCAGGAGAGGCAGCAACACGAGCACGAACGGCAACGCGATCAGTCCGAGCAGCGGCACGAGGATCGCATGGGCGATGTTCGCGAGTCGCCATCCCGACGGCGTGGGCGCCGGCGGCGTCAAGCTCAATCTGCCCGTACGCTTCTCCTCTTCGACAAACGCAATCAGCGCGTTTCTTCGTTGCGAAGCGCTGATGTTTGCGGCGAGAGGTTCGCGCGAGACCTTCCCCCTCAGCGCACGCGTCAACGCGCGTTCTTCCTTCGCTTGCCGCACCGTGTGCCCGACCCAGTTCACATAGTTCGCGGCCACCGGGCGATCGTGCGCCAGCATCCAGGTCAAGAGATCGCTCGAGGGGTCGAAGCCTTCGCAATGCGAAAAGAGCCGCCGCAGCCCGGCATCCGCGCGACGCGCCAGGTCGCTCAGAACCTCGCGCGACGATCCATCGCAGTCGCCCATAAACGCAAGGTAAGTGGGAACGCCCGGCCGCGGCAGCCCATAGGTTTCGAGGTCGCCCATGGTCGCATCGGTGAGCACCGCGAGACGCGCGAAATGCAAGCCGTCGAACTCGACGAACGGCAGCACCGCATTACGCGGGTCCGCCATGCCGGGCGCCGAATTCATCGTGTCCAGGAACGCCCTCAGCTCGGCTTCGCGGCCGGCCGCAAGCGACGCCACCACGGTGAATTGCGACTGCGGAGTCACGGCATCAGAACTGCAGGCAGAAGTCGATCAGACGCTTCTTGCTCCAGTACACCTTGCCCAGAAAGAACCCCGGGCCGATCAACCGGATCTCATCGCGTATCCAGTGCGCCAGCATGGACGTCTCGGAGTAATCGAGCACGATGCATTCCTTGTCGTCGAGCCAGCTCGGGCCTTTGTAGACCTTGGCCACGATCGCCTCGAAACCGAATGCGAGGATGCGATTCTTCAGCACGCCTTTCTCGGCGTCGAAGACTTTTCCCTGCCATCCGAAGTGATTGATGATCTCCGCGATGCTCTCGGTGTACCTGGTTCCCGGCGCGATGATTGCCGTGCCTTTGGCCTGGCCCTCGGGAATGTCGCCCGCCGAACTCGCGCGAAACAGATCGTCGAGTTGCGTCTGCGACATGGCCAGCAATTGCGGTACGTCGTATGCCATCGTCCTCTCCTTGTAGTGGTGCCCCGCTTGTGAACAGATCAGCTATCCATCAAGTCATCGAACCCCTGCGCGCGTCCTGCAGGATCGCATCGGCCGCTTTCTCGGCAATCATGTAGACCGCGCTCGCGACGAAGAAACCGGGGATGCGCGGAAAGACCGATGCATCGACCACGCGCAAGCGGCGCGTGCCGTGAACCTTGAATGCACTGTCGAGTACGCCGCCTGCATCGACCGGACCGATCGCACACGAGCACGAGGCATGGTGGCCCCAGGCGGTGTTGCGGACGTATTCGGTCAGAGCCTCCGAGGTGTTCGCATCGGGTCCCGGTGCAAGCTCCTCCGTGATCATGCCGTTGGCGATCAGTGGGGCGGTCATGCGGCGCACGAATTCGATCGCTTTCACGACCGCTTGCAAATCGTTTCCCGCCGCGTCGTCGCCCTCTTCGAAATAGTGGAAGTTGACGAGCGGCGTGTCGCGCGGATCGGCGCTGCGCAATTTGATCGTGCCCGCACGATTGCGCGTGTGCGCCTTCAGCACGGCCCACGTGAGGCAATCGGTGTTCTCGCGAATCAGCTTCGAGAATCCGCTCGAGTAGCCCTCGAAGCGCGACGGCAACGCCATGCAGAAAATGTCGGGCTCGGGCAGGGCCGGATCCGATCGACGAACCATCGCGATCGCCGCGCCGCTGGACGCATACATGCCCGCGCGCGACCCGTTCCAGCTCTTCCACAGCGGGTCGTCGCGCTCGAAGCGCGCGCCCTCGAGCACGGCCCAGGAACGACGCATGCGATGCGTGATCGCCACCTCGTAGCGGTCTTGCAGATTTCGCCCGACGCCGGGCAGGTCGACCTTGACCTCGATGCCATGCGCACGCAGTTCGTCAGCCGCGCCGATGCCCGACAGCATCAGCAACTGGGGCGTGTTGAAGGCGCCGCCGCACAGAATCACTTCGCGTCGAGCGCGCACTGCGCGGTGCTCGCCTGTCGCATCGCTGGGCGCCGCATGAGCTCGATACATGCGTTGTCCCTTCAGGTATTCGACACCGCATGCCGCGCCATCGGCATCGAACATCACGCGCGTGGCCAGTGCATCGAGTTCGATGTGCAGACGATCGGGATGGCGACCTGCCGCCTGCGTCAATCGCTCACGCGCGCCGACGCGCCGGTGGGCCGACGTGGACAAGGGCGTGTAGCAAAGGCCCGTGAAGCTGCCTCGTCCCCACGGCCGCGCATTCGGGTCGCCTTTGCCGCGCAGCCAATGCAAGGCGCTCAACAAGGGATTGCGCAGGCTGCCCGTGAACGTGCGCGCGGTCTCGCCCACCATGTGAACCATTTCGTCATCGCCCAGCGCTTCGAGCGGCATGGATTTTTCCGTGGACAACCAGCCGTTCCAGCCGTGTCCCGTCGGATCGATGCCGATGCGGGCGAGCGCACGCCACGCACGCCGGTGACGGCACGCCTCCACGCGTTTGGCATAGCGGCGCATGCGCGACGCATGCCACGAGCGGTCTGCGGTCAACCGCGCGATGTGATTCCAGTCGGAGTTGTGCGGCAGCATGAAGATCATCGCGTTGTGCGCGGTGCAACCGCCCAACGCCGCGGCGCGCGGATAGAGCACACCCTGGCGCGCGTCGCACTTCGGGTCGCGCGCCTGCTGCACGTCGTCGGCGTAGTGCCGCACACGAAAGTTCCAGCTCATCGCCGCGTTCTCACAGGCGAAGGGATGAAAGCCCGGCACATCGTAGTCATCAGGAAGGCGCTCCGCCTGCATGGCGAGCGGATCGCCGCCGGCCTCGATCACGAAGACCCGCATGCCGGCCTCCACCAGCCGCGCCGCCAGCGTCCCGCCTCCCGCTCCTGAGCCGACGATCACGTAGTCCCATTCGAGTTCCTCGGCGCCCGCCATGTGAGCGATCGTGCCGCTGTCAGAAGGTCTTCAGGAAAGCAATCAGCGCGCGCTTGTCTTCGTCGCTCAACTCGGGCTCCTGCCCGAAGGCCTTTTCGTCGGCGCTCAAACTGTCTTGCTTGTTGAAATCCGCAGTGCCGAAATAGTGACCGCGATTGACGACGAAGTCCTTGCACTTGCTCAGGCTCATCATCCGCGGCGTCAGGTTTGCAAAGCGCTCGCGTATCTCCTGATCGTTCGCATCGCCCGGCGTCGTGATGAAGTCGAACTTGAGCTTGATCAGCAAATCGGCGAGGTCGCGCGCGTGGGCTAGCTTGACCGCCGGGTCGTCGCTCTCGGCACGCAGCATGATGTTGGACAACAGGCCAACAGGCACGTCCTGCGGGATCGGCCCGAGCACGACATCGCCGCCCGCGTTGCTCAACCACGGGAACCAGCGATGCACCCAGCTCTGCGGCGCCCGCAGCGAATCGGGGACGAAGCCGATGGGAATCGTCACGACGCTGCGCTCGGTGGTGCGATCGATCATGCCGGGTACCTTGTCGCCCAGGATCGCATCGTGCTGGCGCTTGTGCGGCCAGAGCATCTGCTCTATCGAAATATCGAACACCTTCATGCGGCCGGCTACCGAAGGGTCCGACTCGAATTTCGCCGGCCCGACTGTGTTGTTGAGCAGGAACGGCGCCGTCGACCAGATGCTGATCAACGACGGAACTCGCGTGTAGCCGCGTCCTCCCGCCGGCATTGCGTAGGGCATCGGATCGCCGGTGAAGGGGTCGCTCAACGTGACTGTGCCGACCGAAGGCAACTGCTTGTATGACTGCGACGAGAAGTTGTCCCAGATGTTGCCGGCCAGCGCATTGGTCGCGAGCGGGCTGCACACGTTGGTTCGCAGCAGCGTCACCGGAATGCGCGCCTCGCTCGACAGGTAATTGCCCTGCAGGAAGTCGGGCGCCTGAACCACCTTGCGCATCTGCGCTTTGTAGTCGTCGGTCTGCGTCCAGGTCCAGTAGCGCTTGAAGCAATCGAGGTAGCCCGCGCCGGCGCACTTCTGCGGATCGAGATCGAGATTCGCCGGTGGCGGGATGCCCTTGCTCGAATGGCAGCGCGCGCACGTCACCGCGAACACGTCCTTGCCGTGAGCCAGCGTCGCTGCGTCGGCGTTGAGGAATTGATCGCCACCGGGTGCGTCCTTCAGGCGATCGGGTTGCGCGGCCTTGAGAAAGAACAGCGCCGTGTTCGGCGTTCCCGCTTCGGTGGCCTGCCAGTACGACGAGTTCTTCTGCGCGCTTGCGATTCGGATCGGCGTGATGTTCTTGCCGCCGACGACCGGATTGAAATGCAGCAGCCACTCCTCGCTGAACACCCCGATGTTGAGGTGAACGCGATTGAGCGCGCCGAGGAGTCCCACCGAGTCCGCGCCGTCCTTCAGCACATGCGGCGTGCGAACCATCGCATCCTGTTTGGAATAGAAGTCGTTCAACGGACCACTGGGGAAGTAGTCATTGAACTGCTTGTTGTCGAGTTCGCCGCCCGCGAGTTTTTCGTGCCACAGCCGGTGGGCCACGCCCATGCGCGAGCCGAAGTCGTAGACCGCATTCATGGTTCGCGGGTTGTTGATGCTGTCGCTCGAGACCAGCGACGTGTCCATCGTGCCCGGCCGGTACGTGTGCGTGAGCTGATACATGAAATTCCTGCGGCCCTCCGGCTTGTTGGAGTTGTAGATGAAGAGCCGGTCGACCCACATGTATTGCGCGCCGACTGAGGAGCTGAGGTTGGCGAATTGCGGATGCGCCGGGTCAGCCGGCGGGTTCACCGGACTCGGGCCGATGTGGCAGAAACCGCACGACATGCCCACGCGGTACGGACGCACCAGATCCTTGCGGTTGTAGTACGTGTCGTCGTTGTAATACTTCTCGGCGTCCCACGCCTTCTCGGCCTTTTCGTCAAAGTCGGGATTCGGGAACAGGCGCAGCCCGACGATGCCCGTGGCATAGCCGTAATACGAACCCACCGGTTGCGACGTTCCATCGGCGAAGGTCGTGCCGCGCGCGCCGATCTTCACGCCCGGGTACTTGCTTTCGTTCTCGAACGGATCGGCCGCACAGTCCTTGCCGCGAACGTCGAGCCACAATCCGCGACGATTCTTGTCGGGTCCCGCTGCGTTTTCGAAGCAGGGCTCGTTGACCAGGCCGAAGTATTCCCAGCGGGTGGTTCGCGAATAGCCGAGCTTCGGATGCGCACTGATGATCTTCAGCAGATCGAAGGCGCCGAAGGTGGTGTCGGTCATGCCGTTCCAGAAGCGGTCGTTGCCGCCGCTCCAGACGATCCACATATTGCGGCCCTTGATTTCTTCGGGCGTGAGCGCGACCGCGCCATCCATGTCGTGGAAGTAGTCCTCGGACGCATGCACGAACGAAGCGGCATCGCGGCCGGCAAGCCTTGCCTCGTCGAGCACTTCGCCGGGCTGCGGCGGTTTGGAACAACTCGCGAGAATCAGGCAACCGAGCACAGGCAGCAAGAGTGTGGTCGGTCTCCAGCGATTTCGGGACATTGCAGTTCTCCTCGTCTGCCTGCCGGATGCACCCCTTCTTGTCGAGCGAAGTATTTTCGGGTGCCGCGAGCAATTCTGCGCTGCAATCGCCGCCGGCGGCAAGCGCGCGCTCGATGAAGTGGTCCGCTCTCTTGACAGAATAGGGCAGCCTGCTTGCGACATCGGGCCATTGAGCGCATCTTTATCCTCAATGCAAAGGATGTACCGCCCGAGAGGAGATCGATCATGTTATCTACCGCACCAGTGACAATGATTCTGCCGATTATCGATATGGAGCGCGCAAGGGATTTCTACGAGAACAAGCTGGGTTTGAAACCCGTGGGATTGAAGCCTGACGGGCAATTCGTTTATCAATGCGCCGGTGGCGCGACCATTGCTCTTTTCCCCAAGGAAGGAGGAACCAAAGCCGACCATACGACGATCAGTTTTAAAGTGGATGAAATCGGATCGGCGATAGCAACAATGAAGAGAGCCGGCGTGGTATTTGAAGATTATGACTTTCCCGGATTGAAGACCGTCAACCATGTCTGCGTTCTGGGTTCTGAAAAAGCTGCGTGGTTCAAAGACACCGAGGGAAATTATCTTTGTATTCACGAAGATATCGCTTGAGTTTTTTTTCCCTGCTTGGATCGGCAATTTGTTCTTCTGCCATTCAAGCAGCCGCTACCGACGCCCTGTTGACGTGCGACTTGCTTATCAACAAAAAACAAGGAGTGAATAAATGAATACCAGGATAAAAGAAACTTCTGCGATCGAAACCCCGACGCTGCCGCCAGCGGCTGGAATTCCGCCGGACCGCCCTCAACCCGCGCCCCCGAAACAGGCGGCAAAAGCCGCATCTCCCCGGGCTCCCCTTGGAAACCCGTGCGCATCCTTGACGCCTGCGGCCATTCAAGCGGTGATCAACAAGATTATCGACAGCAGGAAAAAGGCGGCGGCGGATAGTGCGGCCAATGGTGTGAACGGCGTGTACGCCAGCGCGGCAAGAGACAATCTCACCTATTTGACGGACGCTCGCGACAAAATGCTCGTTCTTCAGGCGTGGTTGAAGGCCGGCGGAATCGATTCGCCATTCGTGACCAATACGACGGGCGCCTATAATGTTCACGGTTACGTTCGAGAAACTGTGTTCCTGCTGCACTATGCCCGCCACTGGTGCATGATCAGCGCCTCCTATCATCGAAGTGCGAACGCCAGATCGTCGTATGAGTTAACGACTCACGCCCTTGAGCTTATCGAGCCGCTTGGAGGCGAGGCCGGACGTTGTTATATGCAGCCTTACGGGCCTTTCACCAAACCATGATCCCGACGCCTGGCTCTGGCAGCCGAATAAAAGGGGCGAATTGAATGACGGCGACTTCCTTCAAGTCTGGCGTGGTCAATATGAGATTCCCGCAACCCAAAGGAGTAGCGACGTGATTGTTTATCAAATCAGGCTGCCGAAAAAACAGGATGCCGAGGCATTCGTGAAGTTCATGCGCGAGGAATATTTTCCGGCCGTTCACAAGGGGGCGACGCGCGTTGGGCAGGTATTGGATCTCGCGTTGCTGCAAGAAGAGCCCGAACGCCGCACGACGGGTTGCAGATTCTTCTGGCATGTCGGCTGGAACGGACTGGCGATGGGCAATGCCACCGTGGACGACAAGACCATGGTTCGCAAATTCAATGCGTTCAAGGCGAGCCTCAAACGCGTAGGCGCCTATAACGAAGTTGCAACTCTGGACGAGCGCAAGACGTAGGCGAGATCGGTCTGTTCGCTCACGCCAAGCGCTTCTTCTCGGCCTCGCGTTCGCGCAGCACGCGCCGCTGCACCTTCCCGGTCGTGGTCATGGGCAGCGCATCGATGAACTCGATCTCACGCGGGGTTTCGTAGGGAGCGAGTTTCTCGCGCACGTGCTGGCGCAGTTCGGCGACGAGTTCATCGTTGCCGTCGAAGCCCGGCGTCAACACCACGAAGGCCTTGATGACGTTGCCGCGCTCGGGATCGGGACTCGGGACCACGGCGGCATTGGCCACCGCAGCGTGCTTGACGAGGCAGTTCTCGATCTCGGACGGCCCGATGCGATAACCCGCGGCCTTGAACATGTCGTCGGCGCGACCTTGATACCAGAGGTCGCCGTCGTCGTCGGCATACGCGAGGTCGCCGGTGCGGCACCAGCCGTTGTCGTCGAACTTGGCCTCGGTCGCTTCGGGATTCCTCCAGTACCCGATGAAAAATACCGGGTCGGGATCACCGTGCAGGTCGGTCTTGTTGGCAGCGACTTCGCCGATCTGGCGGGGAGGACAGATACGCCCTTCGTCATCGAGCACCGCGACGCGATGTCCCGGATACGGCCGCCCGATCGAGCCGGGCTTCGCGGGCCATTCGCGAGACGAGTTGCCGACGATGTAGTTGATCTCGGTCTGGCCGAACATCTCGTTGACGGCGACGCCGAGCTTGTCGCGGCACCATTCGAATACGGCCGTGCCCACGGCTTCACCCGCACTCATGATGCCGCGCAGATGCAGGTGGTAGCGCTCTCGCGGATGCGGCACGGCTTTCATCATCATCTTCAATGCGGTGGGAAAGATGAAACCGTTGGTGACCCGATAACGTTCCAACAATTGGAAGCTTGCGATCGGGTCGAAGCGCCCTTCGCGGCGCGCATCGTCGGCGACGATCGCCGCGCCGAAGTAAAGCGTCGGCAGCAACGCGTCCATCAAGCCGCCGGTCCAGGCCCAATCGGCCGGCGACCAGAAGACATCGCCGTCTTGCGGAAAGCCGTTCTGCGACAGCGCGAAGCCGGAGAGATTGCCGAGCAGCGCGCTCTGTGGAATCAGTGCGCCCTTGGGCGAGCCCGTCGTGCCGCTGGTGTATACGAGGATCGCCGGGTCGGTCGCGCGCGTTGCGACCGGGTCGAAATCGGAAGAGGCCTGCTCGAGACTCGCGTTCCACGCGTGCATGCCTGCGGGCGCCTCGCCGACGACGATGATCTCGCGCAGCGCGGGGCAGGTCGCACGGATTCCGTGTTCGCGATCGACGAAGGGAACGATGCCCGATTCGGTCACGATCGCGAGCACCGCGTCGCTGTCGCGCAATCGATATTCGAGTGCATCGGGTCCGAACAGCAGCGACAACGGCATGGCGATCGCGCCGAGTTGATGGACCGCGAGATGCGCGACCGCGGTCTCCGGAGATTGCGGCAACACGATCGCCACGCGATCGCCGTGCGACACGCCGAGCTCGCGCAGCACGTTGGACAAGCGATGAGTGGCGTCGCGCAGTCGGGCATACGTGAGCGGCTCGAGCGTGTCGCTGGCGTTCGCGTCGCGCGGCGAAGCTGCGCACCACATCGCGACGCGCTGGGCATCATCGGCCCATCGCAGGCAGGCGCGCGCGATGTTGAAGTCGTCGGGCACGTCCCAACGGAAGTCGCGCACCAGCTCGGCATAGCGATCGTTCATCCGAGTCTCCGTCATGTGCTCGACACGAGCACCCCATGGACCCCTCTTATAATCGGCTCGCCCCGCATGAGGCAAGTCATGTTCCCGCAGCGCGCCTCGATCACGCATCGCCATCCCATGCAAGCCTACGTCCTCACGAAGCCCAGCCGCTCGACCTTCTTGCGCATTCGCGACTTCGACTATCACGTGCGCGAGTGGGGCGATCCGGCGGCGCCTCTGCTGGTGATGCTGCACGGATGGATGGACGTGTCGGCTTCGTTCCAGTTTCTGATCGATGCGCTCGAACGCGAATGGCATGTCGTCGGCCCGGATTGGCGCGGCTATGGATTGAGCGCATGGTCCACTGCCGGCAGCTATTGGCTGCCCGACTACATCGCGGACCTCGACGCGATCCTCGAACACTATTCGCCCGGGCGCGCCGTCGACCTGGTCGCGCACAGCCTGGGCGGCAACATGGCGTTGATGTATGCGGGCGCGCGGCCCGAGCGCGTCGCGCGGCTCGTCAATCTCGAAGGTCTGGGCATGTCGGGCGACTCGCCCGACATGGCGCCCGGCCGGCTCGCGCGCTGGCTTGCCGAGCTGCGCGAGCCGCCGACCTTGAAGCCCTATGCGTCGCTCGAAGCGGTGGTTGAACGCTTGCGAAAGACCAACCCGCACTTGCGCGAAGACCGCGCGCGCTTTCTCGCGCAGCACTGGTCCGAGCCGAGCGATGCAGGGACGTATCGCATCCTCGGAGACCCGGCGCACAAGGTCGTCAATCCTTATCTCTATCGTGCCGAGGAAGTCGTCGCATGCTGGGCCGCGATCACGGCGCCGGTGCTGTGGGTCATGGCGCGCGACTCCGGCTATGCGAAACGCATGGACGCGCTGCCCGGCTATGCCGATCGCATCGCGGCGATCAAATCGGTCGAGCGGCAATGGATCGCAGATGCCGGGCACATGCTGCATCACGATCAGCCTGAACAACTCGCGGTTGCGATCGAGCGGTTTCTTGCGCCGTCGTCCCTGCGAAAGCAGGAACCCAGTGTCGTTGATGTGCGCACGCCGCTGGATTCCCGCGTTCGCGGGAACGACGAGTCGAAGTGAATCGCGGCGCCTGTCGTCCCTGCGAATGCAGGGATCCAGTGTCGTTGATGTGCGCACGCCGCTGGATTCCCGCGTTCGCGGGAACGACGAGCGCAAAGCGTAAAATGCGCCTATGTTTTCACTACCCAAGTTTTCGTTGAATGCGCGCCGCGACCGGACGCCTCTGAACGCCGATCTCCATTGCCACTCGAATGTTTCGGACGGCGTCCTCGACCCGGTCGAGATGGCGCAACGCGCGCACGCGAAGGGCGTTCAGCTCTGGGCGTTGACCGATCACGATGAACTCGGCGGGCTCGCGCGAGCGGCCGCCACGGCGCAAAGCGTCGGCCTCGCGTTCGTCCCCGGCGTCGAGATCTCTGTGACCTGGCGCAACGAGACGCTGCATATCGTCGGTCTCAAGATCGATCCAGATAACGAGACCTTGATCGCAGGTCTCGAACGCACGCGCGCAGGCCGCACGCGGCGCGCGCACGAGATGGCTGCGCAGCTCGCGGAAGTCGGCATTCCCGATGCGTTCGAAGGCGCGCTCAACTACGTCGGCAATCCCGACCTGATCAGCCGCACGCACTTCGCGCGCTACATCGTCGAGATCAATCGTTGCGACGATGTGCACGAGGTCTTCACGAAATATCTGGTCGCGGGCAAGCCCGGATACGTGCCCACGCAATGGGCGACGCTCGAAGACGCGGTCGCATGGATACGCGGTGCGGGCGGCGTGGCAGTGATTGCGCATCCGGGCCGCTACAAGCTCAACGACGCTTCGCTGCGGGAACTGTTCACGCATTTCAAGAAACTGGGCGGCGCCGCGATCGAAGTCGTGACCGGCAGCCACAGCAAGGACCAGTACAAGCGCTTCGCGAACTATGCGAAGGAGTTCGGCTTCATGGCTTCGCGCGGCTCGGACTTTCACGGCCCCAAGGAAAGCCACTTCGATCTCGGCACATTGCCGCCTCTGCCCGACTCGGTCGTGCCGGTCTGGCACGACTGGTAAGCACTTCTCTCGAGCCGCTTGACTCGTGTCCCTTCATTGTGCGGGTAGCGACGCGCTGTCAGCGCGGCGGGTCGTCGCCGCGTTGATCGCGCATGTCCCAATATTTCGCACCGCATCCCGACGACCCGCAGCCGCGGCTGATCAAGCAGTCCGCGCAGATCGTGCGCGATGGTGGGGTCATCGCCCTGCCGACCGACTCCTGCTACGCGATCGCTTGCCACCTCGACGACAAGCAGGCCGTCACGCGCCTGCGTCGGATTCGCGGCATCGACGACAAGCATCATCTGACGTTGCTGTGCCGCGACCTCTCGGAGATCGGGCAATACGCGCAGGTCGACAACGTGCAATATCGGCTGCTGAAGGCGACGACGCCGGGTCCCTATGCGTTCATCCTGCCGGCGACTCGCGAGGTTCCCAAGCGCGTCTCGCATCCGTCGCGCAAGACCATCGGACTGCGCGTGCCCGACAACGCGATCGCGCAGGCTCTCCTGCACGAGCTCGACGGCCCCTTGCTGTCGACGACGCTGATGCTGCCCGGTGAAACCATTCCGCTCAACGACGGCATCGAGATTCGTGAACGGCTCGAACACGTGCTCGACCTCGTGCTCGATGGCGGAGCGTGCGGCATCGAGCCATCGACCGTGATCGATCTGACCGGCGCGGCGCCGCAATTGATACGCGCCGGGCGGGGCGAGCTCGCGCCGTTCGGGCTCGAACTGTCGAGCGTGCAATGAGCGCGCAGGCCAATCCGGTGGCGCGCCGGCGAGGGCAGCCGCCGAGGCCCACTGATAGAATGTCGCATGAATGACATCATCCAGACGATCACCGTCTATGCCATTCCCGTCATCTTTGCGATCACCTTGCACGAAGCCGCCCACGGCTATGTCGCGAAGCATTTCGGCGATGCGACCGCTTTCGTGCAGGGAAGAGTCACGCTCAACCCGCTGAAGCACATCGATCCGATCGGCACGATCGTGATCCCGATCGTGCTTGCGATCCTGACCGCTGGAAAATTCGTCTTCGGTTATGCGAAACCGGTTCCGGTGTCGTTCGCGAATCTGAAGAATCCCAAGCGCGACATGATCTGGGTCGCGCTCGCCGGCCCGCTCGCCAACCTGGTTCAGGCGCTGATCTGGTTGGCGTTCGGCGTCACGCTCGCGCTGTCGGGGTTGCAGGAGCAATTCTTCTACTCGGTCGCCAACGCCGGCGTGCTCGTGAATCTGGTGATGTTCGCGCTCAATCTGTTTCCAGTTCCGCCGCTCGATGGCGGTCGCGTGTTGATCGGCATCCTGCCGATGCGGCTTGCTGTGCCGTATTCGCGCATCGAACCTTATGGCTTCTTCATCGTGCTCGCATTGGTGACCACCGGCCTGCTCAATGCGTGGATGCTGCCGATCATCGGTGCGATGCAAGCGCTTTTCGGCGCGCTGATTCGTCCCTTCCTGTAGTTCCCCCCTGCTGCGTGGTCAATCTCTCGACGAGCGTCATGGCTTCCGAACGCGTTCTCTCCGGCATGCGCCCGACCGGCGCCCTGCACATCGGCCACTATCACGGCGCCTTGAAGAACTGGGTGCGTCTGCAGGAGAAGTATTCGTGCTTCTTCTTTGCCGCTGACTGGCATGCGTTGACGACCCACTACGACGATGTCTCGATCATCGAGAAGAGCGTGTGGGAAATGCTGATCGACTGGCTGGCTGCGGGGCTCGATCCCGAGCGCTCCACCCTCTTCATCCAGTCACGCGTGATCGAACACGCCGAGCTTGCGTTGTTGCTGGGCATGACCACGCCGCTCGGATGGCTCGAACGCGTGCCGACCTACAAGGACCAGATCGACAAGTTGACGGACAAGGACCTGACGACCTACGGTTTCCTCGGCTATCCGTTGATGCAGTCGGCCGACATCCTGATCTATCGCGCGCACTACGTGCCGGTCGGTGAAGATCAGGTGCCCCACGTGGAACTCACGCGCGAAGTCGCGCGGCGTTTCAATCACATGTTCGGTCGCGAGCCGGAATTCGAAGACAAGGCCAAGGCCGCGATCGCGAAGCTGGGAAACCGCGATGGCAAGACTTTCGAGTTGCTGAAAAAGCGCTACGGCGAGCAAGGCGACGCGGACTCGCTCGAAGAAGGCCGCATGCTGCTCGCCAACGCCAGGAGTCTCGGCGCTGCGGATCGCGAACGTCTTCTGGGTTATCTGAGCGGATCGCAACGCCAGATCCTGGTCGAACCTGCGGCCTTGTTGACCGAGTCGCCGCGACTGCCGGGACTCGACGGGCAAAAGATGAGCAAGAGCGTCGGCAATACCATCGGCATGCGCGAAGACCCGGCCATCGTGACGAAGAAGATCCGCACGATGCAGACCGACCCGGCGCGCGTACGTCGCACCGATCCCGGCAACCCCGAGCGTTGTCCGGTGTGGGAGCTTCACAAGGTCTATTCGAATGCCGAGACGCGCGAGTGGGTCGTCGAGGGATGCACGACCGCGGGCATCGGTTGCCTCGAATGCAAGCAGCCGCTGATCGACGCGATCATTCGCGAGCAGCAACCGATCCGCGAGCGCGCGCAGCGTTATATCGATAGCCCGGCGCTGTTGCGCGACATCGTCGATGCCGGTTGCGACAAGGCGCGCGAGGCCGCGCGCGCGACCATGCGCGAAGTGCGCGAGGCGATGGGGTTGTCGTACGTTTGAACGGGACCAGCTGTCGTTGCCGCGGCCTTTGGTCCCCGCGAAAGCGGGGAGGGAATCCATTGGCTGCAAGGCACGTCGCCGGGTCCCCGCTTTCGCGGGGACGACAGGGAGCCGTGTGAGTGACGATGTTATGCGGATGAGCGCGGCCGAACCTCACGACATCGCCGAGCCCTCGCCATGGGTCGTGCGCTTCGCGTCATTGATTGCGAGCGGCGGCGCGGTCCTCGATGTCGCTTGCGGACGCGGACGTCACGCGCGCTGGCTCGAATGTCGAGGCCATCGCGTCACCGGCATCGATCGCGACCCGGCCGCGCTCGCGATCTCGGGTGCAAGCGAGCGCATCGTCTGCGACCTCGAATCGCATTCCGATCCGCGCCAAGCATGGCCGCTGCACGGACGTCGCTTTGCCTGCGTGGTCGTCACCAATTACCTGCATCGGGCACTGTTTGCGCTGTTGATCGATGCGCTCGACGAAGAGGGCGTGCTGATCTACGAGACCTTCGCGGTCGGCAACGCACGCTTCGGCAAGCCGGGCAATCCCGCCTTTCTTCTCGAGCGCGGCGAACTGCTCCTGCGCTGCCGCGCCTTGCATGTCGTGGCTTACGAAGACGGTCTCGTCGCGCATCCGAAGCCTGCGTCGATCCAGAGAATCTGCGCGATCCGAGGGACCGATGAGGAGGGTCGTCACGCCTTGTAACCCGCTCTGTCTCGCGGCGGGTCTTGCGTCGGCGAAATCCGTTAAAATCGCACACCATTTCGGGCGGCCCGCCCGACCCGCGCATCGACCAGGTGATTGCGCGCGAACGTTTGAATCATCTCGACTCCATGATCCAAGGCAGCATCGTTGCCCTCGTCACCCCCATGCATCCGGACGGAAGTCTGGATCTCGTGGCGTATCGGCGTCTGATCGACTGGCACGTCGCCGAAGGCACCGACGCGATCGTCGCAGTCGGCACGACCGGCGAGTCGCCCACAGTGTCGGTCGACGAACATTGCGAACTGATTCGCGTCGCGGTCGAGCAATCGGCCGGGCGCATTCCCATCATCGCGGGCGCGGGCGGCAACTCGACTGCCGAAGCGATCGAACTGACGCGCTACGCGAAGCGGGTCGGCGCCGACGCGGTGCTGTCGGTCGTGCCTTACTACAACAAGCCGACGCAGGAAGGTCTCTACCAGCACTTCAAGGCGATCGCCGAAGGCGCCGACATTCCGGTCATTCTCTACAACGTTCCCGGCCGCACCGTCGCCGATCTCGCCAACGATAGCGTCGTGCGTCTGTCGTCGGTACCGGGCATCGTCGGCATCAAGGACGCGACCGGCGATATCGGTCGCGGCATCGCACTGATTGCGGCGCTGCGCGGAGACTTCGCGGTCTACAGCGGCGACGACGCGAGCGCGGTCGCATTGATGCTGATGGGCGGCAAGGGCAGCATTTCGGTTTCCGCCAATATCGCCCCGCGCGCGCTGCACGCGTTGTGCAAGGCCGCCATCGCAGGCAATGCCGCGGCCGCGCGCGAGTGGCATCTGAAGACCTTGTCTCTGCATCGGGTGCAGGGCATCGAGCCCAATCCCATCCCGACCAAGTGGGCCATGCATCACATGGGGTTGATCGAAGCCGGCCTGCGTCTCCCCCTCGTGCCGCTCACGCCTGCGCTTCACGACGTCGTGCGCAGCGCACTCGTGCAGTCGGGCGTCATCGACCGATTGGCTGCGTGAATCCGACAAGCGCCACCTGAGCGCACATTGCGCGGCCTGTGCGGCCTTGCGCGCCGCATGTTTTTTTACTGGACCTCATGAACTCACGCATCGTTTTTCCGATCGTCGCATCGCTCGGCGCACTGGTGGTAGTCGCACTGGGCGGCTGCTCGACCATCAACGACGCCCTCCAGGGCGACAAGCTCGACTACAAAACCAAGGCGACGACCAAGGTCAAATCGCTCGAGGTGCCTCCTGACCTGTCGGCGCTGCCGCGCGACGATCGCTACGACATTCCGGCCGATCGCAACTCGGCGACGCTGTCGGCCTATAACCAGCAACGAGCAAGCGGGGCGCCTGCGCAAGCAAGCGCCGTCCTGCCTACGGTCAAGGACGCGCGTCTGGAACGCGCCGGCGGTCAACGCTGGCTGGTCGTCAACATGACGCCCGAACAGTTGTGGCCGATCGTCAAGGAGTTCTGGCAGGAGAACGGCTTTCTCATCAAGACCGAGTCGCAGGACACCGGCATCATGGAAACCGATTGGGCCGAGAACCGCGCGAAGATTCCGCAGGACTTCATCCGCAATGCCATCGGCAAGGTGCTGGAGGGTTTGTATTCCACTGGAGAGCGCGACAAGTTCCGCACGCGCATCGAACGAACGGCCGACGGCGGCAGCGAGATCTACATCAGCCATCGCGGCGCGAAAGAAACCATCGTCGGGGTGCAGGGCGGCACCACCGTGTGGGAACCGCGTCCGACAGACCCGGAGCTCGAAGCCGAATTTCTGCGACGCCTTCTGGTGCGCCTGGGTGCCGACAAGGAACAGGCCAAGGCCATCGTCGCTGCCGGATACGCGACGCCGAACGCGACAGCGAATCAACCTGCGCGCTCCAGGCTGGTCGCGGCGGCCGGCGGCTCCCCGGGCTATGTCGAGATCGAGGATCCCTTCGATCGCGCATGGCGTCGCGTCGGCCTCGCTCTCGATCGCGTCGGCTTCACCGTCGAGGATCGCGATCGCAATCAGGGCGTGTACTTCGTGCGCTATGTCGATCCCGACGCCGACGCCAAGGACAAGCCTGGTCTTCTGTCGCGCATCTTCACATCGTCGGAGGATCGCCTGAAGCAGGCCGCGCAATATCGAATCGCGGTCCGCACGCAGGCGGCCGCAACGCGCGTGTCGGTGCTGGACAAGGACGGCAAGCCCGCGACCGGCGACGTGAGCGGCCGCATCCTTACGCTGCTCAACGAACAACTCAAGTAGCGCAGCCGGTCGGGGCGGATCGATGCGCTTCGCATCGTTGGGCAGCGGCAGCGAAGGCAACGGGCTCGTTGTCGAGGTTGCCGCGGAGGTTGGCGCGGAGGTTTCCGCCGAGTGTTCCGCGCAGGCCAGCGCAGAAACGCCGGCAGCCAATGGAGATCACGAGCGCGACAACCGTCCCTGGCGCGTCTTGGTCGATTGCGGCTTTGGCGTGCGTCAGGCCGAGTTGCGCTTGATGCGGCTGGGCATAGCCCCGGCAAGCCTCGACGCGATCCTGATCACACACGAACACGGCGATCACATCGGCGGCGTATTCGCACTTGCGCGCCGGCATCGCATCGCCGTGTGGGCATCGCACGGCACGCTGCAATCGGTGATGACCGAACGCTTCGATTGCGTGAAGGTCAACGTGTGTTCGAGTCACGACGCCTTTGCAATCGGCGCGATCGGCGTGCAGCCGTTCCCGGTGCCGCACGACGCGCGCGAACCCACGCAATTCGTGTTCGACGACGGCGTGCATCGGTTGGGCGTCTTGACCGATACCGGCCGGTCGACGACGCACATCATCGACAGTCTCGCGGGATGCGATGCGCTCGTGATGGAGTGCAATCACGATCCGGCGATGCTGGAAGCTTCCGATTATCCTTATCCCCTCAAGCGCCGCATCGGCGGCGGCTATGGTCATCTGTCGAACGATGGCGCGGCTGACATCGTGTCGCGGCTCGATCGATCTCGCCTCGCGCACATCGTGGCCGCGCATCTCTCCCGCACCAACAACACCGTCGAATTCGCGCGCGCCGCGCTCGCCGCGGCAACCGGCTGGTCGGCGTCACGCATCGACGTGGCCGATCAGGACCTGGGGCTGGCCTGGATCGACCTCACGTCCCCGCCTGCCGCCAGCAGCGACTGGACGCGCTCGTAGCGAAAAAAAAACCGGCGCAAGCCGGTTTTTTTATCGACCACCGAAAAGCCTGAATTACTTCTTGACTTCCTCGGTCTTGGTCGTGGTCGTGCTGGTGGAACTGTCCGTGGGCGCGGGCATTGCGCTCGGAGCCGGCGTGGTCGTGGAGGTGGTGCTCGTGGAGCTGCTCGATTCGGCAGGCGCAGGAGCGGGTACGACCACCGTCGTCGAAGACGGAGCCGGAACCGGAACAGCCGTCGTGGTCGTAGAAGTGCTTTCTTCTTTCTTGGTGCAGGCAGTAATCGAAAGTGCCAGCAGCGAAGCAATGAGTAGGGTCTTTTTCATAATTCCTTCCTAAGGAGATTGGCGCGCTCTTGGCGCGCGGTGCGATCCAACAAACCGAGAAAAACGAAACTGCGACGAACCTGCGATTGCAGCCTCACTTGCACGGCCCATCGAAATGGCTGCACCGCTCGAGGCATGATGCGTGAACGAAAGCAATTCACACAGTCTGCCATTATAGATCACGATGCGGACATACGAGGCTCCGATGCGGGCGGGGGTACCGAGTTCCCGAGTTCGAGGAAAATTCCGTCGCGCGCGGCATCTCATGCCAGCCCGAGCGTAGTCGATGACAACGCCGGCGACGATTCTTCCCACAGCATCTCGAATTGATCCAGCCACGGGCGCGCAGCCGCGGGATCTAGTTCGGTCGCGCCGCGCGGATGGTCGTGATGGAAGCGTCGAACCAGCAAAGTGCGATCGACGATCAGCATCGAACAGGCCTCGCCAAAGCGGGGCGCCGCATGCGTCGGCACGATGCGGCATTCGACGTTTTGCGCGTGGGTCCGCAATACCGTGAGCAGACGGGGCGCGCTGCGGGCGAGGGGTTCGGCGTCGAGCGTCAACATGCGCAAATGATTGGACGCGCTCTTGCGCAGAAAGCTCTGGAGCGCGGACGCAAACTCGACGCGCCCGACCGGCCATTCCGCGAAGTCGCGGTCAGCCATCCAGACTTCGCTTTGCGCACGCTCGAGGGCGTGCTGCAGTTGCGCGCCGAATTCGGCGCGCGAGTCGAACGACACGTGCAGCATCGGTTGTTCAGGGCCGGTCATCAGCAGCTTTCGGGACGATGTGGATCCATCCATTGTTCCACCACGCGTGCAGCAATGCGCGCCCGGCCTCATCGCTCAATGCGCGGGCGCCGCGCGCAGCGTCGAGCCTGCGATGGTTGGCCAGGCTCGTGAACGCATCGCGTTGCGCAGTCGGAATCGCGAACGATTCGCCGCAAATGAAACCCGTGCGTCCTCGATAGAGCAACGTCGTCTTGATGTCGAGCACGAGGTCGTGCGCCCGGGCGCGCGCGACGAACTGCGCTGGCGGCAGCGACGAATTCGCGATCGACCGCGCTTCGAAAAACACCTGCGCTTTGGGCTCGCTGAAATAGCGACCGATGAATCGTTCGGCATCGCTGCGTGTCCAGCGTATGCGCGACAGGCGTTCGCAGACGGCATCGACGAATTCGCGATCGATCGCTGCCGGCGTGCCGGTTGGCTTGCGGTCACGATCCGCGTAACGGCCATCGGGCCATGCGCGTTCGGCCATCGCGAACAGGAACTCTTGCGCGAGTTCGTTCCAGGACGGCGCGCGAAAGCCGACCGACGCGGTCACGCAGGTTCCGATCGCCACACCTTCATGCGCGCAATGCGGCGGCAGATAAAGCATGTCGCCCGGCTCGAGCAGCGCTTCATCGGTGGGTGCGAAATGTTTCAGCAGCTTGAGCGGAGCGCCATCGATCAACGAGGGGTCGCACCGGCAACCCTGGTCCCAGCGCCAGCGCCGAGTCCCTTCGACCTGCAACAGGAAGACATCGTAGGAATCGAAATGCGGACCGACGCTTCCACCGTCCACCGCGTAGCTGATCATCAGATCGTCGAGACGAATCGCCGAGACGAAGTCGAAGCGACGCATCAGCGCGTCCGCGCGCTTGTCGTGCAGGTTCACGCCATGCACGAGCAGCGTCCAGTCGCGCTTTTGCCTGGGGATACGATCGATCGGCCCCTGCGTCATCGTCCATCGACCGCCGAACGACGTGATCAATCGCGCTTCGACATCGTCGCGCGCGGCGAGCGCGAAGAGCGCTTCGCCATCGGGCAGTGCGGGCAGGCGTTCGAATGCCCCGCGAATGAGCATCGGATTCTTCTGCCAGTGACGAGCCAGAAACTCGCGCGGCGACAGCCCGCCGAGCAGGCGGGATTGGCGAGGCTCGCGTGCGATTCGATGCGGCATGGGCGGGAATGTTATCAAGCTCCAAGGCAGGCTCTTGAAGGAGAGGGAAGGTGTGCCCTGCGTATAATCGACCGCTCCTTCAGCGACCGCGACTCGCGCGCTCATTCCCATGAAGATCAGCAAGAACAGCGTCGTCACGCTGAAATACAAACTCACGGATGCGCAAGGCGAGTTCATCGAAGAAACCGATGAGCCGGTCGAATATCTGCATGGCGGATACGACGGCATCTTCCCGCGCGTCGAGCAGGCGCTCGAAGGCCGCGAGCCGGGCTACAAGACCGAGATGCCGCTCGAGCCGCAGGATGCCTTCGGCGAATACGATGCCGACCAGGTACGCGTCGAGGCGCGCTCGAAGTTTCCCGAGCCGATCGAAGTCGGCATGCGCTTCGAAGGCGTCCCCGAGGACGAAGAGGAAGAGCCCGAAATCCTGACGGTCACCGATCTCACCGACGATACGGTGGTGCTTGATGCCAATCATCCGTTCGCCGGCATCGCGCTGCGTTTCTCGCTCGAAGTGATCGCCGTGCGCGCGGCGTCCGAAGAAGAGATCGAGCACGGCCACGCGCACGGCGCGCATGACCATCATCACGGTCACGATCACGGTCACGAGGACGACAGCGACAGCGATACCCCGCATCTGCATTGAGCTCGCGTGTGCGTGTGCCTGTGCGTGTAACCGTCGGTAAGCAATGTGAGCATCGGCCATGGTGTCACTGCTCCGATAGTCGGAAACGAAGTCTCCCGTAACAACTCCCGGCGCACCTCGAGGTTGCCAACCGCGTTCAATCACTCTTCAACGCGGAGGTTCTCATGAAGTCGATCGCACTCGCTGTGTTGCTCGCCACCCTTGCAGGTTGCGCCGTGGTCCCGATCGGGCCGCCTGTCTACGTCGGCGCGCGGGTCTATGGCCGGGGGTATTACGGCCCCGCGGTTTACGGACCCTACGGCCCGCACTGGCGCCGCTATTGACGCTGCGGTCGAAGGCGCGATCAGTCAGGAAACTGCGCTCACGATCTTGCGGGATTCGGATAGGCGAACGCGCGCAGGCCGCTGCGATCGAAGGGTTTCCACGCGCCTTCGGGTTGCGCCAGACGATCGGCCAGCGCATACAGCACCGCCGGATGCACGCCAAGTCCGAGGTGGCTCGCGACGACCTCGATATTCTCCGAGGTCTCGGTCTGTTCATCGATGCTGGCTTGCCACGCGACAACGCCGTCGGTGCGACTGTAGATCGAGGTTGCCGGCATCGTGAGCCTGCCGCGCATCCGTTGGTGTGCGGCAGGATCGTCGGCGCGCTCGCCGCTTGCCCACTCGTATACGCGCCACGCGTTGGTCGCGCGCGCCGGACCGGCGAAGGGACTGCCGAGCGTGATGACGCTGCGAACTGCCTCGGGATGATGCTTGGCGAGCAGGCGCGCGTAGACGCCGCCGAGGCTCCACCCGATCACGCTGACTTTCTGGCCGTAGCGCGCCTGCAGTTCATGCAGGCGCTTGAACATCGCCTCCTCGACGCCTTGCTTGGGGCCGAGATTGCGACCGAGCCCCCAGCCGTGCACGCGATAGCCGCGCTCACGCAGATAGCGGCGCAGCACGCGCGTGGACAGATCGCTTGCGATCAGACCCGGGAGCACGAGCACCGGATGGCCATCGCCCCTGGGCGCGAGTTGCAGCAACGGCCACATCGACAGCGTGGCGCCGAACTCCAGCAGAGCGCGGCCTTCGAGCAATTGCAGCAATCGCGATGGCGCGGCAATGGGTTTCTTGAATATCGAATCGCGGGTCATGGTGGTCATCGTATGGACTTTCTCGAATGGGGAATGGATCTCGATCGATCGGTATTCATCGCAGATATTTCCCTCGTAAATAGTTCAGATAATCGCGCGCGTCGCCGACTACATAGGGAGCGAGCAACGTCAACGTGTAATAGGCTGCAAAACCCGGTTGGGCATTGTCGCCGCGCGCGATGCGCGGTGTCAGTCGGGTAAAGGAGAACCAGCATGTAGTCGTAAACACCATTTGCAGCGCAAGCATCTCGACGTCCTCGATGGAAGCCTGCATCACGCCGCTGTCGGCCAGGCCCAGACACATTTGTCGCGCGGCCAGCAGGTTGCCGGCGACCAGCGCCTGCGCGGCGTCTTCCAGGTCGGGATACTCGTTGAGCAGATACGCGATGTCGCGATACACGAAGCGATAAGCGTCGATCGCCTCGAAAGTCATGTGCAGGGTCAGCCACACGTCGTCGATTGCCGTCGCGTTCGCGGCAGCTTCGAAACACGGCGCGATGCGGCTCTCGAAGCGACGGAACAACCACGCGACCATCAGCTGCTTGGTCTTGAAGTGGTAATGCAGGTTGCCGGGACTGATGTCGACCTCGGTCGCGATGCGATGAGTCGACACCGCAGCGACGCCGTCGCGATTGAACAGCTCGAGGCAGACCTCGAGAATTCGATCGCGTGTCTTGCTGCTCGGGGCGGCCATGCATCAGGATCCGCGATTCGGAAGAGGCATCAGCCTGGCTGCGGCCGATGCTTCAACGCTTCTTCCCGGGCGCTTTTATTTGTGCGAGTTCAGCGCGCAGGCGCACGACCTCGGCCGTCAGATCGGCGAACGCCTGCGCCGCAGGCACGCCCAAGCGCTGCAACGTGCGCGCGACTCTCTGATCGAACACGTCCTCGAATTTCTTGAAGCCGAAGGGATCGAGCGCTGCGGGTATGTCGCCCGGGGCGGTGTTCGCATCGCGGTGCGGACCGAGCCCCAACAGCGATTCGAAGACGCGGCTCTGGCGCGCGACCGCTTCGCCATGCGCGTTCGCGAGAGCCTTGATGCCCGCGCTCAGGATGTTCCTGGACGTGCGCGGCGCTTCGGATGCACCAACCGAATCGTCCGCTTTCGAAGAGCTGTCTGCTTTCGAGCCGATCGCGCGTGCCCTGGACGTCGTGCCCACGGACTTGCGTGCGGCCGTGGACTTCCTGGCGGGGGGTTTGCTCATGATGCTCTCCTGCGAACGAGGCTCAATGGACGCGAGGCCGAGTCACGGCGACCGGGCCTCGCATCGTTGTGGAGCGTATCACCTGCAAGATCGCAGATCATGCGCGCGACCGAAGCGATCGCGATCATGATTCAAGCGAAGCTCGCGCTGTGAAGCTCTTACGCCTTCGCCGACGCGCGCTTGGCTTGGGGCCTCGCTTGCTCGTCTTCGGCAACAACGCCGGCTTCCACACCGGCAACGCGCTCGGCCAGACGCCTCGAACCTTCGGCAACGCGCTCGGCGATTTGCAGCGAGATCTGCGCGGCGGGCAGGTTGAGCTTGGTGATGGTGTCGACGACCGGAGCGCCGACCGCCGCTTCGATGCGCTGACCGACTTCGCCCAGACGCTTGATGCCTGCCATCGTGCCTTCGGTGACGCGATCGATCGCGATGTCGACTTGCTCGGTCGCGCGGACCACGCCACCGACGATGAAGTTCGCGATTTGCTGATTGGCCGCGACGATGCTGTTGCGGATCGAGTTGTCGATCAGCGGCAGGGAAGACGACTGCGACGCCGACTGCGCCATCGCGGCGTAGCGATCGTTGATTTGCGAAACGACGCGTTGCGTACCGAGGCGATAGGCGGACAAAAGGTTCTTGCCGACCAGGCCGTATTGGCCGACGACATTGAGGGCAACGGAATTGATCGTGGGGCTGGACATGGTTTCTACTCCATCAAGGGTTGATCGCTTACAGCGCATGCGGGATCGCCTGTCGCTGCCGGAGCCATGTGCGACTCCATGGACCGCATCATCCGGATCGAAGCTAGGGAGAGAAAACTAGAAAAGGGCGAAAGTTAGGGTGAGCGCCCTAGAGACTCCGTCCTTCGCGAAAGCGGGAATCCAGTGTCGTGTGGACAAGTCGCTGGAGCCCTGCTTGCGCAGGGACAACGGCGATTGCGTCAAGACTCGAAACCCTTCGCTTCAGGTGCACGTCCGCGCATCGGGCCGACGCGCGCTTCGATCTCGCGCTTGACTTCGAGGCGCAATCCGACGGCAAAGCCGATCTCGGCCGCGACGAACAGCGGCCCGATCAGAAGGCCCACGAGGTCGTCGACGAAGGCCGGCTTTCGCCCTTCGTAGTAGTGGCCGACGAACTGAAAGACCCACCCGACGACGAACAGGCCGACGCCCCAGGCCAGCCATGCGGCGGTCGACAGGCTCGCGAACCAGTGGCCTGCCGCGACCGCGAGCCCGATCGCAACCAGCATCGCGAGACCCATGCGCACGTCGAGCAGCAGGTAGTAGCCGATCGAGATTGCGGCGACGATCACCGCGGGCGGGAGTGCAATGCCCGCGACGTCGAATTCCGGCCGCGACAGCAAAGTCACGACGGCGACGACGATCATCGGGATCCCGATCAGATGCGTGACCAGGTTGCGCGAATCGCGATGGTAGGCGGCGTATTGCGAAAGTTGATCGACCAGCGTTTTCATGAGGGCTCCCTGAAGCGAACGATGCGCGCAAAAAGCGATCGGGGTTGCGATTGTGGCCCGGCCGGGCTGCCTTGTCAGCCGGCGCTGCACGCGGGAAATTACCTGCTTGCCTTCGCGAGGGCGACTGCTATATTCGACGCCCCAGCCAGCGCGCGAACATCAGTACGACCCGGAGGAGAGCGGACCATGAATCATCTGAGCGGCATGGATGCCAGCTTCCTGCATCTGGAAACTCCCGAGACGCCGATGCATGTGGGCGGCATGCACACGCTCGAATTGCCTGCCGGCTACAAGGGCGACTTCTACGAAGACTTCAAGCAGCATATCGCGAGCCGGCTGCATATCTCGGACGTGTTCACGCGCAAGCTCGCGTTGATGCCCTTCGAGCTGTCCAATCCGGTGTGGGTCGAAGACGATGAGGTCGACATCGACTATCACATTCGCCGCGTCACCCTGCCCAGGCCGGGCACGCACAAACAACTCGAGCAATACGTTGCGCGCCTGCATTCGTCGCTGCTCGACCGCAGCCGGCCGCTGTGGGAATTCTTCGTGATCGACGGGCTCGAGCATGGCCGCGTCGCGCTCTACACCAAGGTGCATCACTCGGGTATCGACGGGCAGGCCGGCGTCGCGCTCGCGACCGCCATCATGGACGTGACGCCCGAGCCGCGAGCGGTGCGGCCGCCGCGCCAGCAACGCCGCAGCCACGGTTATCAACTGGGCATGGCAGAGCTTGCAAGCGCGGCGATCAGCAATACCTTCGCGCAGTACGTGAAGCTGGTGAAGACGTTGCCCGACATGGCTCGCGCGCTGCAAAGCGTGGTGGTGCCGCAGCCTGGCCCGGACGGCAAGCGCAACTGGAACATCGGCAAAGGCATGAAACTGCTCGGTCCGAAGACGCCATTCAACGTGGCGATCACCAATCAGCGCGCCTATGCCGGTCGATCGATATCGCTCGCGCAAACCAAGCTGATCGGCAAGCGCTTCGGCGTCTCGCTCAACGACGTGGTGCTCGCGACCTGCGGCGGCGCGCTGCGCCGCTACCTCACCGACTACAACGCACTGCCGAAGAATTCGCTGACGGCCGCGGTGCCGGTCTCATTGCGCGAAGCGGGCAACACCGATCCGAACAATCAGGTTTCGATGACGGTGATGACGCTCGCCACCGACATCGAGGATCCGGTCGAGCGCTTGCAGGTCATCAACACGTCGTCGGCGGCGGCCAAGACCTTGATGGGCAACTTCAAGGCCGCGATCCCAACCGACTTCCCGTCATTCGGCGCGCCCTGGTTGATCTCGGGCCTCGCGTCGATGTACGGACGCTCGGGCCTGGCCAACGCCTTGCCTCCGGTTGCCAATGTCGCGGTGTCCAACGTGCCGGGCTCGCCTATACCGCTGTATGTTTGCGGCGCTCGCATGCTCAGCTATTTCCCGGTGTCGATCGCCACGCATGGCGTTGCGCTCAACTTCACGGTGCAGAGCTACAACGGGTCGCTCGACTACGGACTGATCGCGTGCCGTCGTGCGGTGCCCGATGTCGCGGACCTCGCGGACTTCGTCGTCGAAGAGCACAGGAAGCTGTTCGATCTCGCGATGAAGGACGCGTCCGTGGTTGCTGGTGCAGTGGCGCATGCGAAAGCCGTTGCCGTGTCGGTGCCCCCACTCGTGACGACGCGGGCAAGGAAGCCGGGGACGAAAAGTGGATCGCCGAAGAAGGCTTCGGCCAATGGCGCAGCGGTTTCGAAGAAACGCGAGGCGGCCGGCAAGTCGATGCGCAAGAGCGCGCGCAAGCCGCGCGCAGTGGCGAGCACAGTGCATTGACCCTTCGCAATCTTTTCCGCGTCGCTCCCGAGAAAGCGGGAGCCCAGCGACTTTGAAGCGCTGCGGCGAACGACACTGGACTCCCGCTTTCGCGGGAGCGACAAGCTAAGACGACACTGGACTCCCGCCTTCGCGTGAGCGACAGATCAAGGAAAAAGAGATGCCCGACAAGACAATCGTCCCGCAGCCGCCGATGAGACCGATCGTGGGCAACGTCGGCGAGATCGATTCGAAAGCGCCGATCCAGAGCATGATGCGGCTCGCGAAGACTTATGGGCCGATCTTCAAGCTCACCATCTTCGGCAAGGACATGTACGTCGTCAGCTCGCAGGAGCTGGTCAACGAGCTCTCCGACGAGACCCGCTTCCAGAAGCGCATCCACGGTCCGTTGAAGGAGATCCGCGCCTTTGCGGGTGACGGACTCTTCACCGCATACAACAGCGAGCCCAACTGGGCGAAGGCGCATCGCCTCCTGATGCCGGCCTTCGGTCCGCTCGGCGTGCGATCGATGTTCGATCGCATGGTCGATATCGCGAACCAGATGTTCGTGAAGTGGGAGCGCTTCGGGCCGGGCGCGGTGATCGACGTCGCCGACAACATGACGCGTCTCACGCTCGACACGATCGCGCTGTGCGCCTTCGACTACCGCTTCAACAGCTTCTATCAGAACGAGATGCATCCCTTCGTCGCGGCGATGGTCGATGCGCTCGAGGAGGCGGGCGATCGCAGCCGGCGGCCCAACATGGTCTCGAACATGATGGTATCGAGAAAGCGCAAGTACGAGGCCGACCAGACCGTGCTGTCACGCGTGGCCGAACGCCTGATCGCCGAGCGTCGTCAGGATCCCAGGGGTCTCGAGAAAAAGGATCTGCTCAACGTCATGTTGAACGGCGTCGACACCGTGTCCGGCGAAAAGCTTTCCGATGAGAACATCCGTTTCCAGCTCGTGACCTTTCTGATCGCCGGTCACGAGACCACCAGCGGCCTGCTGTCGTTCGCGACCTACTTGCTGCTGAAGAATCCGGAGGTCCTGCTGAAGGCGCAGAAGATCGTCGACGAGGTGCTGGGCTCCGAGCTGCCTCGCATCGAGCATCTCGCGCAACTGCGCTACATCGAGCAGATGCTGATGGAGACGCTGCGCCTCTGGCCCACCGCACCGGCCTTCGCGGTCAAGCCGGTGGCAGACACCGTGCTCGGCGGTCGCTATCCGCTCACGCCGCGCGACACATTGCTGATACTCGAGCCGATGCTTCATCGCGATCCCGCGGCGTGGGGCGACGACGCCGAAGCCTTTCGTCCCGAACGCTTCGCGCCCGAGAACGCGGCGGCGCTCGCGCCCAACGCATGGAAGCCTTTCGGCAACGGCGCGCGCGC
This sequence comes from Burkholderiales bacterium, assembly GCA_038225855.1. Taxonomy (GTDB): domain Bacteria; phylum Pseudomonadota; class Gammaproteobacteria; order Burkholderiales; family Burkholderiaceae_D; genus CAHJXF01. The sequence continues at coordinate 28,353 of JBBRQU010000017.1, read as the reverse complement.
CTGCATCGGTCGTCCGTTCGCGATGCAGGAAGCGCAACTGGTGATGGCGATGCTGCTGCAGCGTTTCGACCTGGTGCTCGACGATCCGTCGTATCAACTCGAAATCGCCGAGACGCTGACCATCAAGCCGCACAACCTCAACATTCGCGCGAAGTCGCGCGGCCGCGGCGACTTCGCATTGAAGACGACGATTCCTTCAGCGCCGCAGCGCGCCCTCGTCAAGGAGCAGCCGGTTGCCGCAATGCCCGAGGGCGATGCCAAGCCACTGCTGGTTCTCTACGGCAGCAACACCGGCTCGTCGGAGATGTTCGCGCGGCGCATCGCGGCCGATGCGATGCGGCAAGGCTATGCGCCGATCGCGGCGCCGCTCGACGAGCATGTGGGCGATCTGAAGTCCGGCACGCCGGTCGTCATCGTGACCGCATCGTACGAAGGGCAGGCGCCCGACAACGCGAAGAAGTTTCTCTCGTGGATCGAGAGCCGTGCCGCGAACGAATTGGCGGGCGTGAAGTTCGCCGTGTTCGGTTGCGGCAATCTTCAGTGGGCGCGCACCTATCAGTTCGTACCCAAGCGTATCGATGCGGCGCTCGAGGCCGCGGGCGCATCGCGTCTTCGACCGCGCGGCGAAGCCGATGCCGGGGGCGACTTCTTCGGCGCCTTCGACGAGTGGTACGGGAGCTTGTGGAGCGATCTGGGTCAGGCGCTCGGTCATGCCGTTGCGGAGAAACCGACTGCCCCCGCGTTCGACGTCGAAGTCCTCAAGGCCGGCCGCGAAAGCACGCTGCAACTGCAGGAACTCGCGCAGGCGACGATCGTGGCCAATCGCGAACTCGTCAACCTCGTCGCCGGATTGTCCAAGGGCGGTGCGCGCTCGAAGCGCCATCTGCAGATCGCGTTGCCGCAGGGCGTGAGCTACAAGAGCGGCGACTATCTAGCGGTCCTGCCGCGCAACGCGCAAGCCAACGTCGAGCGTGCCTTGCGTCGCTTCGGGCTTGCGAACGACACGCAGATCGTGATTCACAAGCAGCCCGATGCGTCCGCTGCGCTGCCGGGCGACTACCCGATCAGCGCGTTCGAGGTCCTTTCCAACTACGTCGAGCTCGCGCAGCCCGCGACGCGCGCGCAGATCAACCAGCTTGCGGAAGCCACCGCATGTCCTCCCGAGCGCGACGACCTCGCGCGACTGGCGAGCGACGAGGCCTACAGCGGCGAAGTGCTCAACAAGCGCGTCAGCGTTCTCGACCTCACCGAGCGCGCGCAGTCATGCAGCATCACGTTCGCGCAGTTCCTCGCGATGCTGCCGTTGCTGCGCGCGCGCCAGTATTCGATCTCGTCGTCACCGCTCGCCAACGAAGCACAGGCGAGCCTCACGATCGCGGTGGTCGATGCGCCGGCCCTGTCCGGGCAGGGCCGCTTCTTCGGCGTGGCCTCGACCTATCTTGCCAACCTGCACGCGGGCGATCGCGTGTCGGTCGCGGTGAGGCCGTCGCAGTCGGGCTTCCATCCGCCCGCGGATCCCAAGACGGCGATGGTGATGGTGTGCGCGGGAACGGGCGTCGCGCCCTTCCGGGGATTTCTGCAGGAGCGCGCCGCGCAGAAAGCCGCAGGCCGCGAGGTCGGCCGGGCGCTGCTGTTCTTCGGCGTCGATGATCCCGAAATCGATTACCTGTATCGCGACGAATTCGGCGCGTGGGAATCGCAAGGTGTCGTCGAGATGCGACCGGCCTTCTCGGCGGCGCCTGAAGGCGACGTCATGTTCGTGCAGCACCGCGTCTGGAAAGATCGCGCAGAAGTCGCATCGCTATTCCGTGAAGGCGCGCAGTTCTACGTCTGCGGCGACGGCAGGCACATGGCGCCGGCGGTGCGCGAGACCTTCATCCGCATCTATCAGAAAGCGACGCAGATCGACGATGCCGGGGCCAATGCCTGGGCCGACCGCATGGAGCACGAGCACGGGCGCTACGTCTCGGACGTGTTTGCCTGACAGCACCGACAGTCTGACCGGCGCGAGGGGTGGAGCGTCGGCACCACATGGGGAGGCAGCATGGCCGCACTCGAACAACATCGTCGTCCGTGGATCGCGAACTATCCGGTCGGCGTTCCCGCCGACGTGGACACGGCGCGCTATCAATCGTTGAATCAGTTGTTCGACGAGAGCTTCGCGAAATACGCCGACAAGCCGGCCTACGTCTGCATGGGTCAAACCATGACGTACGGCGAATGGGATCGCCTGTCCCACGCCCTTGCCGCATGGCTGCAGAGCAAGGGCCTGAAGCACGGTGATCGCGTCGCGATCATGATGCCCAACCTGCTGCAATATCCGGTGGCGGTCGCGGCGGTATTGCGTGCGGGTTTGATCGCGGTCAACGTCAATCCGCTCTACACCGCGCGCGAGCTCGAGCATCAACTGAAGGACTCGGGCGCGATTGCGATCATGGTTCTCGAGACCTTCGCGCACACCTTGGCGCAGGTGATTGCAAACACCGCCGTCGTACACGTCGTCGTCACCGCGGCCGGAGACATGCTGGGCGCAGTCAAGGAGGCCGCTCCCATTGATGGATTGCCGGCTGCGGAGCGCTTTCCGGTTGCGCTTGCGCAGGGCGAGAAGTTGAAGCTCGCGCCGCCCGCGGTCGGACCCGACGATGTCGCGGTACTGCAATACACCGGCGGCACGACGGGCATCTCGAAAGGCGCGACGCTTCTGCACAAGTCGATCATCGCGGCGCTGCTCGCGTCCGAGGCGTGGACGTATCCCGGCTTGCAGCGCAAGCAGCTCGAAGGCCAGATCACGATCGTATGCGCGTTGCCGCTTTACCACGTGTTCGCGTTCATCACGTGCATGCTGCTGGGCATGCGATTGGGCGGCGTCAACATCCTGATCCCCAATCCACGCGACATGGACGGCTTCGTCGCGGCACTGGGCAAACATCGCGTGCACGTCTTTCCCGCGGTCAACACCTTGTTCGCGGGCATGGCCAGTCATCCGGGATTCGCCAAGCTCGACTTCTCGCAACTCGTCATCTCGAACGGCGGGGGCATGGCCGTGCAGGAAGCCGTCGCGAAGAAGTGGCTCGCGATCACCGGCTGCCCGATCGCGGAAGGCTATGGCCTGTCGGAGACGTGCGCGGGCGTGACCTGCAACCGCACCGACACCGACGCCTACACCGGCACGATCGGGCTGCCGATGCCGGGCGTGGAGATCCGCATCCTCGACGACGACGAGCGCGACGTGCCGACCGGCGAGCGCGGCGAGATCGCGATCCGCGGTCCGCAGGTGATGCAGGGCTACTGGCAGCGCGACGACGAGACCGCGAAAGTCATGACCGCGGACGGCTACTTCAAGTCGGGCGACATCGGCATCATGGATGAACAGGGCTACATCCGCATCGTCGATCGCAAGAAGGACATGATCCTGGTGTCGGGATTCAACGTCTATCCGACCGAAATCGAGGGCGTGGTCGCGAGCCACCCGGGCGTGCGCGAATGCGCGGTGATCGGCGTGCCCGACAAGAATTCGGGCGAGGCCGTGATGCTGTTCGTCGTCAAGGCGGATGCCTCGCTCGACGAAAAACAACTCGCGGCCTATTGCGCGGAAAACCTCACCGGCTACAAGAAGCCGCGCCACATCAAGTTCCGCGACGAGTTGCCCAAGACCAATGTCGGCAAGATCCTGCGTCGCGAATTGCGCGATGAAGTGATGAAGACGATGTCGGTCTAGCCGCGCCGTCTTGTTGACCATGACCGAGCCAGGCACTTTCGAGCCGCGCTCTTAGACCCCTCTTTTTCCGGACACATCCAACCCATGCCTGATGCCTCAATCGACCCCTTGGAACATTCATCCGTCGCACGCGCCAACGGAATCGACCTCTGCTACCAGACCTTCGGCGATGCGGGCAGCCCGGCGCTACTCCTCATCATGGGTCTGGGCACGCAGATGCTCGGATGGGACGAAGGTTTCTGCACGGCGCTCGCGGACCGCGGCTACTACGTGATCCGTTTCGACAACCGCGATATCGGCAAGTCCACCTGGCTGGACCACGAGCCCGCGCCGAGTCCGCTTGCGCTGTTCACCAAGTCCAAGCTCGGCGTGAAGCCCGCCGTCCCGTACACGCTGAAGGACATGGCGGCCGACACCATCGGCCTGCTCGACAAGCTCGGCATCGCGCGCGCGCATGTGGTCGGCGCATCGATGGGCGGGATGATCGGACAGGAGATCGCGATCCATCATCCCGACCGGATGCTGACGTTCACGTCGATCATGAGCTCGACCGGCAACCCCAAACTGCCCGCACCCAAACCCGAAGCGTTTGCGTTGCTGATGGCCGCGCCCGCGACCGACGAGGCGAGCTTCCTCGAAGCCTACGCAAAGATGTGGAAGGTGCTGCGCGCCGGCAGCTTTCCGGATGACGAGGCGCGCGATGCCGAGCGTGGTCGCGCCGTCTGGGCGCGCGGCTACCACCCGGCCGGCAGTGCGCGCCAGTTCGCTGCGATCGTCGCGTCGGGCAATCGCACCGAGGCCTTGAAGAACGTCAAGGTCGCGACGCTCGTGATCCATGGACGCGCCGATCCGCTGGTGCCCTTCGAGGCGGGACTCGCGACGGCCGAAGCGATTGCTGGCGCCAGGATGCATGCGATCGAAGCCATGGGCCATGCGCTGCCGACATCGATGTGGAGCGAATTGATCGACGCGATCGCCGCGCACGCCCGGTAGGAACGCACCATGAGCGACACGATCGACTACTCGCGCTATCGCTCCTTTCTCATCGAACGCCCGGCCGACGGCGTGCTGCGCATCACGCTCAACCAGCCCGATCGTCTCAACGCGCTCGACGCCAACGGGCATCGCGATCTCGCCGAGATCTGGCGCGACATCGATCGGGATGATTCGGTGCGAGCTGTCCTGCTTTGCGGCTCGGGCAAGGCCTTCTCCGCGGGCGGCGACTTCGAACTCGTCGACCAGATGAGCAAATCCTTCGAGGTGCGCGCCCGAGTCTGGCGCGAAGCGCGCGACCTGGTCTACAACATCATCAACTGCGGCAAGCCGATCGTGTCGGCGATGCACGGGGCCGCGGTCGGCGCGGGCCTCGTCGCCGGTCTGCTCGCGGACATCTCGGTTGCGGCGAAGTCGGCGAAGATCGTCGACGGACATACGCGCCTGGGCGTCGCCGCCGGCGACCACGCCGTCATCGTATGGCCGCTTCTGTGTGGCATGGCGAAGGCGAAATACCATCTTCTCTTGTGCGAGCCGGTGAGCGGCGAGAAGGCCGAGCAGATCGGACTCGTCTCGCTGGCCGTCGACGACGAGTTGCTGCAACAGACCGCGCTCGACATCGCGATCCGTCTGGCCAACGGCGCGCAGACTGCGATTCGATGGACCAAGTACGCGTTGAACAATTGGCTGCGGATGGCGGGGCCGAATTTCGACACGTCGCTCGCGCTGGAATTCATGGGGTTCGACGGACCGGAATTGCGGGAGGGGTTGGCTTCGTTTCAAGAGAGGCGCAAGCCGGAGTTTCCGAAAGAGTCACCGTTTTGAAATCGTCCGGGTCCTCGCGCGCGTGAGAAGCGGGACGGAGAATGACCCAATCAAATGAAGAATCGTTGGGTCAGTCGACGAAGCGAAGGACCAAGCGCCGCACGGGCTCTTCACGCTGATCGTCGAGCCGAATGACGGGACGTGGGTCATCGGGCGGCCCCACACCTCGGCCACGGCGAATTGAGGAAGAACAGCCGCGACGCGAAGGGTGAGCCGCCTAGCCTAGTTTTCGCATCGACATCGTGTGCCGGCACCGCGGATATGTCGGACAGCCCCAGAAGCCGCGTCCGTCCTTACCGGACGAGCGCTCTATCATCTTGGCGCCACAGCTCGCGCAGGTCTGCCGCCAATACTCGCCTTCCAGCGCGACATTCAACAAGGCTTGCTGTTCGGCTACGGTTCGCTTTGCAATCAATGTCAGCAGACCGTTCGCATCGAGTAGATGGATGCCATTGGCCAGCGCAAATGTTCTTGCATCCGCAGTGAATGCGGACGTCGTCGCGAAATGGCCTCGGGCGATTGCATGAGATGCCATCACGCCTCGCAGCTCTCGAACTTCCTTGACGCCCACGGGCTTGCCTGACCAGTGCTTGCATTGCACGATGCCGACCGGCGTCTGCGAGTCGTCGGCTGCATGAAGCCAGACATCGACGCCTCCATCGGCGCCGTGCGACTGTGAGGTGGTCACGAAGCCCGCTCGCTGAAACAGGGCTTCGATCAACGCTTCGAAGCGACGCCACTCGATCGCCGAGAAGACGTCCGCACTCCATTGCGTCGGCCGCGCCGGAACGACGTCGACGTTTGCCGATGACCTCCGGCTCTTTGCTTGTGTGGCGAAAGAAGGCTCACTCGACCTGCGTTGGTCATCAAGCTCTCGAAATCGCGTGGCCTGGACGAAGCCTGGCGGGGCCTCCTGTTCCGCAATAGTTCGCGCGGATGTTTTTTGCCTTGCGACCCAGAGCATTCCAGTCCCGACCAGGATCAGCAGCCAGCCCATCAAGGCAGCCGGTCTCAATGCACCGGCCAATGGCGACTTGCCGACAAAGTACGGGAGCAAGGCGAGCGCGAAGCCGAGTAGAAGCAATTGGAGCGCCGCGCCTTGACGCGTCAATTCGGAGCGTTTTCTGGAATATTTCCGGCGTGTCATGAATGTTGTGCGGTTGCGGAGCGAAGGCGTGATGCCGAGCATGGACATCGCCATTGCTCTATCGGCCCGGCATCTGAAAACTGTTGGCGCGCGTTAGGATATCGGTCGTCGCCGTCGGTGCGGCCGCGGCTGCGACAACAACAAAACTCTGGAGACTCGATGTCCCACGTTCCCGCCCTCACTTTCGATCTCGGTGAAAACGTCGCGCTACTGCGCGACGCCGTTCACGACTTCGCATCGAAGGAAATCGCGCCGCGCGCGGCGAGCATCGATGCCGACAACATTTTTCCAGCCGACCTGTGGAAGAAACTCGGCGACCTCGGCCTGCATGGCCTGACCGTCCCCGAGGAATATGGCGGCACCAATCTCGGCTACCTCGCGCACATCGTCGCGATGGAAGAAGTCTCGCGCGCGTCGGCATCGGTCGGTCTCTCGTACGGCGCGCATTCGAACCTATGCGTCAATCAGATGCGCCGCAACGGCAGCGAGGCGCAGAAGAAAAAATATCTGCCCAGGCTGGTATCGGGCGAACACGTTGGCGCTCTCGCCATGAGCGAACCCAACGCGGGGTCGGATGTCGTGAGCATGAAGCTGCGCGCCGACCTCAAGGGCGACCGCTATGTGCTCAACGGTTCCAAGATGTGGATCACCAACGGCGGCGATGCCGACACGATGATCGTCTATGCGCGTACCGACGCCGAAGGGGGCCCGCGCGGTGTGACCGCGATGATCATCGAGAAGGGCGCGAAGGGATTGTCATACGGCGCCAAGCTCGACAAGCTCGGCATGCGCGGCTCGAACACCTGGCCGATCTTCTTCACCGATTGCGAAGTGCCGGTCGAGAACGTACTCGGCCAGGTCGGCGGCGGCGTCAAGGTGTTGATGTCGGGCCTCGACTACGAGCGCACGGTGCTGTCGGGCGGACCGCTCGGCATCATGGCCGCTTGCATGGACGTGGTGCTGCCGTATGTGCACGAGCGCAAACAGTTCGGCCAGAGCATCGGCGAGTTCCAGTTGATGCAGGGCAAGCTCGCGGACATGTACACCACCTGGCAGGCGTCGCGCGCCTATGTGTACGCGGTCGGGCAGGCGTGCGATCGCGCCGATCACTCGCGGTCCTTGCGCAAGGACGCGGCGGGCGCGATTCTCTACTCGGCCGAGAAGGCGACGTGGATGGCGGGCGAGGCGATTCAGGTGTTGGGCGGCGTGGGCTATACCAACGAATATCCGACCGGCCGTCTGTGGCGCGATGCCAAACTCTACGAGATCGGCGCAGGCACCAGCGAGATTCGGCGCATGCTGATCGGCCGCGAGCTGTATTCGGAGTCGATGTGAAAGCCGTCCGTCGCCCCACGAAAGCAGGGGGCTCTTCAGGGGTTTCGATCGGCATGCCGATCGCCGGCAAAGCGCTTTGCGCCTGCCAGCGCAAAGCCCAGCGTCGTCGGCGCCGGCGCGAACGTCACTGGGCTCCTGCTTTCGCAGGAGCAACTAGATGAAGCTCGAATCGAAACTCAATCCGCGCTCCGGAGAATTCAAGGACAACGCGAAGGCGATGCGCGCCGTCGTCGACGACCTTCATGTCCAGGTCGCGAAAGTCGAAGAGGGCGGCGGCGAATCGGCGCGTGCGAAGCACACGGCTCGCGGCAAGCTGTTGCCGCGCGAACGCGTCAATCGACTGCTCGATCCCGGCACGCCGTTTCTCGAAGTCGGCCAACTCGCCGCCCACGGCATGTACGACGGCGAAGCGCCATCGGCCGGCGTCATCACCGGAGTCGGTCGCATTGCGGGCATCGAGTGCATGGTGGTCGCCAACGACGCGACCGTGAAGGGCGGGACCTACTACCCGTTGACGGTCAAGAAGCATCTGCGCGCGCAGGAGATTGCCGAGCAGAATCACCTGCCGTGCATCTACCTCGTCGACTCGGGCGGCGCGTATCTGCCACGCCAGGACGAAGTGTTTCCCGATCGCGATCACTTCGGCCGCATCTTCTACAACCAGGCCAACATGAGCGCACGGGCAATCCCGCAGATCGCGGTCGTGATGGGCTCGTGCACCGCGGGCGGCGCCTATGTGCCGGCGATGAGCGACGAGACCATCATCGTGCGCAATCAGGGCACGATCTTTCTCGGCGGCCCGCCGCTGGTGAAGGCCGCGACCGGCGAAGTCGTCAGTGCCGAAGATCTCGGCGGCGGCGACGTACACACGCGCATTTCGGGCGTGGCCGATCATTTCGCCGAGAATGACAGTCACGCGCTCTACATCGCGCGCCACATCGTCGGCAACCTCAATCGAAGAAAGCCCAATGGCGTCACGTTCGCGACCATCGAAGAGCCGCTCTACGATCCGCAGGAAATCTATGGCGTGATTCCGCAGGACACCAAGAAGCCCTACGACGTGCGCGAGGTCATTGCGCGCGTCGTCGATGGCTCGCGCCTCGATGAATTCAAGACGCGCTACGGCGCCACGCTGGTCACGGGCTTCGCGCATCTCTACGGCATGCCTGTTGGCATCATCGCCAACAACGGCATCCTGTTCGGCGAGTCGGCGCAGAAGGGCGCGCACTTCATCGAGTTGTGCGCGCAGCGCGGTGTACCTCTCGTGTTCCTGCAGAACATCACCGGCTTCATGGTCGGTCGCAAGGTCGAGAACGCGGGCATCGCGAAGGACGGCGCAAAGATGGTGACCGCGGTCGCGACGGCGCAAGTGCCCAAAATCACGATGCTGATCGGCGGCTCGTTCGGCGCGGGCAACTACGGCATGTGCGGCCGCGCATACTCGCCGCGCTTCCTGTGGATGTGGCCGAACGCGCGCATCAGCGTGATGGGTGGCGAACAGGCCGCGAGCGTGCTCGCGACGGTGCGGCGCGATGGCATCGAAGCCAGGGGCGGAAGCTGGTCTGCCGAAGACGAAGAAAACTTCAAGGCGCCGCTGCGCACGCAGTATGAGGAGCAGGGTCATCCGTATTACGCGACCGCCCGACTGTGGGACGACGGGGTGGTCGATCCCGCCCAGACGCGCCGGGTGCTCGGGCTGTCGCTGTCGGCGGCGTTGAATGCGCCGATCGTGCCGACGAAGTTCGGTGTGTTCAGGATGTGAGACGAGGCCACGATGTTTAAGAAAATCCTCATCGCCAATCGCGGCGAAATCGCGTGCCGCGTGATCAAGACTGCGCGGCGCATGGGCATTGCGACTGTCGCGGTGTATTCCGAGGCCGATGCCAACGCGCGGCATGTGCGCCTTGCCGACGAGGCGGTGCTGATCGGTCCGGCCCCCGCGCGCGAGTCGTACCTCGTATCCGATCGGATACTCGAAGCCGCCCAGCGTAGCGGCGCCGAAGCGATTCATCCGGGCTACGGCTTTCTTTCCGAGAACGAGGACTTCGCCGAAGCGTGCGCTGCAGCCGGCATCGTCTTCATCGGGCCGCCGGTTGCGGCGATACGCGCGATGGGCTCCAAATCCGAAGCCAAGAAGCTCATGGAGAAGGCGGGCGTCCCGCTCACGCCCGGCTACCACGGCGACGATCAGACGCCGGCCTTGCTCGCCGAAGAGGCCGCGCGCATCGGGTATCCGGTGCTGATCAAGGCGAGCGCAGGCGGTGGCGGCAAGGGAATGCGTCGCGTCGATCGCGCCGAGGACTTCGATGCATCGCTGGTGTCGTGCAAGCGCGAAGCGAAGAGCTCGTTCAACGACGATCACGTGCTCGTTGAGAAGTACGTATTGAAGCCGCGCCACATCGAGATGCAGGTGTTCGGCGACACGCGCGGCAACGTCGTGCATCTGTTCGAGCGCGATTGCTCGGTGCAGCGCCGCCATCAGAAGGTACTCGAGGAAGCGCCCGCGCCAGGCATGACCGATGCGCACCGTGTGGCGATGGGGAAGGCCGCGGTCGAAGCCGCGAAGGCGGTCGACTATGTCGGTGCAGGCACGGTCGAGTTCATCGTCAATCAGGACGGCAGCTTCTATTTCATGGAGATGAACACACGACTGCAGGTCGAACATCCCGTGACCGAGATGATCACGGGCCTCGATCTGGTCGAGTGGCAACTGCGCGTCGCATCGGGCGAGGCCTTGCCGCTGACGCAGGACCAACTGGCTATCGACGGTCACGCGCTCGAAGCGCGCATCTATGCCGAAGATCCCGACAAGGGTTTTCTGCCATCGACCGGCCGCCTGCTGCATCTCGCGCCGCCGCCCGAGTCCGATCACGTGCGCGTCGATACCGGCGTCGAGCAGGGCGACGAGATCACGCCATTCTACGACCCCATGATCGCCAAGCTGATCGTGTGGGGCCGCGATCGTCGGCAGGCGCTCGCGCGCATGCGTCAGGCGCTTGCGCAATATCGCGTGGTCGGGGTCGCCAACAACGTCGAGTTCCTCGCGCGACTGGTTTCGACGCCGTCGTTCGCGCATGCCGATCTCGACACCGGCCTGATCGAGCGCGAGTCCGCGTTGCTGTTTCCCGAGAAGATCGCGGTGCCCGACGACGTGTGGCTGCTCGCGGCGCTGGCCGAGTTGCGTCGCGAAGCGCGGCTTGCCGAGAAGCGCGCGGCCGATGCATCGGACCGCGATTCGCCGTGGCGCATCCTCGACGGCTGGCGCCTGAACGGACGCGCGCAACGGACGATGACGCTGCGTTATGGCGACGTGCAGCAGACGGTGGTGATCGAAGCCGCGAGCAGCGGCAATGCGGCAGGACACTGGCTGATGCTCGACGGCCAGCGCGTATTCGCGCGCGGCTCGCTCGGTCCCGACAGCCAGTTGCAGGCGCAGCTGGGCGAGCGTCGTCTGCGCGCGGCCGTGGTTGCGGCAGGTGAGCGCCGCCATGTGTTCTTCGAAGGACGCTCGTGGCCGATCGTGATGGTCGATACCTTGAACGTCGGCGGCAAGGGCGACGAACTCGAAGGCGGGCTCAAGGCGCCGATGCCGGGCAAGGTGATCGCGCTGATGGCGTCGGCCGGCGCGATCGTCGAGAAGGGCGCGCCGCTGCTGGTGCTCGAAGCGATGAAGATGGAGCACACCATCACAGCGCCCGACAAGGGCAGGGTGAAAGCCTTTCACTACGCGCCGGGCGATCAGGTGGCCGATGGCGCGGAGCTGGTCGATTTCGAGGCCGTCGCTTGAAGATTCGATTGAACACTCGCCTGAATACTTGAGGCTTCAACATTTCACGCATGAACACTTCAAACATGAAGGCTCGCATCGTCGAGGTCGGCCCGCGCGACGGCTTGCAGAACGAGAAGCAGACCGTCACTACCGAGACCAAGCTCGAGCTGATCGATCGTCTTGGCGCGGCGGGAGTGACCGCCATCGAGGCCGCGTCGTTCGTCTCGCCGCGGTGGATCCCGCAGATGGCCGATCACGACGCGATCATGCGGCGGCTCGTGAGGCGGCCCGGCGTGAGCTACCCGGTGCTTACGCCCAATCTCCAGGGCTTCGAAGCGGCTGCCGACGCGGGGGCGACCGAGGTCGCGGTGTTTGCCGCCGCGTCCGAAAGTTTTTCACGGAAGAACATCAACTGCTCGATCGCCGAATCGATCGCGCGTTTCGAGCCGGTGTTCGCCGCAGCGTTTGCGAAGGGCATCAAGGTGCGCGGCTATGTCTCGTGCGTGATCGCGTGTCCCTACGAAGGACCGATCGCACCGCACGCCGCAGCCGATGTCGCGACGGCGTTGGTCGAACGCGGCGTTTATGAAGTCTCGCTCGGCGACACCATCGGCGTCGGCACGCCGGCTTCGGTCGAACGCATGCTGGAAGCCGTCGCAAAGCGCGTGCCGGTCGCGCAACTCGCGGGCCACTATCACGACACGTACGGCATGGCGATCGCGAACATCGATGCGTCGTGGCGATTCGGAGTTCGCACCTTCGACAGCTCGATCTCCGGACTCGGCGGCTGTCCATACGCCAAAGGCGCGACTGGCAATGTAGCGACCGAAGACGTGGTCTATCTGCTGCAGGGACTGGGCGCCGACACCGGCATCGATCTCGAAGCGTTGGTCGACGTGTCCCAATGGATCAGCGAAAGGCTAGGGCGAGAACCCAACTCCCGCGTGACCCGCGCGACGCTCGCCAAGCGCATCGCCGCGCGCACCGAAGACGCCGCGTGATTGAACTGCATCACTGCGTGAGCGCGCGATCGTTGGTCTTGAACGACGCCGCGAGTTCGCGAGTCGCGTGCGCCAGCAGGAGCGCATCGACACCGACGGCAACGAACAACGCGCCGAGTTCGAGATAGCGGCGCGCGAGTTTCGCGTCGGTCGCGAGAATGCCGGGCGCCTTTCCGGCCCCACGCACACGCGCGATGCCGGTCTCGATCGCGTGCTGCACTTCGGGGGCGCCGGGGTTGCCGCGATGCCCCATCGATGCCGAGAGATCGGCGGGGCCGAAGAAGACGCCGTCGACGCCATCGACCGCCGCGATCTCGTCGAGGTTGTCGATGCCGCGTTGCGACTCGACCTGCAGCAGCACGCAGATGTGGTCGTCGGCCTCGTGCAGGTAGTTCGCGTGCTGGTTCCATCGTGATACGCGCGCGATCGCCGAGCCGACGCCGCGCACGCCCTGCGGCGGATAACGCGTGGCTGCGACCACGCTGCGCGCTTGATCGGCGGTTTCGATCATCGGCACGAGCAAGGACTGCGCGCCCACGTCGAGCAACTGCTTGATCAGTGCGACGTTCGCATCGACCGGTCTCACTACCGCATGGGACGAATAGGCGGCAAGCGCTTGCAGTTGACCGAGGATGCTTCGCACGTCGTTGGGCGCATGCTCGCCGTCGATCAACAACCAGTCGAAGCCCGCGGTCGCCGCGATCTCCGCGGTGTAGCTGTTGGCGAGCGCAAGCCACAGGCCGATCTGCGGTTCGCCCCTGGCGAGCGATTGCCTGAATGCGTTGATGGGCATCGTGATCCCGGAAATGACATCAATTCTCATAGTAGCTACTGAGCGCCCAGGTCAGCAACGCGCAGAACGCGACTGCGAGAAACAGCACGATCAATAGGCGCCCGAAGTAGGGGCCGCCGGGTTCGCGTTGGTCTCGATCTTCGGAAGAAGGGGTCATGCGGGGAGGACGTTCTGGCTGGACGAAATTGCGCGCGGTACGATGTTCGACATGATATGCGAGCCGCGATTCGACTCTCGCGTTCACGCGCACCGACCTCACCATCGACATCACCATGACCGCCCTCATCGAAACCCGACAATGGATCTACGCGCGCCGTCCCGCCGGCCGCGTGGGACGCGAGCACTACGACCTCGTCACGACCTCACTGCCTGCGGACATTGCGCAAGGCGAAGTGATGCTCGAAGCGCGATGGTTCAGCGTCGATCCCTACATGCGCATCCAGCAAGCCGAGCGCGATACCTACGATGTGCCGCACCCGCTGGGCATCGCGCAGCGCGGCGGCGTCGTGGGGCAAGTGATCCGCAGCCGCGACGCGCGATTTGCAATCGGGGACTGGGTCGCGGGCTACACCGGCTGGCAGACCAGCGCGGTCGCGCATGGCGATGCGCTCACGCGTCTCGATCCCGATGAAGCGCCGGTGACGACCGCGCTCGGCGTGCTCGGCATGCCGGGTCGCACCGCGTGGTTCGGCTTGATGGAAGCGGGCAAGCCCAAGCCGGGCGAAACGCTGGTGGTGTCGGGCGCAGCGGGCGCGGTCGGCTCGCTGGTCGTGCAGTTCGGTCTCAAGGCGGGTTGCCGCGTGGTCGGCATCGCCGGTGGCGAGGCCAAGTGCCGATATCTCATCGAACGACTCGGCGCGCACGCAGCCATCGACTACAAGGCGCATCGCGATGTGACCGCGCTCACCGCTGCCGTGCGCATCGCCTGTCCGCGCGGAGTCGATGTCTATTTCGACAATGTCGGCGGCGACATCACCGATGTCGTCATCGCGCAGATCGCACGTCGTGCGCGGGTCGTCATCTGCGGCCAGATCAGTCAATACGACGGCGGACTCGACGTGCCACCGCAAGGTCCGCGGCTGCTCGCGCACATGCTCTATCAACGTGCGAGCATCCAGGGCATCCTCGCGCGCGACTACACCCCACGCATGGACGAGATGCGGCGCATCGTTGCGCCATGGGTGAAGGCGGGTGAAGTCGTGCTGCACGAGACGATCGTCGAAGGCTTCGAACAATTGCCCGAGGCCCTGGGGAGTCTGTCGCAAGGCGCGAATCTCGGGAAGCTGCTGGTGCGTGCGTGATGCGATCCTCGTGCCCAAGGGTTCATAGCGCGGCCTTTACGTACACACAAATCCGCAATACATAGATGCCACATTTGTGAAGGCGTATATGAGCAAGACTGCAACACTATCCTTTAGGACCGAACCCAGCCTGGCCGAGGAAACGTACGCCTATGCGAAGTTCGCTGGGTTCACGAAGACCGCCTACCTGGAGCAGGCGGTCAAGGAAAAAAACCAACGAACGCTTGCGGCACGGATTCAATTCGTCTCCAAGCAACTATCTGCAAGCAGCCTAGTCGCCAACGAAGATATGGACTCTTCTACAGGCGACGGCCTTGCCTAAGGTCCATCGTGGGGAGATATGGCTGGTCGACTTCGAACCCCAAGCACACAAGGAAGAACCTGGAAAACGCGAAAGACCAGCCTTGGTTATCCAGACCGATGTCCTCAACGATGCGGGGCATTCGACGACTATCATCATTCCGGGAACAACAGATAACCTATCGCGACAAGGACGGGGATGGATTTCCCCTTCGCGTTCCCATAGGCGATCAAACGGGCAAGGACACCGATCTCCTCATTGACCAAATCCGTGCGATTTCCAACAGACGCTTTCTGGGAACAAGGCCAGTTGCGAAGGTAGGAACAAATCACATGAAGAGGGTTGAGCAGGCAATTAAAATATTGCTTGGACTATAAGAATAGAAAAGGGAATAGCCTCATGGCAACACAAGTCAGATCATTTTCACGAATTTGAGCCATTTGTTAAAAACAGACTGCCCCAAACTGCAATGCTCTGGCTTGGAATTATCGGAGCTGCGTCGCTAATTAAAATCGGCATTAATCTGTTTGACGGAAGCAAAACCTTTCATTCCACCTTCACACGGAATCTAAAGGCGTTCTATGGTCATCTTCGCCGTCCGACTTGAAGACGCCGCGCTGAATATCGATTTCAAATTTGAGGATGGTCATAGGAAGAAGTTCAGTGAGATAGCCAACTGCACGAAGAGTCGCAGTTTTTCTATCGCCTGTCTGCAATGACTTTTCGACCTGCTTGCCTTGCACTCGCAGGTGTAGGTAGTAGGAGCTACCACGCAGATAAACTGGCAGTTTGAGTACTTTTTTCTACCAAAGTGCTACCAGTCTCGATCTTGCTTCGTCTAAAAATCTTTATATTTCAATTAGTTAGACGATTTGGCGGAGAGGGTGGGATTCGAACCCACGGTACGTTTGCACGTACGCCTGATTTCGAGTCAGGTACATTCGACCACTCTGCCACCTCTCCGTGTGCCTTTCGGCGTGGTGCGAAAGAGGCGCGATTCTAGCAGAGCGCTCGGGTCGCGCAATTGCGCAGCGCTCATCAATCGGCAACGCGACGTGCGCCGTTGAAGCGGCTTGCCCAATACGACTGGGCCATGTCTTCGACACGCACTGCGCCGCCGCTTGCAGGCGCGTGAATGAAACGGTTGTCGCCAAGGTAGATGCCCACGTGCGAGAAAGTCTTCTTCAAGGTGTTGTAGAACACCAGGTCGCCCGGCTTAAGTTCGTTGCGATCGATGCGCGTGCCCACGCGGCTGATTTCTACGGCGCGACGCGGGAGGTCGAGGCCGAGCGCGTTCTGGAACACATAACGGACCATGCCGCTGCAATCGAATCCCGATTGCGGCGTGTTGCCGCCGCGTCGATAACTGATGCCGAGCAGTCCCAACGCGTTCACCACCAGATCGCTGGCGCGTTGTGCGGGGCCGGGCGGTGCTGCCGGAGTTTCCACTGCAGGCGCGGTTTCGAAAACCTGCGCACCGCTGTCGACCGCCTTCGGTCCCTTCGAGCCGAACCACCTGCTGAAGATGTTGCCGGTCGATGAGACAGGCGCGGTAGAGACCGGTGCGTTGATGTCGGCATACGGGTCGACATCGTTCGCGAAACAGCGCGGTGCGAAACACAATGCGAGCGAGGCGATCAGCAATGCAATGGCGGCTCGGGTCATGGGCATCGAGCGAATGTAGTCGATCGAGCAAGCGCCTGTCAAAAGAATGCACCGCTATTGTGTAAGCTACGGCCCGACCCCCAGCATCCGAAGAGAGCACCATGGCCGAGGAGACACGCGCAGTCGATCGCTATGCCGACACCTATCGGCACAGCATCGAAGATCCTGAATCCTTCTGGGGCAACGAGGCCGGCGCAATCGAATGGCAGACGCCGTTCACGCGCGTGCTCGACGATAGCCGCGCGCCGCTGTTGAGATGGTTCGTCGACGGCACGACCAACATCTGCCACAACGCGCTCGATCGTCACCTCGACACGCGCGGCGACCAGACTGCGCTGATCTACGTCTCCTCCGAGACCCATACCGAAACGATCTACAGCTATCGCGACCTGCACGCCGAGGTCAATCGCGTCGCGGCGATGATGGCGTCGCTCGGCGTTGAGCGCGGCGATCGCGTGCTGCTCTACATGCCGATGGTGCCCGAGGCCTTGTTCGCGATGCTCGCATGCACGCGCATCGGAGCGATTCATTCGGTGGTGTTCGGCGGCTTCGCATCGTCCAGCCTCGCGTCGCGCATCGACGATGCGACGCCCAAGCTGATTCTCTCCGCCGACGCGGGCTCGCGCTCGGGCAAGGTGATCGCGTACAAGCCCCTGCTCGACGAAGCGATCAGGCTCGCGCGCCACAAGCCCGCGCACGTCGTGCTGCTCGATCGCGGTCTTGCGCAGATGGATCGCGTAGAGGTTCGCGATGTCGATTGGCGGACTCTGCGCGGCATGCATCTCGATGCGAAGGTGCCCTGCGTATGGCTCGAGTCCAACGAGCCCTGCTACATCCTCTACACCAGCGGCACCACCGGCACGCCTAAGGGCGTGCAGCGCGACACCGGCGGCCATGCGGTCGCGCTCGCGGCCTCGATCAAATACATCTTCGATCCGGCGGCATTCAACGGGCCGCCCGATGCGCACTCGGGGCGACGCACTTTCTTCGCGGCCAGCGACATCGGCTGGGTCGTCGGGCATTCCTACATCGTGTACGCGCCCTTGATCTGCGGCATGGCGACGGTGATGTACGAAGGTCTGCCGACGCGCGGCATGGATGGCGAGCCCGATCCGGGAATGTTCTGGCGCATCGTCGCGAAGCATCGCGTCAACGTGATGTTCACCGCGCCCACCGCGATTCGCGTATTGAAGAAGCAGGATCCGTCGCATCTCACGCGCCACGACCTTTCGTCGCTCGACACGCTGTTTCTCGCAGGCGAGCCGCTCGACGAGCCGACCGCGCGCTGGATTTCCGAAGGCATCAAGAGGCCGATCCTCGACAATTATTGGCAGACCGAAACCGGCTGGCCGCTGCTCGCGGTCGTACGTGGTGTCGACCCCGATATGCAGCCGCGTTTCGGCAGCCCCGGCAAGCCGGTGCTCGGCTACAGGTTGAAGCTGCTCGACGAGACCACCAACCAGGAAATCGGCGCGAATCAAAAAGGCGTGCTGGTGATCGAAGCGCCGCTGCCGCCCGGCTGCATGACGACGGTGTGGCGCGATGACAAGCGATTCATCGACACCTACTGGTCGCTGCTCGAAGACCGGAGCGTCTATTCGACTTTCGATTGGGGCATTCGAGACGACGACGGCTATTACTTCATCCTCGGGCGCACCGACGACGTGATCAACGTTGCGGGGCATCGCCTGGGCACGCGCGAAATCGAAGAGAGCATCAGCGCGCACGAAGCGATCGCCGAGACCGCCGTGGTCGGCGTCGCGGATGCGTTGAAGGGTCAGGTCGCGATCGCGTTTGCGGTCGTCAGGAACCCGGCGTCGATCGAGACGCAACAAGATCGCATCAAGCTCGAAGGTGAAGTGATGGCGACGGTCGATCGCAGCCTGGGTGCGCTCGCGCGTCCGGCGCGCGTGCACTTCGTCTCCGCATTGCCGAAGACGCGCTCGGGCAAGATGCTTCGCCGCGCGATCCAGGCGGTGTGCGAAGGACGCGACCCGGGCGACCTGACCACCATCGAAGATCCGACCGCGCTCGATCAGATTCGCAGCGCGATCGCGCCCGCCGCAGTTCCAACTGCCTCCATTTCTACTTGAGCGCTCGATCACTCCCATGCAAACGCGTCCCTGTCTGACCCTCGACGACGTCAAGACCATCGCAGCCGCAGCCGAGGCCGAGGCGATCAGGAACGGATGGGCCGTCACCATTGCGATCTGCGACGACGGAGGACATCTGTTGTGGCTGCAGCGGCGCGATGGATGCGCGCCGGTGTCGGCATCGATCGCGCCCGAGAAGGCGCGCACCGCGGCGCTCGGCAGACGGCCCAGCAAGGCGTACGAGGACGTGATCAACCACGGCCGTTATTCGTTTCTCTCGGCGCCGCTGCTGCAAGGCATGCTCGAAGGCGGTGAGCCGATCACAATCGATGGACACACCATCGGCGCGGTGGGCGTCTCGGGCGTCAAGTCGCCTGAGGACGCGCAGATCGCGCGCGCGGGAATCGCGGCATTGATGCCGAGCGCAGCAGCGTAAGTCGGGCAGCTTCATCGACGATGTCGGACCTGGCCGAGTTCGGCATCTGGACTAAGAAAGTCGTGTCGGGCTTGCTGGGTATCCCGGCCGGCCCGCTCCTGGGCATCATCATCGGGCTGTGGCTGATTCGCGGACGTCGCCGACTCGGCTTCGCGTTGATCGCGCTTGGCTTCGCGGTGCTGTTCGCGCTGTCGCTGCCGATCGTCGCCAACGGAATCGCCGCACCGAGCGAGCACGCGTTCCCGCCGCTGCATCCCGACGTGCCGTTGCCGCCGCACTCCGCGATCGTCGTGCTCGGAGGCGGCTTGCAGCAAGGCGCGCTCGACTACGGCGGCGAGACCGTCAATGCCATCGTGCTGCCTCGCCTGCGCAGCGCCGCGCGTCTGGCTGCGCGCACCAAGCTGCCGATTCTCGTCAGCGGCGGCAGGCCGTTGAGCGCACAGATGGCCGAAGGCGATCTGATGGCCGATGTGCTCGAACGTGATTTTCATACGCCGGTGCGCTGGAGAGAGACGCAGTCGCTCGACACGCAGGACAACGCGCGCCTGGTGGCGTCGATGCTCGAGGCCGCGGGCATACGCACGGTGGTTCTCGTGACCGATGCCGGGCACATGGCGCGCGCGCGCTCTTTGTTGCGGCAGGCATGCCGGTGATTCCCGCGCCGACCGATTACTACGCGAGCGCCCCGTTGACGGTGCTGTCGTTCATTCCGAATGCCAATGCATTGCGGCGCTCATCGAATACGCTGCATGAGTGGCTCGGTTATCTGTGGGCGCGCTTGCGCGGATGATTCGAGTGTTGTCATTTCGAGCATCGCGAGAAATCCCATCCGCGAGAATGCGAAGAGACTGAGATTCCCTCCGCGTTCGAAATGACCACCGCTTTGTTTTGAGGAGCCTTCATGACCACGCGCCATTCGATCACCGGCCCCACCCGAAGTGAGCGCGACAGTTTCGGCGCGATCGACGTTCCGGCCGAACATCTGTGGGGTGCGCAGACGCAGCGCTCGCTCGAGTACTTCGACATCTCGGGCGAGCGCATGCCGCTCGAGATCGTGCGCGCCTTGGTGCAGATCAAGCGCGCGTCGGCGATCGTCAACCAGAAGCTCGGCACGCTCGATGCGAACAAGAGCGATGTCATCGTCGCGGCGTGCGACGAGGTGCTGGCGGGCAAGCATCGCGACGAGTTTCCGTTGCTGGTGTGGCAGACCGGGTCGGGCACTCAAAGCAACATGAACGTCAACGAGGTCGTCGCCAATCGTGCCAGCGAGTTGATGGGTGGTGGGCGCGGCAACGCACCCGGCAACCAACGGCTGGTGCATCCGAACGACGACGTCAATCGCAGCCAGTCGTCCAACGATGTATTTCCGACTGCAATGAATGTCGCCGCCGCCGCCGCGATTGCGCAGCGCCTCCTGCCGTCGCTTTCGAAATTGCGCGAGACCCTGCACGAGAAAGCCGAGGCCTTCGCCGACATCGTGAAGATCGGCCGCACGCATCTGCAGGACGCGACCCCGCTCACGCTCGGTCAAGAGTTCTCGGGCTATGTCGCGCAGCTCGATCGCGACCGGCGGCACATCGAGGCGAGCCTCGCGCACCTGCATGAACTCGCGTTGGGTGGCACGGCGGTCGGTACCGGCCTCAATGCGCCCAGGGGTTATGCGGAGCAGGTCGCGGCCGAGCTCGCACGCCTCACCGACTTGCCGCTCGTGACCGCGCCCAACAAGTTCGAAGCGATGGCCGCGGCCGATGCGATCGTCCACGCGCACGGCGCGCTCAAGACGCTTGCCGCGAGCCTCTTCAAGATCGCCAACGACGTGCGCTGGATGGCGAGCGGTCCGCGCTCGGGTCTGGGCGAGATCACGATTCCCGAAAACGAACCGGGTTCGTCGATCATGCCGGGCAAGGTCAACCCTACGCAATGCGAAGCGCTGACGATGGCGTGTGCGCAGGTGTTCGGCAACGACGTCGCGATCAACATCGGCGGGGCATCGGGCAACTTCGAGCTGAATGTTTTTCGCCCGCTGATCGCGCACAACATGATGCAGAGCATCCGCCTGCTGGGCGACGCGATGCGCAGCTTCAACGACCACTGCGCGATCGGCATAGAACCGAATCGCGAACGCATCGCGCAACTGGTGTCGCAATCGCTGATGCTCGCGACCGCCCTCAACATCCACATCGGCTACGACAAGGTCGCGAGCATCGCGAAGCAGGCGCATCGCGAAGGCACGAGTCTCAGAGAAGCCGCGGTCGCGAGCGGCTATCTGACGGCCGAAGAATTCGATGCGTGGGTGCGGCCCGAGAAGATGGTGGGAGAGGCGTAGGCGGAGGTAAGCGGAACGTACCCCGACACGTGACGCACATCGCATCCGCGCGAGCGGCGTGCCTTCAACGGGTCGCCGATGCGCGCTTGCCCGAGAGCCGCTTCTGATTCGCGGCCACGCGCTTGTGCAGCGGCTTCATCGCCGCGTCGGCGATTTTCAGTTGCGCGTTGACGATGCGCGTCGTGGCGTTCGACGGGCTTCTCGGCCAGCCTCGAGCGAACAGCGCTTCGGTCCACATCGTCTGGCTGCTCTGCATCCACTGCGTCCACGCGGCCATCGACGACTCGGCCATCGCGGACTGTTTCTCGCTGACCATGCGATGCATTTCGCGACGGTCGTCGGTATTCGGCGCGGCGCCGTGCTGGGCCATGCGCGTAGTGCGTCGACCGATCACTTCGCCGGCGGACCACAGCATCGACGCGTTGTTGCGCGCGAAGCTGGACCAGAGGCCGAAGGAGTTGAAGAACGGATTTTGGTTCGTGAAAGGGTTGCGAAGTGGTTTGGTCATGGGGTCGATCAAAGAATGGGGAGAACAGCGATTGTCATTCGATCGCGAAGGCGGTCGAAGGATGCCTGAAGAAGTATGCGCAATCGAGCGTGCAACGTGCATCGGTCAAACGCGTATCCTTCGCGCCTTCTCGAACATGAGTCGCGGTCGCGACCGCAGAGGACGCGAAAGATGGCATTGCGCGCAACGGTCTTCAGGGCGCAACTCGCGGTCAGCGACATGGATCGCGGCCGTTTTGAAGAGCACGCGTTGACGATTGCCAGGCATCCATCGGAAACCGACGAGCGGATGATGACGCGCGTGCTTGCCTTCGCGATGCATTCGAGCGACACGCTCGCGTTCGGGCGAGGCTTGTCGGACGTGGATGAACCCGACCTGATCGATCGCGATCCGACCGGCGCGATCGAGTTGTGGATCGAGATCGGCCTGCCCGACGAGCGCTCGGTGCTCAAGGCCTGTGGTCGGGCGCGGCGCGTGGTCGTATTCGTGTATGGCCACAAGGCCGACCTGTGGTGGAAGGGCGCCGAAGCCGGCCTTGCGCGCGCCCGCAATCTCACGGTGATCAGGATTGCTTCGACCGAATCGCGCGCGATCGAGGCGTTGGCGGCACGCGCGATGGACCTGCAGGTGACCGTTCAGGACGGCATCGTGTGGTTCAGCGACGCGGCCACGACGGTCGAGCTGCATCCCGAGGTGCTGCGCGCGCCGGCCTGAGCCTTTGCCCGACCGTTCATGCGCGACGAGACTGCGGCCGCGACATCGAATTGCCTCGGTTGCGCCAGGCGGCTATACTCGTAAGCTTTTGGTTTGGCGCCGGCTCACTTTGTTGCAGCAGCCATGCCGCCCCGATTTCCTAACGAAGGTCGAAACATGGTCATTCTCCGACTCACCCGAGGCGGTGCGAACAAGCGTCCGTTCTATCACCTGGTCGCCACCGACTCGCGCAATCGCCGCGACGGCCGCTTCATCGAGCGTGTGGGCTTCTACAACCCGGTTGCCGCGGGAGGCGAAGAGGGTCTTCGCATCGCGCTCGACCGCGTGAAGCACTGGCAGGACGTCGGCGCTCAGATGTCGCCGGCGGTGGCTCGCCTGGTCAAGGACTTCACGAAGAATAACGGTCAGGCGCGGCCGGCCGCAGTCGCGGCTGTAGATACACCCGCCGCCGCTGACGCAGCACCCGCGACCAACTGAGTCCGCAACATCGATTCGGGTCGTCGCGTGGAGGTTCCGTCCGACCTCGTGATTGTGGGCCACGTACTGGATGCGTGGCGACTGGACGGCAGTGTGAAGGTGGCTCCGTACGCGAGCGATGCGGCGGCGATGCTGAAAGCCAAGGCCTGGTGGCTGGACGTGAAAGGCGCGTTGCGATCCTTCGACGTGATCGACGCCAGGGCGCACGGCAACACGGTGACGGCCCGGTTCGTGGGCATCGTCGACCGCGATACGGCTGAAGGCTTGAAGGGCGCGCGAATTTCGATCTCGCGCAAGCACTTTCCGGTCACCGATGACGATGAGTATTACTGGGTCGATCTGATCGGCCTTGCGGTCGTCAACGGTGCGGGCGAGTCGTTTGGCGCCGTGGCCGACCTGATGGAAAATGGCGCACACCAGAATCTCGTGGTACGCGAAACGATGGAAGATGGCAAGACGATCGAGCGCGTGATTCCCTTCGTCGATGCGCATGTGTCCAGCGTCGATTTGCAGGGCCGACGCATCGTGGTGGATTGGCAGAAGGATTACTAGAAACACGGTCATCCCGAACGCAGTGAGGAAACTCATCCTCGTCGCATGTCGTCGCGGATGAGATCCCTCGCGATGCTCGGAATGACAAAGGCGTGAAGATGCAGTTTGATGTCGTGACGCTGTTCCCCGAGATGTTCAGTGCGGTGACCGCGTCGGGCATCACGCGACGCGCGCTGGATGAAGGACGGTGGCAGCTCGCGACCTGGAATCCGCGTGAGTTCACGAGCGACAACTATCGGACGATTGACGATCGACCCTATGGCGGCGGCCCGGGCATGGTGATGCTGGCCGAACCTCTCGAAGCGGCGATCGCCGCTGCGCTCGAGCGTCAGGTCGATGCGGGATTGCCGAAGCCGCGCGTGGTGCTGATGTCGCCGCAAGGCAAGCCGCTCACGCATCGTCGCGTGATGGACTTGAAGGACACGTCCGGACTGGTGCTGGTGTGCGGGCGTTACGAAGCGATCGACCAACGCCTGATCGATCGCGTGGTCGACGAGGAGATCAGCCTCGGCGACTTCGTGTTGTCGGGTGGCGAGGTCGCGGCGATGGCGTTGATCGACGCGATCGTGCGACAGTTGCCCGGAGCATTGGGCGATGCGGAGTCGGCCTCGCAGGATTCGTTCGCCGATGCGGCTGCGGGTGGATTACTCGATTGTCCGCACTACACGCGGCCCGAGACCTATGGCGGCGTGAAGGTGCCCGAGGTCTTGTTGTCGGGTCATCACGCGCGCATCGTCGAATGGCGACGCGAGCAAGCGCTGATGGCAACCATGAAGAAGCGGCCCGATCTGATCGAGCGGGCGCGCGAAGAAGGGCGATTGTCGAAGCAGGACGAGCAAATGCTCGCGCGCCTGGACAAGCGCAGCAGTCAATGAAAGAGCAAGTGGCAGGAAGGTGCGGCGATGCCTCGGCAAGCCGCGTATTCAACCCCATCCGCTACGCGGCCATACCCGATCAATCAGGTCCGCGCACGATGGTTGAAGGAGTCTCACGATGAATCTCATCGAAACGCTGGAACAGGAAGAAATCGCGCGTCTGGGCAAGAAGATCCCCGAGTTCGCACCGGGCGATACCGTGATCGTCAATGTCAACGTCGTCGAAGGCACGCGCAAACGCGTGCAGGCCTACGAAGGCGTAGTCATCTCCAAACGCAATCGCGGCTTGAACTCGAACTTTATCGTTCGCAAGATCTCGAGTGGCGAAGGCGTCGAGCGGACGTTTCAAACCTATTCGCCGTCGATCGCATCGGTCGAGGTCAAGCGTCGCGGAGATGTCCGTCGCGCCAAGCTGTACTACCTGCGCGAACGTTCGGGCAAGTCGGCGCGCATCAAGGAAAAGCTCAGCATCAAGAGCCGTGTAACGGGAGGCAAGACTGCGGCCGCCACCGCCGCGAAACCGGCCCAGAGCACCGACGAGACAGTGGCGTCGTGATCGCGTCCTGACATCGCTTGCCGGCCATGCCCCGATGAAGGCGCGCCCGATGCGGCGCGCCTTCTTGTTTGTGCACCGATGACTTCGCATACCGATCCCACCGCAGAGCCGATCGCGCCGCTGCCCGTCGATCCCGAGCAATCGCCCATCGTCGGCATCGCGAGCGAGCCTGCGATTGCGGCCGATCGCTTGACGGTCGAGCGCGTGCGCGCCGCATTCGTCGCGCCGCGCGCGTGGCAACCCGAGGTCAGCGACGAGTCGAAGAAGCCACGGCTTCGCGTCGGCGCAACCGGCCCGGTGCCCGCGTCGGTGTTGATCCCCATCGTCGCGCGCGCGGGAGGACTGACCGTGCTGTTCACGGAACGCACCGCGCATCTGAACGATCATGCGGGGCAAGTGAGCTTTCCCGGCGGAAGCGCCGAACCCGGCGACGTCGATGCGCTCGACACGGCTTTACGCGAAAGCGAAGAGGAGATCGGCCTGGGTCGCAAGCATGTCGAAGTGATCGGCCGTCTGCCGGATTACCCAACCATCACCGGCTTCATGGTGGCGCCGATCGTAGCGCTCGTCTTTCCGCCGTTCGATCTCACGCTCGACGCCTTCGAAGTCGCCGAGGCCTTCGAGGCGCCGCTTGCATTCCTGATGAATCCCGGACATCACGAGCGGCGCGAGATCGTGTTCGACGGGGGAGTGCGCCACTTCACGGCCATGCCGCACGGTGACCACTTCATCTGGGGCGCGACGGCCGCGATGATTCGCAATCTCTATCGCTTCCTGCACGCGCAACTGCGCGACTGACGAACGATACAATCGACCCACAGGCGATCGCCTCCTGCATTCCACATTCCGATAGCGCAGCCCGATACCGCATGGGTCTTCTCTCGCTGATCATCGCGCTCCTCGTCGAGCAATTGCGGCCGCTGTCGTCGGCCAACGTCGCCTATAACGCGGTGCGTGGAACCGCCGAGGCGCTCGAGCGCAACTTCAACGCGGGCGAGAAACAGCAGGGCGTGCTCGCGTGGTTCATCCTGGTCGCGCCGCTGACGATCTTCGCGTGGCTGATCTACTACCTGCTGCTGCGCGTGCATCCCTTTCTCGGGCTTGCATGGAACGCGCTGATCGTCTATCTCACGCTGGGTTTCCGCCAGTTCAGCCATTACTACACCGACATTCAACTCGCGCTCGCTGACAACGATCTCGATCGCGCACGCGCCTTGCTGACCGAATGGAAGCGCGCGTCGGACCCCAAATTTTCTGCGGCCGATCTGGTGCTTTCGGACATCTGCAGGCTCGCGATCGAAGAGGCATTGGTCGCGTCGCACCGCCATGTGTTCGGCGTGTTCTTCTGGTTCGTGATCCTGCCGGGACCGGCGGGCGCGGTGCTCTATCGCCTCGCCGACTATCTCGCGCGGCGCTGGAATCAACCCACGCGCGGCGTGAACGATGCGGCGCCGCTCGAACCCTTCGGCTTGTTCGCGCAACGCGCCTTTCAGTGGATCGACTGGCTGCCGGTGCGCCTGACGGCGATCGGCTTCGCGATCGTCGGCAACTTCGAAGACGCGGTGTTCTGCTGGCGCAATCATCTGCAACAGTGGGCCGACGTTTCGCGCGGCATTCTGCTTGCCGCCGGCAGCGGTGCGCTCGGCGTGCGGCTCGGGCCGACCGCGCGCAATCTTCCTGAGATGCCGCTTGCATCAACTATCGATCCAACCACGTCCGCGACCCTCGACCCCGCGGCCGAAATGATGCCCGGCGTCGAAGCGAGTCCCGCGGCATTGCAAAGCGCTGTCGGTCTCGTGTGGCGGTCGATGCTGTTGTGGATGATGCTGCTGTTGTTGCTGTCGGTCGCGGGGTTGTTCGGCTAGCGCATGCGGTTGCCCGCCTGCGGCGCCAGCCGTGTAAACTAATGTGTAAGGAGCTACACATGGCAACCAATCTTTCGCTGGATCCGGACCTCATCGAACGCGCATTGAAGCTCAGCGGCGAGCGCACAAAAAAGGCGGCGGTCACGCGCGCGCTCGAGGAATTCATTGCTCGTCGCAGGCAGAAACGTCTGGTCGAACTGATGGGCAAACTCGAATGGGAGGAGTCGTTCGACTACAAAGCCGAACGGTCCCGTGGATGACGCTACTGGTTGACACGAGCGTCTGGTCCTTGGCTTTCCGGCGTGATCGAGACAGCGACGCGCCAGAGGTGAAAGCGTTGCGCGACGCGCTTCAAGTCGGTGAGATCGTGGTGACCACAGGACTCGTACTGCAAGAACTGCTGCAGGGCTTCGTCGGGCCGCGCGCACGCCGCGATCTTATCGAACGCTTCGCGGCGCTTCCGCTTCTGAGTCCCGACCGTCAGGACCACATCGACGCGGCCGACCTGCGCAACCGCTGTCGTCGCTCGGGAGTGCAGATCGGCACCATCGACGCCCTGCTGGCTCAGCTTTGTCTGCGTCACGAGCTCACCCTACTCACCACCGACAAGGACTTTTCCGCTGCCGCGGCGCATTGCCCGTTACGGCTTTGGACGTAAATGAAAAATATTCGTATCACGCTTGGCGGCACCCGTATGTTCTCCACTTCGAAAACCGCGTTGAGATCGTGACCCTCGACGTCGATACACTCGAGGCGATGCGACGCCAGCACCCAGAAGAGAAGTGGCTCCGCTCGTTTGAACACGATTCGCGCTGAGGAAGTGGATCGGCTGCGATGTGAACTGCTACGTCGGAAGGGTTGTCCACGGCGGCGGGCGGTCGTCGCTTGCGACGTTGTCGCGCCATTGGCCGCGCCCGTCCATGCTGATGGCGACGCCGTGGTCGTTGAGTTCGCCGATGTACGCGGCGCTGGTGAATTGGGCGGATTCAACCGGTCGTTGCAACGCTTCATAAATGGAGGTTGCGATGGGCGCGAAGAAGCGAGTGTCGGAGCGAGTTGGGCGTGCAAAGATGAGGTCGCCAGGGCGTCCTCCGGTGTTACAT
>JBBRQU010000016.1:0-81356 GCA_038225855.1 Burkholderiales bacterium | reverse complement strand
GAGCGACCTGCACGCTGTGGCGCTTGCACTGAACACTCGGCCAAGAAAGACCCTCGACTGGCATACGCCAGCCGAGGCATTCAATGCCGTACTACAGTTGGCACACCGAAGCGGTGTTGCGACGACCAGTTGAACCTGAGGTTCAGGCCCGATGGCACCGAAGTTACACGGCTGCCGGGCGAAGCCGACGCCGAGCGCTACATGCAGGTGCTCGCGCTCGGCATGAGCGCGACGCGACCGGTGCGCGAGATCCTGAAGAGCGCCTTGAGCGATGGCAACGGACTGAACGCCGATGACTGGCGCATGCTCGCGTGGTACTCGTGGGATACCGACGATCAGCAACTCGTGCCGACTACGCGAGTTCCGGCGATGCTGAAGACACTCGCCGCGCATTGCCCGCTTGACTATGGCGATATTCGTGCGCGCCTGATGTTGAAGGCCGCTGCCTCGGCGCGGAGTGCGAAGCAAAAATCCACGGTCGCGCTCGCGTCGATCGACGCCGTGCTCGCATCGCCCGAGTCCGTGCGCGAAAACTTCGACATGCTCACCAACGCGATGCCCGAGATCGTGCGCGCGACGACCGCCCCCGCATCTTCCGAGCGCGCGAAGCTGATCGCCGATGCCGACCGCGCGCTTGCGCAACTCGCAGCCGATGCGACGCTGTCGAACACCGATCGGCTCGGTGCAACCGTTGCGCGCGTGCAGATAGCGACCATCGACGTGAAGCCCGTCGATGCCAACGCCAAGGCCGTGCCGATTGCGATTCCCGATGCGTTGCGCGAGCAAGTCCGCGCCGAAGCCGCACGCACCGATCGCGAGAGCAAGGATCCTTACGAACGCCAGACCGTGATCAACGCAGCCGCGTATCTGTTGACGAGCGCGGGACTGATCGACGAATCGGACGCGCTGCTCGAGGCCGAACTGTCGCGCTCGCATTCACCGTATTACTTCATGCTCGACCTCGCGTCGAACGCGAAGCAGCGCGGCGACAAGGCGGCTGCGATAGCCTGGTACGCGAAGGCCTACGACGCGGCCAAGGGTCCGGCGACGCGACTGCAATGGGGTGCGACCGACGTCGCGGCCCTGGTCGAACTCGCGCCCCGGGATGCCGGGCGCATCGAGCGCGCGGCCACGCAGGTGATCGGCGAAGTCGAGCCCGCGCCCGCCAGCTTCGATGGCCGCAATCGCAAGAGCCTGACGCGCATGGCCACGAAGATCGCGACGTGGAATGCGAAGGGTGCCCATGCCGCCGAAGCGACGCGCATCGCAGAACGCGCACGCGCGTTGTGCGAAGGCTTGCCTGAGGGCGCCGCGGAGCGCGCGCGATGCGGCGAGTTGCTGAAGGTCGCCCGTATCGCGCGGTGATGTCGAAGCGCTTTACACTTCAGCCACGAAGCCGCGTGCCTTCGGAAAGCATCCGCTTGATATTCAAACACAATATAATTGCGGCGCGGTTCTTGCTTCCCTCAGGCATCTTCATGCGTTCGTCACCTTGGACCAAGCCAAGGTGATTGGCGCGCACCGCGGAGTCAACGATGAAAACACTGATGAGCCATTCCCGTTTGTGCAAGCTTGCGGCGTTGTGTTGCGGTTGCGCATTGACGGGATTCGCGTATGCCGACCCGTTGCTGTCCGAATCGCCGCAGGCCACGTGGACCGGGCCGGCCCATGTCCTGCCGCAATGGTTTTACACGTCGTCCCCGGACCTCTTGGTTCCTGACCCGGTCTACGCGAACAAGTTCAAGCCCGATCAAGGCGTGGTGGGCAATCGGCCACAGGCCGAGGGCGACCCGGATATTCAGACGGATCCCGTCGGCGTCACTTCATCGGGCAAGCGCTTGCCTCGCATGCTCCACTCCCTGTCGAGCGACAGCGGGGCTTCAGAAGCGCTTTCACCGACCAATACGCTGCCCGAGCCCGGCACGGCGTTCTATTCTGATTTTCCGGGCTTGTACCGCAGTCAAGATGTCCGGCTCGACGAGACCATCGCGCCCGACATCACGGGACAAAGCCAGTTCATTGGAGCCACTGCGGCGATCGGAGAACGGGTCGTTCCCGAGCCTATGACGCTGGCGCTGCTCGGCGCCGGTCTGGTCGTGCTTGGTTGGAAGCGCCCGAGAGCGCGATCACGTTAGCGTCGGCGTGACGCCCTGACGGGCGAGTCCGAAGGCACCACCGAGGTCGCCGTCGAGATTGTTTTTTTACTCGCGCGCGCAGCCGCAAGCATTTGCTTGCGAAGGAAGACCAGGGCGAACCTTTCGGCCTTCCTCGGCGCGTTCTTCAAGCCGACCTGGGTCGAACTGTCGAGCGCCTTGTGAAGAGCGCCGCTACGCCACGCCGCGAATACGATCGGGTTGATGTACGACTTCTTCGCGACCGTCGGCGTGTTGCGCAACTCTTCGGCAACCGCCTTTGTCGCCGCAACGATCGCGGCCTTCAGCGCGCGTTCTCTTTCGCGCCGATCAGTTGCGTCTGGTAACGGCGTCGCGGCCAGCAGGCCGATCGTCGACAACGTCGCACTCCACGTCCGAAAGTCCTTGGCGGTGAAGTCCTCGCCCATCGCGTCCTTGAGATAGATGTTGACGAGATCCGACGTGATCGGACGGCGCACGCCTTCGTCATCGAGATACTGAAAGAGCTGTTGTCCCGGCAGCTCCTGACAACGCCTCACGATGCGGGACAGGCGCTGGTCGTTCACTGTCACGTCGTGGGCGAGTCCGCCCTTGCCGCGAAACGAGAAGCGCACGCGGCCGTCACGAACGAACTGGGCGTGCTTGTTCTTCAAGGTCGTGAGACCGAAGCTCGCATTGTCGCGCGCGTACTCGGCGTTGCCGATGCGGATGCGCGTTGCGTCGAGCAGGCTTACCACGACTGCAAGCACTTTTTCGCGCGGCAATCCCGTCAACGCGAGGTCGCGTGAAAGCCTGCGCCGCAGGCGCGGTAAGGCTTCGCCGAACGCGATCATGCGTTCGAATTTCGCGCTGTCGCGGGCCGTGCGCCACTCGGGGTGATAGCGGTATTGCTTGCGGCCGCGCGCGTCGTGGCCGGTCGCTTGCAGATGACCGCGATGGTGCGCGCAAATCCACACGTCGACGTACGCCGGCGGGATTGCAAGACTGGCAATGCGCTTCAAGATCTTTGCCTCGCGCAAGGTCTTGTCGTTCGCGTCGAGATACGCGAAGCGCTCGCCTTTCTTCAAACGCTTGATGCCCGGTTCGCTGTCGGACACGTAGACCAGGCCGATCGCCTCGCTCAGCTCGATCGCTTCGGCGACCGATGCGAGCGTGTCTGCGGACTCGACGGGAGCGATGGCTTTGCCGATCATGGATCGATGCTCATGCGAGATCGTCGAACAGATCGCGCGTAGTGCTCGAGACGGTGCTCGAGCCTGTGATCGAGTCCGCGACCGATGCCGATGCGGATGTGTCTTCCGCACGCATCAACGTCCCGGCGCGCACCCCCAGGAGCCGGATGCGCTTGTCGAGAGGCGCACGGCGAGCGCATTCGCCGGCGACGCGGCGGATCACGCTCGCATCCTGCGTGGGCATCTGCAACGTCGTCGCTCGTGTCGCGATGCTGAAGTCGTCGTAGCGCAGCTTCAATCCAATGTTGCGCGCGACATAGCCCTTCGTCTGCATGTCGCCCGCGAGCTTCTCGCACAGTTCGGTGAAGATCGCCGATAACGCGGCGCGGTCGCGAACCGCGTGAAGATCGCGATCGAAAGTGGTCTCGCGGCTGATCGACTTGGTCTGGCTTTCGATCACCACGTCGCGCTGATCGCGACCGTGCGCGACTTCGTGCATCCAGCGCGCGGTGTTGCGACCGAAAAGGTCGCCGAGTGCGCCGATATCGGCTTTTGCGAGTTGCCCGATGGTATCGATGCCGCTACGCGCCAGCCCCGCGCTCGCCTTCGGTCCGATGCCGTTGATCTTCCTGGCCGCGAGCGGCCAGATGCGCGTGGGCACGTCGGACGCGTCCAGGATCACGAGGCCGTCGGGCTTCTCGAGATCGGACGCGATTTTCGCGAGCAGCTTGTTGGGCGCGATGCCGATCGAGGACGAGAGGTCGGTCGCTTCTTTCACCGCGCCCTTGATCGCGTGCGCGATCCGCGTGATCGCGTCGCGGTCGAACGTGCTGTTCGTCGACGCGACTCGAAGCGGCATCAGCGCGCTCAGGTCGATGTAAATCTCGTCGATGCCGCGGTCTTCGATCGCCGGCGCGATGGTTCGCACCGCCGCCTTGAAGCGCCGCGATTGCTCGCGATAGGCATCGAAGTCGTTGGGTAGCAGGATCGCCTCCGGTGCGAGCGTCGCGGCCTTCATCAGGCCCATCGCCGAATGCACGCCGAGCTTGCGCGCTTCGTAGCTCGCGGTCGTTGCGACCCCTCGGCCCGCATAGCCGGCCAAGGTCGCGAAGCGGCGCGTCTTCGCGCCCGTCACAAGGTCGAATGCATCTTCGTGCTGATGCCTGCGACCGCCGCCGACCACGACCGGACGCCCGCGCAATTCGGGATAGCGCAACAACTCGACGGATGCATAGAAAGCATCCATGTCGAGATGGGCGATGATGCGAGAGGGTTCGGACATGGTGGCGCCCGTTGTCATTCCGAACGGAGTGAGGAATCTCATCAGCATCGCACAACGCGACCGATGAGATCCCTCGCGATGCTCAGGATGAGAACGGGGTGTTGCGTGCGCTGTGCTTACCCCAACCCGGAACGTCGACTTCCATGCGCCTGCCGCCCCACTTCACGCTCCCGCTGATTATCGCGTGCGCGCTGTTCATGGAGAACCTTGACGGCACCATCATCGCGACGGCCTTGCCGGTGATCGCGCGCGACCTGGCCGAGAACCCGATCGCATTGAAGCTCGCGCTGACCTCGTACCTGGTCAGCCTCGCGGTATTCATTCCGATCAGCGGATGGATGGCCGATCGTCACGGCTCGCGCACCGTGTTCCGCTCGGCGATCGTGGTGTTCGTCGTCGGCTCGATCGCGTGCGGCTTCTCCAATTCGCTGTCGGGCTTCGTCATCTCGCGGTTCCTGCAGGGCATGGGCGGCGCGATGATGGTGCCGGTGGGCCGTATCGTTCTCTTGAAAAGCGTTGAGAAACGCGAGCTGGTGAAAGTGCTGTCGTATCTGACGATGCCGGCGCTGATCGGCCCCATCGTCGGTCCGCCGCTCGGCGGTTTCATCAGCACGTATTTCGACTGGCGCTGGATATTCTTCATCAACATACCGATCGGTTTGTTGGGGTGGACGCTGGCCGGCCGCTACGTGCCCGAAATCGTCGAAGACGTGCGCACGCCGCTCGATAGTCTGGGCTTCCTGTTGTCGGGCTTTGGGCTCTCGGCGTTGACGCTCGGGGCCGCGACCTTCGGACAGCATCTGATGAGCTCGACCGCGTCCGGCCGGTGCATCGTAAGCGGCGCCCTGTCGCTGGCGTTCTACGTGATGCACGCGAGACGCTTCGCGCGCGAAGGAAAGTATCCGGTCCTCGACTTCCGCTTCCTGCGCGTGCCGACCTACTTTGCGGGCGTGGTCGGCGGCACGCTCTTTCGCATCGGCGTGGGCGCCTCGCCTTTTCTGTTGCCGCTGATGCTGCAACTCGGCTTCGGCATGAGCGCGCTGCAATCGGGCCTGCTCACGTGTTCGTCGGCGGCCGCCGCGATGTTCATGAAGACGCTCACGACCTCGATTCTCAGGCGCTTCGGATTTCGCACCGTGCTGTCGGTCAACGCATTGATTGCATCTGCAACCATCATCGGCTACGGCGTGTTTTCATCGACGACGCCGATCGCCTGGATGCTCGGCGTGCTGCTGTTCGGCGGCTTCTTTCGCTCGCTGCAATTCACGTCGCTCAACGCGCTCGCCTATGCCGACATCGAGCGGCGCGACATGGGCCGGGCCGCGGGCCTCGCCCATGTCGCGCAGCAAATGGCGCTGTCGACCGGCGTCACGATCGGCGCGGCTGTCCTCGAGGCGATGACGGCGTCGGCCGGTCGCGTGAACGTTGCGGCAAGCGATTTCCCGGCGGCGTTCCTGGTGGTCGGCCTGATCTCGGCTTCATCGTTCTGGCCAATCTTTCGATTGCCGAAGAACGCCGCCGATGAAGTCTCGGGCCGCGCGATCGAACAGGCCGATCCACCGTTGAAGCCTGAAGCGACGCCGTGACCTAAGCCAGCGCCGGCGATGCCTCGGCCTGATCCCGCCATACCGTACGCGCGACGACGATCAACAGCACGCTCGCGAAAGCCCATGCGATCTCTGGCAGCCACACGATCGTGGGCGTCTTCGCGAATCCCGTGGCGGTGCAGACCATGCGCAGCAGCGTCGCGATCGCGATTGCCGAGAACACCATGCCGCTCGCGGTGCCGGCGCCGCGGACCGATGCGCGCCCGCCCGACAACGACACGGCGCTACTGAAGACCACGGTCGAGAACACGCCCCACCCGGCGCCCGCGATCGCAGTGCCCGCCACCAGCACGGCAAACGATGCGCTGCTCGCGCCGATCGCGAATGCAATCCATGCGATGGCGATCGCGATCGCGGCGCCCACCAGCGAGCGAGTGCTCGCAGCGATACGCGCACCGGGAATCAGACCGAGGCCGAATCCGACCCAGAACCACGCGACCCACAGCACCGCGTCCGCTCCGACGAAGGGTCGATAGAGCGGTTGCGCGACGATCGCCGTCACGAGTTGCGTGCCGAATGCAGCGACCAGCACGGTTCCCGCGAGCGACCACGCGCGCCGCCGCCGCAGCAACGATTGCGCGCGCGTTGGGGAGCGCGCAGAGGCGCGTGCGTGGTCGGTGACATCGCTTAGCGGCGGCAGCAGCGCTTCGGCGCGCGTCGCCCACAGACCCGCGAGCGCGAGCGCGACCGCGCTGACGGCGATCGGCAGGCGGTTGTCGACGGCCTTCAACAGCATCGTGAGATAAGGGCCGACCGCACCCGCGAGGCTGATGCCGACGAGCGCCATGCTGACCATGCCGGCGCGCGTGGCCCGCGAGCCTGCTTTGCGTCTGACTTCGCGCGCGTCTTGTTGCGCGTCTTCGCGCGTATCTTCGTGCGCATCTTCTTGAATCCGTCCGAGCAGCGAGAACACCGGTGCGCGCAAGGCCGACGAAGTCGCAGCCCAGACGAAGATCACGCCCAGCAGCAGCACCGCGCTGCCGCCCTTCGCGATCCACGGCATGGCGAGCAAGGCCGCCGACGAAAGCATCGTCGTTGCGAGCATCACGCGCCCGAGCCGCTTCCACACCGTGGCGATGCGATCGGCATAAACGCCGGCCGCCCAATCGCACGCCGCGAAGACGATCTGGTCGCCGATCAGCACATAGACCAACCAGCGCTTCGCTATGCCCGCGTCGCTCAGCATGCCGGGCAGAAACAGGACATACATGGTCCAGGAAAGCGCCAGCAGGCACTGCACGATCAGCACCCACAGAGCGGTCTTGCGAAGCGCAGCGGAGTTCACCGCATTGGCATGCGGCGCTACGCTGGCATCGATGTCACGTCGAGGATCTATCGACAGCATTTTGGCTCCAGCCGGCTCCATGCTCGGCATCGCGACGCCCGCGATCGTCGGTCAGCATCTTCTCCAATTCGTCGCGACCGCTGCGCACGCGCGCGACGAGCCTGCGTTCGTCGCGGAATTCCGGAAGCATGTCCTCGAGCGTGCTCAATGTCGAGCGACGGAATCGATCGGCGATGCGGCGTGCTTCGTAAGGCCGCATGCCGAGCGCTTCGAGCGCGGATCGTCCGGTGCGCAGCGCCGATTCGAAAGTCTCGCGCTCGACCTGCTGGATGCCCAGTTCGCGCAGCTCGAGCCAGTGGCGCACGTTGCGTGCGCGAGCGAGGATGCGCAGAGCGGGAAACGCTTCGGTGACGGCGCGTGCGAGTTGCATGCTGTCGTCGACATCGTCGATCGCGATCACCAGCAATGCGGCGTCGCGCGCGCCCGCGGCTTCGAGCAGATCGAGCCGCGTCGCATCGCCATAGAAGACCTTGGAGCCGAAGCGACGCAACAACTCGATCTGATCGGGATCGTGATCGAGCACGATCACCGGATAGCCGGCCGCGCCCAGAGTCCGCGCGACCACCTGGCCGTAACGGCCGAAGCCCGCGATGATCACCGATGCGCGTTCGTCGATCACGTCGGCCGCACGTTCGCGGCGTGCGACGCGTGCGACCAGCTTGTCGGCGGCGATCAGCACGATCGGGGTCGCGGCCATCGACACGGCAACCGCTGCCGTCAGCAGGGGAACCCATTGCCCATCGAGCACGTGCGCGGAGGACGCGACGCTGAACACCACGAACGCGAACTCGCCCCCCTGGCCGAGCAGCGCACCGAAGGCGAGGCGTTCGCGGCGCGCCACACCGAGCGGCTTGGCGATCACGACCAGCACGGCGAACTTGATCGCGATCAGACCCGCGACCAGCAGCGCGAGGAATGCAGGCCGCGCGAGCACTTCGCCGAAGTCGATCGACATGCCGACACCGATGAAGAACAGGCCGAGCAAGAGACCCTTGAACGGCGCGATGTCGGTCTCGAGCGCGCGTCGATACTCGGAGCTTGCAAGCACCACGCCGGCGATGAAGGCGCCCAGCGCCATCGACAAACCCGCGAGGCTCATCAGCTCGGCAATGCCGACCACCAGCAGCAGCGCGAACGCAGTGAACACTTCGCGCACGTCGGCCTTCGCGACGATGCGCAGAACCGGCCTGACCAGATAGCGGCCGCCGATGATCACCGAGGCGATCGCGGCGACGGCGATCAACGCGTTCTGCCACACCGGCTGCGCGTGCGCGTGATGATTTCCGACGCCCAGCAGTTGCGCGACCAGCGGCACGAGCGCGATCAACGGAATCGCCGCGATGTCCTGGAACAGGAGGATCGCGAATGCCGATCGACCCGCGGGCGTCGCGGTCATGTTGCGTTCGCCCATGACCTGCATGCCGATCGCGGTCGACGACATCGCGAGCGCGAAGCCCGCGATCGATGCGGCGGGCCACGCGAGCCCGAGCGCGATCAGGGCGAGCGACAACAACACGCCGGTCGCGCCGAGCTGCACGCCGCCGCCGATGAAGACCGCGCCGCGCAGCTTCCAGAGCTCTTCCAGATCGAGTTCGAGGCCGATCAGAAACAGCATCAGCACCACGCCGAATTCGGAGATCTGCACGATGCTCTGGACGTCCGTGATCAGCCGCAGATTCCACGGGCCGATGACGAAGCCGGCGATCAGGTAGCCAAGCACCGAGCCCAGCCCCGCGCGCTTGGCGATCGGCACCGCAATCACGGCTGCGGCCAGATAGATGAGGAGGTCGAATGTCATGGCGAGGTGGTCGCGATCGATGTGGCAAGCGCCGTCGAAAGCGGGGGCGGGTCGATCAGCTTGTGGGTGTTGCCGACCATCGTGACGGGTTGCTGTTTCCTGAATCCGAGCAAGCGCTCGCGATAACGCTGTCCGGCTTCGACGACATGCTCGCGATCGGCGTGCGCGTCGTGCACGATCAGCGGCTCCTGCCAGTGCATGCCGCAAAAAAGCGCGGTCTGCCGCACCGGCGCGATGAACGCCTCGAACGGATGGCCGTGCGGCCCCTCGGGCGTATATGCGTGAAAGTCTCCTCCAGTCGTCACGATCCACTGCATGCTCTTGCCGACCAGCGCGGTGCCGCCCTCGCCATAGGCCCAGCCGAGCGCGAACACGTCGTCGATCCAGAGCTTCAGCAGCGCCGGCATGCTGTACCAGTAGATCGGATGCTGAAGCACGATCAGGTCGGCCGACGCGAGCGCGCGTTGTTCGGCGTCGACATCGATGTCGAAGTCCGGATAAAGGTCGTAGAGCGAACGTCGCGTGACGAAGGACAGCTCATCGATCGCCGCGAGCAGTTCGCGATTGGCGAGCGATTGTTCGGCATAAGGATGCGCATGGATCAGCGCGATGTTCGCGTCGGACATCAGAGGCTCGCGGTGACAAGACGATTGAAAAAATATCAGGCGTGATGGTAAGGCTCAAAGGCACGGGAGCGGGCGCTGTCTCGTCTCTTGCCGGACGAAGCAAGTTCGCCGGCCGATGCCGACCCGTCACTCGACTTCAAGCATTCGCCTGTTAGAGTCTCGCTCATGAGCGAACACAAACCCCTGGCTCCGGGCACCATCGTTTTTCATCCGGCACGAGGCTATGGCGTGCTGACGGCCGTCAACCTTCTGACCGGCTGGGTCGGCGCGCGCTTCGGCAACGAAGTCAACACGCTCGACCTGTCGCTATGCGACGACGGCATCGCATACACCGACGGCACGCCCATCCTGTTTCGTCGCGCCGCGCCCGACTACATGCCGCACGCGCGGCTGATGGCGATGGTGCGCGCACTGCACGGCGCGGGGTATCAGCGGCTCTATCTGTACACATGGCCCAAGCCCTCGGGCCTGCACTGGCGCTGGCATCTTTTCACCGGCCGCCGCGATCACGCCGGTTTCTGGGTGCAGCGGCCGTTGCGTCCAGGCTGGTATGGCTCGGGCTCCGACTACAACTTCAATCCCGTCATGGGTTGGGGCGATGCACCCGGCGCGGCTACCGAATCGTTGATCCACGCGCTCGCCGCGCACGATCCCGAAGGTCTCGCGCAGGCACTCGGTCGCGACGCCGATCACGCCGCATGGTTCGCCGACGTGTGCGATGCGCTGCTGCCGAACTACGCATACAGCCTCGGATGGGAAGCGGCCACGCGCAATCTGCGCTTGCAGGCGAGCGGTCCGCGCGGCATGCCGATCAATCTGCCGATCATGGCGGTCAAGCGCGGCATCGCGCGCCATGCGGGCCCGCCGTTGCCATGGCCTCCTGGCTGGACCGACGGCTGGGCGCATCACGGCTATGTGCGCGCGTTTCGCCGTGCGAGCGATCGGGCGAGCGAGACCGAAGGCTGATACGCGGGCTAACCGCGAGGGCTGACTGGGAGGGCTGACTGCGGTGGCTGACAGCGGCGCTCAAAACAAATTGCGCTGCCTGCCTCGCGTGATCAAGCGATGCATCTCTTCGACCGTGACTTCGCGCGCGCCGGGGATGACGCGGATCGTGTCTCCGGCAGCGACGGTGCCCGTCTCCAGCACTTCGAGATAGAAGCCGGAGAAGCCGGATTGAACCATCATCTTCGCGGCATGAGGAAAGCCCATGCGCGCGTTGAACTTGAAGCACGGCTCGCGCGGGGCGTCGATGCGCAGGCGAACCGGCGGTGCGGCGCCCGCGGCATCGTCTGACGCGACAGCCTCGATCACAAGCACGTCGCCGATCCACACGCGATTTTCGAGCACGCCCTCGAGCGTGAGGTTCTCGCCGACGAAGCCAGCGGGCGGCGGCTCGTCGACTTTCATCGCCTGTTCGCGGATCGTCCGCCACACCGGGTAGTGCTCGATCGGATACGCATAGACGGCCTTGTCGCGCCCGCCGTGCACCGTGAAATCGACCTGCTCGTCGCCTTCGAAACCGAGCGGCGCGAGGACGATGCGCTTCGGGTCGGCCAGCGTGGAAACCGGCGTCTTGCGTATGCCGCTCATCACCTGCTCGCGTTCGCCTCGCGGCCCCGCGACGAAGAGCGGCGCGGCCATGCCGGTGCTGACGGCGATGACTTTCATGCGGCCGCCGCAGCGACGTGTTCGATCCTGCGTTGCGCAGCGATCGACACGCCGATCGCGATCAGAAAAACCGGCAACGAAACCCACGGCAGCGCGGCCGACGCCGGAGATGCGAACGGATGATCGAGGACGAAGCCGCCGGCCGCCGCGCCGATGAACTGGCCGAGATAGATGGCCGACGTGTTGAGCGCAACCGAGACCGCCGCGAACGCGGGCGCGAGATTGACGAGGCGCACCTGCTGCATGCTGTTGGCCGCGAAGTTGCCGCCACCCCACAGCAGC
The DNA here is from genome assembly GCA_038225855.1 of Burkholderiales bacterium. Lineage (GTDB taxonomy): Bacteria > Pseudomonadota > Gammaproteobacteria > Burkholderiales > Burkholderiaceae_D > CAHJXF01. Next base: position 69,441 of record JBBRQU010000016.1, on the reverse strand, counting down.
GCCGCGACGAATGCGATCGCCAGGCCGACGGCGCCCGTGCCGACCGCGGGTCCGACCGCGAACAACGCGATCCACAACACGAACGCAAGCGTCATCGACGACAGCGCGACGATGATCACCGGCGGCGTGCCGATGCGGTCGGCGATGCGACCGGCGACCAGATTGCCGGCGAAGCCCGCGAGGCCGTTGAGCGAGAGCAGCGCGGTGAGCATCAGGGGAGTGGCTGCGAGCGTGTCGTGATAGGCGATCACGATGTACGAGAACAGCACGAACTGCGCGCTCGCGTGAATCGCGGTGACCGACACCACCATCAGCAGCGTCGGGTGCGCGGCAATCGCGCGCCACGCGGCCGCGTCGATGCGCGCAACGAACAGACGCACCGGCAATTGCAACCACACCAGCAGCGCTCCGATGGCCGACAGCACACCGATGCAGGTCATCGCGGTACGCCACCCGAACGCCGCAGCGACCAGCGCGCCGGCAGGCATGCCGAGCACCGCGGCGATCGACCAGCCGAGAAACACGAAGGCCATCGTCCGCGCACGGCGCTCGGCGGGCACCAGCAGGCTGGCTGCGCCCGCGGCCTGCGGCGTGAACAAGGCTCCAGCGATCGACGTGAGAACGCGGATCCACAACAGCGCCCAATAGCCCGAAGCGCCCGCCGCCGCGAAATGGCCGACGGCGTACAGCGCCAGGGACGCGGCCAGCACGATGCGTCGGTCGAAGCGGCTCGTCAGCGCACCCAGCGGCGGACCCGACAGGCAGATGCCCAGCGCGAAGAGGCCCGCGATCAACCCGATCGCCGACGGCGATTCGTGAAGGTCGCGCGCGATCGTGTCGAGCATGCCGATGAACGCGAGCGCGCCCGTTCCGATCACCACGTTGCCGAAGGCCAGCGACCAGAGCGCGAGCGCGTTGCGCGCGGTGGGGGGCGATGAGGAAGCGGACATCAACGCATCACGTCATGGCCGCATCATCGTCCGCAGCGCCGATCGCCGCGTGATCGGGCGGCCCCTTGAGTTCGACGACGTTGCCTTCCGGATCGACGAGATAGATCGAAGGACCGTTGCCTTCGGCGCCGTAGCGCGAAACGACGTCGCCGACCTCGATTCCTTTCGCCTTGAAGTACGCGATCAATCGTTCGCCGTCGAAGGGTTCGATGCTTAGACAGAGATGATCGAGGTTGCGAGCGTCGACTCCGGGAGCGCGACCGCCCTCGCGACCGAGCTTGCCGTCCACCGTGACGAGGTCGATCAACGAGGCGCCCGCGCGCAGTTGCCACAGGCCGATCGTGTCCTGAATCTTCTCCATCGTGCAACCGAGCGCGTCGACGTAGAACGCGAGCATGCGATCGATGTCGACGACGCGCAGAACGAGATGATCGATGTGTCGGATGGTGAACATGGAGAAGCCTTCGGGGTCCGTCGGCACGCGAATCATGAGGGATGGATTCGAACGGCGCACAACGCGCGTCAAACCACGCGGGATCGAGAGGACTCGCCTAACGACGCACCTTCGAGGCCTCGGCATTGACGACGTTGATCTGCGCCCCGGCCACATACGCAAGAACGTTCTTGAAGGCAGCCGAGAACATCGCTTCGTAACTGGTCTTCTCGACGAAGCCGATATGCGGCGTGCAGATCACGTTCTCCATGCGCAAGAGCGGCTGGCCTGCGAGCGGCGGCTCGGATTCGAACACGTCGACCGCCGCGAGCCCGGGACGCGAGCCGTTGAGCGCCTTGATCAGTGCGCCTTGCGCGATCAGTTCGGCGCGACTGGTGTTCACGAAGAGCGCGGTCCTCTTCATCGCCTGCAGATCTTCGAGCGTGACGATGCCACGCGTCTCGTCGGTCAGTCGCAGGTGCAGCGATACCACATCGCAGGCCGAGAAGAACGCGTGACGATCGGCGGCCACGTCGAACAGTTGCTCGCGCGCAGCCGCGCGCGATGCATCGCGGCCCCAGACCATGACGTTCATTCCGAAGGCCGCGCCGTAGCCCGCGACCATGCGACCGATCTTGCCGAAGCCCCAGATCCCGAGCGTCTTGCCGGCGAGCAACTCGCCCACGCCGTGATTGGGCGGATCGCTTGCGCTCCTCAAGCCGCTCTGTTGCCACACGCCATGCTTGAGGTTGCCGATGTATTGCGGCAGGCGCCGCATCGCCGCCATGATCAGCGCCCATGTGAGTTCGGCCGCGGCGGTAGGGGCGCCCCCTCCATCGACGACGACCACGCCGCGCTCGGTGCAGGCCGCCAGATCGATGTGCGCCCCCGCGCGTCCGGTCTGCGAAATCAGTTTGAGCCTGGGAAGTTTTGCGAGCAGGTCGCGGTTGATGCGCGTGCGCTCGCGAATCAACACGAGTGCCTCGGAATCCGCGAGCCGCACACCGAGTTGGCCGGCGCCCTTGACGGTGTTGTTGAAGACCTTGACCTCATGGCCCGCCAGCAGCGCGAAGCAGTCGAGCTTGCGGACCGCATCCTGATAGTCGTCGAGGATCGAGATCTTCATGATGCGTGGCGAGACGTGCGATGGCAGCGAATGAACCCGCCGCTATGGTACATTCCACGACCCCCGCTCGGCTGCATGAGGTCATCAATGAGAGTCGCCGATTCATTCATCGGAAGACGGGGAGAGACAGTCCGAAGACGATCGCGCGGCATACGATGCCGCACACGATCACGCTCGGTATGAGGACCGTGGCGCCCGCCCAAAAAGCGATTCAAATCCTGCAACTGATTTGTCGGACGGCGGCCGCGATAGTTTCGGCGTCCGTTCTTGTATCGAAGCGCCTTGCATAGCGGAACAGTCGGCCGCGATCCGTCGGAGAAACGAAGATGAACGCAGTAGTGTCGCCATCGGCCGGCGTGTCCGCGCCATCGTGGGTCAAGAGTCAGAAGCTGATCGCGTGGGTGACCGATATCGTCCGCCTTGCGCAGCCCGACGGCGTGGTGTGGTGCGACGGCTCAAACGAAGAATACGATCGGCTGTGCGCCTTGATGGTCGAGTCGGGAACCATGCGGCGTCTCAATCCCGTGAAGCGCCCGCATTCGTTTCTCGCACTGTCGGACCCGAGCGATGTGGCGCGTGTCGAAGACCGCACCTTCATCTGCTCGGAGCGCGCCGACGATGCGGGGCCCACCAATCACTGGATTGCACCGGCGGAGATGCGCGCGACGCTGAACCAGCTGTTTGCCGGTTCGATGCGCGGCCGCACCATGTACGTGGTCGCGTTCTCGATGGGCCCCCTCGCATCGCCGATCGCGCACCTGGGCGTCGAGTTGTCGGATTCGCCCTATGTGGCCGTCAACATGAAATTGATGACTCGCATGGGACGCGCGGTCTACGACGTGCTGGGCGCCGACGGCGACTTCGTGCCCTGCGTGCACTCGGTCGGCAAGCCTCTGGCTGCGGGCGAGAAAGACGTGAAGTGGCCGTGCAATCCCACCAAGTACATCGTGCACTTTCCCGAGACGCACGAGATCTGGAGCTACGGTTCAGGCTACGGCGGCAACGCGTTGCTCGGCAAGAAATGCTTCGCGCTGCGCATCGCATCGACCATGGGTCGTGATCAAGGCTGGCTCGCCGAACACATGCTGATCCTCGGCGTCGAGAATCCTCAAGGCGACAAGCACTACGTCGCGGCGGCTTTTCCATCGGCATGCGGCAAGACCAACTTCGCGATGCTGATTCCTCCCAAGGGCTTCGAAGGCTGGAAGGTCACGACCATCGGCGACGACATCGCGTGGATCAAACCCGGACATGATGGGAAGCTTTACGCGATCAATCCCGAGGCCGGCTATTTCGGCGTCGCGCCCGGCACCAACGAGAAGACCAACTTCAATTGCATGGCGTCATTGCGCGCCAACACCATCTTCACCAACGTCGCGCTGACCGACGACGGCGATGTGTGGTGGGAAGGCATGACCAAGGAGCCGCCCGCACATCTGATCGACTGGCATGGCGACGACTGGACGCCGCAGATCGCGAGAGAAACCGGACGCAAGGCGGCGCATCCCAATGCGCGCTTCACGGTTGCCGCGACCCAGAACCCGGCGATCGACCCGGATTGGGACAACCCCGCCGGCGTGCCGATTTCGGCCTTCATCTTCGGCGGTCGCCGCTCCACCACGGTGCCGCTCGTGACCGAAGCGCGCAACTGGATCGAAGGCGTATACATGGCCGCCACCATGGGGTCGGAGACGACGGCGGCGGCTGCGGGTCAACAAGGTGTCGTGCGTCGCGACCCGTTCGCGATGCTGCCGTTTTGCGGCTACAACATGGCCGATTACTTCGGACACTGGCTCGCGCTCGGCAAGAAGCTCGAGGCCTCCGGCACGGCATTACCTGCGATCTTCACCGTCAACTGGTTTCGCACCGACGCCGATGGCAAGTTCGTGTGGCCCGGGTTCGGCGAAAACATGCGCGTGTTGAAGTGGATGCTCGATCGCATCGCGCCGAACGGGAAACAGCGGGCGAGCGGCGTCGAGCATATCTTCGGCACCACCCCGCGCTACGAAGATATTTCGTGGGAGGGCGCCGAGTTTTCGCGCGGGGACTTCGAAACCATCACCTCGATCGATCGCGCCGCGTGGAAAAACGAGATCGCTTTGCACACCGAGCTGTTCACGAAGTTGAGACACCATCTGCCTGACGAGTTGGTGGCGGTAAAAAATCGACTCGAGAGCCGACTCGCGGCCTGAATACGGTTCGCCATCAAGAATAAAAAGGGGCCGCGCGCCCCTTTTTCTTTGGCCCATCGTGAACGGTTTTTTGCGATAACAGGGAATGGAGCGAGGCGCAATTCAAGCTGAAGCAGGCTGGAGGGCTGCGTCAATTTTGCAGCTCTATCTCCATACCGTGCTTGTTCCGAAATCGGATTGCCGCCGCGCTTCGAATTGAAGACTTCGGTTCTATCGGAATCCCTCGGGTTTCAAATCGACGTTGCCGGGCATCTCGCGCTGCACGGCATTGTTGGCCTTGATGCCGGGCACATCGGGGAGCGTTCCCGGACCGGCGAAGACGTTGCCGTTGATGTTGATGGTCTTGGTTCCGGGCGCGAGAAAGATGAAACGCGATCCGTTCGGACGCTGGCTGATGAAGGTGTTGCCCTTCGCGACGAACTCGCTCTTGGCTTCGGGGGACAAGCCCTCCGCGCCGTACGAGACGAGCGTGGAGTTTTCCGCGGAAGCTCCCTTCTGGAAGATGTTGAATGCGAGCAGCACCTGACCGCCGTTGGGGAAGTCCGCTTCGTAGCTCGCACGACCATCGGCCTCGTCGGCCAGGCGATTGTCGGTGAGGATGGAAATCGCGGCGCGACTCTTGAGGTTGTGTCCGGCGATGGCGTGATGCAGATAACTTTGCCTGACGATCAGCTTGGCGATGTTGCCGACGTAGAGGTTGTGCGTGAAGCCGTCGCCGCCGCCGTTGCGCGCGAATTCGCAATGCTCGATGGCGATCTCGCTCGTGGGTTTGGCGCCGCTCATCAGGCCATTCTCGTTGTCGTGCAGAAAGACGTTGCGCAAAAGCAGATTGCGTCCCTCGGAGCGAATCGCGGCGCCGTTTCGATCGGCCACGTGCGCCCCGGACATCTCGACATTCTCGATGGTGACATCGTCTCCGCGCACCACCCAGATTCCCTTGCCTTGCGCATCGCGGCCCTCGGCATGGAGATGGGGGCGCGGGTCCGCGCCGACGATTCTGATGCGGCTGGCGTTCCACACGGCGACGTCGCCGCGATAGTCGCCCGATGCGATCTCGATCGTGTCGCCGTCCCGTGCGACCGCTGCGGCCGCACTCGGTGTGGCGTACTCGACCGAGGGGCCGACCCGCAAGGTGCGTCCGGCGGCGTCGGGCGGCGTTTGCGCGGAAAGTTGCGGCGCGCCCGAGGAGTTCGATGGGACCGGCGCCTTGGCCGGGATACGGCGCGAGTCGAGAGCTTCGACGTTCGCGACTGCGAAACAGAGGACGGCCACGCTACCCATCGTCGGCAGGCTCTTCATGCAGTGCTCCAGAAAGATCGTGAGGTGGGCGTGGGCGGTACGCGGAAATTAACCGGTTACGTCCGCTTCGTCACGCGTTTGTGTGTTCGCGCGTCGGTCTTTCGTGCCGCACCGGTTGAAAGCGATGTGCATACGCGCTCGTTTGTGGCGCACAGGCCGCATGCAATCAGGGTTTGCGCGCATCCAGCCGCTGAATGAATCCTGATACGCTGCCTCCTCTTTCCAGACCGGACCTCGTTGCAACGATGGCATTGCGCACGACGCGCAGCTTGTTCGAGCCCCGCCCATCCATCGCCGTTCGAGACCACCCATGATCGCCACCGCAGCGACTGCGTTCTCGGGGCCAATTTTCGCGTTGGTCCGTTCGGCTGCGGTCGCGCGGCAATGAATCAGCCGATGGACGATTCCGTCAGGACCTCGATGGCCAACGGCGCCGTGATTCTCGAGACGCGCGGACTGCGAAAAGAGTTCAAGGGCTTCGTCGCGGTCAACGATGTATCGATCTCGGTCAAGCGCGGCGAGATCCACGCGCTGATCGGACCGAACGGCGCGGGCAAGACGACCTTCTTCAATCTGCTGACCAAGTTCTTGCCGCCGACGGCCGGGCAAATCGTCTTCAACGGCGTCGACATCACGAGCGAACGGCCCGCTCAGACGGCGCGACGCGGCATCGTCCGTTCGTTCCAGATTTCGGCGGTGTTCCCGCACATGACGGTGCTCGAAAACGTGCGAGTGGCCCTGCAACGCAACCTCGGCACGTCGTTCTATTTCTGGAAGCCCGAAAGCTCGCTGGCGCAGTTGAACGATCGTGCGCTGCAGTTGTTGGCCGAGGTCGGCCTCGAGTCGTTTGCCGATACGCAGACGGTCGAGCTTGCATACGGCCGCAAGCGCGCGCTCGAGATCGCGACGACGCTCGCGCTCGAACCCGAGATGATGTTGCTCGACGAACCCACGCAAGGGATGGGTCACGAGGATGTGGGTCGCGTCACCGAACTGATACGCAAGGTGTCGGCCAACCGCACGATCCTGATGGTCGAACACAACATGAGCGTGGTCTCGTCGATCGCCAATACCATCACTGTGCTGGCGCGCGGCGCGGTGTTGGCTGAAGGGCCCTACGCGGTGGTGTCCAAACATCCGAAGGTCATCGAGGCCTATATGGGCAGCGCCGACGCGACGCTTGTCGGGGCGCATTGATGGCCAGCGTCCTGTCTGTCGACGAACTCAATGCCTGGTACGGGGAGTCGCACATCCTGCACGGGGTGGACTTCGCGGTCGATGCGGGCGAGGTCGTGACGCTGCTCGGGCGCAATGGCTCGGGTCGGACCACGACGCTGCGCGCGATCATGGGACTGGTCGGTCGTCGCAGCGGGTCGATCAAGGTCGGCGGCGACGAGACGGTGAAACTCGCCTCGCATCAGATCGCGCGCATGGGCATCGGCTATTGCCCCGAAGAGCGCGGCATCTTCTCCAGCTTGACTGCTGAAGAGAATCTGATGCTGCCGCCCGAGCTCAAGGGCGTCGCGGGCGGGCTGGTCGGCGAGCCGATGCCGGTGGAGGAAATCTACGCGATGTTCCCCAACCTGCAGGAGCGCGCGTCGAGTCCGGGTACACGCTTGTCGGGTGGCGAGCAGCAGATGCTCGCCGTCGCGCGCATCTTGCGCACCGGCGCGCGATTGCTGTTGCTCGATGAAATTTCCGAGGGACTCGCGCCGGTGATCGTGCAGAAGCTGGGCGAAGTCATTCGTACGCTGAAGCAAAAGGGCTATACGGTGGTGCTGGTCGAACAGAATTTTCGCTTTGCGGCTCCGCTTGCCGACCGCTTCTGCGTGATGGAGCACGGAAAGATCGTCAAACGCTTCGTGCAATCCGAATTGAAAACCAACATGGATATGTTGCACGAGTACCTCGGCGTTTAGAGCACACATCATTTTTTTTGAAAGAGGAGCAATACATGAAACTCAAGATCATCGCGGGTGCGCTGGCTGTTGCCGGCATGACCATGGCGGGCGGCGCGCAGGCGCAGATTTCCGGTGACGTGATCAGGATCGGATTCATCACCGATATGTCGGGTTTGTATTCCGACCTCGACGGACAAGGCGGCGTCGAAGCAATCAAGATGGCTATCGCCGACATGGGAGGCAGCGTGGCCGGCAAGAAGATCGAATTGCTGACGGCCGATCATCAGAACAAGGCCGACGTTGCCGTAAGCAAGGCGCGCGAGTGGTTCGACACACAGGGACTCGACATGCTGATCGGCGGGACCAACTCGGGCACCGCGATCGCGATGGCCAAAGTCGCCGCCGAGAAGAAGAAGCCCTTTCTGGCGGTTGGTCCGGGCTCGAACCGTTTGACCAACGAGGATTGCACGCCCTACACGATTCACTACGCGTACGACACCGTGGCCCTGGCCCAGGTGTCGGGGTCGCAGATCGTCAAGAACGGCGGCAAGAGCTGGTATTTCCTCACGGCCGACTATGCATTCGGCGCGTCGTTGGAGAAGGATGCGACCGAGGTGGTCAAGGCCAACGGCGGCACGGTGGTCGGCGCCGTGCGACACCCGCTCGCGGCTTCGGACTTCTCCTCGTTCCTTCTGCAGGCGCAGTCGTCGAAAGCGCAGATCCTCGGGCTTGCCAACGCGGGCGGCGACACCATCAACACGATCAAGGCGGCGAAGGAATTCGGCATCACCAAGACGATGAAGATCGCGGCCCTTCTGATCTTCATCAACGACGTGCACAGTCTCGGACTGGCGACCGCCCAAGGCCTGGTGGCCACGGACAGTTGGTATTGGGACAAGGACGCCGAGAGTCGCGCCTGGTCGAAGCGCTATTTCGAAAAGATGAAGAAGGAACCGTCGAGCCTGCAGGCAGCCGACTATTCGGTGACGTCGTTCTATCTGAACGCCGTGAAGGCGGCCGGTACCGATGATGGCGAAAAGGTCATGGCGCAGATGAAGCAGTCCAGGGTCAATGACTTCTATGCCAAGGACGGCTACGTGCGCGCCGACGGTCGCATGATCCACGAGATGTACCTGCTCGAGGTCAAGGCGCCGGGAGAGTCGAAGTATCCTTGGGATTACTACAAGCTGGTCACCAAGGTCCCGGGTGACCAGGCATTCCTTTCGCCAGCCAAGTCGGTGTGCCCGCTACTCAAGAAGTCCTGATCGGCTCTTGCATGATTCACCGGCGTAGCGAGACGCCGGTGAATCATGTAATCCTCAACCTTACATCGCATGACTGAAATTTTCGGCATTCCGATCCAGGCCCTTTTGGGCCAACTACTGCTCGGACTCGTCAACGGCTCGTTCTATGCGCTGCTGTCGCTGGGCCTTGCGGTGATTTTCGGTCTGCTCGGGATTGTCAACTTCGCGCATGGCGCGCTCTACATGATGGGCGCGTATGCGGCGTGGATCATGCTCGATACGTTCGGGGTCAATTACTGGTTCGCGCTGGTTCTCGCACCGCTGCTGATCGCAGCGCTCGGCATCTTGATCGAGCGTCTGCTCCTGAAGCACCTGTACAAGCTCGATCCGTTGTATGGCTTGTTGCTCACTTTCGGGCTCGCGTTGATCGCCGAGGGGCTATTCATCCATCAATTCGGCGTGTCCGGGCAATCGTACAGCGTGCCCGAGGCATTGCAAGGCTCGACCGACATCGGCTTCATGACCTTGCCGAACTATCGCGCATGGGTCGTGCTCGCTTCGATGGTGGTCTGCTTCGCAACCTGGTTCCTGATCGAGAAAACGCGGCTTGGGTCCACCCTGCGGGCGGCGACCGAGAACCCTGCGCTCGTCCAGGCTTTTGGCGTCAATGTGCCGGTCATGGTGATGTGCACTTACGGCGCGGGCGCCGCGCTCGCCGCTCTGGCCGGCGTACTCGCGGCGCCCATCATTCAGGTTACGCCGTTGATGGGGTCGAACCTCATCATCGTCGTCTTCGCGGTCGTCGTGATCGGTGGCATGGGTTCGATCCTGGGCTCGATCGTCACCGGGCTCGCACTGGGCCTGATCGAGGGCCTGACTCGCGTGTTCTATCCGGAGGCATCGAACGTCGTCGTCTTCGTCATCATGATCGTCGTGCTGATTCTTCGACCCGCAGGCCTTTTCGGGAAGGGTGCCTGACGTGCGTCTCGAACCGCCCTCTCCGTTCGCCTTGGCGGGCTACGCCGTGCTGCTGGCGGTGGCGCTTGCCGCGCCCTTTATCGGTCTTTATCCGGTCCTGGTGATGAAAGTGTTGTGCTTCGCGATTTTTGCGTGCGCTTTCAATCTGCTTCTGGGATACACAGGATTGCTCTCGTTCGGACATGCCGCGTTCTTCGGCAGCGCGGCGTATGCAACGGGGTGGATAGTGAAGGCTATGAACGTGACCCCCGAATTGGGCATCATTTTCGGCGTCGTGATCGCGGCTGCGATGGGCCTTGTCGTGGGGGCGATCGCGATCCGTCGCCAAGGCATCTACTTCGCGATGATTACCTTGGCGCTTGCGCAGATGGTGTACTTTGTGTGTCTGCAGGCGCCGTTCACACATGGTGAAGACGGGCTGCAGGGCGTTCCCCGGGGCAGGCTTTTCGGCATGATCTCGCTCGAGTCCGACACGAGCATGTATTACTTCGTGCTCGCGATTTTCATTGCAGTCTTTCTGTTTATTCGGCGCGTAGTGCATTCCCCCTTCGGCCAGGTACTGAAGGCGATTCGCGAGAATGAGTCACGGGCAATTTCTTTGGGGTATGCGGTCGATCGCTACAAGCTGCTCGCATTTGTTCTTTCGACGGCGCTCGCTGGACTTGGCGGGTCGCTGAAGTCGCTGGTCGTACAATTGGCGACGTTGACCGACGTGCAGTGGCAAATGTCGGGCGAGGTCATTTTGATGACGCTGCTCGGGGGACTGGGAACGTTTTTCGGCCCCGCGCTCGGGGCGGGCGTCGTGATTTCCCTTCAGGATCTACTGGCAGATCGCGTCGGCTCCTGGGTGACCGTGATCATCGGGGTCATATTTGTGGTGTGCGTTCTCCTCTTTCGTCGGGGCATCGTTGGCGAGTTCGAAGCGTTTCGGACCAAGCGCCAAGCAAGACGTTAGCGCACACCGCTCGCCCGCTCTTCAGCGGACAGTTCCCATTGCAATGCAATCGCATCGGGCGCGTCGACTCTGCCTCGCTTTCCCGCCAGCCACCGCGCTTGAGGTCTTCGAAAACCCCGCGATAGCTATACGCGATCCAACAGTGGGCCGAATTATGAGGCGCCACAGGAAAGTAAGTACTCGCATTAATTCGAAATAGTAGGGTCCTTGTTTCACGTGAAACAGCGGTGGCATAAGGTTCCCGGAAACTGGATAATCACGCCTCTTTTCATAGGCGGCCACCATGCAGTACCCCAAACAATTCGAGGTTCTGGTCATCGGCGGCGGCCATGCCGGCACAGAGGCGGCGCTCGCGTCGGCGCGGATGGGCGCCTCGACGCTGCTGCTTACGCACAACATCGAGACGCTAGGGGCGATGAGTTGCAATCCTTCCATCGGCGGAATCGGCAAGGGCCATCTCGTGCGTGAGCTCGATGCCTTGGGCGGGGCGATGGCGCTGGCCACCGATGAAGCGGGCATACAGTTCAGAATTTTGAATAGCAGCAAGGGCCCGGCAGTCCGTGCGACTCGGGCGCAAGCCGACCGTTTGTTGTACAAGGCTGCGATTCGGCGGCGCCTCGAAAACCAGCCCAACCTCTGGCTGTTCCAGCAAGCCGCTGATGATCTGGTCTTGCAGGGCGATTGCGTTCAAGGAGTTATCACCCAATCGGGTATTCGCTTCATGGCCACTTCAGTTGTGCTGACGGCCGGTACGTTCCTGAATGGTCGAATCCATGTCGGCCTCGAAAATTACGCGGCCGGACGAGCGGGGGATCCTCCCGCTATCTCCCTGTCGTCCTGTCTCCGGGAAATGAAGCTTCCACAAGGCCGATTGAAGACCGGAACGCCGCCGCGCATCGATGGGCGAACCATCGATTTTTCAGAGATGGAGGAACAGCCCGGCGATCTCGATCCAGTCCCGGTTTTCTCATTTCTCGGAAAAAGAGAAATGCATCCCGCGCAACTTTCCTGCTGGATCACACATACCAACCGCAAAACGCACGAGATCATTCGGGGCGCGCTGGATCGTTCGCCGATGTACAGCGGCGTGATCGAAGGGGTTGGGCCGCGATATTGCCCCAGTATCGAAGACAAGATTCATCGCTTCGCATCGAAGGACAGCCATCAAATCTTCCTTGAACCGGAGGGGCTGACGACACACGAGTTTTATCCCAACGGGATCTCGACGAGTCTTCCGTTCGATGTGCAATGCGAGCTCGTTCACAGTATCCGTGGACTCGAGGATGCGCACTTGCTCAGACCTGGATATGCGATCGAATACGACTACTTCGATCCGCGCGCACTCAAGAACTCGTTGGAAGCAAGGGCGATAGGAGGTTTGTTTTTCGCTGGGCAAGTCAATGGCACTACCGGATACGAAGAGGCGGCAGCGCAAGGGTTGCTTGCAGGAATCAATGCGGCGCTGCTGGCCCAAGGCAGAGAGAGCTGGTGTCCGCGTCGCGACGAAGCCTATCTGGGTGTGCTGGTCGATGACCTGATTACTCGCGGCGTTTCGGAGCCCTATCGGATGTTCACGAGCCGAGCCGAATTTCGTCTCAGTCTGCGCGAGGACAACGCCGACATGCGCTTGACGGAACTCGGTCGGAAACTCGGATGCATCGGAGACGAACGGTGGGACGCCTTTAATCGAAAGCGCGATGCTGTTTCACGTGAAACCGAGCGTTTGCGGAATACCTGGGTCAGCCCCAAGACGCTGAGGGCGTCGGAAGCACAACGCGTGCTGGGGCAAGGGATCGAGCGCGAATATCGACTTTTGGATTTGCTCCGGCGTCCGGACGTGAGTTATCGCGAACTAGCCACTCTACGCACCGCCGAGGACTTACTCATCCTGGAACAAAGTGCTAACGAAGAGGAAGTAACCGAACAGGTCGAAATCAATGCGAAGTACGCCGGCTATGTCGAGCGCCAGAAGCACGACGTGGCGCGCGTGAACGAACTTGAAGCCATGAAGTTGCCACTCGGCATCGACTACACGATGGTTCGCGGACTCTCTTTCGAGGCGCGTCAAAAACTCGCTGCCCGCATGCCGGGTACGCTGGGCGAGGCATCCCGCATCGCCGGCGTGACGCCCGCCTCGATCTCGTTGCTGCTGGTGCATTTGAAACGCGGATTAGGGCGTTTTAATGAACAGCGCGGCCAAAAAATCGAATCGGCATGACGGCGGCGCAGAAGTCATGGGCAAGGCAGGCCGCGCATGATGACGCGCAGACCTCAAACGACGCAGGTCGCGACAAGCTCCTGCGGCAACAACTTCAGCAAGGGCTCGATGGTTTGAGTCTCTCGCTGCCGGCTTATCAGCAGGAGTTGCTGATTCAATATGTCGCCCTGCTTCTCCGCTGGAACGCTGTTTACAATCTTACCGCAGTACTTGATCCCCTCAAGATGCTCGCGTTGCATTTGCTCGATTCGCTGTCCATCGTGGAGCTCGTCGCCAACTGCGAGGGTCTAGACGTGCTGGACGTCGGCACAGGAGCCGGCCTCCCAGGGATTCCTTTGGCGATCACGTTGCCCCAGCGTCGCCTCCTGCTTGTCGACGCCGTGGCCAAGAAGATCAGCTTTCTGCAGCAGGCAAAGACCTCGCTGAAGCTCCCGAACATTCACCCGAAACACGCTCGTATAGAAGCGCTCACTCTCGACAAATCACCTTCTGTTATTGTGTCGCGGGCGTATGCAGATTTGTCGCGCATGGTTCACTCGATCGATCGCCTCGCTGAGGATTCGACCACCGTGATCGCCATGAAGGGTGTGAATCCCGGCGCCGAAATCGTCGCATTGCCACCCTCGTGGAAAGTCGTCGAAGTGCGCACTCTCCATGTTCCCTTCCTTGGCGCGAAGCGGTGCGCCGTCGTTCTCAGGCGCGCCGTGATGCCGCGTCCTCAAACATAGTCGAGCCGATGGCAAGAATTTTCGCAATCGCGAACCAAAAGGGTGGGGTCGGCAAGACCACGACAACCGTGAACCTGGCCGCCGCGCTCGCGGCTTTGAAACAGCGGGTGCTCCTGATCGATCTCGACCCCCAAGGCAATGCAACGATGGGGTCGGGAATCGACAAGCGCAACCTGTCTACAAGCGTCTATCAGCTGTTGCTCGGATTGCAGCCGCTCGCATCGGTGCGCAAGCATTCGGAAACCGGGCGCTATGACGTACTTCCCGCCAACCGCGAACTCTCAGGCGCCGAGATCGACCTCGTTGAGATGGAGCACCGCGAAACCCGCCTCAGGGCCGCGCTCGCACCGCATCTTTCCGAATACGATTTCGTTTTGATCGATTGCCCGCCTGCGCTGTCGCTACTGACGCTTAACGGACTCACGGCTGCACAAGGAGTCATCATCCCGATGCAATGCGAGTACTACGCGCTCGAGGGCCTGTCGGACCTCGTGAACACAATCAAGCAAGTGCATCGAAACCTCAACCCCGATCTGGAAATCATCGGACTCTTGCGCGTCATGTTCGATCCGCGCTCCACGCTCGCCAATCAAGTGTCCTCACAACTCGAATCTCACTTCGGCGACAAGGTGTTCAAGACGCTCGTGCCGCGAAATATCCGGCTGGCGGAAGCGCCGTCGTACGGTATTCCGGGCGTGCTGTTCGACATATCGAGCAAAGGAGCACAGGCCTACGTCGCGTTCGGCGCGGAGATGATCGAGCGGTTTCGGCCTCATCCGCCTGAGGCTCCGAAACTTGACACCGCAGCCATCACGGGGGTCGCCGCAACATGACAAAAAAGAAAGGCTTGGGACGCGGCCTCGAAGCATTGCTCGGCGCCAACGACGCGCCCGCTGCTTTGACCGACGATTCGAATGTCCCACATACCTTGCCACTCGACATCTTGCAGCCGGGCAAGTATCAGCCTCGCACGCGCATGGACGAAGGAGCGCTCGCGGAACTCGCCGAATCGATCAGAAGCCAGGGAGTGATGCAACCGATCCTGGTACGCGCGACCGGTGCGTCGCGCTACGAAATAATCGCGGGAGAGCGGCGCGTCCGTGCGGCCGCGCTTGCCGGTCTGACCGACGTACCCGTGCTCGTGCGTGACGTCTCCGACCAGTCGGCCGCCGTGATGGCGCTGATCGAGAACATCCAGCGCGAAGACTTGAATCCTCTTGAGGAGGCGCAAGGCGTCCAGCGCCTGATATCCGAATTTCATCTGACCCATGAGGGCGCCGCGACAGCGATCGGCCGTTCGCGTAGCGCAACCTCGAACCTCCTGCGTCTGTTGAACCTCGCGAAACCTGTGCAGAGTCTGTTGTTGGCGGGCGACCTCGACATGGGACATGCGCGCGCGCTGCTCGGGGTCGACGCCGCGACGCAGATCACGCTTGCCAATCAGATCGTCGCCAAACGCATGACCGTTCGCGATGCAGAGAGAATGGTCTCTCGGGTCGGTGCGAGCTTTTCTCTCTCGCACTCCAAAGCGTCGCGATCATCGGGCAATGGAGAACGCGGCAACGACATCTCGCGGTTGGAGACGGAGTTGTCCGATCGACTCGCCACCACCGTCACGATCAAGATGCGCGCGAAGAATCGCGGCCAGCTGTTGATCGACTTTGCGGACTTCGATCAACTCGAAGGTGTGCTCGAAACCATTCGAGGACGCAGCTCCTGATTCTGCCGTCCTTGCCCGAAGGTCTCTTCAGGCAGCGCCCTGACTATTTGCCGCGAGCAATCGGATGCGGGTCGTGCGCATTCCGTCTTTTGCCTGAACCTGAATTTCGATCGTGCCGCCGTGCTCTACGGCGCGCAATGCGCGATGAACGGTTTCGATCACCTGCGGGTCGTTCGCGCTCGGGTCGCTTTCGCGGAAGTCCACGCCTTCGTTTGACCACAATGCATCGTCGTCGATCGGCGGCCGACCCTCGCTCAGCTCGATGCCTTGGAAGTGCACATCGGACGGATCGGAAAGTTTCTTGGCGTCGGGCGCGTCTCCATAGACCTCGTTCTGCCGCGCCTGGATTTCCTGGCCCTGCGCCATGACAGGCACGATGCGCATGCGCGAAGACAGCATCAGCTCGTTGAGGGCCGCCGAGTCCAATTGGCTTTGTGCCGCTACGATCAGATCTCCGTGTTCGATCGACAACGGAACGATCCCGAGGCGCCGCGCGGCGCTTGCGGAAATCGCTCGAACCGCCGCTTCCGAGGGCGTGAAGTTGGCCAGCGACACGAAAGGCCGGCCCATTTTCTTCGCGTGGATCTTGTTGAGCGTGTCGGGATCCAGAACGCCCATGTCCACGAGAATCTGTCCCAGCGGCCGTCCACGATTGGCGCGCTGGCGCGCGAGGACGATTTGTAATGCATCGGGCTGCACCGCGCCGAGTTCGATCAGCGCCTCGCCTAGCCGCAAGCTGGGTCTGGTGCGCTGGTGGGCGAGCGCTTCATCGAGTTGACGCGCAGTGATCAATCCCTCCTCGATCAGGTAATCGCCCAGCACCAGCTTGCGCATCTGTTGCTGCTTCTCGACTGCGGCCTTGAGCTGTTCTTCGCTGACCGCGTTCTCTTCGACGAGCAAGCGGCCGATCGGATCGCCCACCTGAAAATAGGCAATCGCCGCTGCGGGGATGAAGACCCGTTCTAGACGATCGCCCGGCTGCCTGAAAAAGAGGAACAGCCCGATCGGATTACGAACGAAGCCGACCGTTTCGCCCGACTCGATTTCTCCGTCGGCAAACTCGACGTTGTAGACCTGAATCTGAGAAGTGGAGAACGCGGATTCCTCTTGCCCGGGGGCATGGGTTTCAATCGGCCGCGAGGCCACCGGAGTTGTCAAGCGAAGACGTTTGAAGCGCGATGTCCTCACAACGATCTTCGATGGATAGCGTGAATGTTCCGCATGCGGTCGAAACACGAGATGCTCATCGCGACCCGTGAAGCGCAGCAATTCACCATGCTCGAGCGTGCCGTCGTTAAACAGAATCTCGCAGCGTTGAGGCGCGTTCTGTTCGTTATCAAGGCGCAAGTGCGCGGGTTCCGGCCAATGAATCGTAACGCTTTCGGCAATGCCTGGACGGGGGGAGGCCATGTAGATAAGAGTGGACGCTTGAGGATCAAGCGAGGAAGCGAAGCCTAGCGTGGAATGGAGCGCCTCACCATCGGACCATTCCCGACGGCGACCGAGGCTTTCTTTCAGACAGGTGAGGAAGTCGGGGCATGGACGCCACCGCGAGGCACACCGTTTGACGCGCCGCCGTATAAGAAAGTATCATCTCGCGGCTTTGCGTCTGTCGAACCGTGCGGTCGCTTTATGCCTGCGAGCGAACCGCGAATTTGATCATAAAGCGCAATGGCGATAGCGGTCCTCTTCCAGCTCATCGCGACTCTTGTAGTTGCAGGGCTGGCGGCGATATGGGGCGGCGCCGACGCCGCACTTTCCGCGGTGCTGGGAGGAATGGCCTGCGGTGTACCCAATGCGTTGTTTGCGGCGCGTCTTCACATTGAAGCGCGTCGACCCGGTGGCGCAACGGCCTGGGGATTTTTCGCCGGCGAGTTCGTCAAGGTCGTGACGACAGTCGCGTTGCTGGTACTGGTCGCGCACAATTATCGCGGGCTGAACTGGCTGGCGCTGATCATCGGAGTGATCGTCGCCTTGAAAAGTTATTTTCTGATGTTTGTGTTCGTTCGCCGTTAATACGAAGTTCACACCGGCACTCCACCACACTGCGCTTTTCGATAATTCCGACCGGAATAGGTATGGCCACCGAAAGCATCGCAACCGAACACGCACCGACGGCGTCGGAATACATCGTCCACCATCTGACGCATCTTCAGACGGCAAAGCCCAAGGGGTTGCTCGATCTTTCGGTCATCAATTTCGACTCGCTGTTCTTTTCGACCGTGCTCGGTGTCGTTTGTCTGTTCTTCTTGTGGAAAGCGGCGAAATCGGCGACGTCGGGTGTGCCCGGACGTTTTCAGGCGGCCGTGGAATGGCTCTACGAGATGGTCGAGAACGAAGCCAAGGGCATCGTGCACAACGCGAACAGCAGAAGACTCGTCGCTCCGTTGGCGCTGGTGATATTCGTGTGGATCATTGTCCTCAACACGATGGACCTGCTGCCGGTCGACTTTCTGCCGCTGATCTGGCAGACCGCCTATCGGCTGACGGGCCACGACCCCGAGCATGCGTACTTGCGTGTCGTGCCGACCGCCGACTTGTCGATCACGATGGGTCTCTCGATCGGCGTCCTGATCCTGTGCCTCTTCTATAACGTCAAGATCAAGGGATTCGGTGGGTGGGCGCATGAACTGTTCACCGCGCCGTTCGGCAATCACTGGGCGCTCTATCCGTTCAACTTCGCGATGCAAACCATCGAGTTCATCGCCAAGACCGTGTCGCATGGCATGCGACTGTTCGGCAACATGTACGCCGGCGAACTGATCTTCCTGCTGATCGCCTTGATGGGCGGCGCATTCACGCTGTCGTTCACCGGCTTCGCGCTGGCTGGTATGCAAATCGTGGCCGGTACATTGTGGGCCATCTTCCACATCTTGATCATCGTTCTGCAGGCGTTCGTGTTCATGATGCTGACGCTGGTCTACGTCGGACAGGCGCACGATTCACATTGATTCGCGCACCGAATTTTCTTTCTCGTTCTTCTCATCTTTCATTGACAAAGGAGTCACCATGGAAATCATCGGCCTCGTCGCAGTTGCAGCCGGCCTCATCATCGGGCTCGGCGCTCTGGGCGCCTGCGTCGGCATCGGTGTCATGGGCAGCAAGTATCTCGAAGCCGCCGCGCGCCAACCCGAACTGATGGGCGTGTTGCAGACCAAGATGTTCCTGCTGGTCGGTCTGATCGACGCGTCGTTCATCATCGGCGTCGGTATCGCACTGTGGTTCACCACCGCCAATCCTTATCTCGCGCAGATCGTCAATCTGCCGAAGTAACCAGTCGGTAAATAGCGCAAGCCGCCTGCCTGCATCTCGCATGCCGACCGTCCACGTTACGTGATCGAGGTAATAAAGTGAGCATCACAGCGACCTTCATCATTCAGATGATCGTGTTCCTGATCCTGGTCGGGTTCACGATGAAATTCGTGTGGCCGCCAATCGCCGGCGCACTCGACCAGCGCGCGAAAAAAATCGCCGAAGGTCTGGCGGCGGCCGACAAGGCCAAGCTGGAACTGAGCGAGGCGCACAAGCGCGTCGACGCCGAACTCGCGCAGTCGCGCAATGACAACCAGATGCGTCTGGCCGAAGCCGACAAGCAGGGGGCTCTCGTCATCGCCGAAGCACGCGACGTCGCCGAGGCCGAGAAGGCCCGCATCCTTGCCGAAGCCAAAGCGGAAGCCGATCAGGAAATGCAACGCGCACGCGATGTCCTGCGCGAACAAGTCGCGGCGCTGGCGGTCAAGGGTGCCGAGCAGATCCTGAAGAAGGAAATCGATCCTGCTCGCCACTCGGCTTTGTTGGCCGAATTGAAGACGCAGCTTTAATCGGCAACTTTAATCCGCAGCGACCAACCGCAGTCATCAACCTTCATGGCCGAAATCTCCACTATCGCGCGTCCATACGCCGAAGCCCTGTTTCGTGTCGCTACCGAGGATCGTGGTACTGACGCGCTCACGAAATGGTCGTCACTCGTCGCCAACATGAGCGCAGTCGCCGCCGATCCCGACATGCGTCGCGTGATGAGCGATCCGCGCGTTTCGGGTGGCCAGGTGTATGGCGTCTTCATGGGCGCGGTCAGTTCCGAGCCGAGCACGTTTGCGCAGAACTTCGTGCGAACCTTGATCGACAACCATCGTCTGTCGGTCATGCCGGAAATCGGCGCGCAGTTCGCGAAGCTGGTCGATGCGAAGCAAGGCAGCGCCGAAGCGCAGATCACGAGCGCGTTCGCGATGGACGAGCGCGAGGTGTCCGATCTCGTCGCGGCACTCGAGAAGAAGTTCGAGATCAAGTTGAAGCCGGTCGTCGAAGTCGATAGCAGTCTGATCGGCGGTGTGCGTGTGGTCGTGGGCGATCGCGTCCTCGACACCTCAGTTCGTTCGCGGCTCGATGCGATGAAGGCAGCGTTGATAACGTAAGAGCTTCCCCTCTTTTCACCGCGGTTCGCTGCGCGAACCGCGTACATGTGTTTTCTGGAGCCCTGTTCATGCATCTGAATCCGTCCGAAATCAGCGAGCTCATCAAGAGCCGCATCGAAGGTCTGGGCGCATCGACCGAAGTGCGCAATCAGGGCACGGTGGTGTCGGTGACCGACGGCATCGTCCGCATCCACGGCCTGTCCGACGCCATGCAGGGCGAGATGCTCGAGTTCTCGCCGGACTCGCAAGGCAACCCGACCTACGGACTCGCGCTCAACCTCGAGCGCGACTCGGTCGGCTCAGTGATCCTGGGTGAGTACGAGCACATCTCCGAAGGCGAGACCGTCAAGACCACGGGTCGCATTCTCGAAGTGCCGGTCGGCCCCGAGTTGATCGGTCGCGTCGTCAATGCGCTCGGCGCACCGATCGACGGCAAGGGCCCGATCAACGCCAAGATGACCGACGTGATCGAAAAGGTCGCGCCCGGCGTGATCGCCAGGCAGTCGGTTTCGCAGCCGATGCAGACGGGACTGAAGGCGATCGACTCGATGGTGCCGATCGGTCGCGGTCAGCGCGAACTGATCATTGGCGACCGTCAGACCGGCAAGACCGCGGTCGCGATCGACACGATCATCAATCAGAAGGGCCAGGATTGCGTCTGCGTGTACGTCGCGATCGGGCAGAAGGCGTCGTCGATCAAGAACGTGGTGCGCGCACTCGAGCAGCACGGGGCGATGGAGTACACCATCGTCGTCGCGGCAAGCGCATCGGAATCGGCGGCGATGCAATACGTGTCGGCCTATTCGGGCTGCACGATGGGCGAGTACTTCCGTGATCGTGGCCAGGATGCTTTGATCATCTATGACGATCTGTCCAAGCAGGCCGTGGCCTATCGTCAGGTGTCGCTGCTGCTGCGTCGCCCGCCGGGCCGCGAAGCTTATCCGGGCGACGTGTTCTATCTTCACTCGCGTCTGCTCGAGCGCGCGGCGCGCGTGAACGTCGCGTATGTCGAAGCGTTCACCAAGGGCGAGGTCAAGGGCAAGACGGGTTCGTTGACGGCGTTGCCGATCATCGAGACGCAAGCCGGTGACGTATCCGCATTCGTGCCGACCAACGTGATCTCGATCACGGACGGACAGATCTTTCTCGAGACCAACCTCTTCAACGCCGGCATCCGCCCCGCGATCAACGCGGGTATCTCGGTGTCGCGAGTCGGCGGCGCCGCGCAGACCAAGGTCATCAAGGGATTGTCGGGCGGCATCCGCACCGACCTCGCGCAGTATCGTGAGCTCGCCGCATTCGCGCAGTTCGCGTCCGACCTCGACGAAGCCACTCGCAAGCAGCTCGATCGCGGCGCACGCGTCACCGAGCTCTTGAAGCAGCCGCAGTACGCGCCGTTGCCGGTGTCGCTGATGGCCGTCTCGCTGTTCGCGGTCAACAAGGGTTTCATCGACGACATCGAAGTCAAGCAGGTGCTCGCGTTCGAATCGGGCCTGCACAAATCGCTGAAGGCCAAGAACGCCGCGCTGCTCGAGAAGATCGAATCGACCAAGCAACTCGACAAGGACTCGGAGAAGGAACTGATGGATGTCATCACCGAGTTCAAAAAGTCGGGTTCCTACTGAACCCGAATTCACGACCCGAGACTGCGCGTTGCGTAGTCTCGTCTTTGAGTTAAGGACGATCGATGGCAGCCGGAAAAGAAATACGCGGCAAGATCAAGAGCGTCGAGAACACCAAGAAGATCACGAAGGCGATGGAGATGGTCGCCGCGTCGAAGATGCGCAAGGCGCAGGACCGCATGCGCCGCGCGCGTCCCTACGCCGACAAGGTGCGCAACATCGCCGCGCATCTGGCCCAGGCCAATCCCGAGTTCACGCATCCGTTCATGATCGCGCACGACGAGGCGAAGGCGGTCGGCTTCATAGTGGTCACGACCGACAAGGGTTTGTGCGGTGGGCTCAACACCAACGTACTGCGTGCGGTGACCGCGCGCATTCGCGAACTGCATGGACAGGGCGTCGAGTCTCAAGCGGTCGCGATCGGCAACAAGGGGCTCGGCTTTCTGTCGCGCATCGGCGCGAAGGTGCTCGCCAACGCCGTGCATCTGGGCGACGCTCCGCATCTGGAAAAACTGATCGGTCCCGTGAAGGTCTTGCTCGACGCCTATGCCGACGGCAAGCTGAAGGCTGTATACCTCTGCTATACGCGCTTCATCAACACCATGAAGCAGGAGCCGCTGGTCGAGCAGTTGTTGCCGCTGTCGGCCGAACGCATGCAGCAGACCGAAGAAGAGAAGAAGGCCTACGCCTGGGACTATCTGTACGAGCCCGATGCGCAAAGCGTGATCGAGTACCTGATGGTCCGCTATGTCGAGGCGCTCGTTTATCAGGCCGTCTCGGAAAACATGGCCTCCGAGCAATCGGCGCGCATGGTGGCGATGAAGGCCGCGACCGACAACGCGGGCAGCGTGATCGGCGAGTTGAAGCTCGTCTACAACAAGACGCGCCAGGCCGCGATCACCAAGGAATTGAGCGAGATTGTCGCGGGCGCCGCGGCTGTTTGATTCGCGTCATTGATGAATTCGAATACTGATCGATTGAGGAACGCGCAATGAGTACGACTATGAATACCGATGTGCGCCCGGCTGCGACCCCGAAGGTTCAGACGGAAGGCAAGATCGTCCAATGCATCGGCGCGGTCGTCGACGTGGAGTTTCCCCGCGACGCGATGCCGCGCGTGTACGACGCGCTGAAGATGGAAGGCACGTCGCTGACGCTCGAAGTCCAGCAGCAGTTGGGCGACGGCATCGTTCGCACCATCGCACTGGGATCGTCCGACGGCTTGCGTCGCGGGATGATGGTCAAGAACACCGGCGAGGCGATCTCGGTTCCAGTGGGCCTGGGCACGCTCGGGCGCATCATGGATGTGCTCGGCAATCCGATCGACGAAGTCGGTCCGATCGATTCCACCACGTTCGCACCGATTCACCGCCGCGCGCCGGCCTACGACGAATTGTCGCCATCGCAGGATCTGCTCGAGACCGGCATCAAGGTCATCGACCTGATCTGCCCGTTCGCCAAGGGCGGCAAGGTCGGACTGTTCGGCGGTGCCGGCGTGGGCAAGACCGTCAACATGCTCGAACTGATCAACAACATCGCGAAGGAGCACTCGGGCCTGTCGGTGTTCGCCGGTGTGGGCGAGCGCACGCGCGAGGGCAACGACTTCTATCACGAGATGGCCGAGGCTGGCGTCATCAGGCTCGACAATCTGCCCGAGTCCAAGGTCGCGATGGTCTACGGTCAGATGAACGAACCCCCGGGCAACCGCCTGCGTGTCGCGCTCACCGGGCTGGCGATGGCCGAACATTTCCGCGACGAAGGCCGCGACGTGCTGTTCTTCGTCGACAACATCTATCGCTTCACGCTCGCGGGTACCGAAGTCTCGGCGCTGCTCGGGCGCATGCCTTCGGCGGTGGGTTATCAGCCCACGCTCGCCGAAGAAATGGGCCGCCTGCAAGAGCGCATCACGTCCACCAAGACCGGCTCGATCACGTCGATCCAGGCCGTGTACGTTCCCGCCGACGATTTGACCGATCCGTCGCCTGCGACCACGTTCGCGCACCTCGACTCCACCGTCGTGTTGTCGCGCGACATCGCGGCGCTCGGCATCTATCCCGCAGTCGATCCGCTCGATTCGACCTCGCGACAGCTCGACCCGAACGTCGTCGGTGAAGACCACTACAACACGGCGCGCGACGTGCAGAACACCTTGCAGCGCTACAAGGAACTGCGAGACATCATCGCGATTCTGGGCATGGACGAACTCGCGCCCGAAGACAAGCTGATCGTGGCTCGCGCGCGAAAGATTCAGCGCTTCCTGTCGCAGCCCTTCCATGTGGCCGAGACGTTCACCGGCGCGCCGGGCAAGTACGTGTCGCTGGCCGAGACGATCCGCGGCTTCAAGATGATCGTGGCGGGCGAACTCGATGCGCTGCCCGAGCAGGCCTTCTACATGGTCGGCACGATCGACGAAGCGATCGAGAAGTCCAAGAAACTGAATTGATCATGGCCAACACCATTCACGTCGACGTCGTCTCCGCAGAAGAATCGATCTTCTCCGGCGAGGCCGAATTCGTGGCTTTGCCCGGCGAAGCGGGCGAGCTCGGCATCTATCCCCGACACGCGCCGCTGATCACGCGAATCAGACCGGGCGCGGTACGCATCAAGATCGCGGGGCAGGCCGAAGACGAATTCGTGTTCGTTGCCGGTGGCATTCTGGAAGTGCAGCCACACCTCGTCACGGTGCTTGCCGACACCGCGATCCGCGGCGAGGACCTCGACGAAAGCAAGGCAGCCGAGGCCAAGCGCAGCGCGGAGGAAGCGATGGCCAATGCGAAGAGCGACCTCGATCTCGCGCGCGCCCAATCCGAACTCGTGATTATGGCCGCTCAGCTCGCCGCGATTCAGAAGCTGCGGCACAAGCGATAGATTGCGGCCGCCGCGGATGGAATTCCGCATGCAACGAGTTCAGCAGGCTCCGGTATAAAACCGCATCGGACATACCGCTTCGTAGCGTTCGTTGCCGCCGATCTCGACCTGCGCGCCTTCGGTGACCCGCCGGCCTTCGTCGTCGACGCGCATGTTGAAGCTCGCTTTGCGCCCGCACAGGCACACGGTCTTCATCTCTTCGAGATCGTCGGCCAAGGTCAGGAGCGCGCGTGAACCCGGAAACGCACGGCCCTGAAAGTCGCTACGGATGCCGTAGCAAATAACCGGCACACGATCGCTGTGTGCGAAGCGGTGCAGGTCGATCACCTGCTCTTCGCTCAGAAATTGCGCTTCATCGATCAGCACGCAAGAAGTCGGCGGCCGCGAGCGCAAGAGCCTGGAGAACACGGTGGTCGTATCGAACGATTCCGCGGAGCGCGTGACGCCCAGGCGCGACGCGATCAATCCCGCGCCGTGTCGCGTGTCGATCGCCGCAGTGAACAGCGCCACGCGCTGCCCTCGTTCCTCATAGTTGTGGGCGACCTGAAGCAGCGCCGTCGACTTGCCCGCATTCATTGCGGAGTAGCGAAAGTAGAGTTTTGCCATCGGTAGCAGTTGGGTGTGATCCTTCTTTCGTCAAGGATGCCTGCATCGCATCGGTAGAATGCACGACCTTGCCGGAACCCTTCATGCTCACCACGCGCCTCGCCAACGACACCCTTCTTCGCGCTCTCCTGCGCGAGCCTACGCCATACACGCCGGTGTGGTTGATGCGACAGGCCGGCCGCTATCTGCCCGAATACCTCGCGACCCGCAAGAAAGCCGGATCGTTTCTCAATCTCGCGAAGACACCCGACTACGCGACCGAGGTCACGTTGCAGCCGCTGGATCGCTACGACCTCGATGCGGCGATTCTCTTCTCCGACATTCTGACGATCCCCGACGCGATGGGTCTGGGCCTTCAGTTTCTCGAAGGCGAAGGGCCCCATTTCGCATGCCCGCTCGAAAACGAAGGCGATGTGGCGAAACTGCGCGTCCCCCCACACGGGAGTCTGCAATACGTGTACGACGCCGTCGCGCAGATTCGGCGCGCGCTGACCGACGCCGAAGGCGTGCAACGCGTACCGCTGATCGGGTTCTCGGGAAGCCCCTGGACTCTCGCGTGCTACATGGTCGAAGGCGGCTCGTCACGCGACTTCCTGAAGATCAAGACGATGCTCTACCGTCGTCCCGACTTGCTCGCGCGCATCCTCGAGGTCAATACACAATCGATCATCGCCTACCTGTGCGCCCAAATCGAAGCCGGTGCGCAGGCCGTAATGATCTTCGATACCTGGGGCGGAGTCCTCGCCCACGACGCCTATCGGGATTGGTCGCTCGCGCCCATGAAGAAGATCATCGACCGGCTGCCGCGGACGCATGCGGGCATGCGCGTGCCCAGCATTATCTTCACCAAAGGCGGGGGTCTCTGGCTTTCCGATATCGCGAACACCGGCGTCGATGCGATCGGATTGGATTGGACCATAGCCCCACGCGTCGCACGCGCGCAGCTGGGCGATGCTTGCGCCCTGCAAGGTAACCTCGACCCGGCCGTGCTTTTCGGGGAAGACCAAGCGATCTGTGAGCAAGTGGCCGATGTTCTCGACGGCTTCGACAGTCCCCAGTCGCGCGGACACGTCTTCAATCTCGGCCACGGCATCTCGCAGTTCACGCGCCCCGACGCAGTGGAAACCCTGGTCGAAGCGGTTCACGAAATGAGTCGCCAACGAAGCGTCGCAGCGAGCGAGCACTAACCGTCGCGACTGCGGGGCCAGGATCTGTACATCTGCGGCGAAATCGCTGCCGCTTCGCTTGACTTATACACAAAAATCGTGTGCCGGGCGAAAGGGGGCAGCCCCATTGTTTTTGTGCTACTTCGTCTCTCCAAGTATATGATTCTAAATAAAATCGCGACTGCCTAATGTTTCGGCATTTTGACAAAAAGCCTTTGGACTCCGACAGTTAGCCGCGCCGCAGCACCGTTCTTCACAAAGTTGTCCACAATATCTGTGCAAACCAAAAAAGCGTCGTAGTCACAATTACTTACTGCATATTCCTGCCAAATTTCTGCGATCTCGAACGTTGAGGCGAACAGCGTTCCGATGCTCAGCATCCTCCGTATTGCGCTCGATACACCTGCCGCCGCCGTAATCGGAGACGGCTTGTACGACTACCGCTGGGCAGGCCCAGCCGAGGTCGGACAACTGGTCCTCGCTCCGTTCGGATCGAGAATGCTCGTGGGTCTCGTCGCCGAAATAACGGACGCTGCGACCATCGAGCCGCAACGTCTGCGCGATGCCACCGCGACCGTCGCAGGACTCGCGCCGTTGTCGTCGGAGTGGTTGACGTTTGTCCGATTCGCCGCGCGTTACTATCACCGGTCGCTCGGAGAGGTCGCGCTGCCGTCGCTTCCCGCGCTCTTGAGGCGGCCCGATCGCTACACCTTGTCACCACCTTCTGCCGACGGAACGCGGGTTGCGCATCTTCCTTCGATCGACCGAGCGATCAAACGCGGCGAGCGCGAGACTGCCGCCGACCAAGAAACCACTCCGATCCGTGGCGTCGCCGACCCGCTCTCGTTGAACGCGATGCAGAGCCATGCGCTGGCCGTGGTTCTGGGAGCGCGAACCGCCGCGACGCTTCCCCTCCCAATCCTGTTGTATGGCGTGACGGGTAGCGGCAAGACGGAAGTCTATCTACGCGCCATCGGCGAAACGATTGCCGCCGGACTGCAGGCGCTCGTGCTGGTACCCGAAATCAATCTCACGCCGCAACTGGAAGAGACCTTCCGGCAACGGCTGCCGCACGCCCGCGTCGCGAGCCTGCACAGCGGTCATGCAGAGGGTCGGCGCTTGCTTCAATGGTGGCTGGCTCACGAAGGGAAGGTCGACGTCTTGCTGGGTACTCGGCTCGCCGTGATGGCTTCGCTGCCTCGGCTCGGCCTCATCGTCGTCGATGAAGAACACGATGCGTCGTACAAGCAGCAGGAAGGGCTGCGCTATTCAGCGCGCGACCTCGCGATCGTGCGCGCGCACCAAGGACGCGAGAGAACGGGGCGTGAGGGAGAGGGACGCGAAAGACGGGGCCACGAGGGGCAGTCGATTCCCGTCGTGCTCGCGTCCGCGACGCCATCGATGGAGACTTGGGTGCGCGCCGAGCGCGGCCGCTATCGCAAGGTCGTTCTCAGCGAGCGCGCCTCGTCCGATGCGAGCTTGCCGACGATCCGCCTCGTGCCCCTCTTGCGTGCGAAGACGCAGCACGGTTTGACCGATGCCGTGCGCGACGCCATCGCCGATCGGGTCGCGCGACGTGAGCCCGTGCTGGTCTTTCACAATCGACGCGGTTACGCGCCGGTACTCGCATGCGGCGCATGCGGATGGCTGAGCGACTGTCCGCGTTGCAGCGTCCACGCAGTGTTCCACCAGGCCGATCGCCGCCTGCATTGCCATCACTGCGGATGGCAGCAAAGAGTGCCCCGCGCGTGCCCGTCCTGCGGCAACACCGACCTCGCCGCGATCGGGCGCGGCACTCAACGCGTGGAAGAAAGTCTGCGCAGCCTGTTTCCGTCTGCGCGCATCGCGCGCATCGATCGCGACAGCACGCGAAGAAAAGGCGCCGCGGCCGGCCTCCTCGACGCGGTACATCTGGGCGACCTCGACATACTCGTGGGTACGCAGATGCTCGCGAAAGGTCACGACTTTCGCAACGTGACCCTGGTGTGCGTGCTCGACGCCGACAGCGCGCTCTACTCGCACGACTTTCGCGCGAGCGAGCGCCTGTTCTCGAACCTTATGCAAGTCGCGGGCCGCGCGGGGCGCGGTGGTGCGCGTAGCGGCGAAGCGGAGGTATTGATTCAAACGCGCGCACCCGAGCATCCGCTGTTCGGCGCTTTGGTCGAACACGACTTCACGCGCTTCGCGGCGAGCCTGCTCGACGAACGTCGCCGCGCGGGTCTTCCGCCGTTCTCGCATCAGGCCGTGCTTCGTGCCGAGGCGAAGACAGCCGAAGATGCATTGGCATTTCTGAACGCGGCGCGTGCGCAAGGCGTATGCATCGGCGAGCAACTCGGCTCGACTACCAAGGTCACGCTATACGACCCGGTACCGATGACGATTGCGCGCGTCGCAGGAGTCGAGCGTGCGCAGTTGCTGGTCGAGTCATCGGTACGTCCGGCACTCCACGCATTTCTCGACGCGTGGCTTGCCGCGCTGCATGCGATGCGCGCAAGAACGCGATGGCATGTCGAGATCGATCCACTCGACATATGAGGATACCGCTGACCCGACAATTTTGAGCATGTCCTACAAGCCATTCAGGGCGCTGCTGAAAAAGCATCGCTTGCGACGCGCCTAAAGTCCTCGGCAGTAGAGCGCGCCCTGGAGTGTCGGTAGATTCGCGCACGTTCAGACCATTCCGCGGCGCCCTCTCACTTTTCGAAACTTTCACGCGAGGTTCAGATGAACAAGGATCAAGTCAAGGGTCGAGTCGATGAAGCTGTGGGCAAGGTCAAGGAAGTCACCGGACGTGCCGTGGACGACAAAGCACTTCAGGCCAAGGGTCTTGCGCAGCAAGTCGGCGGCAAGGCTCGTGCGACCGCAGGTGATGTGGTTGAAGACGTGAAGGACGTCGTGAAAGACACGGACACGGTGAGAAGCAGGGATCGCTGATCGCTGCGTGCCTGTCGTTTGAAAAAGGGGCGCAAGCCCCTTTTTGATTTCGAGTTCTCTGGAGGCCGAGCATGCACATCACGCCCAATCCCGATCCGCAGCCAAGGCCTGCGCCATCACCCAATCCCTTGCCCGGCCCAGCGCCGATCACCGATCCGGTCGAGCCGGTCGAAGTGCCGCCTCCAACCGAAATTCCGCCGGTGACGCCGCCTCCCATCGGCGATCCCCCGACAACTTCACCGATCGCCTGACCCGATCTCATTGACGCGTCTTCCGCCGCGTTTGTTCAAGACGCCGCGACGGCTACCCCAGCACGCAATAACCGCGGTGCGCATCGTGTAGCATCGCGCCCGCTACGCGTCGAATCGGTATCGATGCAGCTTTCGCATCGATGCCCGATCTCTCCCTATTGAATGCGCCTCAGCGCGCCGCGGTTCATTATGTCGATGGTCCTTGTCTCGTACTCGCGGGCGCGGGCAGCGGCAAGACACGGGTGATCACACACAAGATCGCCCACCTGATTTCCGACTGCGGCTACGAAGCGCGGCAGATCGCCGCGCTCACCTTTACCAACAAGGCCGCAGCCGAGATGCGCCAGCGTGTTGCCTCGTTGCTCGAAGGGAAGGCATCGCGCGGCCTGATCGTTTCGACCTTCCATTCGCTCGGTGTGCAGATTCTTCGCGCCGAGGCCGAGCACGTCGGTCTCAAACCACGCTTCTCGATTCTTTCGTCCGACGACGTGCGCGCGATTCTTCAGGACCTGTGCGCGAGCAGCGATCCCGCGTTCGTCAAAGGCCTGCAAGCGCGCATCTCGCTATGGAAGAACGCGATGCGGACGGCCGACGACGTCGAAAGCGACGCGCAGCATGGCGATGAAGCCCGCGACGCGCGCGTGCTCCGAAGTTATGCGGCAACGCTGCGCGCCTATCACGCAGTGGACTTCGACGACTTGATTGCACGGGCGGTTGCGTTGTTCGAAGCGCATCACGACGTGCTCTATCGCTGGCAGTCACGACTGCGTTATCTGCTGGTCGATGAAGTGCAGGACACCAACGCGTGCCAATACCGTTTGCTGCGCCAGCTTGCGGGCTCGCGGGCCGCGCTGACCGCGGTCGGCGACGACGACCAGGCGATCTACGCGTGGCGGGGCGCGACGCTCGACAACCTCGCGAATCTTCAAAGCGACTACCCGCAACTGAAGGTCATCCAGCTCGAGCAGAACTATCGATCGAGCGGGCGCATCCTCGCTGCGGCCAATGCCTTGATCGCGGCGAACCCCAAGCTCTTCGAGAAGAAACTCTGGAGCGAGCACGCGCCGGGCGAGGCCGTCACCGTGAGCGCCATGAACGACGACCTGCACGAAGCCGAGTCGATTGCAATTCGTCTGTCGGCTCATCGCTTCGAGCGACGCACGAAGTGGTCCGACTATGCTGTCCTCTATCGCGGCAACCATCAGGCGCGCGTCTTCGAAGAAGCGCTGCGCAAGGAAAAGATTCCCTATGTGCTTTCGGGCGGGCAATCGTTTTTCGAACGTGCCGAGATACGCGACCTGATCGCGTGGCTGCGCCTGTTCGCCAACCTCGACGACGACCCGGCCTTCATTCGCGCGGTCACCGTGCCCAAGCGCGGCGTGGGCACGGCGACGCTCGAAGCATTGGGCAACTACGCGAGCCAGCGCGGCGTGTCCTTGTTCGAGGCCGCGTGCGAAGCGTCATTCGCGACGCGCGTCGCGCCTCGTCAATTCGAACCGCTCGACCAGTTCACCGCATTCGTCAATCGCATGCAGGCGCGCGCCGAACGCGAGCCCGCCGATCGCGTACTCGGCGATGTGCTTTCGGCGATCGACTATCGCGCGCATCTTTTCGATGGGTCGGACGAACGCGGCGCGCAGACGCGCTGGCAGAACGTATTGGACTTCACCGCATGGATCGCGAAGCGCTGCGAAGAAGACGGCAAGAACCTGATCGCGGCCACGCAATCGATCGCGCTGCTGAGCATGTTCGACAACCAGGACCAGGACGTCGATGCGGTCCGCCTGTCGACCTTGCACGCCGCGAAAGGCCTCGAGTTCGGCCACGTCTTTCTGGTCGGCGTCGAAGAAGGACTGTTGCCGCACAAGGGCAACGGCGACGATGACCCCGGCGATGACCCCGCAACGCGTTCGCAACGCATCGAGGAAGAGCGGCGCCTGATGTATGTCGGCGTCACGCGCGCGCAGAAGAGTCTGGCGATCAGTTGGTGCAGAAAGCGGCGTCGCGCGCGCGAGCATCAGACGTGCGAGCCATCGCGCTTCATCGCCGAACTCGGTCTCGATCGGGCGGGGCCCGCAGTCGAAGGCGAAGGCGACGCTGTGTCTCCGCAGATGCGTATGGCGCGATTGAAGGCGCTGCTCGCGCAGCCGCGCGTAGCCAAGGTCTGAAGGAAATGCGCGACGAGACCGCCGCGCGTGTGCGATTCTTCGGCCTTCTCATTTCCGCCTTTCGCGACCATGGATCAAACGGCCCCGAGCCCCGAGCGCGGCGCGTACCGCGCTGCCGATCGCCGCTCTTACCGCTACTACGATTTCGTGATGGCGGCCTTCGTCTGCGTGCTGCTGTGTTCCAACTTCATTGGCGCGGCCAAGCAGGCGATCATCGATCTTCCGATCGTCGGACCCACGCCCTTCGGCGCCGGCATCCTGTTCTTCCCGATCAGCTATTTCTTCGGCGACATCTTGACCGAGGTTTATGGCTACGGTCGTGATCGTCGGGTAGTGTGGGCCGGCTTCTTCGCGCTCGCTTTCGCGTCGCTGATGTCCTGGGTCGTCGTGCATCTGCCGCCCGGACCTTCGGAATACATGAAGGTTTATCAGCCCGCGCTCGACGCGGTCTTCGGCAATGCGTGGCGCATCGCGGCCGCATCGATGCTCGCGTTCTGGTGCGGCAGCTTCGCGAACAGTTACGTGCTCGCCAAGATGAAGCTCATGACCGAAGGCAGATGGTTGTGGACGCGAACCATAGGCTCGACCATCGTCGGCGAAGCGGTCGACTCGTCGCTGTTCTATGTGATCGCGTTCTACGGCATCTGGGAGAACGCCGACATCGTCAAGGTCGCGTTGACGCAGTACGTGCTCAAGACCGGCTGGGAAGTCATCGCGACGCCACTGACCTACAAGGTCGTCAATTTCCTGAAGCGCAAGGAACACGAGGACTACTACGATCGCGGCACCAACTTCAATCCGTTCAAGCTTCAGAGTTGATCGGCCAAGGCGCAGTGCGTGCTTCTGCAATGGGATGCATGAGCAGACGCTCTTCACGATTCTCCTGCCGGTCGCGTTGATGCGCGCCAGGACCTTGGCCGACATCACCCTCAACGAGAAGATTCCGGTGCTGCTCGCCATCGCGTTGATCATGCTGTTGTCGCTCGTCGTGTGATCGAGCGACGTATCGCGGGGACTTTGCGATGACTCGTTGCGTGATCGGCGTCGATATCGGCACGACCAGCACCAAGGCGGTGGTGTTCGCGGCGGACGGCAAGCGTCGCGGCCAGACGCTGGCCGAGCATGCGGTCGAATATCCGCTGGCCATGCCGGTTCCCGGTGCGGCCGAACAGGATCCCGACCAGATTCATGCGGCGGTCATCGCGTCGATTCACGGCGCGGTCCGTGCGGCGCACATCGCAGGACACGACGTCGCATGCGTGGCGTTCAGCGCGGCGATGCACAGCCTGATCGCGGTCGGCGAGCACGACGATCCGCTGACCGCGAGCATCACCTGGGCCGACAATCGCGCCGCGCCGTGGGCCTTGCGCGTCAAACGCGATCACGATGGCCTCGCGATCTATCGCCGCACCGGCACGCCCATCCATCCGATGTCCCCGCTGATCAAGCTGTTGTGGTTGCGGCACGAACGGCCGCAGGTGTGGAAGCGCGCGCGCCGCTTCATCGGCATCAAGGAGTACGTGCTGCGACGGCTGTGCGGCGAGTACGTCGTCGATCATTCGATCGCATCGGCGACCGGCCTCTTCAATCTCGAAGCGCTCGATTGGGATGAAGGTGCGTTGGAGTTGGCGGGCATCGCTGCGACAAAGCTCTCGACGCTCGTGCCGACCACGCATCGCATGAAGCTCGTCGATGCACGACAGGCGCATGCGCTCGGCCTCGCCGTCGACACGCCCATCATCGTCGGCGCCAACGACGGCGTACTGTCGAACCTCGGCGTGGGCGCCATCGACCGCGGCTCGGTCGCATTGACGATCGGCACCAGCGGCGCGATGCGCACCGTGGTCGATGCGCCGCAGACCGATCCGGCAGGCCGCACCTTCTGCTACGCATTGACCGAGAAGCATTGGGTCGTCGGCGGTCCGGTCAACAATGGCGGCATCGTGTTGCGCTGGGTGCGAGACGAATTTGCGGTCGCGGAAACCGAGACCGCGAAGCGTCTGGGCATCGATCCCTACGACGTGCTCACGCATATCGCCGAGCGCGTTCCAGCCGGCGCGGGCGGCCTCCTGTTTCATCCCTATCTCGCAGGCGAGCGCGCGCCGCTGTGGAACCCCGATCTGCGCGGTTCGTTCTTCGGGCTCGCGATGCATCACAGGAAGGAGCACATGATTCGCGCGGTGCTCGAAGGCGTGGTGATGAATCTCTTTACCATCCTGCCTGCGCTCGAAGCCATCATCGGTCGCACCCATGTCATCAAGGCGACCGGAGGTTTCGCGCGCTCGCCGATGTGGCGGCAGATGCTGGCCGATGTGTTCGATCGCGACGTGGTGGTTCCCGAGAGCATCGAGAGTTCGTGCTTCGGCGCCGCGATGCTCGGGCTCTACGGGCTCGGTGAATTGAAGGCGCTCGAAGACGTGACCAGGCTGGTCGGCGCGACCTATCGCCACGCACCGGACCCGGCGTGCGTCGCGGTCTACCAACGCCTGATGCCGATCTTTGTCGCGCTGCCCCGACAGCTCGAAGAGCAGTACCGGGCGATCACCGCGTTTCAGCAAAGCGTCTGAGCCACGCGTTCAAGTCGTCAAACGAATGGTCGGCATCGAATCGGATGCGGTCGTGCACGGATCGTCATCGAACGCGATGTCGCCCGCCTCTTGGGCCTCGCCGCTCGCCTTCAAAGTCTCGAACGGATAGATCGTCCGATCCATCAGATGGGAGGGCGCGACGGCTTGCATCGCCGCGGCGATGCTCTTGATCCGACCCGGAAAGCGCTGCTCCCAATCGCGCAGCATCGCCTTCATCTCGCGGCGCTTGAGGTTCTCCTGCGAGCCGCACAGATCGCAAGGAATGATCGGGTAGTGCTGCAACTCGGCCCAGCGCGCGAGGTCGCGCTCGCGCACATAAGCGAGCGGACGGATCACGATGTGCCTGCCGTCGTCGGACACGAGCTTGGGCGGCATGCCCTTCATCTTTCCCGCATAGAAAAGATTCAGGAAGAAGGTTTCGAAGAGATCGTCGAGATGATGGCCGAGAGCGATCTTGGTCGCGCCGAGTTCGCTGGCGACACGATAGAGCGCGCCGCGACGCAGGCGCGAGCAAAGCGAGCAGGTGGTCTTGCCTTCGGGGATGAGGCGCTTGACGATCGAATACGTATCCTGCTCTTCGATGTGAAACGGCACGCCGCGTTGCGCGAGGTAGTCGGGCAACACGTGCGCGGGAAAGCCCGGCTGCTTCTGATCGAGGTTGACCGCGATCAAGTCGAAGCGGATCGGCGCGCGTTCGCGCAGCTTCAGCAGGATGTCGAGCAGGCCGTAGCTGTCCTTGCCGCCCGAGACGCACACCATCACGCGGTCGCCGTCGTCGATCATGTTGAAGTCGCCGATCGCCTGGCCGACGAGACGGCACAGGCGCTTCTCGAGCTTCTTGTCGTCGACCGATCGCTCCGAGTGCGTGGCACGCGCCTTCGTAACGGTCGCCTCGTCAATCACGGCAGCCATGCTGTCCTCCGCTCACGCGACGGTGCGTTCATCGCTTGAAGTGAAATACCTCGACCCCGACCGCATCGCACTCAGGATAGACGTCGGGCTTCTCGGTCGAGACGCGCACCGCGCGCACCAGCGGGTGCGCGAGCAGTGTGTGGGCGATATCGTCGCACAGGGTCTCCTGAAGATTGATGTGCCCGGCCGCGATGCGCTCGCAGACCGCCGCATGAATGAAAGCGTAGTCGACGACTTCGGCGATCTTGTCCATGCGTGGCGTCGTCGCTTCGAGCGGCACGAACAGGTCGACGTTGACGACGATGCGTTGCGTGCCGTTCTTCTCGTGTTCGTGGATGCCGATGTTGGCCTGCAGTTCGAAGTTGCGCAAAAAGATGCGTCGGCAGTCGGACAGTTGCGGGTGGGAGAGAGAACTGAGCATGGCGATAGCTTTCAATCCGTTTCTTCAGCGGGTCACGAACATGATGTCGCGCTCGGTCGGCAAGAGGTGCTGGCCGCCATCGACGATCAACGTCGTCCCCGTGATAGCAGGCGACTCGACCGCGAAGCAGACCGCAGCGGCGAGGTCGGCCGGAGTGCTCGATCGCCCCAGCGGCGTCTTCGCATGCGCCCTGTCGAATGCCTTGCGACTCTGGCCACCCGAGGGCAGCGTGATTCCCGGCGCGATGCCGACCACCCGCAGCCTGGGGGCGAGGGCCTGTGCGAGCAGCGTGGTCGCGCTCTGCAGCGCGGCCTTCGACAGCGTGTACGACAGGTAGTCGGGATTGGGATTGAAGAGCTTCTGGTCGAGCAGGTTGATGACGACGCCGCGCTGCCTCGCGGTGAGCGCGCGATGCATTGCTTGCGCGAGTATGAGAGGCGCTGCGAGGTTGACCCGCATGTGCGCTTCGAGTGTCGCGTAGGCCATCGTGGCCGCGTCGTCGGCCTCGAACAGCGCCGCATTGTTGACGAGGCAGGTCGGCCGCGAGAGCGCAGCCGCAACGCGCGCGATCAGGCCGCGGCTCGCGCCCTCATCGCAGAGATCGGCATCCAGCGCGATCGCGCGGCGACCGAGACGCTCGATCGCGGCCACCGTCTTGATCGCCTCGTCGGCCGAGGTCGAGTAGTGGATCGCGATGTCCCATCCGCGCTCGGCCAGCGCCAATGCGATCGTCGCGCCGATGCGCTTCGCGCCGCCGGTGACGAGCGCGGTGCGGCCGCCGCCGGATGACGCTTGGGCTTGCGCGCTCGAAAGAGAAGTCATGGCAGGCCGCTTGTTGATCGGTCGGAGACACCACCCGCATTTTCGGGCAGCGCGAGTTTAAGCGATCATCGCGCCCCGACCTGGAATGCGCCGATGAACTCGCCCGATCACACGCGGCTGCCTGAACCCTCACCCGAAGCCGCAGCCGTCAGCGCGCGGCTTCACGCGCTCATCTGCGAGGAGATCGAATCGCAAGGCGGCTGGATTCCATTCGCGCGCTTCATGGAGCTGGCGCTCTACGCGCCCGGCCTGGGCTATTACAGCGCCGGCGCGGCGAAGCTCGGCGGCGACCCGCGCGATGGCAGTGACTTCACGACCGCGCCCGAACTCACACCGCTGTTCGCGCGCGCCCTGGCACGCCCGGTGGCCGAAATTCTGACGAACACGACGGGGTCGATCCTCGAGTTGGGAGGCGGCAGCGGCAAGCTCGCGGCCGATCTTCTGCTCGAGCTCGAAGCGCTGGGCGTATTGCCTTTGCGTTACGAGATGCTCGACGTGTCGGCCGACCTGCGCGATCGTCAGGCCGCGTCGATCGCGCGGCGCGCGCCGCATCTCGCCGCCCGCGTACGCTGGCTCGATGCGCTGCCCGAGGCGATCGATGGCGTGATCATCGGCAACGAAGTGCTGGATGCGATGGCGGTGGACTGCGTCGTGCGTGGAAGCGCCGGATGGCTCGAACGAGGCATCGTCGTCGATCGTCACGGGACGTTGTCGTATCGGGACAGACCTGCGTCAGAAGCCCTCTGCGACGCGATTGGCAGCGCAGTGCCCGATGCCGATGCGCGCACTGTCGGCTACACGACCGAGGTCCATCGAACCGCATCCGCATTCGTTCGTACGCTCGTTGCCCGCATGAGCGAGCGATCGACGATGCTCCTGATCGACTACGGCTTTCCCGCGAGTGAGTACTTTCATGCGCAGCGATCGAGCGGCACGCTCATGGCGCACTATCGTCATCGATCGACGCCCGATGTGCTCGCGCGCGTGGGTCTTCAGGATGTCACCGCGCACGTCGACTTCAGCGCCGTCGCGCGTGCGGCGCGCGAGGCGG
The DNA here is from genome assembly GCA_038225855.1 of Burkholderiales bacterium. Lineage (GTDB taxonomy): Bacteria > Pseudomonadota > Gammaproteobacteria > Burkholderiales > Burkholderiaceae_D > CAHJXF01. Next base: position 31,876 of record JBBRQU010000016.1, on the reverse strand, counting down.
GCAGCACCGTCGTCGGCTATACGAGCCTCGGGTCGTTCCTTCTCGATTGCGGAATTCTTCAGCTAATCGACGCGGCGCCCGACGATGTGAAGCGATGGGCTCCGCAGGCAGCGGCGCTGCAGAAGCTGCTTTCCGAAGCCGAGATGGGCGAACTCTTCAAAGTCATCGCGATCGCTCGTTCGCAGCGTCCCGCCACCGGCTTCGGCTCAAGCGACAGAAGCGGATCGCTCTAGCCTGTGCGCACACGGCTCGCGACCTTGTCCGACGAGGCCGCAGCGTAAACATCGAGCGCGGCTTGATGATTTTCAGGCGCGATGGGGTGCCACGAAAACGAGTCGGCGGGCACGCCCGCGCTTGCGATCGCATGGCGCGAAATCACGAACCGCGCACCGCCGACTCGCGTGAACTCGCGCAGGCGCTGGGCGACATCGATGGCATCGCCCACCGCCGTCAAGGTCCGCACTTCACGATGACCTGCGTTGCCGACGACCGCGGGTCCCGCATGAATGCATAGCGACACGTCGGCCGTGAAGCCGAGCTCGCGCAGTAGCCGCGCGTTCAGGGTAACGATGCCGCGCTCGATCTGTGCGGCCGCGCCGAGCGCTTGTCTGGAAGCCGATTCGATGTCGCTGTCCAGACCGAAAATCGCCAGCGTGCTCTCGCCCGCGATACGGCTCTGGACGCCGCCCGCCTCGACGATCGCGTCGCCCACCACTTCGAGGTAAAGGTCGAGCGCATGAATCGTGTCATGAGGCGGCAGCCGGCGATGCGTCGCTCCCGTCCAGCGATGCAGATCGACAAACAGCACCGCGACGTTCGCTTCGCGGACCGGCTCCGACGCCTCGCGAGCGAGTTTCAACCACGGTTCGCCTTGGGTCGAAAGCAGCGGCACGACCGAGATCGCTCCCTGTGGCCGTAGCTGGCACGCAAGCCTCACATCGGCGCTTGCGTGAATGCGGGCCAGCGTGCGTCGCTCATCCTGTTCGGGAGGCGGGCAATGCACAGCGCCTTCGATCACGCGGACGCGACAGGTGGAGCAACGCGCCCGCCCGCCACACATCGACAGATGCGCGATGCCGTAGCTGCGACTGGCTTCGAGCACGCTCCAGCCTCGCGGCACGCTCGCTACGCGCCGCGGGTAGCTGATCTCGATAAGGGCATGCCGCCTTCTCTCGATCCAGGAGCGCAGCTCACGCGCAAGAAGAGTCGAGCCGATTGCGCCGAAATACACGCCGAGCAAGACCTCGCGAAAATGTTCGAGCATCATTCCGTGCGCAGGATCGAACGGCTGCGTACGGGTGTCGAGGCCCACCTGATTTGCGTTGATCTGTACGAGTTCGCGTCCCATCGTGATAAAGCCCAACGCTGACAGGACCGGCAGCAGCAGCGCGATAGCGAACAGGAGCGGTCGTATGCGCCGATAGCGGGGGCGCGTGCCGAAGGCGAAGTTCACGCCCAGGCAACCATGCAGCCAACCCGGCGCGAGCAACGCGAGCTGTCGCCATTGCGAGTCGTTGGTCCAGAGATTCCAGACGACTCGCGTGTAGTCCGCATGCAAACCGTAACGCTCGAACGCGAAGCGCGTTCCGACGAAGTGGCCGATCAACAGCACCGGCATCCACAATCCCAGCGCAATGCGCAGGGCCTGCACCGCGGGCATGCGCAGTGTGCGTCGCTCATAGAGCGCCACGAACGCAAGCCCGATATGAATCGCAGCCGCGCCGTAGAGCAGCACCGTGCCGGGCAGGCTATGCCAGAGAGCGACCGCGAAGCGAAGACCGGTCTCCGCGACGTCGACCGAAACCAGTCCGAGCGCGTGATCGGTGAGATGAACTCCGACGTAGAGGAACAGCACCAGCCCGGAAGCCAGGCGCAGGTCGCGACGCGTCACACGATAGGAGGGCATAGTTGCCACGACCGACCGTCGCATCAAAAAATTCCTGCGGTCATCCACCGACGAGACATCGGTTCGCGGCCTTACCCTTGCAACGCGGTGACGCGAGCCCTATGCAGCGCGCTTGCGATACGCGAGGGATCGCCTGCTTCGCGATGCGCTATCGCCCCTGCATCGACCGCCCGCACGCGCGCGAGATTGCGCGCCAACGCCGGCGCGATCTGCATCCTGGCCGCGTCGTCACCGGTCACTGCGCGCAACGTCAGCAACAGTTCTTCGAAACGCGCCGGTCTTCGAAAGGCGTCGCATCGTTCGAACAATCGCACCTGTCGTTCGGGGTCGAGCGACGCGTTGGCCAGCGTCGTGATCTCGCGCGCGAATAAAAGCGCGAGGTCGCGAGATGCAACCGGGACAGCAAGTCGCGCGCAAAGAGCCGCGATGCCCCCATCATCGACCGCATGCACGAGCGCGGCAAAACGAACCGCCAGCGCCGCGTCCATCACGGCGGCGCGATCGATCGCCGCGAGCGGGGTAGTGAAAGCCGATGCATCGCCGGGCTTTTCGAACAGCGCATCGATCTCGGGCAATAGGCGAACCAGCGCGTGCGCATCGCGCAAGACCTCGAACAGGCGTGATGGCTTTTGCTCCATCAGCCCGCGCGACATTTCCTGCCAGACACGTTCGGGCACGAGCGCATCGACTTCACCGCGAGCGACCATGTCGCGCATCAGCAGAAGGGTCTCATCGGCAATCGAAAAGTCCGCGAAGCGCGCGGCAAAGCGCGCGAGACGAAGGATGCGAACCGGATCTTCGACGAAGGCCGGACCGACGTGCCGAAAGATGCGACGCTCGAGATCGCGTTGCCCGTCGAAGGGATCGATCAGGCTGTGGGTCGCCTCGTCTTCGGCGATCGCATTGATGGTCAGGTCGCGCCGCGCGAGATCGTCTGCGAGCGTGACCGTCGGCTCGGCATGGAAAACGAAGCCCGCATAGCCCGGCGCGACTTTTCGCTCGATGCGAGCGAGCGCGTATTCCTCGTGCGTGGTCGGATGCAGGAACACCGGGAAGTCGCGGCCCACGGGTTTGAATCCCGCAACCAGCATGTCGTCCACGCTCGCACCGACGACCACGTGATCGCGATCGCTGACCGGCTGTCCGAGCAGTTTGTCGCGGACCGCACCGCCGACGACGTAGGTCTTCATCCGGTCTTCGATGCGGGCTTCACGTTGGGCGCAGGTACGACGCTCGCGATGTGAGCACGCAAGCCTGCGTCACGCCCGTCGACGATAGGGTTCGTCGTCCGCGAGGAATTCGCTCTCGCTCTGCGCGGCCGCCGTCCATGCCTTCATGCCCTTCAACGCGAGCACGGCATCGCGATAGGTCGCGATGTCTTCGGGCAACGCGACCGCATAGGTCTTCAGGCGAGAAACCACCGGCGCAAAAAAAGCATCGGCAATCGTGAAGCGACCGAACAGCAGCGGCCCGCGATGGCGATCGAGCAACTCGCGCCACATCGCAACGAGCCTGTCGATGTCGTCCTGCACGCCTACGCTCCATCCATATCCGGTGAGGTCGGCGGCGATGTTCATCGGCATCGCCTGACGCAGCTTCGAGAAGCCCGCATGCATCTCGGCGCAGATCGAGCGGGCGCGTGCGCGATCGGCTGCATCATCGGGCCATAGCCGCTTCTCGGGGAAGCGCTCGGCGACGTACTCGGCAATCGCCAGTGTGTCCCAGACTGCGAAGCCGTCGGGCAAGGCCGCGCTGTCGATCAACACGGGCACGCGCCTGGCCGGTGTATAGCCAGCGATCGCTTGCGCGAACTCGGGCGTGAACAACGACAGTCGAACTTCTTCGAACGGGATGCCGGCCTCGGTGAGCAACAGCCACGAGCGCAGCGACCACGACGAATAATTCTTGTTGCCGATGACGAGCTTGAGCATGTTTAGTCATGCGCCCAATGGCGCAGATGGTCGAGATGCGAGCGGCGACCCTTGCCGCCCAGGTAGGCCGCGGCTTCGGGCTCGAGCGGCGTGGGCGTGACCCCCAGTTCCGAAAGGCCGGGGTAGCGACCGGTGGCGATATTCTCGATACGCATCGAGTCGAAATTGTCGCGCGACATCAGCGTCGGTCCGGGCGCGAATTCGAGGAACGCGGCTTGCAGGCGCCCGAACGCGCCGGGCAATCGCAGCACCGGTCGCGCACGACCGTTGCCCCCTCGGCGACAGGCGCCCGCGATCTGCACCAACTCGAGCAGCGTGTAGACGCGCGGGCCGGTGAGTTCATAGGTCCGCGCAAACGATTCGTCGTCGTCGAGCGCGACCGCGAACGCCGCGGCCACGTCGCGCACCGAGACCGGCTGGAACAAGGTCTTCGCGCGTGCGAGCGGCACGATCGGCAGCCAGCGTTGCATGGTCGCGAACAGATTCATGAAGCGATCGTCGGGACCGAACACGACCGAGGGCCGGAAGATGGTCGCCGCAAGCGGCGCGCGGTCCGGCCCCGCGAGCGCGCCCGCATCCTCGACCACCGCTTCGCCCGCACCCTTCGAGCGCAGATACATCGACGGCCCATCGGTCGCGGCGCCGAGCGCGCTGATGTGCAACAGGCGGGGCACGCGCGCGGCAAGGCAGGCCGCCACGATCTTTCGGGGCAGGTCGACATGCGCGGCCTCGAACGCCTTGGCATCGCCATGCAGGATGCCGACGAGATCGATGACCGCATCCTTGCCGGCGACCAGCTTCTTCAGGGTCGCCTCGTCGGACACGTCGGCCTCGACGACATCGACGGTCGGCAGGAGGATCAGTCGCTTGCCTGTTTCGCGCCGACGCGAGGGGACCGTCACGCGGCGTCCATCGGCGGCGAGCGCCGCGACCACGTGTCCGCCGATGAAGCCGCTGCCGCCGATGACGAGAATGTCTTGATGCCGCATGGGAGAGAATTCGAGAAAGTTCGAACCGCGCTATGAGCCGCGCATTTCATCGAGATTGCGAAATACGTGATGCAATAAACATGCTTCGTCGTCCCTGCGAAAGCAGGGATCCAGCGGCGTGCTTAGAAAGACGCGGGATTCCCGCGTGCGCGGGAACGACCGGAGGGTGCAATGCGTGTCGCTCATTTGATTCGGCCGGTTAAGGCAGCTCGCTCGCCGTATAGCCCCGCTGCGCGACGAAGCCCATGCGCGTTTTCAGCGACTGCGGCTTGCCCGTGAGGAGCACCGCGTAATAGGTGGCGTTGCTCATCACTTTCTTCACGTAGTCGCGGGTCTCGTTGAACGGGATCGTTTCGGCGAAGATCGCGCCCTCGATCGGTCGGGTCAGGGTCGCTCTCCACGCACGCGGCCGGCCCGGCCCGGCGTTGTACGCAGCCGTCGCGAGGACGGGCAGATTGTCCAGATCATCGAGCACCATGCGCAGATAGCCGGTCCCCAATGCGAGATTGGTATCGATGTCGACGACGGCGTCGGGACGGTAGTCATCCATGCCGATCTTCCGGGCGACATAGCGCGCGGTCGACGGCATCAACTGCATCAGTCCCGACGCGCCTGCGGACGATCGCGCGACAGTCACGAAACGCGATTCCTGTCGGATCAGCCCGTAGACCCATTCGAGATCGAGCCCGTTGGCAGCGGCCTTCTCCTGCATCTGCGCCTTGAATGGCATCAGAAAACGAAAGGCGAAGTCGTGCTCGTTCTTCGTTCGATCGGCGGTGTTGACCGCACGGTCGAGCCGCATGTTCCGGCTGGCCCACTCGGCCGAGGCAAGCAGGTCGCGGTCGCTCATGCCGCGCAAAGCAAAGTTCCATTCGAGGTTGCCCTCGCGGCGCATGTCTAGCCGATAGAAGTAAAGCGCGCGCGTGAACCCCGGAAGACTCTTGACCGCAATCACTTCGGGCTCGGTGACCGGCGGCGCGCGCGCGGGCAGCGTGATCTTCCGTCCGAGTTCTTCAGTCGCGAGCTGCCCGTAGAAGCCGAACTGTTCAGAGACTTGCGTGAACAACGCCTGCGCCGCCTCGTTCTTCTTGTGCGCTTTCCAGGCGCGCGCGAGCCAGTACGCCCATGTGCCCTCGGCTGCTTGCGCGCCTTTCATCTCGGTCGGCATCTTTTCGATCAGCGCCTCGACGAGTCGCCAGTCTTCCGCACGCAAGGCGCCTCGAACCTGCCACGTCAATATGTCTTCCGACAAGCCTTCGGCCGCGAGCGATTTCTTCGAATAGTCGTTGGCGTCCGACATCTGCTTTTTCGCCGCAGCCGCGGCGAGTTGGGCATAGAGATAGGCGCGCTCCGATCCGCTCAGCGCTTCGGCGGGTCGCCGCTGCATGGTTGCGGCGGCTTGCGCCGGATCGTTTCGCGCCATGCGCGCGAGAGCGAGCACGACGAGTTCACGTTTCCAGCGCGCGGCCAGGTTGTCTTCGTCACCGAGCCTGCCCAACCACAACGCGGGCTTGTCGAGCACTGCATCGAACTGCTTGTAGAAGCGCGCAGAGTCGGCGCCGCGGTCGCCGCCGCGTTCGGTATCGGACAGGAGCAGCGCGTAGCGTCGCGCTGCGGTGAGATTGTTCGCGTCCGACGCGAGGCGTATCCACGACCAGATGTCCTGATGCGAGATGCGCTTCTCGGCAACCAGGATACGGGCCAGGGTCGGACAGGCGCCCACGTCGCTCGCATAGTTGCGCGGTTGCGCAAGCGCGATCCGGGACGCGCGCAGGAGGTCCGCGATCGATGCGTTCTTCGACGCGGCCTCGGACTCGGGCGTCGCGGTCCCTTCGGCATTCCCGCCGGACGACCGCTGAGCCGCAGATGTGCCGCGGACCTGGCGCAGCGCCCGGGCGGCGAGGTTGAAGCATGTGATCTGTGCGTCGTCGTTCAAGACGAATCCGGGCATCTCGGTTTCGAACGTACCCCACTCGCCGCGCTTGCCCAGCGCCAGCAGCCAGTCGCGGCGCGCGAGGTCGGCGACTACGCTGCCCTTGTTGCGCGCGAGGAAGCCACGCACCGCATCGTCGGGCGCGCCCGACGAGAGCGCATCGCCGTAGTCACGGAGCTGCCTGGCGAGCGCCCAGTACTCCAGATACGAGACCAACGGGTAGCGAGGATCGAGCGCGACAGTGCGCTGTGAAAAAATGGCTGCGCGTTCCTGGTCGCCCACGCGCACGGCGTCGTGCGCCGTAATGAAAGCGTCGTCGGGACTGCTGATCTGCATCGCAAGCTGCGTCGCGTCCGGAGGACGGGCCTGCGGGCGGGCTGCATGCGCCTGCAACGTTAGCGCGAGTCCCGGGATGAGTACACACGCGAGTATGCGAACGAGTTGGCGAACCAGTGAACGAACGATGACGCGAAATGGAGAGAGCATCGATGCATAACGCACGACTCGACGACTGGAAGACAATTGAAACGCGCCTCTTGAAGCGGTATTGCGAGAGAACTCGTCGGCATCAACGGCGGACATCGCCGGTTCGCCGGCGATGACTCATCGCGCTACTTAGCATAGCATTGACCCATGACCGTCTCGACGCCTCCCGCACCGGACTTCGAAAGGTCGTCCACCATCGCAAGCGATGCGCGGGGCGACGCGGGGGACTATGCGCAAAGCGACGTGTCCGACGCGTCGCGCGAGGCCGAGCGCAGACGGCTGCTGGCGCTGCGCAACGAGTTGTCCGAGCCGGCGCGCGCCGAAAAAGACGAGCGCATCGCCGACCACTTGCGTACGCTCTTGCGCGACATGCTGGGAACGAGTCGATCTCCGTGGAAGATCGGCGGCTACTGGCCGATCCGCAACGAACCCGACCTGCGCCCGTTGTTTCACGAGTTGACCAAGGGCGGCCATCGTATCGGACTGCCGCTCGTCGATCGGGTTCTTCGGCCGTTGACTTTCGTACATTGGAAGCCGCATTCGGCGATGGCGCCAGGCTTCCTCGGCGTTCCGGTGCCGACCTCGGGCAACGCGGTGTATGTCGAGCTGCTGCTGGTGCCGTGCGTGGGCTTTTCGATCGGGCCCGACGGCGTGCGGCATCGTCTCGGATACGGCGGCGGCTATTACGATCGCACGCTCGCATCGCGCCGCTTCAAGGCGATCGGGGTGGCGTACGAGTCGATGCGCATCGAGAACTTCAAGTCCGGCCCGCACGACATGCCGCTGGACTATATCGTCACTGAAGAAGGCGTCCGGTAGTCCGGGTTTGATTCCAGGCGGCGTTCGCGCCACCACGCTTCGAATCTCGCGATCGGCATCGGCCGAGCCGTGAAGTATCCCTGGATCACGTCGCACCCCAGGCCTTCGAGCAGCTTCAGGGTCGCTTCGTCTTCGACGCCTTCGGCCACCGTTTGCAGATCGAAGTTGTGCGCGACATCGACGATCGATCGAACGATCCGCAAGTCCCCGTCGCGCTGGGGATCCGAGGCGTCGCTATTGGCGGCACCCAGATTGCGCACGAACAATTGATCGATCTTCAACTCGTCGAGCGGCATGCGTCGCAGATACGCGAACGACGAATACCCGGTGCCGAAATCGTCGAGCGACAGGCGCGTGCCGATGCGTTTCAACGCGTGCAGCGTCGCGAGCGATCCCTCGATGTCCTGCATCAGCGTGTTCTCGGTGACTTCGAGCGTCAGGCGATCGGGTGCCACATCCCACAGTTCGAGCGCCTGCTGCACGGTGCGCGGCAGATTCACGTCGGTCAGCATCGAAGCCGATAGATTGACCGCGATGCGAAGATCGATCCCTCGCTGCGTGAACGCGGCCGATTGGCGAAGCACGGTATTGAGCACGAACAGCGTCAGCATCGGCATGAGGCCTTGTTGCTCGGCCAATTCGATCACCTTGATGGGTGCGACCGGTGCGATGCTCGCGGAGCGCGGCCATCGAATCAGCGCCTCGGCCGCATCGAAGCGTCGCGTGCGCAGATTGTATTGAGGCTGCAGCCACACCTCGAGCTGATTGGCTTGCAGAGCGGCTTCGAGATCGACCGACAGTTTTGCATCCTCTTCGACCTGCTTGCCGCTCTCTGCGATGCGATACCCCTCTTGCGTGACGCGCGCTGCGCGGCAGGCGCGATCGGCCGCGGCGATCAGCGTTTCCGCATCACCGCCATGCGCTGGAAACAATGCGCAGCCGATCGCCGGTCGAATCCGCACATGAGCGCCCACAGCGCGCATCGGCTCCTGCAGGATCTGCACGAGTCGAGCCGCGACCAGCAGCGCACGTCCGACACTGTTGACTTCGGGCAGCACCAGCAGCAGATCGTCGACGCCGATCAGCGCGAAACGGTCGCCCGATCGCAGCATCTCGGCGGCGCGACGACAGAGGGTCGCGAGAACTTCGCGTGCGGCCCCGACGCCGGCCAGGGCGCGCGTACGATCGCTGCGCCGCAGCTCGATCAGGAAAACGCTGAAGCCGCTTTCCATAGCCGCTTGCGGTTCGGCTTCGGACGCAAGGCATACTTGCAAGAGGTCGGTGCGACGCTTCGCGATCAACGCATTGAGATACGCAAGCAGCGCGTCGACATCGCACTGATGCGCTTCGTCGAAGTACGCGGGAGCAGGCGTGGATACAGCCGTGGACACAGCCGCAATCCGCACCGCACTCCCGAGAGTCGTGCGCCCGCCCCCAGCTCTGGGCCAAAGATTCATGCGAAATAGAATTGCCTGAGATCGAGGCCGTAGGCGCCGGTCGGCAGGCCACGCACGATCTTGATGTCGGCGCCGTCGGCGGCTTTCGGTTGCAAGAGAAGATCGAGCGGCATGGGCTCGTGGATCGGCTTCTTTGCGGGATCGGTCAACACGAGCACGCGCGGCTCGAGGCGACGTACGCGGTTGTGGGCGAGCACGGTCGCCACCTCGCCGGACGACAATTCAACCAGCGAGCCCGCAGGAAACACGCCGATCGCCTGCACGAATTGCTCGACCAGCGGGGCGTGGTAATGCGTGCCGCCCTGTGCATAGAGAATCTTGAGCGCATCGTAGGCCGGCAGCGGTTGCGCGTATCGACGAAGCGAAGTCATCGCCGCAAACGAATCGGCGACGGCGGCCATGCGGCCGTAGATGCTGATCTGCGTACCCGACAGGCCGTTCGGATAACCGCTGCCATCGAGCCTCTCGTGATGTTGCACGATGCCGTCGCGCACGTCGGGATGCACGTTGCCCGATTCTTCTAGCGCGTTGACGCCGAGCGCGACATGCCGCTTGATCTGGATGAACTCGGCCGTCGTGAGCTTCCCCTCTTTGAGCAACAGATCGCGATCGACCTTGATCTTGCCCAGGTCGAGCAAGAGACCGATCGCGCCGAGGTTGCCGAGTTGCTCGGGGGGAAAGCCGAGATGCCGGCCCAACTGAAGAAGGTATACCGCAACCTTCACGCCGTGCGCATAGGTGGCCGAGTCTTCGGTTCGAATCCGCGCCACCCACATCAGCGCATCGGGATTGGCGATCGCGCTCTCGACCATGTTTTCGACCGCGCCGCCGATCGCTTCGAGATTGACCTTCTCGCCGTCGGCCACCTGCCTTGCGATCAGATCGAGCGTCGCATCGGCGTCTCGATAGACCTCTTCGGCGCGCCCGATTTCCGCGTCGATCGGTTTCATCTCGCCGTAAATCGTCGGCACAATGCCCGGGGGAATCAGCCCCAGCGCTTCGCGTTCACGGGCCACCTTTTCGGACGCGGCGCCGAACATGCCGAAGCGCTCGCGCACGCGCTTGATCCAGCCAAGCGCGTCGAAGCGGCGCTCGGGAACATGCAGGTCGGACAAGTGCTCGAACGACCCCGGAACCGAATGCTTGGGGTCGATCGTGACCGTCGCGCATTCCTGCTTTAGCGCGTCGATGTCGGATCGATCGGCGACGCGGAACCCCTGCAGCATGAACGGCGTTTCCCGCCATGCGCGGTCCAACCCGGCGATGAACATGCCGATGCGGATCTGGTCCACCGATATCTGGATACTGTTTCTGAGCATGAAGAGCGACGCAAGACGAAGCCGGCAATGGGCGATACCGTTCTATGTCGGCAGCCGGCGCCGAATCTTGATCGATGGCTTGGGCTTGTCGGAGTACGCAGCGCCGCGCGCGCTTTACGCTTCCAATCTGCGGCCCAGACGATTGCAGATCGCCGTCGAGGCACCCGACTGGTTGAGCGTGTAGAAGTGCAGTCCGCGCGCGCCGCCTTCGAGCAGACGCGCGCACAACGCGCTGACGACATCGAGCCCGAAGGCGCGAATCGACGCGCTGTCGTCTCCGAATGACGCGAGCTTCAGTCGCATCCAGCGCGGAATCTCTGCGCCGCAGCCCTCGGAGAAACGCGCGAGCTGCGTGAAGTTGGTGATCGGCATGATGCCGGGCACGATCGCCGCATCGAGGCCCAGCGCACTCGCTGCATCGACCAGGCGGAAGTAGGCGTCGGCGTTGTAGAAGTACTGCGTGATCGCCGAGTCGGCGCCGGCCTTGAACTTCGCAGCGAGGTTCGCAAGATCATCCGCAGGCGATTTCGCTTGCGGATGCATCTCGGGATAGGCGGCCACTTCGATGTGGAACCAGTCGCCGGTTTCGGCGCGCACGAACTCGACCAGATCGCGGGCGTAACGAAAGTCGCCGGCGCCCGACGCGCCGCTGCCCGAAGGCTGATCGCCGCGCAGCGCGACGAGACGCCTGATGCCCAGCTCGCGATAGTGAAGCAGCGTGTCGCGCATCTCGTCTCGCGATGCACCCACGCACGAAAGGTGCGGAGCGGCAGCCACATTCTCGCGATGCATTTCGGTCACCGTAAGGAGCGTGCCCTCGCGCGTCGAGCCGCCGGCGCCGAAAGTCACCGAAAAGAACTCGGGCCGCAAGGTCGAGAGCTCGCGCCGTACGACCCGCAGTTTTTCGGCGCCGTCGGCAGTGCGGGGCGGAAAGAATTCGAAACTGATGGACGGTGCTTCAGTCATTGCGCAACAGGACCGCCGACAGCAGCCACGAAATCACCGAAAACACGATCGATCCGAACACGCCGGACCAGAAGCCGCCGACATGAAAGCCCGTCAGGATGTCGCCCACGAACCAGAACAGGAGGCCGTTGATCACGAAGATGAAGAGCCCGAGCGTGAGCAGCGTAACCGGCAACGTGAGGATCACGAGGATCGGTCGCACGATCGCGTTGATCAGGCCGAGCACGAGCGCCGCGATCAGCGCGGTCGTGAAGCTGTCGACGCTAATCGACGGGATCACATAGGGCACAGCGAGCAACGCGACCGCGTTGATCAGCCAGACGAGGATGAGGCGCATGAGGTTTTCCATTCGACGTCGATGCCGCCTTTGACGTCATCCCGGCGCAGGCCGGGACCCAAGTTCGCGAAGCGGCGCAACACTTGGACCCCGGCCTTCGCCGGGGCGACGACCCGGTCAGGGTCCGATGCGTCCCATCAATACCGATACGTGTCCTTCTTGTACGGCCCTTCGCGCTCGACGCCGATATAGCCGGCCTGCTCGGGCGTGAGCGCGGTGAGCATCGCGCCCAGCTTCTGCAACTGCAGGCGCGCGACCTTCTCGTCGAGATGCTTGGGCAGCACATAGACGCCTACCGGATAGTCGGCGTTCTTGGTCCACAACTCGATCTGCGCGATCGTCTGGTTCGCGAACGACGAGCTCATCACATAGCTCGGATGTCCCGTGCCGCAACCGAGATTCACGAGCCGACCCCGGGCGAGCAGGATGATCTTCTTGCCGTCGGGAAACTCGATGTGATCGACCTGCGGCTTGATCTCGTCCCACTCGTAATGCTCGAGCGATGCGACATCGATCTCGTTGTCGAAGTGACCGATGTTGCAGACGATCGCCTGGTTCTTCATCTTCGCCATGTGGCCGTGCGTGATGACTCTGTAATTGCCGGTCGCGGTCACGAAGATATCGCCCTTGTCGGCCGCGTAATCCATCGTCACGACGCGATAACCCTCCATCGCGGCCTGCAACGCGCAGATCGGATCGACCTCGGTGATCCACACCTGCGCCGACAACGCGCGCAGCGCCTGCGCGCTACCCTTGCCCACGTCGCCGTAACCTGCAACGACGGCGACCTTGCCGGCGATCATCACGTCGGTGGCGCGCTTGATGGCATCGACCAGAGATTCACGACAGCCGTAGAGATTGTCGAACTTGGACTTCGTGACCGAGTCGTTGACGTTGATCGCGGGGAACTTGAGCTCGCCCTTCTTGTGCATTTCGTAGAGGCGATGCACGCCTGTCGTGGTCTCCTCGGTCACGCCCTTGATGTGCGCAAGGCGCGTCGAATACCAGCTCGGATCGATCGCGAGCTTGGCCTTGATCGCCGCGTAGAGTTCGGTCTCTTCCTCGCTGGTGGGCTTGGCGATCAGCGAGGCATCCCGTTCGGCGCGCGCCCCCAGATGCAAGAGCAGGGTCGCGTCGCCGCCATCGTCGAGGATCATGTTCGAATAGACGGCGCCGTTTGTGTCGGCAGGCCATTCGAAGATGCGATGCGTGTAGTCCCAATAGTCGGCCAGCGATTCGCCCTTGATCGCGAACACGGACGTGCCGCGGCCCTTGTGTCCATTGATCGCGATCGCCGCGGCCGCATGATCTTGCGTCGAGAAGATGTTGCACGACGCCCAGCGCACTTCGGCACCCAGCGCCTGCAGTGTCTCGATCAGCACCGCGGTCTGGATCGTCATGTGCAGCGAGCCGGTGACATATGCGCCGGCGAGCGGCTGGCTGTTTGCGAACTCGTCGCGTATCGCCATCAGGCCGGGCATCTCGGTCTGGGCGATCGAGATTTCCTTCCTGCCCCATGCGGCAAGCGCAAGGTCGGCGACCTCGAAGTCGGCGAAGCCGGTGGGTGCGGAATGGGAAGCAGAGGTGGACTTGAGAACGGCGCTCATCACGCGCTCCTTTCTTTCGAATGAAGGTCGTGAGCGCCGTTGCCATCGCGAACGTGTTCTGAAAATTCGCGATGCGTCAAGCCTGGCAGAGTCGATGCTCGACTCGTCGCAACGCTCCTTGACGCGGGACACGCAGTTTAACGCACTGTGGCGGAGGTGGCCAACGAAGCGGGCGTTGGGTAGTGTCTCAGTTGAATTTCCCAAGCGAGTCGATTCCGCCTCGCGGCGAATACCGCCTCATGGACAAAAATTTTGACGTTCCAATCGATTTGCAGGACACCGCATCGCCTCGGGACGGTGCGTGCTTGGCGAATGGCCTCGTTGACAGTGTCCGTGTACTTAGCCCATTGCAACGATCCGCTCGCAGAGCGCGGCGAGCTCGGTGTCGTCGAGCGTGGTCCACTCGACGCGTCGCGCATCGTTCAAGCGCTGCAGATGGCGGCCCTGAGATCGCGCGTATTGCGGGTCGTAGTGGAGCGTGAGCAATTCGGCAAATAGCGGCGCAAGTGCGCGCGCGCGCGACCATTGTTGCCAGCGAGCAATGGTTTCCTTCGAATGCAATTCATGCAGCTGCCCGATCTGAAACGCGAGAGTCTCGGGCTCATCGCCCAAATAGGCATAGTCGCGCAGGAGATATCCGACGCGCGCGTTCGCACCCGCATCGATTGCAATGCAAGGGCTTTCGCGTAGACGCGACAGCAGCGGCGTGGGCACCGCGAGGCGTCCAATTTTTCGGCTCTCAGCCTCGACGTAGAGCGGGCGCGTTGCATCGACTTTTTCGAGGATCATCGCGATGCGCGTTTCGAATTGCTTCTGCGAGGGCTGCTCGATGCCCGGTACGCCGCCCAGCACCGAGCCCTTGTGGTCCGCGCAGGCTTCGAGGTCGAGCGTCTGTGCGCCCGCGTCGGCGAGCGCGGCGAGGATGCGCGTCTTGGCGCTGCCGGTCGGGCCGCACAACACGCGCAAATCAAGTCGTGGCGCGAGGGTTTCGATCAGCGCAATCACGTGCTTGCGCCATCGCTGGTAGCCGCCGCTCAACTGGCGCGCATCCCATCCGACGAGGCGCATCCATTGCACCATCGCGCCGCTGCGCAACCCGCCACGCCAGCAATAGACGATCGGCTTCCAGTCGCGCGGCTGGTCGGCGAACGTCGCGCGCAAGTGAGTGGCGAGGTTCGCGGCGACCATCGCGCCGCCCACGCGGCGCGCGTCGAACGCGCCCTGTTGGTTGTACATCGTGCCGACCTCGACGCGCTCGTCGTTGGAGAGCACGGGACAATTGATCGCCCCCGGAATGTGGTCGAGCGCGAACTCGGCCGGTGTTCGCGCATCAATGATGGTGTCGCAGTGCGCCAGGTCGAGCACCGTCGCTTTGCGAAGGACCACGGGCGAGGCCGACGATTCCTCGGCAATTTCATTCATGGGACCGTATTCCCCGGGCGCTCGGTGAAAATAACAAATGGACTAATCTTGCATCCAGCCGCCCGAGATTCATTGCAGGTGGCGTTACTCATGCGTTCATCGCTGCGGCGCATATCACCGTCGCCGAGCGCCGGCAAAGAGGACTTCGTTTAGTGCGATCGAGCCGCAACCTCATTGCAACGGCCCATGCGCCATTCTTCGGCGTCGTTGCGCTTCTATCGAGCTTGACCATATTGATTGGTTGGGGCTTCGGTATTTCGAACCTGACCACTCTGCGCGTAGGCGGAGTGCCGATGACGATAACCTCGGCGCTATGTTTCGGACTGACGGGAGGCGCACTCGTCTTGCAACCATTCATCAGCCACTCCTGGGCTTCGCGGCTTCGTCTGATTTGCGCGGTTGTCATTATATTGATTGGCGGTATCGCCATTGGAGAAACGATTCTTCGCACTTCATCGACTCATTTGAACAGCTTGCAAAAGTCCACCGGTCAGATGAATCCCGCAGCTGGTGTCGGTTTCGTTTTAACAGGATTTCTGCTCATCGCGTCGGATCGATCCAAACAGGCCGCTTCAGGCACGGTGATCCAGGTTTTCACTGCTCTGGTCGCAGCCATAGGTGTGATTGGCGCGCTGAGTTTCCTAATAAACATCGATTACTTATACGTCCTGCCGCACGCTGAGCGAATGGCATTTCCGACCGCCTGCAATTTTATCATCGTGGCGCTTGGAGTCTGGTGCGTGTGGTCCGGCGCGCAATGGAACGTCGAAACAGCCGAGGAAATCGCCTCGCATCATATTTACCGGACGCTGGAAGTCTTGTTGGTTATTATTGTCGCTGCCGTGTCTTTTGTCGTTTTCGGGTTTTCGCAGGCCAGCTCGGAACAATTGATGCTGGACCAGATGAGCATCGTCGCAAAGGGCCGACGCGACTTCTTCGAGAGCGTGCTGCAGTTGCATCTCGACCAGGCGATCCAGATCAGTTCGCGACCGGCAATCATCTCGTTCGTGCGCGATCTGGTACAGAATGAAAGCGGGCCGGACACGACCAGGCTTTCGCCCTTGGTCGTGTCCGCACAATCGTTTTTGATGCATGGTTTTTCGGCCTTCGCCTATATCGGCCCAGACAGCGAGATACTGACTTCGCACGGGGAATTTGTTTCACAGCCGGAGATAAGAATTCCCATCGCCGGTAAATATCCGTCTGAACTGCTGTGGAAAGACGGCTATATCCTTCGCACCCGATTGCCGCTGACCGACAGCGCAGGGCTTTCCGGCTACGTTTTGGCGGAACAACCCATGAACGAGCTCACGCGCATGCATCGGGAAGCGTTGCGCCACGGCGAGACGGGCGACCTGGTCGTGTGCGGACTTGCTGGCGACAGGCAAGTCTGCTTCCCAATTCGATGGAACGATCACGCGGGAACCTATCCTGCCTATGTCGACGGCAAGGCGCTCCCGCTCACGCGAGCAGCCCGCGGAGAAACAGCGACGGACCTTACTACCGATTTTCGTCGTCAACGGGTCATGGCCGCATTGGGTCCCATCGGCTCCACCGGTCTTGGCATGGCGACAAAGATGGATATGTGGGAGTTGTACGCGCCAATCCGCAAGCAGTTTCTGACCGCGCTGCCGTTTCTTGCGCTGTTGATCGCCGGAAGCCTCTGGTTAATCAGGATTCGATTGCATCCACTCGTGGAAGCCGTGGAAAAATCACGACACGAATTCAAGTTCATCGCTTTGCACGATGCTTTGACGGGAATACCGAATCGCCTCTTGTTCAACGATCGACTTGGCCAGACGATGATACGTTCGAAGCGTTCGAAGAAACTGATGGCGGTGATGTATATGGACCTAGACCATTTCAAGAAAATCAATGACACCTTCGGGCATCAGGTCGGTGACGACGTATTGCGGCGGTTTGCCAGGCATCTGAAAAAAACGGTGCGTGCGTCGGACACGGTTGCGCGTCTGGGAGGCGACGAGTTTACGATCATCCTGGAAAACCTTTCCAGCGTAGACCAGGCTGAACGGATTGCGCGGGCAATCCAGCATTGGGTAGCGGACCCCGACAAGTCTTTTTCAAACAGTCAAATCAAAAATATCAGTACCAGCATCGGCATTGCCTTTTATCAAGGCAAGCAAGAGGAGCCGGAGCAATTGCTTCAACGGGCGGACGCCGCCCTTTATCAATGCAAGCAGAAAGGTGGCGGCCGCTACCAGATAGCATTGGAAACCGGAACCAGCGCAGATTTTCCATAAACTTGTTCGCGGCGCGCCTTGCCCCGGGTTTCAGAAATCCGATTGCGCTTTAAAGAAAAACGATCGCCGCGGCAATACCGACCAATAGCAGCGCTTTGCTCACCCGATAAACCATCGGATTCCACCGTTTGAAACGCCGCCGATACTGGCCCGCGACGTGCGACACGATGAAGATCTTGTTGATGAAGCCGGTCTTGTCACCCGCGTCGTTGGGCGACGATCCAGCGGCGACGACGTTCTTGCCGAGCCAGTGGTTGAGCCATTGCGCCCAGCGCGTCTTCATCGGCCGCTCGATGTCGCAGAACAGGATCAGTCGGTTCCGACCGCTGCGATTCTCGGCGTAGTGGATGAAGGTTTCGTCGAATACCACGCCCTGCCCGTCGCGCCAGCTATAGCGCTGGCCGTCGACGTCGATGAAACAGCGATCGTCGTTCGGCGTCGAAAGGCCGAGGTGATAGCGCAACGATCCCGCGTAGGGATCGCGATGGCGCCCGAGCTTCGCGCCGTCGGGCAACTCGGCAAACATCGCGGCCTTGACCTCGGGAATCTCGCGTAGCAGCGCGGTGGTTTTCGGGCACAGCGCGGCGGCCGACGGGTGGGCATCGTCGTACCACTTCAGATAGAAGCGCTTCCATCCGGTCTTGAAGAACGAGTTGAATCCCGCATCGTTGTGCGAATCGGCCGCCTTGATCTTCTGCAGGTCCATCAGCTTCACGCCTTCGTCGCGAATCACCTGCCAATTGTCGGACAGCTTGAGCAGATGGGGGAAGGATGCCGCTTCGAGGTATGGCGTGGTGGGTACGCGCGAGAACGCATACATGAATATGTTCATCGGCGCCGTGAACGTCGAGTGATCGAACACCTGCCGACCGACCTTGTGGCGCACGCGACCGCGCAGGTGCACGTAGGCGCCGCTGGCCGCGAAGAGCAGGAGGATGACGACGAGGGTGAGCTTCATTGCGGGAGGGCCGAAAGCGAATCGCGCATCTCGACGCGAGCCGCGCATTTTCTCACGATGGCTGCGAGCGGCGTGCGCCCTTGAAACAGCGTGTCTTGTACGGGACACACGGCGCCCGCGTTGTGTTCAATAGCCCGCCGAGTTCAAGCCCGCGCTGCCAGCCGCAGGCACGAAAGCCGGTCGACTGGTAAACGCGGCGCGCGGCGTCGTGCTCGTCGGCAATGATGAGCAGAGTGTCCGCATCGAGCCGATCGAACGCATGGCGTGAGGCCCGTGCGACCAGCATACTGGCCAGTCCTTGGCGGCGCGTGGCAGGATGCGTGATGACCTGCTGAAAGCGCCCGATGCGTCGCCCGTCCGCAGCGCGTTCCGCTTCGACGAAGACGCCGAGCGCCGACACCAATTGACGCTCATCGCCGAGCTCCTGCCACGCGCCGAACCATGCGCCCTGACCAGCATCGCTGAGCGCGCGCCAGGTGGCGATGCGCCTTTCAGCGAATGTCGCGTAGCCTTCCAGCGTGTGATGGGCCTCGCGCGTTTCGATCATCAAGTCGCGAAGCGCGCCCCAATCGGTTGAAGCAAGCGCTGCAATCTGTGCGAAACGATTTTCATGAAGCGGCTCGATAACTGCGCCTTTGTCTGCAGTCAGGATGACCAACTCATGCAGTGTGTAACCGGAGTCGATGAACGGATTGACGCAGCCGCGTTCGGCACCGCTCCAACCGAAAGTGGTATGCCGCGATTCGGGTTGTCGAACGCGCAAGCGTTGATCGAACAGCCGCGTCCATCGCATCAAGTCGCCCTTGGCCGGCGCGCGATCGAAGTAGAGCGTATTGCCCCACCAATAAGTCGGGTTGTCGGGCGTGCGCACGACGACGCAGTCACCGATGCGTTGCGCGTCGCCTGAACGCGACAGAAAGATCAGTTCGCTGCGAAGCGCGTCGGAAGACATTTACGTGCACAACTCACCGTTACGGAGAACGTCATGACCCTGTTGATCGTTGGCTTGGTATTTTTCCTCGGGATCCATTCAATAGCCATCGTCGCTCCCGCATGGCGAGACGCACAAGTCGCGCGGCGCGGCGAGAAAGCATGGAAGCGCATCTATTCGGTTGGGTCGCTCATCGGCTTCGTACTGCTGCTCTACGGCTACGGACTGGCGCGCCATACGACGGCGATGGTCTATGCGCCGCCGGCCGCGATGCGCCACCTTGCGCTGATATTGATGCTGCCGGTGTTTCCCTTGCTGTTGTCCGCGTATCTGCCGGGGCGCATCCGGCGCGCGACCAAGCATCCGATGCTGTTGGCGGTGATCATCTGGGCTTTTGCGCACCTGCTCGCCAACGGCACGTTGGCCGATGTGCTTCTGTTCGGCGGATTCCTGGTTTGGGCCGCGGTTGATCGCATCGCGGTCAACCGCCGCGCGGTGCCGCATGAAGTGCGCACCGCGCCGCCATCGAAGTTCAACGATCTGATTGCCGTCGTCGGGGGGTTGACGATCTATGCCGCGTTGATCATGGGCATACACCGGTGGCTGATCGGGGTGTCGCCGTTGAACTGATTTCGGCAAGGACCTCAAGACCAATCGGCGCGAACGCCAATTGCCTCGCCACTGTCGCCAGCTACCCCTTAGCCCGCAACCCCGCGGCGTCGCGCAGCATCATCGCCCTGTCGGTCGCTTCCCAATGGAACTCGGGCTCCTCGCGGCCGAAGTGGCCGTAGGCCGCGGTCTTCTCGTAGATCGGGCGCAAGAGGTCGAGCATCTGGATGATGCCCTTGGGGCGCAAGTCGAACAGTTCGCCGATCAGCCTGGCGAGTTGCTCGTCGGGCAATACGCCGGTGCCTTCGGTATAGACCGTGATGTTCATCGGCTTGGCGACGCCGATCGCATACGCGACCTGGATCTGACACTGGCGCGCGAGTCCCGCGGCCACCACGTTCTTCGCGACATAGCGCGCCGCATACGCGGCCGAGCGATCGACCTTCGACGGATCCTTGCCCGAGAACGCGCCGCCGCCGTGCGGGCACGCGCCGCCGTAGGTATCGACGATGATCTTGCGACCCGTCAGTCCGCAGTCGCCTTGCGGGCCGCCGATCACGAAACGTCCGGTGGGGTTGATCAGGTATTTGGTGTCCTTCAGCCATTCACGCGGAAGCACCGGCTTGATAAGCTCTTCGATGATGGCTTCGGTGAACGACGCCTTCATCTTGGTCTTCGACTCGCTTTGATCGGGGTCGTGCTGAGTCGAGAGGACCACGGTGTCGATGCTGTGCGGCTTGCCATCGACATAGCGCATCGTGACCTGGCTCTTGGCATCGGGCCTGAGAAAGGGCATGCGCCCATCCTTGCGAAGCATCGCCTGACGTTCCACGAGGCGGTGCGCGTAGTAGATCGGCGCGGGCATCAGCTCGGGGGTCTCGTCGCACGCATAACCGAACATCAGTCCCTGGTCGCCCGCGCCCGTGTTCAGATGGTCGTCGCTCGCGTGATCGACGCCCTGCGCGATGTCGTTGCTCTGCTTGTCGTAGCAGACCATCACCGCGCAGCCCTTGTAGTCGATGCCGTAGTCGGTGTTGTCGTAGCCGATGCGCTTGATGGTGTCGCGCGCGACCTGGATGTAGTCGACGTGCGCGTTGGTGGTGATCTCGCCGGCGAGCACCACGAGGCCGGTATTGCACAGCGTCTCGGCGGCCACGCGCGAGCGCGGGTCCTGCTTGAAGATCGCGTCGAGTATGGCGTCCGAAATCTGGTCGGAGACCTTGTCGGGATGGCCTTCCGAAACGGATTCGGAAGTGAAGAGAAAATTGGAAGACATGAGGGACTCCTGAACACAATGAAAAGGCCGCCGGAAGTGTCACGTTCGGCGGCCGGTCAGGAGAACCCGAAACAGCGACGCTTTAGCGACACCAAGGATCGAGCGGCAACATCGTCTCGATCCGGACCGCCCCGCAAGTAGTCATAAAACGGGCGCGTCCGCAAGGCAACGCGAATCATCTCGAATCGTTGCCGTGCTCGTGGGGCCGTATGATACCGCGCCTTTTGCGCTTTGATGCCGGACGCGCCGCGGCTGCAACCACGCCTCGAATTTTCGCTCACCTTGCTGACCGCCCTCATTCGCCTTCTCTCGCATTTGCCGCTCGGCCTGCTGCAAAAAATCGGGAGCGCGTCGGGCCGCCTCGTTGCGGCAATCACACCGGGTTATCGACGGCATCTGATCGACAATCTCGCACAGGCCGGTTATCCCACGGTATCCGATCGAGGGCAGATCGGCCGGGCTGCCGCGCAAGCGGGCAGGGGAGCGCTGGAATTGGCCTTCGTGTGGATGCGCCCTCAGAGCGAAGTGCTCGCCCGCACGCGCGCGACCGGATGGCCTGTCGTCGAAGCCGCGCGACGCGAAGGTCGCGGCATCGTGTTCCTCACGCCGCATCTGGGCTGCTTCGAAGTGACCGCGCAGTTCTATGCGAACAATCGCGAGGCCGGTGCGCCGTTGACGGTGCTGTATCGCCGCCCGCGAAAATCTTGGCTCGCGCCGTTGATCGAAGGCTGTCGACCGCGCGAAAACCTCGCGCTCGCGCCCGCCGATCTGTCGGGCGTGCGGCGTCTCTCGCGCGCCTTGAGGCGCGGCGAAGCGATCGGCATGCTGCCCGATCAGGTCCCCAGCCGAGGCGAAGGGGTATGGGCCCACTTCTTCGGAAAGCCCGCGTACACGATGACCTTGCCGGCGCGGCTGCAGAAGCTGACAGGCGCTGCGTTGTTGCTTGCACACGGCGAGCGGCTCGCCGATGGTCGAGGGTGGACGGTGCATTTCTCACGCCACGACGAGCCCCTGTCGAACGATCCCGTCATCGCGGCAACACAGATCAACGCGGCGCTCGAGAACTTGATTCGATCGAACCCCGAGCAATATCTGTGGGGCTACAACCGCTACAAGAAGCCGCGCTCGGCCGACGCGCCGCCGTCGACGAACGACACGAGCTCATGACGCGTTTCTGGTTGCGAGTCCTTCGATCTTTCGGCGCCTTGCCCTTGCCGATTACGCGCGCGCTGGGTGCGGCGCTCGGCGCGCTGTTGTATCTGGTCGCAGCCGATCGCCGCCGCGTCGCCCGCATCAACCTGCGCGCGTGTTTCCCGCAAATGCCCGAGCGCGAGCGCCGCAAGCTGGCGCGCGCGCACTTTCGCGCCTTCGCACAAAGCGTGCTCGATCGCGGTTTGATCTGGTGGGGAGACCGCGAGCGCATCGAAAAGCATGTGCGATGGATCGACCTTCATCATTTCGAAGAGGCCGCGGCAGCAGGTCCGGTGATCGTGCTCGCACCCCACTTCGTCGGGCTCGACGCGGGCGGCATCCGCTTCTCGATGCTGCTGCATGCGATCTCGATGTACTCGCATCAAAAGAACAAGGTGCTCGACGATGCGATCCTCGCGGCGCGCAGCCGCTTCAACAAACCGCTGCTGTTGTCGCGCCAGGACGGCATGCGCGGCGCGATTCGCGCGATGCGGCGCGGCCGGTCGTTCTACTACCTGCCCGACATGGACTTCGGTGCGCGCGACGCGGCTTTCGTGCCGTTCTTCGGCGTCTCGACGGCGACCATCACCGCGCCTGCGCGACTGGCGCGCATCACGCATGCACGTGTGGTCCCGTGCGTGACGCGCATGACGTCCGATGGCTACGAGGCGCGCTTCTATCCGGCGTGGATCGACTTTCCCGATCGCGAGGAGGCAGAGCCCGCCGGGCCCGGGCCTGCGACGCTCGCGCCGACCACGCTCGCGCACGCCGCGAGACGGATGAATGCTTTCATCGAAGAACGCGTGCTCGAGATGCCCGAGCAATATCTCTGGACCCACAAGCGCTTCAAGACGAGGCCGCCGGGCGACGCCAAGTTCTATCGCTGACTTTGCGTTGACCGATGCGCGCCGAACAACGTTTGCCCGCCTATCGCGCATCGCTTGCGCAGCGATCGCCGAGCCATCGACGATAATTCGGCATGCGTTTGAAATTCACCAAGATGCAGGGCGCGGGCAACGACTTCATCGTGCTCGATGCGACGCGCGCGGAGATCGCGCTCGAGCGTGCGCAATGGCGCTGGCTCGCCGATCGGCGTTTGGGCATCGGCGCCGATCAGATCCTGATCGTCGGGCCGCCGGTCGACGCCGAACGCGCCGACTTCTCGTATCGCATCTTCAACGCCGATGGCGGCGAGGTCGAGCATTGCGGCAACGGCGCGCGCGCGTTCGCGCTCTTCGTGCGCGAAAAGGGTTTGTCCGATCGCGACGCGATTGCCGTCGAGACGCTGTCGGGCTTGATCACGCCTACCCTTGAAGCCGACGGCTCGGTCACGGTGGACATGGGGCGGCCGCGCTTCGATCTCGCGGCGATTCCTTTCGACGCCACTGGCCTCGTCGCAAGAACCGAAGGCATCGAATCGATCTGGCCTCTGCCGCTCGACAACGCGACCACGCTGGCCATCGGCGTCGTGTCGATGGGCAATCCGCATGCGGTCACGATCGTCGACGACGTCGACCAGGCGCCGGTTGCGACGCTCGGTCCGCGCGTCGAAGCGCACCAGCGATTTCAGAAGCGCGTCAACGCGGGCTTCATGCAGATCGTCGATGACCACACGATTCGCCTGCGCGTCTATGAGCGCGGTGCGGGCGAAACACTGGCGTGCGGCACGGGCGCATGCGCGGCGGTGGTCTCGGGCATCCGGCGCGGCCTCGTCGCGTCGCCGGCCACCGTGCATGCGCGCGGCGGCGACCTGGTCATCGCATGGGACGGCAACGACACGCCCGTGATGATGTCGGGGCCCGCGGTGACGGTCTTCGAAGGCGAGGTCACTGTGCCCGCTGTCGAGCAGTTGCCCGCGGGCTTCGCGCAAGCTGTCGTTCACTAGCTCCAACTGTCCCCTCAACCGACTCCACTCGCCCATGAATGCACAGGACGTTGCCGATTATCTGCAACAGCATCCCGAATTTTTCGACGAGCACGCCACGTTGTTCGCGACCCTGACCGTGCCGCATCCGCATGGCGGCCGCGCGATCCCGCTGGCCGAGCGCCAGATGATGACCTTGCGCGAAAAGAATCGCGGGCTCGAACTCAAGGTCGCCGAGCTGCTTCGCTTCGGCCAGGAGAACGATGCCATCGCGGAACGGCTCGCACGCTGGACGCGCATGTTGCTGCTGCAACGCGCGGTGCGCCTGTTGCCCGAGACCTTGACGGGTTCGCTCGAAGAAATCTTTTCGGTGCCGCAGGTCGCGCTGTCGTTGTGGGATGCGGCCGACGAGTTCGCCGATGTCGCGCGCGCTCGCGACGCGTCTGTCGAGCTGATCGAATATGTCGGCACGCTCGCGTCGCCCTATTGCGGCATGCCGCTGCTGGACGCGGCCCACGCGCTGCCGTTGTTCCACAATCACGACGCTGCGCTCGACCAAGAATCCGCGGATGGAACGAAATCCAGCCAAGCGCCGCACGCTTCGGATGTGCGATCGGTCGCATTGATTCCCCTGCGACGCGGCGCGGCGCCCACCGCCTTCGGCGTCCTCGCGCTCGGCTCGGCCGATCCGCGGCGTTTTCATGAAGGCATGGGCACCGATTTCCTCGCGCGCATCGGCGAGACTTCGAGCGCCGCATTGACGCGGCTGCTGCGTTGAAGCGAACGCCAGCAGCGACTTTCCCGCGCGCCGAACCGTCGGCGCGCGAAGCAGCGGCCGTACCTGCGACGCCGCTATCGGCGTCGGCCGAGCGCTATCTTGCGAGCCTCACCGAGCAACGCCAGCTTTCGGACCACACGGTCAGCGCGTATCGCCGCGAGCTCGAGACGCTGCACAGGCTCGCTGCGAACGAAGCAGAGCCGCTTGCGATCGAGGCGCTGCGTTCCGCGCAGATCCGTCGTCATGCCGCGAAGCTGCATGCGCGCGGCCTCGCACCGCGGTCGATCGCGCGCGCATTGTCCGCGTGGCGCGGCTATTTCACGTGGCTCGCGCAATACGAGGACGCGACCGACAACCCGGTTGCCGACGTGCACGCGCCCCGGCTCGGCAAGCGCCTTCCGAAGGCGCTCTCCGAAGATCTGACGATGCGCCTGCTCGACGCGCCGCACGCAAGCCACAAGGGTGAGGCCGATCTCTTCGCGCGACGCGACGCGGCGATCTACGAACTCTTCTATTCGTCGGGCCTGCGTTTATCGGAACTCGTCGGACTCGATATCGCGTATGCGAAGGAACGCGGCTATGCATCGTCCGGCTGGATCGACCTCGTCGTCGGCGAAGTGACCGTGACCGGCAAGGGCAACAAGCGGCGCACGGTGCCGGTCGGCAAGAAGGCGCGCGCCGCGATCGCAACCTGGCTTGCAGAACGCGAGGCCTTCGTCAGGGCCGAGGCGCATCCCTTGTTTCTTTCGGCGCGCGGTGCGCGTCTTTCGGGCCGCACCATACAAAGCCGTCTGAAGGCGCACGCACAGCGCGCCGGCATGCCGGCGCATGTCCATCCGCACGTGCTCAGGCATTCGTTCGCGTCGCACATGCTGCAGGCGAGCGGCGATCTGCGTGCGGTGCAGGAGTTGCTCGGCCACGCGAGTATCGCCGCGACCCAGGTCTATACGAGCCTCGACTTCAAACGCCTGGCCGAGGTGTACGACGCCGCGCATCCGCGCGCGCGGCGCAAGTAGGCGGGACCGTCGCGCGTCATCGTCGGCGTCATCGCGCATCGTCGTCGCGCGTCATCGCTATAATTCGGGGCCTCGCCGTCAGGCCACGCGCGCCCCGGTTCCCGTTCGCGTCAATCGGTTCGACCGATTGCAGTCCCCGACTCCTCCTTCGCATCAACCAGCTCATGCTCGTCGCCCAGAAGCGCGCGATCGTCGATCGCATCACCGCCGCGCTGGCTCCTCTCATCGAAGGCGCCGACCTTGCGCCGGTCGTCACGCTCGAGCGTCCCAAGCACGCGGCGCACGGCGACCTGTCGTGCAACGTCGCGATGCAGATCGCCAGGTCGTTGAAGCAGAATCCGCGCGCGATTGCGCAGAAGATCATCGCCGCGCTGCTCGCCGAACCCGAAGGCATCGTCGAGCGCGCCGAGATCGCGGGACCGGGCTTCATCAATCTCTTTCTGTCTTCGAAGGCAAGGCAAGCCGCAATCGCAACGATCCTGGTGGAGCGCGATGGTTTCGGAAGGCGCAAGACGCCACGCGGCGATGACGGGAAAGTGATCGTCGAATTCGTCTCGGCCAATCCGACCGGGCCGCTGCATGTGGGCCACGGCCGTCAGGGCGCTCTGGGCGACGTGATCGCGGCGCTGCTCGAATCGCAGGGCCATGCGGTCACGCGCGAGTACTACTACAACGACGCGGGCGTGCAGATCGCGACGCTCGCGCTCTCGGTTCAGGCGCGCGCGCACGGGTTCGCGCCCGGCGATGAGCAATGGCCGGCAGCCGCATACAACGGCGCCTACATCGCCGAGATCGCAGCCGACTTTCTCGCCAGGAAGACGATCGCGTCCGACAGCACGGAGCTTGCGGCGTCGGGCGACATCGAAGACCTCGACGACATCCGTCGCTTCGCGGTTGCGACGCTGCGCCGCGAACAGGATCTCGACCTCAAGGCTTTCGGGGTCGCGTTCGACAACTATTATCTCGAGTCGTCGCTCTACAGCGAGGGGCGCGTCGACAGGACGGTCAGCGCCTTGATCGACGCCGGCAAAACCTACGAGTCCGACGGCGCGTTGTGGCTGGCCACGACCGCCTATCCCGATCTGGGCGACGACAAGGACCGCGTGATGAAGAAGTCCGACGGCACCTTCACCTACTTCGTGCCCGATGTCGCGTATCACCTCGCCAAGTGGGAGCGCGGCTTTCACAAGGCCATCAACGTGCAGGGCAGCGATCATCACGGCACGGTCGCGCGCGTACGGGCGGGTCTGCGCGCGATCTCGGACCACGAGCATCTCGGGCTGCCGGCGATCTATCCCGACTACATCCTTCACAAGATGGTTCGGGTGATGAAGGGCGGCGAAGAGATGAAGATCAGCAAGCGCGCGGGAAGCTACGTGACGCTGCGCGATCTGATCCAGATGAGCGGCGGCGAGGACCGCCCCAACGTGCGCGGCCGCGACGCGGTTCGTTTCTTTTTCATCGCGAGGAAGGCCGACACCGAGTTCACCTTCGATGTCGATCTGGCGCTCGCGCAGTCCGACGAGAACCCCGTCTATTACGTGCAGTACGCGCATGCGCGCATCTGCTCGGTGCTCGCCCAATGGGGCGGATTCGATTGGGAAACGAAGCTCGGTACGCTGCGCGAAGTGGACCTGTCGCCACTGGTTGCCACCAGTGAAGTCGCGCTGATGCAGAGGCTCGCCGAATATCCCGAGGTGCTCGCCACCGCCGCCGAAGAGTTAGCGCCGCATCAGCTCGCGTTCTACCTGAAGGACTGCGCCGCCGACCTGCACAGCTATTACAATGCCGAGCGCGTTCTGGTCGACGACGTGGCGGTGCGCAATGCTCGCGCCGCGCTGCTTGCGGCCACGCGCCAGGTGCTGGCCAACGGGCTCGCGCTGGTCGGCGTCTCGGCGCCGCAGAAGATGTAGATCATGGATGGTCGGCCACCTGCACACCCGCACACCCGCCGATCCCGAGGAGCTTGCCGCATGACCCGACGAATGACCCGTCGCATCGAACCCCACCTGATCCGGCGCGAGCGAGGTAATACGGTGATGGGTGTCGTGATCGGATTGGTCGTCGGCCTCGCGATCGCAGCCGGCGTCGCGCTGTTCGTGACCAAGGCAACCGTCCCCTTCATCAACAAGGCTCCGCGAGTGCTTACGTCCGGCGAGCCCGAGGGCGGCAAGCTGCCCGATCCGAACAAGGGTCTGTATTCGAAAGATGCGGCGCCGGCCGTCGCTCCTTCGATCGCCACGGTCATCGCTCCGCCGCCGCCCAACGTCGCGCCCGGCGCCGACGGCAGCAAGCCGCCGGTGGTCGATCGTTCGACACCGGACACGCGCATCACGATGCTGCAGGCCGGCGCGTTCAGCAATGCCGACGACGCCGAAAGCATGCGCGGCAAGCTCGCGTTGCTCGGCTTCGATTCGCGCGTGGCGCCCGGCGAGCGCGACGGGGCGAAGTTTTTTCGCGTGCGCCTCGGGCCTTACTCACGCATCGAGGACCTCAACCGCGCGCGTCAGCGGCTGATCGAAAACGGCGTTGAAGCCACGCTGGTGCCGCCAGGCAAGTGACGGTGTTGTCGCAGACGTTGTCGCTGCGTGTCGTCTCATCGCGTGCGTCGCGCGTTGAGCGTTGGCATACCTTGCGATGAACGCGTGACGAATTCGCGTGTCGCAGACTCTCACTCCCACCGGACCACAAGCATGAGCGCATCGTCTTTTCCAGGCCGTCGCCTGTTCACTGTTTCGCTGAGCATGGCCGCACTATCGTTGGCATCGCTTGCCGCGACCGCGGCGTTCGCGCAAGGCGCACCGCGCGAAGGCATCGACTATCGCGTCGTCAAGCCGGTGCAGCCCACTCAAGCACCCGCAGGCAAGGTCGAAGTCATCGAGTTCTTCGGCTACTGGTGCCCGCACTGCAATGAGTTCGAGCCCACCATGTCCGATTGGAGCAAGCGCAACGAGGGCAAGGTCTCGATGGTCTTTGTGCCGATCGCGTTTCAGGCCTCGATGGTGAATCTGCAAAAGCTCTATTACGCGCTCGACGCGCTCGGCAAGGAAAAGGAGCTGCGTCGCAAGATCTTCCATGCGATCCACGAAGAGCATTCGCTGTCGCCCGTGGCCGATGTCGGCGCGCTGGCCGACTGGGTCGCGAAGAACGGCATCGACAAGAAGCAATTCATCGACACGCTGAACTCGTTTTCGGTGCAGTCGAAAGTCAATCGCGCCAACCAGATCGCTGCGGCTTACGGTGTCGATGCGGTCCCTGAACTGGGCATCGCGGGCAAGTATCTGGTCAACGTTCAGGCGCGCACGATAGGCAACGCCGACGTGGTTCTCGCGCGTGCTCTCAACGAGAAGTGATGCGCGAAAAATAATGCGCGCGAAATAGTCGTCCGCCTCCGGTCCACCCGTCGCGCAGCGCATGAAGGTCTTCATCACCGGCGCGTCGAGCGGCATCGGCGCTGCGCTGGCAAAGGCCTATGCCGCGCGCGGCGCCGCATGCGCGCTGGTCGCGCGACGCGCCGAGGCGCTCGAGTCCCTGCGCCGCTCTCTGCCTAACGCGGACGCGCATCGGATTTATTCGGTCGATGTCACCGATGCCGATGCGCTTGCGGTCGCGGCTGCCGACTACCTGGCCGCGTGCGGCGTGCCCGACATCGTGATCGCGAACGCGGGCATTTCCCACGGCACCGATGCGGACCACCCGCGCGACCTCGCCGTTTTTCGCCGCATCATCGAGACCAATGTGATCGCGACCGTCGCGACGTTCGCGCCGTTCATCGCGGCGATGAGACAAGCGCCTGTGCTCGAGGGCGGCCGTCGTCTGGTCGCGATCGCGAGCGTCGCGGGCGTGCGCGGCCTGGCAGGCGCCGGGGCGTACAGCGCGTCGAAAGCAGCGGTGATCAACTATGCAGAAAGTCTGCGCGTCGAGTTGCGCGACTCTCCGATTCGCGTCGTCACGATCGCGCCGGGTTACATTGCCACGCCGATGACCGCGGGCAATCCCTATCGCATGCCGTTCCTGATGCCGGTCGATCGCTTCGCCGAGCGTGCGGTCGAAGCCATCGCCGGCGGCGCCGGCTTCATCGTGATCCCGTGGCAGATGGCGTGGATCGCGCGCGTCATGCGCGTGTTGCCCAATGCGCTGTTCGACAGAGTCTCCGCGCGCGCGAGACGCAAACCGCGAACGCCCTATCCCTGATGACGCGGACCGACTCCATCGGCGCGGCTCACGAGCGATGTGCCGATCGCTCGAGCGTACGCATCGTCTCGCTGGTTCCGTCGATCACCGAGCTGCTGTGCGACCTCGGACTCGCCTCTGCAATCGTCGGGCGTACGGGCTTCTGCATCCATCCGGCCGATGCCGTGAAAAACATCCCGAAGGTGGGCGGCACCAAGTCCGTCAACGTCGAGAAAATCAGCAAGCTCGCGCCCACGCATCTGATCGTCAACGTCGACGAGAACGAGAAGCCCACGGTCGATGCGCTTGCGCTCTTCGTGCCGCACGTGATCGTCACGCATCCGAAAACGCCGCGCGACAATCTTGACCTCTATCGATTGTTCGGCCACGTGTTCGCGTGCGAGCGTGAAGCCCAGGCGCTGTGTGCGCGCTTCGAAGCCGCATGGTCTGCGCTCGAAGCGCGGCGCGCCGCGGCATCGCGGGATGAACGCCGCGTTCTCTATCTGATCTGGAAGGATCCGTGGATGACGATCGCGCGCGATACCTACATCGCGGCGATGCTTGCGCTGATCGATTGGAAGCAGGTCGATGTGAGCGACTCGATCACGGGCGGGTCAGTGCGCTATCCCGCGATCGATCTCGCCCGTGCCGCGCGAAATGCCGAGCTCGTGCTGCTGTCTTCGGAGCCTTATCGCTTCACCGAAAATCATGCGGCCGAAGTTGCCGCTGCTTGCTCCATGCGCGGTCGAACAGCCGGTGTGCGACTCGTCGATGGCGAGATGCTGTCGTGGTACGGCAGCCGCGCGATCGCCGGTCTCGAATATCTCCGGCGACTTGCGGACTCCGGGGACGACGGGTCTCTTACAACACGTAGCGCGCCAAATCCTCGCTCTCGGCCAACTCCGCCAGCCGCGAGTCCACGTAGGCGGCATCGATCTTCACCGTCTGATGCGTGAGCGTGGTGGCCTCGAACGACAACTCTTCGAGCAGCCTCTCCATCACCGTGTAGAGCCGGCGCGCGCCGATGTTCTCGGTCTTCTCGTTGACCGAGAAGGCGATCTCGGCAAGCCGTTTGATGCCATCGTCGGTGAAGTCCAGCGTCACGTTCTCGGTCGCGAGCAACGCCAGGTATTGCTTGGTCAACGCGGCATCGGTCTGCGTGAGGATGCGCTGGAAGTCATCGACCGACAGCGAGTCGAGCTCGACGCGAATCGGAAAGCGACCCTGCAATTCGGGGATCAGATCGCTCGGCTTGGCGAGATGGAATGCGCCCGAGGCGATGAACAGGATGTGATCGGTCTTGATCATGCCGTACTTGGTCGAGACGGTCGTGCCTTCGACCAGCGGCAACAGGTCGCGCTGCACGCCTTGGCGCGACACATCCGCGCCGCCGTACTCCTGGCGCGACGCGATCTTGTCGATCTCGTCGAGAAATACGATGCCGTTCTGCTCGACGTTGGCGACCGCCTGCAGCTTCAACTCTTCTTCGTTGACGAGCTTGGCCGCCTCTTCGTCGGCCAGCAGTTTTTTCGCCTCGCGCACCTTGAGCTTGCGGGTCTTCTTGCGATTGCCCGACGACATGTTCTGGAACATGCCGCGAATCTGCTCGGTCATTTCTTCCATGCCGGGCGGCGCCATGATTTCCAT
>JBBRQU010000015.1:0-86741 GCA_038225855.1 Burkholderiales bacterium | reverse complement strand
GGGTTGTGCTTGAGGTGATGCTTCCACAACGCCACCGCGATCTCGGCCATGCCCATCGGCATGCCGGGGTGTCCGGAGTCGGCCTTCTGCACCGCGTCCATCGCCAGCGCGCGAATCGCATTGGCCATCGTCATCGTTGAAACGCTGGGGGTCACGAGCTTCACATCCATGGACAGGTTCGCGTGAAAACGCCGAGGGTGGGAGAATTGGGAAGACCGCGGCCGACGATACGGCGTCGCGCGGTTGATGCGACTTCGCGATTCGAATCGTGCGAGCCCGCGTGAGGTCCGCGAAGCGCGCGATTTTATCAGACCGAGGAAGATGCGAGGTCACGCAAAAGCTTGGGTCCCCGCCTTCGCCGGGAAGACGGCAGCGATGTTCGTGCGACAGCTGGCGCCGTCGCCCCGGCGAAGGCCGGGGTCCAAGTTCTCGCGTGCGCGCGACAATGCCGTCCTTGCTCCAGTACCAGACCCATGACCCTTCCCCGCTTCTATGTCGATACCCCGCTGACCGTCGGCGAACCTTGCGTGCTGTCGCACGAGGCCACGCGTCATGCATTGCGCGCGCTGCGCCTTCGTCAAGGCGAGATGCTCACGCTCTTCAACGGCCGCGGCGGCGAATATGCGGCGCAACTGATCGAGGCGCGCGAACCCGAAGCCCAAGTGCAGGTGGTGCGCTTCGATCCGCGCGAAGCCGAGTTGCCGTGGCCGATCACGGTCGCGCAGGGATTGTCGTCAGGCGATCGCATGGACTGGACCATCGAGAAGGCGGTCGAGCTCGGCGCGACCGCGATCGCACCGCTCGCGATGTCACGCAGCGTGACGCGCCTGTCCACCGATCGCGCGTCTTCGCGCGGCCGGCATTGGCAGGCGCTCGCGATCGCGGCCTCCGAACAATGCGGCCGCAATCGCATCGCGAAGGTCGAGTCGGTGATGCCTTTGATCGATTGGCTCGCGACGCTCCCCGAGGCCACACTGCGTCTCGTGCTCGTGTCCGGCGGCGCATCGCTTGCGAGCTTTCGTGCGCCGCTCGAAGGACGACGCATCGTGTTGTTGACCGGTCCGGAAGGCGGCCTGTCCGACGATGAATTGCAGGCGGCCGATGCGGCGGGCTTTCGCGCGCTGTCTCTGGGTCCGCGCATCCTGCGAACCGAGACCGCGGCGCCGGTTGCGATCGCGATGCTGACGGCTCGCTGGCATGTTGAGTGAGGGCGATGGAGGCACGGCGATGCGACGATAATCGCGGCGCAAGTTCAACGCGCAACTCCAACGCGCGACTTCAACTCCGGACTTCAACGGAGCGACACCAGGGGGAACGACATGGGACTACTCGACACCATCGGCGGGCTGGCCGGTCAATTTGGAAATCTGCAAGGAGGCGGCAGTCCGAAAGCCGCGCTCGTGCAGGCGGTACTGGGGATGCTGGTGCATGGCAATGAGCCGGGTGGCCTCGGAGGTTCGGGCGGGCTCGGTGGACTCGGCGGCTTGCTGCAGCGATTCCAGAGCGCCGGTCTGGGCGATGCGGCGGCTTCGTGGGTCGGCGCCGGCGCCAATCTTCCCGTCTCGGCCGATCAGATCAAGTCAGCGCTCGGTGACGGGCCCCTGCGTACGCTGGCCGAGCACGCGGGCTTGAGCGAAGACGACGCCGCATCGCATCTTTCGAGCCTGCTGCCGCAGATGATCGACAAGCTCACGCCCCAAGGGCAACTGCCCGTGAACGGCATACATGAAGGCGGCCTCGCGGGTGCGGTCGATGTGCTCGGTCAGCTCTTCGGACACAAAACCTCGTAGGATCATCGATCACGCGAACGAGTAGAACACCCGAAACGCGTGATCGCCTTCAGCGAGCGAATCGGCCGCGTCGCGAAATGTTTCCAGCAGCGACTCGCGCGCGTCAGCGTCGAATCCGGGGCCCGTCGGAATGCGATCGAGCAGGATGACGAAACCACCGGAAGGTTTGCCCTTGTCGTTGCCAATACGGTCGCCCATGTCGAGCAGCGCGTCGTACAGCGCATCGAGATTCGCGCCGTAGTGTCCGGGAAAATCGAGCGCGCGACCGATGGTCTGCAGCACCTCGGTCTTCAATGCCGAGCGGCCGCCCGACACCGATTCGCGCGCGGCGAATTGCACATGCACGAAGCGGTCGCCGAGCGACGCGGCCGCGTCGCCGAGTTGCTCGGCCGTGAAATTCTTCACCGCCTGCACGCTTTGCGGCTTGATGCGATGGAAGGGATGGACGACGTTCATTGCAAGATGCGCCGGAAACTTTGGTAGTGGTCGTCGGTGTAGTAATACTCGCCCGAGTTGCGGAAGTCGCCGGTGTCGCCTCGTCCCGCGATGATGCGGCGCGCGCCGCGTGTGCGCTCGCCCGGCGTCGGCACCGTGTACTCCGCGTAATAGCCACGCGGCCGCTGCGGCAGGATGCGTTCGCGATTGCCGAACACGATACCGTCGCGACGCGATGCGAACGGCCCGCCTGCATGAATGGCCGCAAGCGCCTCGCGTCCTTGCGGCGGTAATTGCGATATGCGAATCGACGCAAGTTGGCTGGCGTCGAATCCCCGCTCAGGACCGCGCGCATCGGCGTTGTGCGCGAGCGGCACGAACGCGCAAGTACCCATGACGATCGCCAGACACGTCCGGCGCGCGACGCGAAGCCAGAGCGCACGAAGCAACTCGAAGGAATGAAAAATCGACACGGCCTGCGCAAACTTTGAAGAATTGCGCATCGTATCGACCCAGGCCGTGGTGAGCAACTGCGCGAGCGGCCGAACTGGCAGCGACGCGACGTCGTCGATGCGATACTCGTGCGATGCAAACGAAGCGACGCTGGGTCCCGTGGCTTGCCGCTGCGATCGTGTGCGCGCTCGCCATTCTCGCGCGCCAGTGCCTGATCCAGCCGCCCGAGATCGCGCATCGCTGTGACTCTGCGGCTCTGACTCTCGTCACGCCCGGCCCCTGGTGGTGCGGCGTTCGTGCGGCGATCATCATGAGCTACGCATGGGGCGGTCTGTTGTACGCGGCCATCATCCTGTCGGTCGCGGCGCTGTGGGTTCGTCGCGCGTGGCTGGCATTCGCGACGCTCGCGGTCGGCCTGGTTGCGATCGTCTGGTACAACTACGAGCCGGGTGCGGTCGCGATCACGGTCGGCGCGTTGGTGCTGGCGAGAACGCAGTCGATGCCGCGAACATCACGCACAGCAGCGCCCACAGATCCGCGCTGGCATTGATCGGCAATTCCATCGCGACGATGACGGCCGCGCCGACGACGAGGCCGAGCGACAGGAGCTTCTCTTCGATCTCGAGCGAACCCATCAGTGGCATGCGTGGCGAAGTCGCTGATCGCGCGAGCGCAAGCATCGCGTACGCGACGATCACCGGCGCAAACAGCAGGGAAGGAAAGTCGCGGTAGCGGGCATCGAACACCAGCAACAGGTTGACGATGGTCGCGGCGATCAGCCAGAAGCCTTGCAGCGCGCCCCCAAATTCACCTCGCGCGCCACGCATTGCGAAAGCGTCGGCCATCGATGCGCACGCGAGCGCGTCGTCGCCGATGTCGCGCGCCATCCATCGTGCGACCTGCTCGATGATGAAAGTCGCCGTGACGACTGCGATCATCGTGATGAAGATCGTCAGCGCCCATTCGAAGAGATCGCGATTGGCGAACAAGAAATGGCGCACTTGGGCCGCGGCGATCGCACCGATGAAGAAGCCCGCGAGCGCGCGCACCGCGCTTGCGCTCGACACGAAGCGCGCGCGCCGTGCGTGGACGAACCCGCCGAGGGATGCGCCGAAGAACGCACCGAAGAGCGCGAAGCCCGCCGCGAAAGCAAAGCCGACCACGAGGCCGACCCACCAGCGCGCCTCTTCAACGACCGGACCGCGCAACGGAAACTTGTCGCGCAGTTCGCCGTCGTAGAGTCCCCAGTAGCCGCCGACGGTTCCTTCGAGCTTCTTCTTCCAGGGTTGATCGAACGCCTCGATCACGTTGTACGGCAGCTTCGCCTTCTCGACGAAGAGCATGAACTCGCGAAAGAAGCGTGCTTCGTTGACGCGGCTCGGCCGCGCTTGCCGGCGCTCGCGACCCTCGCTCGGCCAACCGGTTTCGCCGATCAGAAACTCGCGGCCCGGAAACGCGGCCTGCATCTTCCTGTAGATCGCGTCCACATGCGCGATCGCCCCATCGATCGCGACCGGCTCGTCCTCCCAGTACGGCAGGATGTGAATCGTGATGAAGTCGACCGCCGGCGCGACCTCCCGATACTTCAGCCAGAACTCCCATACGTCGGCATAGGTCACGGGCAAGCCGGTCGCGGCGCGGACCGCGCGCAGATGTTCGGCGATGGTTCGCTGCGGCAGCTCGCCGCGCAGCAGTACTTCGTTGCCGACCACGATCGCGCGAATCACATCGCGCTCGCGATTGGCGACCGCGATTGCGAGCGCGAGTTCTTCGGCGTTCTCCACCGGATTGCGCGACAGCCACGCGCCGAGCAGCACCTTCATGCCATGGCGCCGGGCGATGGCCGGAACCTGATCGAGCCCTTGCCCGACTGAGTAAGTCCGCACGCAATCGAAGCGCCGCGACAGCGCCGTCAGATCTTCTTCGATGCGTTCGGCCGACACGCGATAGCCGGGCGTGAACGGCGACTCGCCGACCTTGCGATACGGCGCGTACGACACGCACGCGATGCGGCCCGAAGGCGCGGCCGCCATGTCGACGGGGATGCCCAGACGCACCCAATAGCAGGCCGATGCGAGAGTCGCGACGGCAAGAAGGACGAGGATGGTCGCGCGTGCGCGAGCGGAGGTCATCGATTGGTGTAACAGAGGAACGGCCGGGCAAGCGCCAAGGCGCGACATTCTACTGAGCCCTGGTTTTCCGCGGCCATTGCCGTTTCTCGACTCGATAGAATTCGAGCATGTCCGATCCGCAATCTCCCGCGACCCCTGCACGCGCCTTCGACATCTGCATCGTCGGCGCCGGGCCCGCGGGGTCGACCGCCGCTTGTTTGCTCGCGCGCCAGGGCCTGTCGGTCGCGCTGCTCGATCGCGCGCGCTTTCCGCGCGACAAGACCTGCGGCGACGGCATCACGCCGCGCGGGGCGCGCGTGTTGAAGCGCATCGGCGCGCTCGACCTCGTCATGGCCGAAGGCTTCGCGTGTCGCGGTGTCGATATTCGCGGACCCGGCATCGATGGAAGGGCGGTCGAATTCACGATGCGTTTCGAGGCAGGCGCAAGCGACGGCCGCACCGGCGAGCCCGGCGAGCTCATCGTATTGCCGCGCTTCGCGCTCGACACCTTGCTGCTGCGGCATGCGTTGAGCGCGGGTCCGACGCTGTTCGATGCGACCAAGGTGATCGACATCGAAACCCGCGGCACGCACGCGCGCGTGCTCACCGATTCGGACCTGCGCATCGACGCCGCGATGGTCGTGCTCGCGACCGGCGCCGAGTCACAGTTGCTGCGCGCCTGCGGCCTGATCGACAAGAAGCCGCCGCTCGAACACGCCGCGCGCGCGTACTTCGACAACGTCGAAGGCTTGAGCGACCGCGTCGTGCTGTTCTTCGACGGCGTCGATCTGCCGGGATACGGATGGATCTTCCCGACATCGCCCACGTCGGCCAATATCGGCTGCGGCGTGTTCGCGCAGGGCGGCATCGACGCACGCAACGCCCCGCGTCCCATGCCGCAAGCGCAACGGCTCGAACAATTGCTCGCCACGCATCCCCTGCTCATACGCATGCTCGCGAACGCTACGCAGAGCGGAGCGATGCGCGCTTACCCCTTGCGCACCGACTTCAAGCGCGAGTTCGCCGGACGCGGGCGGGTACTCGTGATCGGCGAGGCGGCGGGGCTCGTCAATCCGATCACGGGAGAAGGCATCGACTACGCGCTCGAGTCGGCCGAGTTCGCGGCCGCCGCGATCGCCGCGCACTGGCCGGCGAGCAAATCGTCGATCGATGCCTCACGCGCGCATCGCATCACCGAAGACTATCGAGCGCGCCTATCGAAACGATTCACCCGGCGCTTCGCGCTCTATCGCGCCGCCCAGCGTCTTGCCCTGTCGCCCGCGCGCATGCCGGCGTTGCTCACGCAAGGCGCTCACGCGCCGGCCTTGCAGCGGCTGGTGATCGACGGGCTCTTCGGTCGCGCGAAGCCCGCGCATCTCTTCAAGCCCGCGACGCTCTGGCAGATCGCGCGCCTGTTGATGCGCGGCGGCGCGCGCAGCCACGCGCCGGACCTCACCGCGCCGCGTTCGCCTCGACCACCGTCAACGCCGTGAGGTTGACGATGCGCCGCACCGTCGCCGACGGCGTGAGGATGTTGACGGGTGCGGAACATCCGAGCAGCAACGGGCCGATCGCGATGTTGTGACCGGCCGCGGTCTTCAACAGGTTGTATGCGATGTTGGCCGCGTCGATGTTGGGCAGCACCAGCAGATTGGCCTCGCCCGAGAAGGTCGTGTCTTCGACGATTTCTCGACGGAGACGTTCGTCGAGCGCGCAGTCACCGTGCATTTCGCCATCGACTTCGAAGCCGGCGCGTCCGCCGGCTGCGCGCTCGAGCATGCTTTCATCGAGCAGGCGCAATGCCTCGCGCATCTTGAGCGCCGACGGCGCATTCGACGAGCCGAAGTTCGAGTGCGACAGCAGCGCCGCCTTGGGCGCGATGCCGACGCTGCGCATCGCATCGGCCGCCATCAGAGTGATCTCGCAGAGTTCCTCGGCGCTCGGGTCGTTGTTGATGTGGGTGTCGACCAGGAATACCTGGCGTCCCGGCAGGATCAGGCAGTTCATGGCCGCATACATTTTCGCGCCCGGCGCATGACCGAGCACTTCGTCGACATACACGAGGTGTCGATGAACGGTGCTGATCGTGCCGCAGATCATGCCGTCGGCCTCGCCCTTCTTGATCAGCATCGCGCCGATCAGCGTGGTCCTGCGGCGCATCTCGAGGCGCGCGATCTGCTCGGTCACGCCTCGACGCTTCATCATCGCGTGATAGGTCTGCCAGTAATCGCGATAACGCTCGTCGTGCTCGGTGTTGACCACCATGAAGTCGGTACCGGCCTTCAGACGCAACCCATAGCGGGTGATGCGCTGCTCGATCACGGCGGGGCGTCCGATCAGGATCGGCGTCGCGATCTTCTCGTCGACCACCACCTGTACCGCGCGCAGCACGCGCTCCTCCTCGCCTTCGGCGAACACGATGCGCCTGTTCTCGGGCGCCACCATGCGCGCCGACGCGAAGATCGGCTTCATCATCGTGCCGCTCTGATACACGAATTGAATGAGACGTTCGCGATACGCGTCCATGTCGGCGATCGGTCGCAATGCGACGCCCGAGTCCATCGCAGCCTGCGCGACCGCCGGCGCGATCTTGACGATCAGGCGCGGATCGAACGGCTTGGGGATCAGGTACTCGGGGCCGAACGACATGCCCTCGATGCCGTAGGCGGTCGCGACGATGTCGCTCTGTTCGCGACGCGCGAGTTCAGCGATCGCGTTCACGGTCGCGATCTCCATCTCGCGCGTGATGGTGGTGGCGCCCACGTCGAGCGCGCCGCGAAAGATGAACGGGAAGCACAGGACGTTGTTGACCTGGTTCGGATAGTCGGTGCGGCCGGTCGCCAGGATCGCATCGGGCCGCACCGCTTTCGCGAGCTCGGGGAGAATCTCGGGCGTGGGGTTTGCGAGCGCGAAGATGATCGGTTTCTTGCCCATCGTCGCGACCATGTCCTGCTGCAACACCCCGCCCGCGGAGAGTCCGAGGAACACGTCGGCGCCGACGATCACTTCGGCCAGCGTGCGTGCCGATGTCTCCTGCGCGAAGCGTTCCTTGTCGGGGTCCATCAACTCGGCGCGCCCCTTGTAGACCACGCCGGCGAGGTCGGTCAGCCAGATGTTCGCGATCGGCAGGCCGAGATCGATCAACAGATCGACGCACGCGAGCGCGGCGGCGCCGGCGCCCGACACGACCAGCTTCACATCGGCGAATTTCTTGCCGACGACGACGAGGCCGTTGGTCATCGCGGCGCCGACGATGATCGCGGTGCCATGCTGATCGTCGTGGAAGACCGGGATCTTCATGCGCGTGCGCAACGCGCGTTCGATCTCGAAGCACTCGGGTGCCTTGATGTCTTCGAGGTTGATGCCGCCGAAGGTGGGCTCGAGAGCGGCGATGACTTCGATCAGCTTCGCGGGGTCGCGTTCGCTGATCTCGATGTCGAACACGTCGATGCCGGCGAATTTCTTGAACAGCACGCCCTTGCCTTCCATCACCGGCTTGGCCGCGAGCGGCCCGATCGCGCCCAGTCCCAGGACCGCGGTGCCATTGGTGATCACGCCCACCAGATTGCCACGCGCCGTGTAACGAAACGCATTGTTCGGATCGATGACGATTTCTTCGCATGCCGCCGCAACGCCGGGCGAATACGCGAGCGCGAGATCACGCTGATTGACCATCGACTTGGTGGGCGTGACCGCGATCTTTCCGGGAGTCGGATACTCATGATATTCGAGCGCGGCGCGGCGCAACTCCGCCTGCTTGTCGAGCGGTGGAGGCGAAGCCGGCACAGACGCGTGCTCGGCTGGCGCGGGTGCAGAAGGACGCACGGAATCGGTCATGATGGCTTTCGATGGAAGAGATCGTGAACGCGACGGATTGCAAACGACAGGCGGCGATTATCCGTCCGT
Source organism: Burkholderiales bacterium (assembly GCA_038225855.1). Classification (GTDB taxonomy): domain Bacteria; phylum Pseudomonadota; class Gammaproteobacteria; order Burkholderiales; family Burkholderiaceae_D; genus CAHJXF01. The sequence goes on along the minus strand of JBBRQU010000015.1, from coordinate 78,046 downwards.
GCGACAGAGAGAACAACGCTCGCACTATCATCGCGCCACCGCTACTTCCGGATCGATCGACATGGACCGCAGTCACGCCCTGGCGCTCGCCGCGCGCACCCAAAACATCCAGCCCTTCCATGTGATGGAGCTGATGAAGCGCGCGCACGCGCTGGAACTCCAGGGACGAAGCATCATTCACATGAGTGTCGGCGAGCCGGACTTCACGGCGCCGCAAAGCGTGATCGACGCGCTCGCCGCGGCCATGCAGCGGGGCGACACGCATTACACCGGCGCGACCGGCATCTACGCGCTGAGACGCGCGATCGCACAGTTTCAGAAGGCGCGCCACGGCGTCGATATCGATCCGGCGCGCATCATCATCACCGCAGGCGCATCGGGCGCGTTGTTGCTGACGATGGCCGCGATGGTCGATCCGGGTCAGGAAATCCTGATGCCCGATCCTTGCTATCCGTGCAATCGACATTTCGTTGCGGCCTTCGGCGGGGTCGCGAAATTGATTCCGACAGGACCCGAACATCGCTTCCAGTTGACGTCCGAAATGGTCGATGCGCATTGGACGCCGGCCACGCGCGGCGTGTTGATCGCATCGCCGTCGAATCCCACCGGCACGTCGATCGGACCGGCCGACCTGCGACGCATCCTCGAGACCGTCGCTGCGAAGAAGGGCATTGCGATCGTCGACGAGATCTATCTCGAACTGGCGTACGAGGACGGGGGCCTGGACGGGGGCGTGGATGATGAGGCGGTTGAAGCGCGTCATCGCTCGGCGCTCGAGTTCAGCGACGACGTGATCGTCGTCAACAGCTTCTCGAAATACTTTCACATGACGGGCTGGCGGCTCGGCTGGGCGATCGTGCCCGAGAGCCTGGTGCCGACCTTCGAGAAGCTCGCACAGAATCTCTTCATCTGCGCATCGACGCCCGCGCAATACGCGGCGCTCGCGTGCTTCGAGCCCGAGACGCTCGCCATCTACGAAGCGCGCAAGGAGGAGTTCAAGCGGCGTCGCGACTACATCGTTCCCGCGTTGCGCGCGCTCGGCTTCGACGTGCCGGTCATGCCCGACGGCGCGTTCTATGTCTACGCGGACTGCAGACGTTTTCTCACGCGTGAACTGCCCGACAGCAATGCCCTCGCCCTGCATATCCTCGACGAAGCGGGAGTCGCCCTCGTGCCCGGAAAAGACTTCGGACACTACCAGCCGGAGCGCTGGCTGCGATTGTCGTATGCGACATCGATGGAGAATCTGCGCGAGGCGGTGGCGCGTATGGCGCGACTACTCGCGGGACACAAGCGCAGCGGCGCCTGAGGGGACCGATCATTGGAATTTCGTTGAATAGAGTATGTTTCCCGGCGAATGCCGGGGCCCAAGTCCGTCGATGACGCGAATCGATCAACTTGGGTTCCGGCCTGCGCCGGGACGACGATGACGAAGGCGGTCGCTCCCCAATGCCACGTATTTCCAACTCACGACACTAGCGCGGTGACCAGCGTCAGATCGCAGCGACGCGCGCGTCTTCCAACCCGGCAGATGCGTCGACCTTGTCGCGCTCGGGCTTGTCCTCGCTGTCCTTCTGATCGGTCGCGCGGGATGACGCGCCGCGCTTGCTGCTCGCCGCCTGAATGGGTTCGATGCGCGGCTCGATGCGGACGCTCGCGATGCCTCGTACCGCTTGCAGAATCCGATCCCGCTCCTGCAAGACACGCGCGCCGTAGCCGTTGTCGTCGCCGTTGCCGGCGCCGACGTAGAGACGCAATCCGTCGGCGATCGACCCGCCGCGACGGATGCAGTCCTTCAAGACCACCGCACCGACGCGCAGATTGGCGACAGGGTTCAGAGCGATGTTGGCGCCGCCGAAATCGGCGAGCTTGTCGCGATGGACCTTGGGCATCAATTGCATCAGACCCGACGCGCCGGCGCTGCTTTCGGCGAATGGGTTGAAGCCTGACTCGATCGCCGTCACCGCGAGCAGCAGGATCGGATCCATATGCAAATCCTTGCCGGTCGCATAAGCCGCATCGACCACCAGCGAGATCGCGTCGTTGTTGACGCGATATTTACGAGAGATGTAGCGGCTGACTTCGCGCTCTTCCTTCGTCAATACGGGGCTCGCGTCGGCCCACACCTTGCGCATCGACACCGACGTATCGTCACCTGCCGGCGACAAATCGCTGTTCATCAGACCGAGCAGGCGACTGGCTTCTTCGCTCCGATCGGCAATGCGTCCGGAAAAGGGACTCTTCGCGGCGAATGGGTCGAGACCGTTGAACGATGCCTCCGCACGCGCGGCGTCAGGCCGGGAGAGTGACATGCGCGCCGCCAACGGATGGACATATTCGGGGTACGTGACCAGCAACGCGCCGATCGCGACAGCCAGCAGTCCCACGACCGAGAGGCTGTGGTGCATCAGCTTCATCGACGATCGTCTGACCTCACGCCATTGGCCAGGTAGTAAATGCAGATTCATTGTTGCTCCTGTTGCTGATGCATCGAGGACGACGGACAGCTCGATCTCGATGCAAGCGACCCGACACCTCACGGCATCCAGCGCATGGCGGGCGAAGAAACTCACCCGGATCCCGAAGGGACAAGCACATTCAATAGCCGGACGATGCGAGCACTCGAATTGAAAACGTCGCGGTCAACAACACCGAAACGTGGGCGTCCGTAGAACCCATTGACGTGCATGTTGAAACCGGCAGCGACAAGCTTGGGGCTATGCTGCGTGGTTGCGAAAGATGATGGCCGGTGGGGCCCAAACGAAGAGGACCGCGCAAGTTAATCAACCCGCACGCAATGGTCAATCAGGGAAATGTTAAATCGCCTCAGAACCTCTCGACACAACCCCGCCAGCGGAACTCAGCTGAATACCGATGAAGCAAAAATACGAGGACTTACGGGATTTTGCTGCTCAACTGGAACGAACCGGGCACTTGACCCGCATCGCTGCGCCCATCTCGCCACGACTCGAAATCACCGAAATCTGTGATCGCGTTCTGCGTCGTGGCGGTCCTGCCATCCTCTTCGAGCATCCAACGCAAGGCGAAATGCCGGTCCTCGCCAACCTCTTCGGGACGGTTGAAAGAGTCGCCGCGGCGATGGGGCGCGACGCGGGCGAGGATTCGATCGTCGCGTTGCGGGAAGTCGGCCTCCTGCTCGCGCGTCTCAAGGAACCCGAGCCGCCGCGCGGCTTCAAGGACGCGGGTCGTCTGCTGACGATGGTCAAGGCGCTGCGCGACATGGCGCCGCGCGAAGTGCGGCGACCCGTGTGTCAACAACACATCGTCGAAGGCCACGAGGTCGATCTCTCGCGGCTGCCGGTGCAGACCTGCTGGCCCGACGATGCCGGCCCGCTGATCACGTGGGGGCTGGTCATCACGCGCGGTCCGCAGAACGTTACCCACCCGAAGAAGCGCCAGAACCTCGGCATCTATCGACAGCAGGTGATCGCGAGAAACCAGGTCGTCATGCGTTGGCTCTCTCATCGCGGCGGCGCGCTCGACTTTCGCGATTTCCGCCGCGCCAATGCGGGACTGTCGTTTCCGATCGCCGTCGCTCTGGGCGCCGATCCGGCAACCATGCTGGGTGCGGTGACGCCGGTTCCGGACTCGCTCTCCGAGTATCAGTTCGCGGGACTCTTGCGCGGCGGCCCGACCGAAGTCGCGCGATGCATCGGCCCGGATCTTCATGTGCCCGCGCGCGCCGAGATCGTCCTCGAAGGTTCCATCCCTGTCGCCACAGCGGGCTACGCAGGCCGCAGCGAACACGGCATCGAACTCTCGGAACGCGATGGCTATCTTCACGCCCTCGAAGGACCGTTCGGCGATCACACCGGCTACTACAACGAGCGCGACTGGTTCCCGGTCTTCCAGATCGATCGCGTCACGATGCGCAGCGATCCGATCTACCACTCGACCTATACCGGCAAGCCTCCCGATGAGCCCGCGGTCCTCGGCGTTGCATTGAACGAAGTGTTCGTGCCGATCCTGCAGAAGCAATTCCCCGAGATCATCGATTTCTATCTGCCGCCCGAAGCTTGCAGCTATCGCATGGCGGTCGTGAGCATCAAGAAGAGTTATGCGGGCCACGCCAAGCGCGTGATGTTCGGCATCTGGAGTTTTCTGCGCCAGTTCATGTACACCAAGTTCATCGTCGTCGTCGATGACGATGTCGACGTGCGCGACTGGAAGGCCGTCGTGTGGGCGATCACGACGCGCGTCGATCCCACGCGCGACACTACTCTGGTCGATCACACGCCGATCGACTATCTCGACTTCGCGTCGCCGGTCTCGGGTCTGGGCTCGAAGATGGGATTGGACGCGACCAATAAATGGCCGGGCGAGACGACGCGCGAATGGGGACGGCCGATCGCAATGGACGCGGCAGTCAAATCTCGCGTCGATGCGATGTGGGACAGCCTCGGTCTGAAATGACCGAATGAGCGCGAGGGGCCGCGCACCAATCGATGCGCGTCAACTACGCGCGGCGGCCCTCGCGCCTTTGCATCAGCCCCGCATGTCCGTTGCGGTGTCGCCCCGATAGGTCGTACCGTAAAAACGATGCACCTCGGTCGCCCAGGTACTGTCGGCCATATCGGGCCAGTGATCCTGATCGAAGCCCGGCGCTTCCTTGAGGCGTTCCTTGGTCACGTCGAGGGTGAAGCGATGATTGGCCGTGTCCAGCTTCAGCGCTTCCCACGGCACGGCGAAGAGCTTCGTGCCCATACCGAGAAAGCCGCCGTACGACAGCACGGCATACGCGACCTTGCCGCTGTGCATGTCGAGCATGATCTCCTTGATGTCGCCGAGATCTTCATCGGCCGTGTTGTAAACGTCGTTGCCGATCAGCGTGTCGGCGCCCATCAGGCGTGGGCCCGGCCCTTTATGGTCCGCCGCGTACATGCCATAGCGGTCCCGTGCCATATAGTCCGTGCGTTCCGTGATTGTGTCGGTGCGATCCATGTCTTGCTCCTCGAAGAAGTACGCGTGGCCCCACGGCCAGCGCTCACGAAGTCGGCGTGAAGTGGGAATACTTCAGGCGATGCCTCGTTGACGAGCGCCCAAGATTACGCACGACGCGCGGGGTCGGGGCTGGGTCGGTAGCCGATAAGCGGGTCGGATAGACGGACGACGGCGCTGCGAAAAAATCCCCCGGTCAACCCCTCGTTCGAGCGCAGCTCGAACGCGCGACCCCCGGGTTTTGGGACAATCACCCACTTCGACAGACGGAGGGCATATGCGATTTAACGGGCGAGCGGTACTGGTCACGGGCGGCGCGAACGGCATCGGCCTCGCATGCGCGACTCGCTTTGCGATTGAAGGCGCGAAGGTCGCCATCGCCGATCGCAATCGCGAGGCAGGCGAGAGCGCAGCCGCGAAAATCGGCGCGCGCTTCTTCGCGACCGATGTCGCGAACAAACGCGAAGTCGATGCGACAGTGGCCGCATTCGCAGCCGAGGTGGGACGCGTCGACGTGCTGGTCAACAACGCCGGCATCACGCACGCGGCCGAGTTTCTCGACCTCGCCGAAGAAGACTTCGATCGCGTGCTCGCGGTCAATCTCAAGTCGTGCTTTCTGATGGGGCAGGCGGTCGCGAAGCACATGGTCGCGCAACGCGCGAGTCGCGAACGCGCAGGCAAACAGGCGCACAGCGACCAGCGTGACGACAACGCGCACGAGACCGGCTGCATCATCAACATGTCGAGCGTCAATGCCATCCTCGCGATTCCCAATCAGGTGCCCTACGTGGTCAGCAAGGGCGGCATCGCGCAACTGACCAAGGTGATGGCCTTGTCACTCGCCCCTTATGGCATTCGCGTCAACGCGATCGGACCCGGCACGATCGCGACCGAACTCGCAAGGAACGCCGTTCTTTCCGACGATGCCGCGCGACATCGCGTGCTTTCGCGCACGCCGCTGCGTCGCCTCGGAGAGCCGGAAGAAATCGCGGCGGTCGCGGCATTTCTCGCAAGCGCCGACGCGTCGTATCTGACCGGGCAGACCATCTATCCGGATGGCGGTCGGCTTGCCCTCAACTACACTGTGGACGTCGCCGACGAATGAACGCACCGAGCATCACCCGACGTCGCCTTGTCCTCGCCGCCGCCGCTTTGATGCAACCCGTGCTGCCGGCGCTCGCTCATGCACGAATGGCACGCAAGCCTTCCCACCTTCCCGCCATGCTCGACCATACGACCACCACATCGGCGACCCCTTCCGGCTCCGCACAACTGCGAACCTACGCCACGCCCGACAGCGGTAAGACCCCGATCGTGTTCCTGCATGCAAGCGTGTGCGACTCGCGCATGTGGCACCACGAGATCGCAACCCTCGGCCCGACGCGTCGTATCGCAGCCTTCGATCGTCGCGGTTTCGGCGAGACCAAGCTCGTGCACGAGACGTTTGCGAACGTCGACGACACGATCGCGGTGATGGACGCGCTGAAGATCCGCCGCGCGCTGCTTGTGGGCTGCTCGAACGGCGGCCGCGTCGCGCTCGACACGTACTTGGCGCATCCGGATCGCGTCGCGGGGCTCGCGCTGGTGTGCGGCGCGATCGGAGGGACGCCGGAAGAAGAGACCGAGTGGGTGACCAATCCGCAAATGCGCGCGCTGTACGCGCGCTACCTGGAAGCCGAGAAGGCGAAGGACAGCAAGACGCTCGCGCAGATCACGGCCCACGTCTGGCTCGACGGGCCGCTCGAACGCGAAGGCCGCGTGGGCGGCGCCGTGCGCGCGCTGTTCATGGACATGGTCGCGAAGTCGTTCGCCGGCTCCGAGGAAGAGGACAAGGGCTTCGTCTCCGACACCGCCTATGCGAATCTCGCGAACGTGAAGGCGCCCACCCTCGTCGTTTGGGGATCGCTCGACGTGCCCGACGTGACGCGGACGATGAAGCACGCGGCGGCGGCAATCCCCGGGGCGCAATCGCTCGAAGTACCCGGTACCGCGCATCTGCCGAACCTCGAGCGACCGGACTTGTTCACGCCGCGCCTCGCACGTCTGGTCGAGTCGCTGGACTGAGATGAGGAATGAACGCGCGCACGACCACGCGCACCGTCACGATCACACTCATTCGCACGCGCTGCCGCTCGATGCAAGCACGGCAACGATGCACATGTTCGCGATCGGCGTCGCGATCAATCTGCTGTTCGTGCTGGTCGAGGCGGGCTTCGGTTATCGGGCCGACTCGCTGGCATTACTCGCCGACGCGGGGCACAACTTCGGCGACGTGATCGGCCTCGCGCTGGCCTGGGGCGCAACGGCGCTCGCCACGCGGCGGCCGTCGCAGCGCTTCACTTATGGCCTGGGCGCTTCCACCATCCTCGCGGCGCTGTTCAACGCGATGCTGCTGTTGATCGCCGTCGGCGGGATCGTGTATGCGGCAGTCGAGCGCTTTCAGACGCCCGCACACGTCGACGACATGCTCGTGATCGCGGTCGCTGCGGCGGGCATTGTCATCAATGGCGCGACCGCATTGCTGTTTCTCTCGAGCCGCAAGCAAGACCTGAATGCGCGCGGCGCCTATCTGCACATGCTCGCCGATGCAGCCGTGTCGGCCGGCGTGGTCGTTGCGGGCGTCGTGATTCACTACACCGGGGTTGTGTGGATCGATCCCGCCGTCGGGATGGTAATCGCGCTGGCGATCCTCGCCAGCACCTGGAGCCTGTTGCGCGACTCGATGCGGCTCGCGCTCGCCGCGGTGCCCGCCAACGTCGATCCCGATGCGGTGCGCGCCTACCTCTGCGGACTCGATGGCGTGCAGGCCGTGCACGATCTTCACATCTGGGCGATGAGCACGTCGGAGAATGCCTTGACCGCGCACCTCGTCATGCCGGGCGGCCATCCCGGCGACGCGTTTCTCGTCGATGTCGCGCACACCATCGAGCATCGCCACCGGGTCGGGCACGTGACCCTGCAGATCGAGACCGCCGACAGCGCGATGCCGTGCAAGCTCGAGATGCATCACGCGCCGTGAACAGGCCTAAAGAAGCACCAGCGTCGCCAGTCCGAGGAAGATAAAAAATCCCAGCGTGTCGGTCGCGAAGGTCAACAGCACCGACGACCCGATCGCGGGGTCCTTGCCGAAGCGCGCGCGCGTCAGCGGCACGATCATCCCGAGCGTCGCGCCCACCAGCATGTTCGCCACCATCGCAGCGGCCATCACCGGCCAGATCGCAAGCCGACCCGACATCGCAAACGCGAAGCCTCCGGCGATTACGCCGCCGCCCAGGCCGATCAGCAACGACACTGCCAACTCCTTGTACACGAGCTGCCGCACGTTCGACGCGCCTATGCGACCGAGCGCGAGCGCGCGAATGATGAGGGTCATGGTCTGGTTGCCCGAGTTGCCACCTATGCCCGCGATGATCGACATCAGGAACGCGAGCATCACGATCTTGCCGACCGTCCCCTCGAAACGCGACGCGACGAAGGCCGCGATCGACGCGGTCACGAGATTGAGCAAGAGCCACGGCGCGCGGTTGCGGATCGAGTCCTTGATCGGCGCGAAGATGTCCTCTTCCTCGCGCAGGCCGGCAGCCGAAAGCTGCGCCTCTTCGGACTCTTCGCGGATCACGTCGACGACCTCGTTGACGGTGAGCCGGCCGATCAGGCGTCCGAGTTGATCGACCACCGGCGCCGACACCAGGTCATAGCGCTCGAACGCCTGCGCCGCGTCGCCCGCGTCGTCCTCGGGCTGCAAGGTCAACAGATCGGTGCGCATGACCTTGACGACCTCGGTCTCGGGCTCGTTGATCAGCAATCGAGACAGTGGCAGCGAGCCGATCAGCTTGTCGTCGCGATCGACGATGAACACCTGGTCGGATTGATCGGGCAACTCATCGAAGCGCCGCAGATAACGCAGCACGACCTCGAGCGTCACGTCGTCGCGGATCGTGACCATCTCGAAGTCCATGCGTGCGCCGACCGAATCCTCGGGGAAACTCATGGCCGCGCGAACCTGCTCGCGCTCTTCGGGCGAAAGTTCCTTCGACAGGAGATCGAAAACCTGCGGCGGCAGGTCGGGCGCGAGGTCGGCGAGTTCGTCGGCGTCGAGTTCCTCGACGGCCGCGACGAGTTCGTCGGTGGTCATCGACGCGACCAGCGACTCGCGCACGCCTTCGGACAATTCGAGCAGCACGTCGCCCGAATCGACCTGGCTCTCTTCGGACTTGATGTGCTCCCAGACCGCGAGCCGGTCCTCGTTCGACAACGCCTCGATGATGTAGGCGACGTCGGCCGGATGGAGGCGATCGAGCTCGCGTTCGAGCTCGACTTCGTGCTGGCGATGCGTGAACGCCTCGACCAGCCTGTGCTTCTCGGCGCGTTCGCCGTAGTCCTGGTTGTGCGTGACCGCCTCGACACGCCGCGCGCGGCGCAACAGCGACTCGACGCGCTCGAGCGCGCGCTGCGCGTCGTCGGGATCGCGCGGCGTCGACACGTGCTTCTGAGGATTTACGACATCGGCCATGGCCGGCATTGTAAGGATGCCGGGCGAGCGGTTTTAGTGTCTCAACTTGAATTCCCGCAGGGGTCGCAAGCTGTCGTCGAGCGAGAGACAGCTACCGGCCAAGAGCAGCCGATCGAGACGCTCGGGCGTACTACCGCAGCAGACTGGGTCCTGCCATTCAAATTCGGCCACCGAAGGACAGCTGCCGCCGAGACCTGACGTTGACCGTCCTGCGGGACAGCGGTCCGCTGCACCTCTGAACCTGTCCTTCATTAACGGTCGGACCGATGAGTGTTCACCAGCCGGCGGCGGGAACCGGCCAGCGACAGCTCCCACTGACAGTGAACTGGAGCTCACGACCCCTATCGGTCCTTCGATCGCGAAGCAAGCAGACCTTCACGACGAACGCCGGATTGCGTGAGGCAGCTGGCGGTACTGCTGGGACGCCTGAAGGCGGCAATCGATATCGCCAACGTGACCCACCGACGGATCGTGGACGACTCTGCAATTCATGGCCCGCAGTTCAATCCCGCATTGACGAAACGTCCGTCCGTCGAGTCGTGCCAGCCGCCCCGGCATCGTGCCCAAAGCGGGTCGAAGCTATCACCTTGTCGCCGAGCTGCCTCACTTCCCGCCGGACTGCCGTGAACCCTTGCCGGCTCATTCGAGCCCAACGCGCTCCCCGCCCACCCTGAACAGCGTCACGGCGTCGGGTGCAAATCGGAAGGCGGCCAGGAAGTCGTCGGTGCAATAGTGCGGCAGCGTCTTGTGGATCAGGGCGTTGAAGCTCCGCGCCTCTTCAAGCCGGCCGGCCAGCGCCAGGCAGTGGGCGGCGATTGCCAAAATGTGGGCGTGGGCGTTGGGGCGGGCCGCGGCCTTGGTGGCCCATTCAGCGGCTTCGTCGAATCGGCCTAGGCGCACCAGCGCCATTGCGCGTGTGGCCAGCATGCCGAACAACAGTGGGTCGAAGGGGCTGAGCAGACGCGAGTGATCCGACGCCTCGATCGCTGCCTGCGGGTCGCCCGACTGGCTGTGCACAAAGGCCAACGTGTAGTGCCCGAGCGCAAAGTTCGGGCTCAGGCTCACGGTCGTATTCAGCTCCGCCAGCGCTTGGTCCTGGCGGCCGCGCAGCCACAGCGCCCGCCCCATGGACCAATGCGCAGCTGGGTCGCGGTCGTCAACCGCCAGGCTCTGGCCCGCGGTCTCGAAGGCCCGCTCGGTTTCCCGTTCGCGTTCGGTCCAACCCTGGAACGCATTCTGGAAGTGGGTGAATGAAAGGCCCGCGTAGGCGCGCGAGAATGTCCGGTCCAGGCGCACTGCCATCTCAAAGTAGTGTCGGGCCCGCTCGTTGTCGGCACGATTGAACCGATACATGTGCCACAGGCCGCGGTGGTGAGCTTCCCAGGCGTCCAGTGAGTTCGGCTGCTTGAGGATGGCGCGCTCGCGCTCGACCGACTCGATCTCGCTGGCGATGGATGAGACGATGCGGTTGCCGATCTCGTCGAGCATGAGGAAGGCGTCGTCCAACAGGTGGTCGAATGCCTCCGCCCACACGACGCGCGCGGTCCGGGTCTCGGTAAGCTCGACGTTGACCACGATGCGCTGGCCTAGGCGGCGCAGGTACCCACTCACGACGAAGTCCACGTTCAAGGTTCGGCCTGCCTCTTCCGCACCGATGCTGCGCTCGTGCAGAGCGAAGACCGTGCCCTGCGCAATGACAAACAGGCTGCGCAGCTTGGCCAGCCGCGTGATGATGTCGTGGGCCAGCCCGCCGGCCAGCGTTGCGCGGCCGGCACTGTCGGCAACCTGTTCGACAAAGGGCATCACGACGATCGACGCACGGCGCGAGGTGACCGCAGTGGGCTCCAGGCTGTTCGGAAGGGTCGAGATTGCGGTCGCATCGGCCCGTGCCTCGGCCACCGGGCCACCGGCATGTCGTGCCTTCGCGTCTCGCCACGCATCGCGTAGGCGTCGGCAGTCCAGGCCATCGGATTCGAACGCGCGGGCCGTGGCCGCCAAGTGCTCGTCGCCCTCGCGAATTTGACCTCGCTGCCCGAACTCCTCAAGCATCCGCTCGTGGACACGGCGGTCGAACGGCGCCAGTTGCAGCCACTGTTCAAGATACCCCAAGGGGTCATCTGACGGTACCTCGTGACCACCGACCAGTTGCTCCAGAACCGCGACACGACAGGCGCGCAAGCGTCGCCGCTGCGCCAGAAGCCAGGCGCTGAACGCGGGGCACCGGTGCATCTCCAGCCCCTCCAGGAACTCTCCCACGAACAGGTCCGACAGCACGCGCAACTGCTCGGGTCCGAGTTTGGCGATGCCGAGGTTCATCGTCCGGTTGATTTCGACCACGTCGGCGGAGCAGTCGCTGAGATCGACGCTGACGGTGTCGCCGGACGTCGTGATGCGTCGACGGCCGGCGTCGTCGAGTACGGCCCTGGCCTTGCTCAGACACCACCGAATTTCGCCTCGCGGGTCGCTCGGGATGTCGCCGAAGAGTTGGCACAGATGCGCGCGGGTCGGGGCGCGCGCGGACAGCGCCAGATAGGCGATCAAGGCGCGTACCTTGCGCGAGGCCGGCAACTTCAGCGCGACACCGTCACGGACGACCGCCATGGGTCCGAGCATGCGCAGATGCAAGGCAGGCACCTGCACAGCAGGGCTCGCGTCAACAGATTCCACGGGAGTTCCCACGCCGGCTACCACGCTCGCACCCACGGGCGACACCTACAGTAGGCACTGAACAGATGGCGCGCCTTGCGCGCCGCAGCGTTGATTTCGCCATAGTCGGGCAGCCGAAGTCTGCGCATGAACCCCCGTCCGAACGGAGAACGATCATGTCTACATCCCCTTCAGTCATGACTGCAAGCGTCCAACCCGGAGCGGTTGATTTCGCCGCCGTGAAGGCCCGCCAGCGCGGTGCCTGGTCGTCGGGCGACTATGCGGTCGTCGGCACGACACTGCAGATTGTCGGCGAAGACCTGTGCGAGGCCCTCGACATCCGCGCAGGACAGAAGGTACTCGATGTTGCCGCGGGAAATGGCAACGTGTCATTGGCGGCGGCGCGCCGCTGGTGCGAGGTGATCGCGACAGACTACGTGCCGGCGTTGCTGGAACGTGGCCGCGAGCGTGCCGCGGCCGATCGGCTGAGCGTCGAGTTCCGCGAAGCCGACGCGGAAGCTCTGCCCTTCCATGACGCAACTTTCGACGTTGTGGTCTCGACGTTCGGCGTGATGTTCACTCCCGACCAGGACAAGGCGGCGGCCGAGCTGACCCGGGTCTGCCGGCCTGCCGGCAAAATCGGTCTCGCCAACTGGACGCCTGACGGCTTCATTGGCCAGTTGTTCAAGACCATCGGCAAGCACCTGCCACCGCCGTCCGGCGTCAAGTCGCCAGCGTTGTGGGGCACCCGGGCGCGCCTGGACGAACTGTTCGGTCCCCAAGCTTTGGCGATCACCGCGACGCCGCGCAACTTCGTGTTCCGCTACCGGTCACGGGAACATTGGATGGAGGTCTTCAAGGGCACCTACGGACCCTTGCTCAAGGCGTTTGCGGCTCTCGAGCCGGCGGCCCAGTCGGCTCTGAATAACGACCTTAGGGCGTTGATCGACCGGTTCAATCGCTCCGGCGACGCCACGATGGTTGTGCCCAGCGAGTATCTCGAGGTCGTGATCACACGGCGCTGACGTGGCGGCGGCATCATGGTCAGCCGTTTGTCCCGCGCAACATGGCTAGTCCCGGTGCCTTTCGTATGACCAGCCTGGGAGACCCTGACGTGCAGGTACCTGAGCCGTATATCCGCGAGGTCGGCGCCGGCCCGGGCGTGGTGTGCTTGCATGCCAACGCAAGCAGTTCGAGTCAATGGCGCTCGCTCATGGACAGTCTGGCGCCGCGCTTTCATGTCGTAGCTGCCGACTCGTATGGCGCTGGCAAGAGTCCCGCTTGGCCGACAGGCCGGACGGTTTGCCTGCGGGACGAGGTCGCGCTGCTGGAGCCGGCGTTGGCGCGCGCCAGCGACCCGTTCGCGTTGGTGGGGCATTCCTACGGGGCAGCAGTGGCGCTCATCGCGGCGGTGAACCAGCCGCATCGAGTCCGCGCGTTGGTTTTGTATGAGCCCACCCTGTTCGGTTTGATCGACGCCGAAGCCCCTCCGCCGAACGATGCCGACGGCATCCGCAATGCCGTTGCAAGTGCTGCCGCGGCGCTGGATGCCCACAACCCCGATGCCGCGGCAAAGTGCTTCATCGATTTCTGGATGGGTGAAGGCGCCTGGGACCAGACGCCCGAGCAGCGAAAGGGCCCGATGGCCGCTTCGGTGGCTCACGTTCGCGGCTGGGCGCACGCGTTGTTCAACGAACTCACCCCCTTGGCGGCATTTTCCGAACTGAACGTGCCCGTGCTGTACATGATGGGGAAGAACTCCCCTGCATCTTCGCTCGGCGTGGGCAGGCTGTTGACGCGGGTGTTGCCGCAGGTCGAGGTCGTGGAGTTCGAAGGTCTCGGTCACATGGGCCCGGTCACCCACCCGGAAGTGGTCAATGCAGCGATCTGCCGCTTCCTGCGACGGCGCTGACGCCGGTAGTGAACGGTGGTTATGCGGTCACTGTTGAGCCCGGCGGTGCGCAGCGGCTCGACACGGATTTCGCGAAGGTCACTTCATGTGCGGACAGCTGCTTCAACTTGAACGCGGTCTCTTGCCGACCTGACCGCCGCCGCCGAACGACTGGTATGGACGTGCGATTGCTACTACCGCCACTGGCCGATAACAGGCAACTAAACTACGACCGATTGCGACCCACTCCTGACATTCGCACCCGAGAACGGACCGCCCCAATGCCGACATTGGGCAGTGGCCTCGCCAACGCTCGACCGACGCAGCACCGTAGAGCACCATGTGTGGCTCAAGCGTGGCGGCGAGATGCGATACGCCCTGCGCAGGGGCTGGACAACGCGCTGCCGGACAATGACGTTGCCCGCGGATAGGAATTTCAAGCGCCCTTTTCGCGGCCGATGGTCCGGCCACGAACGGGAGCATTGCTTCTTGGCCTCTGAGGTCGCGGCCAAGAAGCACCCGAGGGCTTGAGCGGCGTGCCCTACTTCAGCGGATCCGCCGGCATGAGCAGCGTGATCCTCGGGCGGCCGGCGACGTAGGCGGTGCAGGCGCTCTCGCCAGCGAACTTCTGCGGGAAGTCGAATTTCTGCCAGCCGCCGTTCCCGCATTCGCCGGCGACGCTTGGCGGTCCGCAGTGGCCCATGGTGTCAGGGACCGGCTTGCCGAGGATGGGTTTGCCCTCGGCGTTGCGGCTGGTGGCCGGCAGGATGAACATGTTTTGTTCGACGGCGTCGGCCTTGCCCGTCTCCTTGCCGGGCTCCTTGGGGACGAAGGCGCGGTGCACGCGGCCCTCGGAGGTCTCGAACGCCTGCCCGACGCCGTAGAGCTTCGGTTCCGCGTCGCAGCCATCCTGGACCGCAATCGTTCCTGCGACGACGACGTTGTAGACAAAGCCCGGGTGGTAGTGCCAGCCGCCGCTGGTTTCGTGCGCCTTGGTCGTCAGCGTGCGGTGGACTACGATCGCCGGGGTGCCATACAAGCCGACGCCCTCGATCGCGCCCGGCGTGATGACGGCATCCGCCGCGTTCACGCTAATGCCGCCGCTTGCCAAGACTCCTGCTGCCATTACGCGCACCAGGCGGCGAAGCAGTTCCTCCGCTTTTCTCTTCATGCTCTTCCCCTCGGTGTCGCCATGAGGAGGCGCACACCGAGTATGTTAGCGGCGGCCGTGGCATTGCGTCTTTCGCTTTTCCAGCTATTGTTCTTCCGTTCTTGTTCCGCCCACCCGCCGCAACCATGTCCAAAGCGAATCCGGAGATCTACGAATTCGGCGGCTTTCGCCTCGACGTAGGCGAACACCGGCTCGCGTGTCCGCACTGCGCCGGCGACGGCGGACTTCCCGAGAAGGCGTTCCGCACGCTCGTGCACCTGCTGCGCCATCGCGGTACTTTGGTGACGCACGACGAACTGCTGGCGGCAGTCTGGCCGCTCGCCGTGGTTGAGAAGAGCAACGTCGGCAAGGCGATTCACGTCATACGAAACCACCTGGGCGATTCGGATCGCGAACCCCGCTTCGTCGAAACCGTGCCCAAACACGGGTACCGCTTCATTGCCGAAGTCACCCCCGTCGGCCACGGCATCACGCCCGACGGCCGCAGCCCTGAACTGCACGCATCGCGTGTCGGATCGCAGGCCTACGATCTGTACGTGCGCGCCAAGGTGAAGTCGCTCGGTGAGACACTGGCCGGCACGAACGAAGCCGTCGAGTTGCTCGAGCAGGCCGTCGCGCTCGACCCGCGGTTCGCCGGAGCCTGGGCCCAACTGGCCCGCTCCTACAACACGCGCGCCTTCAAGTTCACCTCGGCCGACGACGTGCGGGCGTTCCAGGAACGCGCCGACGTAGCACTCGCGAAAGCACTGGACCTGGACGCGGGCCTGGCAGAAGCGCACTTCGCGCGCGGGCTCGTTTTGTGGACCCAGGCCAAGGGCTTCCCGCACGAACACGCGATCCGCGCATTCAAGCGCGCGCTGGAACTCGACCCCGAAGCGGACGAGGCGCACCACCAGCTTTCGATGGTGCTGGCGCACGTTGGTCTGCTCGACGAAGCCGAAGAGCATGTTCGCACTGCGGTGCGCCTGAACCCCAATAACACGATGGCCCGCTTCCGCGTCGGCGTCTATGCGGCGTGGCAGTGCCGCTTCGACGACGCGCTCGCAGTGCTGAAGACCGTGCCCAGCGACGCGAGTCCGATGCTGATCGACCGCACGCGTGCCGAACTCCTAGTGCAGCTTGGGCGCACGGCAGAGGCGCGCGCGATCGTCGATGGCTACCTTGTGGCCCATCCCGCCGACGAAGGCGGCAGCTTTACGAGCGTCGCTGCCCTGATCTTTGCACTGGAGGGCAAGGAGCGCGAGGCGCAAGCCGCAATCGTGCGTGCCGTGACCATCGGCCGGGGCTTCGGCCACTTCCACCATGCGGCCTACAACATCGCTTCAACCCTGGCTGCGCTCGGGCAGTCTGACGATGCCGTCGGGTGGCTGGAGGCGGCGGCGGACGATGGTTTCCCATGCTGGCCGTTGTTCCGCGGCGACCCCAACCTGCACCCGCTGCATGAGCATCCGCGCTTCGCGGCCCTGCTAACGACGCTGCAGTGCCGCCGGGAAGCATTCAGGGAGATCGCTGCATGATGGGCCTGCCGTCACGGCTCGGCATAGCGCGGTCTGCGCGGGCCGGTGGCGCTCGTAGTGGACGGGTGCGCCACCGGGGCTCCCGGTTGCGGCTGCCGACCGTTGGCTTGCACCCGTTGCTCCCGAGGTTGTGACCTCGGACGGCCTCAAGCCTCACAACGCGTCGCAATCGCCTCACGAGCGCCTGGGGTGCCTACCTCCGTGTGCCCACCTTCTGGTGACTGCCTCCGTGCCGCCTCAGGCGCGAGAACGGCCAGGTGAGATGCCGGAAAGCTGCCCGTGACCAACATCCGGAACTGGCCGGGACCGTCAGTTCCCGGCGTCGGCCGAAAGACGTCACTGACTCTCCGCGCGGTGTAGCGGACGCGACCGAAATGCGTGCCAAGCACCTCGTCCAAATCGTTCAGAGGCGGCCGCGCGTGCTCACGAATAGGACGGGTGTCAAAATCGTAGGCGTACAGACTCGCTTGCCTCGGAGGTTCGCGGCGAACGAACCTCGATAGGATCGGGGTGCTCGCGCAACCGCTGACTCGCTGAGGTGCTACTTGGTGGAGAGTTCACGCCCGTCTGACTCGGAGGCTATGCAATCGTCCCGAGCCACCGGCCGCGGTCTGCGGCGGAGTCGTCTCACGCGCCGTGACCGTAGGCGACTGGCTCATTCACTATTGCTGTCCCTACTGAGTCATACGCTGCTACTGAACCTGGACTTCGGGGGGAAGGAACTCGGGTTTCCGCGCTTCGGCCTCCCTTGGCAAGATCGACGGGTCGAAGTGCCTGAGTTGCGCGTGGTGCTGGTTCCTCCGCGGGCCCCTGCGTCCGAACCGGCGGCCAAGTCGGTCGCGAAGCCGTTGCGGTCGGTACGGATCAAGCCGCCTCCTGTCCCTGGGCCCGTCGACGGGCCATCCGTGTCCACGACGCCGCCTTGGCGACTGACGGCAGACGCGATCGGGGCGAAGGGTGATCAGACGGCCGAGGCCATCCCCCACCAGGACCTCGCGACCAGTCCTGCCGATGAGAAAGCGCCATTGCGCGCCAACGCGCCCAGTGACGCGGGGCCCGCACCTATTCCCGAGCGCACCGTGATCGCCGTTGAGCGATCCGATGAGGCCGCGTTGGTCGTGCCTCCCAGTCCACCGGAACCATCTCCCGCCTTCGCCGCAACGCTCGGCGCCTCGAGGCCTGAGCGGTTGGAGGCGACGCGGGTCGAGGCTATGCGGCTGGAGACCGAACAACGGGAAGCCGCGCAGAAGGCCGCTCGACGAGAAGCAGCGAAGGAGGAGGCAGAGCGTCGGGAAGCGATCCAGGAAGCGGCAGCCCGGCGAGAGGGGGCGCAGCAGGAGCCTGCTCGTCAGGAAGCGGCGCAGGTCGCGGCCGCGCGGTTGGAAGCCGAACGAAAGGAGGCCGCGCAGCAGGCGGCCGCCCGGCGAGAAGTGGCGCAGACGGAGGCTGCTCGTCGGGAAGCGGCGCAAGTCGAGGCCACGCGGTTGGAAGTCGAACGACAGGAAGCCGCGCAGCAGGCCGCCCGACGACAGGTGATGCAGCAGGAGGTCGCTCGTCAGGAAGCTGCGCAAATCGTGGCCGCGCGGTTAGAAGCCGAGCGGCAGGAGGCCGCGCAGCAGGCGGCCGCCCGGAGAGAAGTGGCGCAGACGGAGGCTGCTCGTCAGCAAGCGGCGCGCGTCGAGGCCGCGCAGTTAGAAGCCGAGCGACAGGAAGCCGCGCAGCAGGAGGCCGCTCGTCACGAAGGGGCGCAAGTCGAGGTCGCGCGGTTGGAGGCCGAACGACCGGAGGCCGCGCAGTTGGAGGCCGAACGACGGGAGGCCGCGCGCTTGCAGTCCGCGAAAGTGGAGGAAGAACATCGGGAAGCGGTGCGTCGTGCGGCGGGACGACAGATGGATGCGGAAGCTGCGCAACGTGCAGCGGCCTCGACTGCAACGCGCCAGCCTGACACGCGTCCCTATTCGTTGAGCACCGCACGACGAGGACGGTTGTTCGGACGCGCTGACCCCAATACTGAACTCGTCCTGTACGCGGAAACCTTGGCCCGCAAGATCCAATTCAACACGCCATTCGACGTGGTCCGCGAACTGGCGAAGTACCCTCACATCGATCCCATGGTGACGGTGGCGATTCGAAGCGACGGGTCCGTGGAGTCCGTGACCATCGTTCTCTCCAGTGGCTCGCCCGAAATCGATGACGCGATACGCCGCATCGTGCAAAGCCATGAGCACTATCAAGCGTTCCCGCCGGGATTGGCCCGCGACTTCGACGTGATCGAAATCCGACGAACCTGGTACTTCGACGGGGCAGTCCGGCTGTACTGATGGACAGCGCAGCAGGGCATGTCGGCTGTCAGCCACGTGATGCCTTGAAACGCCGCAGGGCCATTCACTCGAGCCGGTCAACGTCGGCTGCTCGTCGCTTTCTCGCAGCTGGACGCCACATGCTCACCAATTGCCGCGCAATATCTTCAGGCGTGAGCCGACCCTCGCGATACCAGATGTGAGTCCAGTTAATGGCCCCCAGGACACCAAGGCGAAAGAGCGTTCGGTCGACCGAGGGCTGCAGGTCAAGCTCGTTGACCACGCCCTTGTAGATGGCTTCGTAGCGATCGCGATCCGGCTTGAGCCGAAGGTTCATCTTGGGCTCATAGGAGGAGAAGAAACTGGCGCCGGTCAATCGCAGGATCGAGTCTCCCGCGACCAGCGCCTTGATGTGTTCGCAGCAAGCTACTTCGAGTCGATCCCAGGGATCCTGCCGCGCCGCGACGGCGGATGACACATTCTCGATCAGTTGGGCTAGTCCTTGCCGATGGACCGACAGGAAAAGGTCGTCCTTCGTCCGGAAATGATGGTAGATCGAGCCCGGCAGCAGGCCGATTTTTCCGCTGATATCGCGTAGCGAGGATCGTGCATACCCATCCTTTGAGAAGTAGTCGGCCGCGGCGCTGAGAATCTGCATGCGGCGATCGAACAGTGTGTCGTTGGGGATCGTGAGTTGTCGCCGCTGCCGTCGGACGCCGCGCTCACCAACCTCGCCACGTTCCAGCAGCCGAGCTTGTCGCTCGGTCAGCTTTTCGCGCGCGCCTTTGCCCTTGAGGCTGATTGCCTTGATTCGCTTGAACGCCGTCTCGAGGTCATGACGTTGCCAGATGTGTCGAACCCCCGATGGGGAAATCGTCAGTCCGCGCTTCGTTAACTCGGCTGAGACCCTCGCCTGACCAAGCTCGGGATTTGCTCGCGCGAGTTCGATGATGGCAGCCTCTACCGGGTCGTCGCGGTGGGACCCGGCTCGCGACAAGGGTTCCTTCATTGCTTCTGATTCCTTCGGACGGTGACTGCAAATGATAGCGGGTGAGGAAGTCGACAATCCATCAAAGTCAGTAATTTACTAACGAGTTGAACAATTGACAAGTTTGTAGTCGGTTGCTATCTTCTCGATTCCGCAAGTTTGTGCTCCCGCATTATTTGCGCCGCGAGGAAGATCCATGTCCCACACGTATGACGACGTTTATCTTGTTGCAGGAAGTCGCACCGGTTTCGCTGACTACACTGGCACGCTGAGCCAGATCTCGCCGACCGATCTTGGCATCGCCGTGGGACGTGAGGCGCTCAAGCGTGCTTCGCTGGCGGCCAATGGCGTTCACATGGTGAGTGTGGCCAACGTCGGTCAGAGCAGCTTCGATGCGTTCTACGTCGCGCGACACATCGCGCTCTATTCGGGCGTACCCCTCGAAGTCCCCGCAGTACAGGTCGGCCGACTTTGTTGCTCCGGTTTCGAGGCGATCCTCAATGGTGCCGACGCGATGCAACTCGGTCGCGCGGCGAACGCGCTGTGCGTCGGCACGGAGTCGATGTCGCGGTTCCCGGTTGCGTCGTACGAAACGCGTGGCGGATTCGGCCTAGGCCAGGTCGACTTCCGCGACTTCCTTTGGGAATGTCTACGCGATACGGCTCCCGATGTCAGCATGGGCGGCACTGCGGAGAACCTCGCGAAGCAATACAGCGTTTCGCGCGAAGATGTCGACGCGTTTGCGGAGCTGAGCTTTGCCCGTGCGATGGCGGCAAGGGAGCGCGACTTCCACGCCGGCGAGATCGTGCCGCTGGTGAGCACCACTTGGGAAGTCGAGGGACTCAAGCCGCGCGGTATCAAGCTGCCACGCAAGGTGAAGCAGTTCGACAGCGACGAGCACGTCAAGCCCACTTCGCTCGAACAACTCGCAGCTCTCCGGCCTGCATTCGGTGGTGTGCAGACGGGCGGCAACTCCTCGGCCATCGTCGACGGCGCAGCGGCGGTCGTTCTGATGACGCGCGCTCAGGCCGAAGCAGCTGGCCTCGAACCATTGGCGCGGGTCGTCGGCGGCATTTCGGTTGGCGTGCAGCCGGCCACGATGGGCATCGGCCCTGCACCGGCAATCCGCGCTGCGCTCGAACGAACCGGCCTGTCGATCGGAGACATCGATCGTTTTGAAATCAATGAAGCCTTCGGCGCGCAGTACATCGCCGTCGAGCGCGAGCTTGGTCTCGATCGCGACAAGGTCAACGTCAACGGAGGTGCAATCGCGATCGGGCATCCCCTCGGTGCGACTGGCGTGCGCTGCACGCTGACGTTGGCTCGAGAACTCTCGAGCAGTGGCAAGCGTTACGGCATCGCTTCGGCTTGTGCGGGTGGCGGTCAGGGCACGGCAATCGTGCTGGAAAACATGCTTCACTGATTCGAATCGAGCTTCCTTCAAAAAATCAAGGACGCATCCACGAACGACATCGCCAACCGACGATACGTCGTAATTTACGGAGGAGACTCAAGATGAGCAGGACCTTTTCTAAATGCCTTGCGATCGCTGCAGCTATGACGATCTCGTTCACCGTGCTGCCGTTCGCGGCGTATGCGCAGGTCAGGATCGGCGTGGTGCTTTCGGTCACAGGTCCAGGTGCTTCACTCGGGATTCCCGAGAAGAACACCGTCGCGCTGATGCCGAAGGAGATCGGCGGCAAGTCAGTCGAATACATCATGCTCGACGACGCTTCCGACGCGACCACGGCGGTCAAGAACATCCGCAAGCTCACCTCGGAAGAAAAGGTCGATGCGGTGATCGGCTCGACACTGTCACCGAACTCGCTCGCGATGACCGAGGTAGCCGCTGAATCCGAGACCCCGATGATCAGTATCGCGGGCCTGTCGCGGATCGTCGAACCGATGGACGCCAAGAAGGCATGGGTCTTCAAGACACCGCAACATGATGGATTGATGGCGGATGCAATCGCCGAGCACATGGCAAAGTCAGGCATCAAGTCGATCGGATTCATCGCGCAAGGTGATGCCTACGGCGAGGGCTGGGCGACCGAGATGACCCGGGCTGCTGGAGCAAAGGGCGTCGGCATCGTTGCGAATGAGCGTTTCGCACGCACCGACCAGAGTGTGACTGGCCAGATCCTGAAGCTCATGGCGACCAATCCCGATGCGGTCATGATCGCCGCTGCAGGCACGCCGGCCGCACTACCGGAGAAGACCCTGCGCGAACGCGGCTACAAGGGCGTGATCTATCAATCGCACGGAGTAGCGAACGCCGATTTTCTGCGAGTGGGTGGCAAAGAGGTCGAAGGCACGTTCTTACCGGCTGGTCCGATCCTTGTCGCTGATCAACTCCCTGATTCGAATCCCGTGAAGAGCGTTGCGCTTAACTACTTCAACAAGTACGAAGCGGCCAACGGTGCCGGCTCGATCTCGACCTTCGGTGCGCATGCTTGGGACGCTGGTCTGATGCTTCAGAGCGCGATCCCGGAGGCGCTCAAGAAAGCGCAACCCGGCACTCCCGCGTTTCGCAAGGCGCTCCGTGATGCACTCGAGAACATCAAGAACCTGACAGTGACGCACGGGATCATGACCATGACTCCGACGAATCACAATGGACTCGATGCGCGCGGGCGTGTGATGGTGCGAATCGAGAACGGCAAGTGGAAGCTGATCAACTGATCGCGGTAGTCTGCGATGAGACACTTCCATATCGCTTCACGCGCCGACGTCGACGCTGTCGAGCGGCATGCGTATGACGAGGTCGTCCCGTTCCGGAATGTCTACGAGGTTATCGAGCACTCGACCGCGCTGTTTCCCGATCGATACGCACTGACTTTCCTGCGAAGGGGGGAGCCGGGGTTCGACCCGACTCGTCTGACCTACCGCAAGTTGCTCGCAAAGGTGCGGCAGGCGGCCAATCTGTTCCGATCGCTCGGGGTCGAAGAGAAAGACGCAGTCGCCTTTCTCCTGCCCAGCATTCCCCAGGCTCACATCACCCTGCTGGGCGGGGAGACGGCTGGCCGCGTCTGCCCGATCAACTTCCTCCTTGGTCCGCATCACATTGCGGACTTGATCAATGCCTCGCAGGCGAAGGTGCTGGTGGCGCTTGGACCGCATCCGGATCTCGACATCTGGTCGAAGGTCGCGGACATCCGCCAGTACTGCCCGGGCCTGCAGCACGTCATTGCCGTGGGAGGCGATGTAGGTGACGAGATCATGTCCTTCGACGATGCAATCGAAGCACAGCCAGACGATCGACTGATTTTCACACGTGAGTGGAAAAGCGATGCGATCGCGGCCTGCTTCCACACGGGAGGTACAACCGGCACGCCGAAGCTCGCCCAGCATGCGCACGGCAATCAGATCCATGCGAGCTGGGGTGCGGCGCAGATGTATGACATGTCCGAGAAGGACGTGATCATCAATGGCTTTCCACTTTTTCATGTGGCAGGCTCGTTCGTCTATGGACTGTCCGCCTTGATGAGCGGCGCCGAGATCGTGCTTCCGACGGCGCTCGGGATGCGCAATGCCACGCTGGTCGGGAACTATTGGAAGGTCGTTGAACAATTCGGAGCGACCCTCTTGGCTGGTGTGCCCACGGTCATCTCGACCTTGATGGCCACGCCGGTTGGCGATGTAGACGTGAGCTCGATTCGCTGCATGCTGACGGGTGGGTCTCCGTTGCCGACCGAACTGGCCAATGCCTTCGAAGCTCGCTTCTCGGTACCGGTACGGAACATCTTCGGCATGACCGAGTCGTCGGGCGTGATCAGCATCATCCCGTTCCATGGAACTCGGTCACCAGGATCATGCGGCCTGCCGTTACCTTACACGCGGGTCATGGCCGTGGCGCTCGACGGGACGCCGATCGAAGGACAGCGCCCGCTTGCCGAGGGGGAAACCGGCGTCATCGTCGTTCAAGGACCCAACGTCAGCCCCGGTTATTCGGACGCAAGCCGCAACGAAGGCACTTTTGCGGACGGTGGCTGGCTGATCAGCGGGGACTTGGGCCACATCGCCACCGATGGCGAGCTTTATGTCACAGGTCGTGCCAAGGACGTCATCATTCGCGGCGCCCATAACATCGATCCCGGAGAGATCGAGGAAGCGCTGATGCGGCACGGCGCCGTGCAGATCGCGGCCGCGATCGGAGAACCGGATGAGCATGCGGGCGAACTGCCCGTGGCCTTCGTCGTGCTCAAGCCCGGCATGCAGGCGAGCGCCGAAGACCTGCTCGCGTTCGTGCGGCCGCTGATCACCGAGCGACCCGCTTGGCCGAAACGCATAACTATCGTCGATGCAATCCCGATGACTGCGGTGGGCAAGATCTACAAGCCCGGCCTGCGCATGCAGGCGGTCGAACGCGTGATGCGCGAGCGTGCCCAGCAGCGGTTTGCGTCCGAGTCGCGTCCCGTCGTGAGCGGGGTCGAAGCTCGTCGTCCGTCTCACGTTTCCTCGAGGCGTGGATCGCGAAGTCGCCTACCGCGATGCAAAGGCGATGATGGCGGCGTTTGCCCTCGACCACGAAGTCGTCATCGATGGTTCATGAATCGCCGCTCCACCGCCCATCAACCAGGATTCGAGAGCGAACATGAATCTGCCCGTCGTCATCGAGAAAGAGGGTCACCTCTGCCGTGTCACCCTGAACCGGCCCGAGGCGCGCAATGCGCTGACACCCGAGATGCTGTGCCGGCTTGCAGATGCTTTCATCGAATTCTCGAACGATCCAGAGTTGCGTGTGGCGATCGTGACCGGCGCAGGCGACAAGGCGTTCTGTGCGGGTGCCGACCTAGCGTCGACAATCCCGTTGCTGACCGGAGAACGCCCACCCGCGGATCCATGGGATCGCCGTCTACTTGAAGAGCCGATCGTCCTCGCGGCTTCAGGGCTTCGTGACTTCCCGCTTCACAAGCCGGTGATCGCGGCGATCAACGGCGCATGCATGGCGGCTGGCTTCGAGCTGATGCTCGGGACGGACATCAGGGTGGCTGTGACCAACGCTTCGTTCGCGCTGCCCGAGGTGAAGCGCGGCGTCGTTCCATTCGCCGGCTCGATGGCACGCCTTCCACGTCAGATCGGCTACAGCCGAGCGTTGGAGATCCTGATTACCGGCGATGCCATCGATGCCGCAACCGCGCGCGAGATCGGGCTCGTCAATCGCGTCGTCGACCGAGACGCTTTGATGAAGACGGCCGAGGAGATCGCCTGGCGGATTGCAGCCAACGGACCGTTCGCGGTACAGCGGCTCAAGCAGACGGTGATCGCGGCAAGCGGCCGGTCGCTCGATGATGCTTATGCGCTCGAGAACGCTTGCAAAGCCGATGTCCTCGCCAGCGAGGACGCGCGTGAGGGTCCCCGCGCCTTCATCGAGAAGCGCGCACCAAAATTCATTGGACGTTAGGACTGGACATGGAAAACGAAGGACTCGACCTGCATGGCAAGGTCGCAATCGTGACTGGAAGCGGACGCGGTCTTGGACTTGCCTTCGCACAGGCCCTTTGCAAGGCCGGAGCATCGGTCGTCGTCAACGATGTCGATGCGGGCGCAGTCGACGAAGCGGTCGCGTCATTGATCGCAGCGGGCGGCAAGGCGGTCGGAGAGGCGGTGGCAGTCGGATCGTCTGAAGCTGCAGAGCGATTGGTCATTCGTGCGGTGGATGCCTTCGGGCGACTCGACATCATGGTATGCAACGCCGGCATCTTGCGTGATCGGGTGATGTGGAATATGACCGACGCGGAGTTCGATGCCGTAATCGAAACGCACCTGCGCGGCACTTTCACGTGCGCACGCGCGGCGGTCCACCGTATGAAGAGCCAGGGGGAAGGCGGTCGCCTGATACTCGTCGCCTCGCCGGCCGGCCAGCGCGGCAACTTCGGCCAGACCAACTACGCAGCCGCCAAGGCAGGTATTGCGGCCTTCGCCCGCACTTGGGCAATGGAGTGCGCGCGCGCGAACATCACGGTCAATGCGATGGTCCCGACCGCGATGACAGCGATGGTCGCAAGTATCCCCGGAATGGAGGCGCACGCAGCCGCGGTTGCTGAAGGCAGGCCGTTGCCGAAGACATTGCGTCAGGGAATGGGAATGGGTACGGCCGAGGATGTGGCACCGCTGGCCGTCTTCCTCGCGTCGGCTCGCGGTTCCTCGATCACGGGGCAATGCATCGGCATCGGCGGCGACAAATTATCGCTATGGTCCCATCCGCAGGAAGTGCGGATGGCGTACCGCGATGGGGGTTGGGATCTAGAGTCGATCGCCAACGGATGGGAAACGTCGGTCGGCCAGGAACTACAGTCTTACGGGATTGCGGGCCTTCAGCAGTGAATCGGAATTACCTCGTGGACTCTGCGGCGATGGCACGAGGTAGTTATATAAGACTCAAGATTTAACCTACTCGAACGTCGCTTTGGGCTACGGATTCAAACTGAAACGCTGCTGCCTGCCGTGCCCGATTCGTCAGCGACGCGTGCGCGTCATCAGCAGGATGCCGGCCAGCGCACAGGCGAAGGCAATCGCGTGGACAACGGTGGGCCGCTCACCCAGGAACACCATGCCGACCAGCGCGGAGGAGATCGGCAATGCGGTCGTGAACACACCGGCCTGGCTTGCCGGCACGTACTTGAGCCCGGTCAGCCAGAGCCAGGTGGACAGCACGCTCGCGCCAAGCGCGTAGCACGCGATCAATATCCAGAGCGTGGCCGTGATGCGCGCGAAATCGAAATGCGTTCCTTGCCAGATGCCCATGGGCAGCATCAGCGCGAGGCCCACCAGGTTCATCCACGCTGCGATCTGCATCGGCCCGACCGAAGCTGTGGTCAGTCGCTTGCCCAACACGACGAAGATCGCTTCGCAGCACACCGCGCCGACGATGAAGGCGTTGCCGATCAACGCGTCGCCCACGCCTGCGCCCTCGACCGGCGCGGCTCCGCTGCCTTGCGTGCGCACCAGCGTGAGCGCGCCCACGCCGATCACGGCGAGCGTGATCGCCACCATCGCGCGACCGTTGATGCGCTCGCCCAGCATGAACAACGAGAACACCGCGACGGCTGCGGGAATCATGCTCATGATCAAGCCCGCCGCAGTGGCGGATGTGCGCGCAACGCCCGACAGCATGAAGATGGAAAAAAGGAAGTTGCCGAAGAACGACAGGCCGAGCAGCGTCTTCTTCTGCGGCCACGCAATCGCGAAGCCGCCGCGCGGAAACGTCCATGGCAAGAGCGCGATCGCGGCGATGCCGAAGCGTATGGTCGCGAGCAGAAAGACCGGAACGGTCTCGACGATGACTTTCGAGAAACCGACGTAGGCGCCCACCACCGACATGCCGGCGGCGAGGTAGAGGTAGGCCGACAGGGGTGGAGCGTCGCGGGCGCGAGGTGTCGTGGTCATCTCATCGCCACAAACCCGTTGTCATTGCGAGCATCGCGAGCAATCTCCTCGGCTCGGGTGCGACGCCAATGAGATTCTTCCTGCTCGCAATGACAGGCGTTTGCGCATCAAGGCAACTCCGCATCGCCCATCCACCGCGCAATCGCGGCGCTGCGACGCGCGAGATAACCCGATCCTCGGTGCGCGTCGTAGAAGCGCGGGTTGGGCAGCATCACCGCGAGTTGCGCGGCCTGCGCGGGACTTAACTGCGCGGCCGAAACACTGAAGTAATGGCGCGCTGCCGCCTCCGCGCCGAACACGCCGTTGCCCCATTCGATCACGTTCAGATAGATCTCGAGGATGCGTTGCTTCGTCATCCAGAACTCGATCATGTAGGCGATCACGAGTTCCTGCCCCTTGCGCAGATAGCTGCGTTCGCCCGACAGAAAGAGATTCTTCGCGAGCTGCTGCGTGATGGTGGAGCCGCCCTTGATGCGCGCGCGCTGACGCTTTGCCCTGGATGCCGCGCTGGATGCCGCGCCGGCCGCATTCGCCGCGACCTTCTCGTTGTTCTCGTACGCCTTCGTGACGGCATCCCAATCGACGCCTTCGTGCTCCGCAAAGCGCGCGTCTTCGGCAGTGATCACGGCGCGCTTGAGGTTGTCCGAGATGCGCGAGTACGGTACCCATTGCTGTTCGAGCTTCGCGTTCGGATTCTTTTCCCGCACGAGTCCCATGTGGCTGCGCATGAAGGCTGTCGTGGATGGATCGAAGCGCGAGTACCAGCCGACACAGGCAAAGTAATAGAGTTGCAGCAGTAACACCGTGCCGATTGCGACCAGCGCGAGCCGGCCGATACATCCGAGCACGACCTTCATGCCGAGAGGCCGGCCGCGAGCGATGAGCGCAGCGCCGCCAGCACCGACGCCGTTTCCGGTCGCACGCCGCGCCACATCAGGAAGGCTTCGGCCGCCTGCTCGACCAGCATGCCGAGGCCATCGGCGACCGCGGCTGCACCCGAGCGCGCAGCGAAGCGCATGAAGGGGGTTGGCGTAGCGCCATACATCAGGTCGTAGGCGAGCACCGCGTCGGTGAAGAGGGTTGCCGACAGAGGCAGCGATGCGTTTGCAAGGCTGGCCGAGGTCGCGTTGATGATCACGTCGTATCGCGCTGTGTCGAGCGCGTCGAAGGCCCGCGCCTGAAATAGCGCGCCGTGTGCGTTCGCGATGCCGAACGCGCCCACCAGCGCTCGCGCCTTCGAGACATCGCGATTGACGATCGTCAACGTCTTCGGGCGCGCTGCGAGCAAGGGTCCGATCACGCCGCGCGCCGCGCCGCCGGCGCCGACCAGCAGCACGCGCGAGTCGGCCAGCGCGAAACCGTTGACGCCGACGATGCGCTGGAGGTCGGTGACGAGGCCGACGCCGTCGGTGTTGTCGCCGTCGATCGTGTCGCCCTGCCGCGCGAGCACGTTGACCGCGCCCGCGCGCCGCGCCCGCGCGCTCAGGCGACCATTCACGCCCGCCGCGCAAAACGCGAAGGCTTCGAGCTTGAACGGCACGGTCACGCTCAAGCCCATGCCTCCGTCATCGAAGAAGCGAGCGATGGTCGCGACGAAACCGTCGAGCGGCGCGAGCATGCGCGTGTAGGTGATCGCCTCGCCGGTCTGCCTTGCGAATGCCGCGTGGATCTCGGGCGAGAGGCTGTGCGCGACCGGATTGCCGACGACGGCATAGTGCGCTGGAGCGGGCATCACCGCCCGATCGAGCTGGAGTCGCGCGCGGGGTCGGGGCGATTGCGCAGCGTCAGGCAGCACATCGGACCCACGCAACGCGCGATGCATTCCTTGCGCACTCCATCGGGTCCATAAGTCGTCACGGTTCCGCTTTGCGAAACCACTTGCGGATTGAGCGCGCGCTGCAGAATCTCTTCGACGCTTGCTCCAGGTTCGGCCGCGTTGCCGGTCACGACCACAGGCGCGAGACGCTGCGGCGTGCCGCCCGATCCAGTGCCGCCGGCGGCGTTGCCGGAAGCTTCGTCGATGCCATCGAGCGAGTCCTGGCGCGTACGTCGATCGCGGCGATCGAAGGCGGCCTTGGCGCGCGCACGCGAACGCGTCAGCGCGTCGGCCTTGTCGGAATTGCGCGTGTCGGGTTGCGCCACACAGCGCCGCACGACCACCGACACGCCATCGCAGCGATCCCGCGACGCGTCTTCGAGCGCCTGACGCGACGCGGTCGTGTCGAGTGGCCTCAATTGCGCGTGCGCTGCGCTAACCGTGCACAACATGCACAACGTCAGCACGCGCAACGCGTTTCGGCGCGCACCCTCGCCTGCGCCGCTCACGGGCCGCCCGTGCGCATCTCGAACGCGGCGCCGCGCGTGAAGCGGAACGTGCTGCGGATTTCGAAGATGTCGTACTCGCTGCGCAACGCGTCCGAGAAGCGCCCGTACGGCGCGCCTAGGCGCACGATGCGCTTGGCCGCGCGATCGAGAATCTGCGAGCCCGACGAGCGCGTCACCTCGACCTCGTCGTTGTAGATCGTTCCGTCGGAATTCAGCACCACGCTCAGCGAGAGTTCGCCATAGATGCGGCCGCGCGCCTCTTCTGGATAGTTGATCGTGCCGATGCGCTCGACCTTGTCCTTCCATTGACTGTAGTAAAGCGCGTAGCTCGCACCGCGCGTGGTCGGTCCGATGTAGCCGCGGCGCGGACGCGCATTGAGGTCGCGCGTGTCCTTGTCGATCTGCGCCTCGAGACGTGCGATCGCTTTCATCGAAGTCGTGAAGTCGGTCGGCGGCGCGGTCTCGGTCGCCTCGACCTTGGGCGGCGCTTCGGGCGCCACCGGAGCCTCGGTCTTGCGCGCCTGCGTGATCACGCGGCGCTGCTCGGCCTCGAGCCGCTCGGCGGCGCTGTGCGATTGCTTCAGCACTTCGCCGTCGGACAGTTCGCGGGCGCGCGGCAGGAACGACGTCGCGCGACCCTGGTCGTGTTCGCCGCCACCGTTCAGATCGTGCTGCGCGATCGCCGTGGGCTTGACCGGCTGGTCGTTCGATCGCGCGTTGACGAGTATCACTTCGAGCGGACTGTCGGGCGGCCGCGTCAACGACATGTGCGGCGCGACGAAGCGAATCGCGAGCAGGATCAGATGCAGCGCGACCGAGACCGTCAACGCGATCATCAGTCCCGATGGCCGATAGCCGTGCTTTCGACGCTGCGGCCGGGTCGAAGGTCGCGGCGGCGGATACGTCGGCGGATACACTGTCCCGCGTCCTCTGGTCTGCAATACGGTGGCCATGTCGCTCGCGTTGCTGTCGCTGCTTCAGGCCGCCAGCGATGCGGCCGCGCCGGCGTGCGACGTTTCGAGCGCAGGCGCGGTCGCTTCGATCGCCGATCCTTCTGCGCTCCGGGTCGCCACGTCGGTCGCGCTCACGCCCGCACCCGCCGCCTCGACCGGTGCTTCATCGCCCAACTCGTCGAAGTCATCGAGCGCATCGACTTCTTCGATGATCGCGGTCAATCGACATTGCACCGTGAGATCGATCTCGTCGCACGAAACAATCTCGACTTCGATGCGCTGGCCGCGCGCGATCGGTGTCGGCAAACCCGCAAGACCCGGCACGCGGATCAGTAGCGGAATTTCGATCAGGATCGCATTGTCTTCGCGACCGGTCGCGCGCGCCTCGACGGTCGTCCTGGCTTCCTGCTGCAACCAGCGCAGGCACCAGTGGCGCTCCATCTTCGACTGGTATTCCGCATAGGCCGCATAGGCCGCGTCGAAGCCGGAGACGACCGCGAACAGGTCGGCGTCGTTGCGCGCGAAAGGCGCGTTGGTCTCGTCGTCCCGGATGCAGGCCACGATCTGCCATTGATTGACGAGATCGACATAGCGCCGCAGCGGCGACGTGCTCCACGCGTATTGCGCGACCCCGAGTCCCGCGTGCGGGGCGGGATGCGTGACCATGCGCACGCGGCCCGCGGGCCCGAAGGCCGCGTTCTGCGCGCGATAGATTCCCGACACGCCGCGCTCGGCGAGCAGCCGACCCCAGGTGCTGTTGGCGAGGATCATCAGCTCGGCGACGATGGTGTCGAGCGGCGCGCCGCGCCGGCGCTCGGTGATCGCGATGGTCTGGCTGCCGCTGACCGCATCGCCATCAACGCGGAAGTTGTAGTCGGCGCGCTGATGCGACTCGCGCTTCAGGCCCGAAGCGATGCGTGCCTCCTGCCTCTTTTCGTTGAGCGCCTGCGCGAAACGCCAGAGGACCGCGATCTGGTCCTTTCTCGGATAGTCGCCCTCGCCGCTTGCGAGATTGCCTTCGGTGACCTGGTCGTCGAGCAGGTCGTGGCGCAGGTTGTCAGCGATCATCACGCGCTCGATGCGCGAGCTGCTTGCGACGATGCGCCAACCCGCGCCGTCCCCATTCGCGTCCTCGATCGCATCGACGTACAACGACACGGCCGCGCAAGCGCGACCCGCCGCGAGCGTGAAAGCCTCGACGACGCTGTCGGGCAGCATCGTGATTTTTTCGCCCGGCGCGTAAACGGTCGAGTAGCGATCGCGCGCCATCGCATCGATTGCGTCGCCGCGACGAATCGAAAGGCCGGGCGCTGCGATATGGATACCGATGCGCCAGGCCTTCGATCCTACCGACGCATCCGTCGGCGCATCCGCCGGCGGGTCGATCGCACGCACCGACAGCGCATCGTCGATCTCGGTCGTCTGCGAGTCGTCGATGCTGAAGGCCTCGGCTTCGGCGAGAGGCAGTTCCGCGATCGCAGCAATCGGAACATTCGCAAAGCCCGTGCCTCTCGGAAAGAATTCGAAGATGAAGCGATCGCGATGCAAGGCTTCAGGTGACGCCAGGCCGCCGACCGCGAGCATCAGGCGTTCGGGTGTGGTCGACAGCGCCGCGCTCGCCTCGACCAGCGCCTTGAATTCGGTGCGATTGCGATCGGGCTTGAACAGTAACTCGCGCGCCTGCGCGCGCAAGGCATCGGGCAATCGGCTCGCCTTCAATTCGCTCACGTACTCGCCCTGCAACGCAGCTTCGCGCTGCTTGCGTTCGATGCCCGCGAGCGCCGCCTTGAGCGCGTCGGCGGGCGCGGGCCGGTAGTGGCCGCGGCCCTTGCGATAGAAGTACATCGGCGCCGAGTGC
Organism: Burkholderiales bacterium; assembly: GCA_038225855.1. GTDB lineage: Bacteria > Pseudomonadota > Gammaproteobacteria > Burkholderiales > Burkholderiaceae_D > CAHJXF01. The sequence continues at coordinate 45,536 of JBBRQU010000015.1, read as the reverse complement.
AGGCGCGTGACCAGCGCCGCCGACTCGACCGGCGTCGCCGCGCGCCCGAAGTAATCGGTCGCGAGATCCTTGAACGAGAACTCGGCCTGCGGCGCGCATTCCCACAGGAACGCGAGGTCGATCGTATCGGCCAACGCCAGCGCGTCGCGCATCAGGGTCGCCGCATCGGGCTCGCGAAAATCGAACAGCACATGGCCGCTCTTGACCTTGCTGCGCTTGCCGCTCGCCGACTCGACCTGCAGAGCCGCGCCCTGATCGGACAACACGTTGCCGGCCTTAAAGCCGCCGTCTTCTTCGTAGAAAACATTCATCGGTGGATTATAGAAGCAGGGGCTTGGCGAGCCGGCAAGCGGTAAGCGGAGGCGTGCGCCGTATATCTGCCGTTGGACTGGTGGTAACGTATAAGTTACCATCTGTGCATGATCATCCGGATCGAAAGAAGTCACTACTCAACATCGAAAAATTCAAGGCGACCAACGAAAAAGGTGAAGTCCATGGCACTGACCCGCGATTTCAAGCAGACCGTGGTCGAGCGCGTTGAACGCGATCCGGCGTTCGCGCAAGCGTTGCTCGACGCGGCGGCCACGCTGTTCCTCAACGGCGAGGCGGAAACCGCGCGCCTCATTCTGCGCGACCTGATCAACGCGACCATCGGGTTCGAACTGCTCGCCACTCTGACCGACAAGCCGAGCAAGAGCCTGCATCGCATGCTGTCGCCAGCCGGCAATCCGAGCATGGACAATCTCGCAGCCATCTTTCATGTACTTCGCGAATGCCTGAACGTGAATCTCGAAGCGCATTCTGTCGAAGTCTGAAGGGCTCCTCCGAATCACCACAACTTCAATCCCCCGACAAGGACCCGCGAATGGACGTGATCGACTACGAAATATTCGGCAACGAGATGCAGTACGTCGAGCTCGAGCTCGATCCGGGAGAAGCCGCGATCGGCGAAGCGGGCAGCCTGTTCTACATGGACCCCGACATCGATCTCGACACCGTGTTCGGCGATGGCTCGAACCAGCAGGGCGGCGTCTTCGGCAAGCTGCTCGGTGCGGGCAAGCGCCTCGTCACCGGCGAGTCGCTGTTCACGACCGTCTATACGAATCAGGGAGCGACCAAGCGGCGCGTCGCGTTCGCAGCGCCCTATCCGGGCAAGATCGTGCCGATCGATCTGTCGCGCATCGGCGGCACGCTGATCGCGCAACGCGATGCGTTTCTGTGCGCGGCGCGCGGCGTGTCGCTGGGCATCGCGTTTCAGCGGCGGCTCGGTGCGGGCTTCTTCGGCGGCGAGGGCTTCATCATGGAGAAGCTCGACGGCGACGGGATGGTGTTCGTGCATGCGGGCGGCACAATCCTCGAGCGTCAACTCGCGTCCGGCGAGACGCTGCGCGTCGACACCGGATGCCTGGTCGCGTACGAGCCTTCGGTCGACTTCGACATCCAGTACGTCGGCAAGATCAAGACCGCGCTGTTCGGCGGCGAAGGATTGTTCTTCGCGACGCTGCGCGGGCCGGGGCATGTGTGGCTGCAGTCGTTGCCGTTCTCGCGTCTTGCAAGCCGCGTGTTCGCAGCCGCGCCGCAGGGCGGTGGACGCGGGCGCGATGAGGGCGGCATTGGAAGTCTCGTCGGCGGGACTGCAGTCGGCGGCTTGCTTGGAGGCTTTCTTGGCGGCGACGATGATTCTTGATTCGCTGCCATGAGCGAAACGCTATTGGGGGCCGAACCCAATGCAAGAGCACGCTGCCCACGAACGACCTCGCTAATTTTCAAGGCCCTCAGGCTGCGGCTATCGCTTCGATCTCGAGCAACCACTGTTCGTCGAAGATGCCCGTGATGATGACCGTCAACGCGGGCGCATGGTTTCCCAGCACTGCTTGGCGCACCTCGCGATTCAGGATCGCGAACTCCCGCGAAGAAAGAAACGTCGTGACCTTGACGAGGTTGGCGACGCTCATGTCCGCGGCCTCGAGTTGCGCGCGGACGTGGGCCCAAGCCAGTTCCGCTTGCGCGCGAAAGCCCTCGGGTACCGCGCCCGCCCGCGTTTGCGGAATCTGGCCGCTGATGAAAAGCAGGCGCTCTGCATCACGCACTTCGAGCGCTTGCGAGTAGCCGCCCGCCGCTTCGGGCGCGGCGTCGGCATTGATGGCATTGACCTTCATTTCAACCATCGATCATCGCGTCAGATCATCCTGCGCGCGGCAGCCGTTTCGGGATCGCCGGTGTTCGGCGTGCCCATCGGTTCGATCAGCAGGATATGCGCTTCTTCCTTTGCAATGGGACGATGCTCGACTCCTTTGGGGACGACGAATACTTCGCCGGGCCCGAGCGTCACCTCACTGCTTCCCTTCGCGTCGCGCATCTGGATCGTGATGCGGCCCTTGAGCACCAGAAAGAAGTCGTCGGTGTCGTCGTGCTTGTGCCAGACGAATTCGCCTTTGAGCTTCGCGACCATCAGGTCGTGGCCGTTGAACTGGCCCACGGTCCTCGGTTGCCAATGCTCGGAGAAGGTCGCGAGTTTTTCGGCGAGGTTGATTGCCCTCAGGCTTGGCTTCTCCGTGGGCATAGTCTTTCACTTCACAATGGAACGACCGGGATCACGATATCGCACTCGAACGCGCCGGTCTTCGCGTCGTAGTTCGCATCGACCGGGTAATACTCGAAGAACGGCCGCGTGTGGAATTGCATTCCGCTTTTGGGGAGCCAGTCGCGCATCAGCGCGGTCCACGCCTCGCCGATCTCGGCGCCTGTGCCGCGGAATCGCGTCGATGCGCCGCCGGGGATCGTGGTGAGGTGAGCCTTGCCGCTCACGACGAAATCGTCGGGCACTTCCACGCCCGCATCGTAGCGGCACTGATCGGGCTCCGTGGAACCGAACCCGATCGACAGCGCCACGCTCAACACCGGCACGCGCGGCTGCGCGACCAGCCGCAGGGCCGCGACCTCGAGCCTGCGGCGTCGCAGGTAGTCGCCGAGCGTCTCGCTTATTTACGCGAGGAAAAGCCGGTGGAAATGGAACGGCGAAAAGTGCGCCACCCCGGCCAGCGCATCCAGCTCCAGCGTTTCATCGAGGTGACGATCGATGTGCTCGAGCACGCGGTGCATGCGCTTTTCGTATTCGACGCGACTGGCCCGCGTTGGCATGCGTCACTGATATAGCTGGAGCACGAAGGCGCGTATGCCTTTGAGGATCATCTCGACCGCGATCGCAGTCAGCACCAGTCCCATCAATCGTTCGAATGCGATCACGGCGCGCTCGCCGAGCCGCTTCTGCAATTTCTCCGCGAAGACGAGGACGACTGCCGATGTCGAGAGCGCGATCGCGAGTGCGGCGATCCACTCGAAGAGACGGCCTGGATCGCGCGACACGAGCAGCAGCACCGTCGCCAATGCCGACGGTCCGGCGAGCGCGGGAATCGCGAGCGGTACGATGAAGGGCTCTCCTCCGGGCGACGAACCGAAGATGCCTTCGGGCACCGGGAACACCATGCGCAGCGCGATCAGAAACAGGATCACGCCGCCGCCGATCTGCAGCGACACGTCCGACAGACCGAGCGCATCCATGAAGCGATGGCCGACGAACATGAACAACAGCAGGATCGCGAACGCGATCAGGCACTCGCGCAGGATGACCGCCGGCCGCCGCTTCGATGGCACGCCGCGCAGCGCCGCGACGAAGATCGGAATGTTGCCCAGCGGATCGGCGACCAGAAGCAGCAGGATCGTGGCCGAGAGAAAGGTCTGTTCCATGCGAAGCGACTCTACTCGCGCCGTTCGGATGCAGAGTCGATCGCAAGGCCGAGTGCGAAGTCGATCACGTCGTCGATGATGGTTTCGAAATCGGACAAGCCGTGATCGCTGCCTTCGACGACGAGATGCCGGGCATTTGCATAGCGCCCGACCATTTCGCGCCAATCGAGCACTTCATCGCCGGTCGCGGCCACCAGCAGGTAACGCTCGGGGCGCGTGATCGCGCCGACGTGCAGGTCTTTCAGTTCGTCGAGAAATTCGGGCCGGATCTCGACGGTCTCGTCGCTGTGATAGATGGTCTGCGCGCCCAGGTGATGCGCGAGATCGCGTTCGGGATGGACTGCGGGGTTGAGCAGCACGACGCGGCAATCGACCCGCTCCGCAATCCATGTCGCGTAATAGCCGCCCAGTGACGAGCCGATGACAGCCAGCCGCTGCGTGGAAGGTCGCATCGCGATGTCCGCGATCACGCGCGACGCTTCGCGCGGAGACGCCGGCAGTTGCGGACAGCGATAGTCGGCGGCGAGTCCGCGTTGCTCGAGGCGCGCCGCGAGTTGCCGCGCCTTGATCGAACGCGGCGACGAGCGAAAGCCGTGCAGATACAGAATCATCGGTCCGATACTCTCGTCGTCCCTGCGAACGCAGGGACCAGTGGCGTGCGCCGCAAGACACCGGGTTCCCGCGTGCGCGGGAACGACGCGCGCGTTGCCGCGCTTTGCATCACGCCGCGGCCTTGCGCGCGGCGCGCTGATCGAGCGCAGCCAGCAGGCGCTGGTGAATCCCGACGAAGCCGCCGTTGCTCATCACGAGGACGTGATCTCCCGGCTGCGCCGCTATCACCATCGCCGCAACCAGTTGTTCGATGTCGTCGAACGCCATGGCCTTCGATCCTTTGTGGTTGCGATCGAAACCATCGTCTTCGTTGAGCGGTGCGAGCGCGGCCGCGAGGTCCCAGCCGAGCGCGTCCTTGCCCTGCCTCGCGCCATAACCGAACACACGATCGGCCTCGGCCAAGCTCGCGGGCAGCGCGGCCTTGATCGTGCCGAGCTTCATCGTGTTCGAACGCGGCTCGATCACGGCGATGATGCGCGACCTGGCGCGTGTCGCGGGCGATGCGTCAAGCTTGCTCCGCAGTCCGGCAATGGTGGTCGCGATCGCGGTCGGATGATGCGCGAAGTCGTCATAGACCGTGACGCCGTCGGCAGTGCCGCGCACTTCCATGCGGCGCTTGACGCCTTCGAAGCGAGTCAGCGCCTCGCACGCCTGCGCAGGCGAAACGCCGACGTAACGCGCGGCGATCAACGCGGCCAATGCGTTGACGCGGTTATGCGCGCCCTGCAGATTCCATCGGATGCTTCCTTCGACACGACCGTCGTGCAGAACTTCGAACCCCGAGTCCGTGTTTCGCGCCGACCATTGGGCGCCGTCGCCCGCGCCGTCGTCAAAGCGCTCGACGCTCGACCAGCAACCCTGTGCGAGCACACGCGCCAGCGCTTCGCTCTCGCCGTTGACGACGAGCAAGCCCTGAGCCGGCACGGTCCGCACGAGATGATGAAACTGCGTCTCGATCGCCGCGAGGTCGGCAAAGATATCCGCGTGGTCGAACTCGAGATTGTTGAGCACCGCGACGCGCGGGCGGTAGTGAACGAATTTCGATCGCTTGTCGAAGAAGGCGGTGTCGTATTCGTCGGCTTCGATCACGAACAGCGACGAGTCCGTGAGGCGCGCCGACACGCCGAAGTCATTGGGCACGCCGCCGATCAGGAAACCCGGCGCGAGACCCGCGTGTTCCAGGATCCACGCGAGCATCGACGAGGTCGTGGTCTTGCCGTGCGTACCGGCGACCGCCAACACGGTCTTGCGCGCGGTCGTGCCTGCGAGCACATGCTCTGCGAGCCATTGCGGACCCGAGGTGTACGGCAGGCCGCGGTCGAGGATCGCCTCGATCAGCGGATTGCCGCGCGTGACGACGTTGCCGACGACGAAGAGCTCGGGCGCGAGCGCGAGCTGCGCAGGATCCCACCCTTCGATCAGCGCTATGCCCTGCGCTTCGAGCTGCGTGCTCATCGGCGGATAGACGCCGGCATCGCAACCCGTCACGCGATGGCCCGCGGCGCGAGCGAGCACCGCGAGCCCGCCCATGAAGGTGCCGCAGATGCCGAGGATGTGGATGTGCATGAGAGGGACGACGCGCGCGGCGAAAGCCGAAGCGCTGCGGATTGTATCGGAGGCGTCGTCTAGTTCTCTGCGATTACTTCGTCGTTTCCGCGGGAACCGGGGATCGAACATCATTAGAATCACCCACCTCACAACATCCCAACCGACCTTCCCGCATGGCTCGCATTCTTCCCGACGGCTGGGAGACCCTGGCCTTCTCCGGCTCGGCGCTTCGCGAGATCGAAACGCTGCGCGTGCTCGCCCGGCTGCCCGACGATTTCACGGTGCTGCACGGCGTGCACTGGACACGCGTCGAACACGGCTGCTCGGTGTATGGCGAGATCGACTTCATCGTGGTCGCGCCGAATGGCCGGGTGCTGTTGATCGAGCAGAAGTCGGGGTTTCTCGAAGAGACGCCCGATGGACTGATCAAGGTCTATGGATCACTGAGGAAACGCGTCGCGCCGCAGATCATGCGATCGATCGAAGGACTGTTGACGCGCTTCTCGCAATCGCGACGCGCGAAGACCAGCGCCGACCAACGACTCGCGCTCGACTACCTGCTGTTCTGTCCCGACTACAAGATCCGCGATGCCGACCGCGCAGGCATCTCTTCCGAACGCATTGTCGATGCATCGCGCGCATCGGAACTGGTCGCGATCGCGATCGACCTGCTCGGCCCCGAACCTCCCGCCGGCAGCGTCGATGCGACGACTGCGTTGCGCTTCTTCTCGGATCAACTGCTGCTCGTCACCGATGTCGCCACCTTGATCGGCCGCACCGATGCCTGGGTCACGCGGCTCGCGGGCGGCCTCGCCGAGTGGGCGACGCAGCTCGAGTTCAGCCCGTTTCGTCTGCGCGTGCGAGGCACCGCCGGCTCGGGCAAGACGCAACTCGCATTGCGCGTCCTGGCCGACGCGCTCGAAGAAGGACGTTCGGCGCTCTACCTCTGCTACAACCGGCCGCTTGCCGATCACATCGCGCGCATCGCGCCTGCCGGTGTCACGGTGGCGACCTTTCACGGCTACGGCGATCGACTGCTGCGCGCGCGTGGCATCGAACCCGATTTCAATGCGAAGGATTTGTACGCGCAACTCGAGGCTGCGGTCGTGGATGCACGGCCGGACGACAGCGAACGCTTCGATGTCGTGATCGTCGATGAAGGTCAGGACTTCACGTCCGAGTGGCGCGATGCCGCGCTGCGCTTTCTGCGGCCGGCCGGCAAAGCCTATTGGCTCGAAGACCCGATGCAGAATCTCTACGGGCGTGAAGCGGTTGCGCTCGAGGGCTGGGTCACGCTGCACGCGCGGACCAATTACCGCAGTCCGCGCGACATCATCGATGCCATCGTTCCCTTGCTCGCGGGCGGCCTGACCGACGCGGCCTCGACGGAAATGCGCGCGATCAAGGCCGCGAGTCCGCTGTCGGGGTCGGAACTCGAGATCACGACCTGGGTCGGGCAGGACGACGCCGCGGACCCCGCCGCTGATTCCATGGCATCGACGCGCTCGCTCATCGACGTGACGATGCGCGCAATAACGAAGGCGCTCGCGGCGGGCTATCGACGCAGCGACATCGCCGTGCTGACGTTCGCGGGCCGCGAGCATTCGAAGCTGCTCGCAGTCGATGAACTCGGCCCGCATGCATTGCGACGTTTTGCGGGGACCTACGATCTCTTCGGCAATCCGGTCTATACCAACGGCGAAGTGCTGGCTGAAACGATCTATCGCTTCAAGGGCCAGTCGGCGCCTTGCGTGATCTTTACCGAGATCGACTTCGACGCGCTCGACGAGAAGACGGTGCGCAAGCTCTTCGTGGGCGCGACGCGGGCGACGACCAGGCTGATGCTGATCATGAGCGAGCGCGCCGCACGCATTTGTATGGTCGATGCCTCGCATGCAGAATAGATCGCACGAGTCACGCGGCTCTCACCCACCGGCCGTCTCATGCTTCCATCGAATCACCCTACATTGCGTGACGAGATCGCTGCCGTCGCCGCGCGCCTCATCGCGGAAGATGGCATGGACTACGCGGGCGCCAAGCGCCGCGCGGTGCGCGAAGTGACCGGCGACGCGCGCGACAGGCTGGCCTCCGACTGCATGCCGGACAACGCGACGGTCGAAGCCGCGGTGCGCGCGCATCAGGCGCTCTTCATGGCCGACACGCAGCCGGCGCGCTTGTTGAGCCTGCGTCGCACGGCGGCCGACGTGATGCGCTTTCTCGACGCCTTCGAGCCTTTCCTGACCGGCGCGGCGTTCAACGGGACCGCGGGCGAGCACAGCGACCTGCATCTGCAGGTGTTCAGCGACAACGCCAAGGACATCGAGATCTTTCTGCTGAATGCGGGCATCGAGTTCGAGGTGTCGCAGCTCGAAGTCGATCGACGCAAGGCACGCGATGCCGCCGAAGTGCTGAGCTTCGTCTGGCCGCCTCGCGCGGTCACCTTGCGTCCCGACGCACGGGCTGCCCGGATCGAAGCCGTGCATCTCGTGGTCCTCGATCCGCGCGACCAGCATGCTGCGCGTGGAGCGAAAACAGAACGCGGCGACTTGCGCGCGGTCGAGTCCTTGATCGCCGATGATGATTGAGGATGCAACGATGGCGTCGTTTCCGCGCACGCGGGAATCCAGCGTCTTGCAAGCCACGCCGCTAGGTCCCTTGCCCGCTTTCGCGGGGACTAAAGGCCGCAGGGACGACGACGATGGACGATGGACGATGGACGATGGACGATGGACGATGGACGATGAAGAAAGAACCATGAAACGCTCCGACAAGGTTGTCCTCTTCATCGTCGTCGCGCTGTTCGCGATTGCCGCGGGATCCTTCGTCTCGATTCAACGCGAGTCGCCCGCGGGTTCCGGGCCGAGTCCCGGCGCGGAGATCTTCTACGCGCAACGGCTTCCCGATGCGACCGGAGTCGTGCGTGCGATGAGCGAGCATCGCGGCAAGGTGGTGGTCGTCAACTTCTGGGCGACCTGGTGCGTGCCGTGCGTCGAGGAGATCCCGACCTTCTCGCGCGTCCATGCCCAGCACGCGGGAAAGGTGGCGTTCGTCGGACTGGGAATCGACAGTCCGGCCAACATCGCAAGTTTCAACGCGCGATTCAAGCCGAGCTATCCGCTGGTCGTGGCTGGCGCCGGTGGGACCGAGCTTGCGCGAGCTTTCGGCGACCGCGCCGGGGCATTGCCCTTCACGATCGTGCTCGGCCCCGATGGTCGCATTCTCGCGAGCCGACTCGGTCGCGTCGACGAGGCCACGCTGCAGAAGTGGATCGCGCCCTTCGTCGCGCCTTCGAAGCAGGCGTCGGTCGTTATCGGTGCAGCGAAACGACGGTGAGTTCGCCGCCGATCAAGGCACGATCGGGCCGCAATGCGGAAATTTAGCGCCGGAAATTTAGTTCGGCCACCGTGTTACGCTTGCCGCGCTCGACACCCGTCGATTCGAACACCGGACCGGTTTGCCGCGCATGGCGAAGTCACTGTTGATTGTTCACGGACCCAATCTCAATCTGCTCGGAGAACGTGAGCCCGGGGTCTATGGACATGCGACGCTGGCGCAGATCGATGACGAGTTGAGCAGGATGGCAACTGAACGCGGCGCGATGGCGCGATCGTTTCAGAGCAATCACGAAGGGGCGCTGGTCGAGCGGGTCCACGCGGCGCGGAACGATGGCTGCGACTTCATCATCATCAATCCCGCCGGCTTCACGCATACCAGCGTCGCGTTGCGCGATGCTCTGGCTGGTGTTGCGATCCCGTTCATCGAGGTGCATCTGTCGAACGTACACAAGCGCGAGGCATTTCGCCATCACTCGTATTTTTCGGATCTGGCGGTCGGCGTGGTGTGCGGTCTGGGAGTCGCCGGCTATCGAAGCGCGATGATGTACGCGCTCGACTACGCGCCCGATCGTTCTTGATTCGAGTTTCTACCTCGGTCAATTTCGCCCGCTCTTGAATTTGTCATTGGAGTTCGCCCATGGATTTGCGCAAGCTGAAGACACTGATCGACCTGGTCGCAGAGTCCACGATTGCCGAGCTCGAAGTCACCGAAGGCGACAGCAAGGTCCGCATCGTCAAGAACCTCGGCGCCTCGATGCCGCAGATGCAGTACCTGCCGATGCATATGCCGGCCCCTGTCGCAGCACCTGCCGTGGCGGCGCCTCTCGCAGCGTCCGACGCTGCGCCCGCCGAGATCGAGGGCAACATCGTGAAGGCGCCGATGGTCGGCACCTTCTATCGCGCGCCCGGCCCGGACAAGCCGTCGTATGTGGAGATCGGGCAGACCGTCAAGAGCGCGGAGCCGATCTGCATCATCGAAGCGATGAAGCTCCTGAATGAAATCGAAGCGGGCTTCGACGGCGTCATCAAGGAAATCCTGGTCGAGAATGGGCAGGCGGTCGAATTCGGCCAGCCGCTGTTTCGCATCGAGTGAAGCCCGCAGCTCCTCTCGCGCAGCGTTCAGCGCAACGGCGCGCTGCTGCGCGCATCTGAAGGCGGTCCGTACATGTTCGGAAAAATCCTGATCGCCAATCGCGGGGAAATCGCGCTGCGCATCCAGCGCGCGTGCCGCGAGATGGGCATACGTACGGTCATGGTCCACTCCGAGGCGGACCGCGATGCCAAGTACGTGCGCCTCGCCGACGAGTCGGTATGCATCGGCCCCGCGCCGTCGGCGTTGAGTTATCTCAACATGCCCGCAATCATCAGCGCCGCTGAAGTCACCGATGCCGAAGCGATCCATCCGGGCTATGGATTTCTTTCGGAGAACGCCGACTTCGCCGAGCGCGTCGAGCGCTCCGGCTTCGTGTTCATCGGACCTTCGCCCGACTCGATTCGTTTGATGGGCGACAAGGTCAGCGCGAAGAACGCGATGATCGCGGCCGGCGTTCCCTGCGTGCCGGGCTCCGAAGGCGCGTTACCGGACGACCCGAAGGAGATCGTGCGCATCGCGCGACAGGTCGGCTATCCGGTGATCATCAAGGCGGCCGGTGGCGGCGGCGGTCGCGGCATGCGGGTCGTGCACACCGAAGCTGCGTTGCTGAACGCCGTGACGATGACACGCGCCGAGGCGGGCGCTGCGTTCGGCAATCCCACCGTGTACATGGAGAAGTTCCTCGAGACGCCGCGCCATGTCGAGATCCAGGTGCTCGCCGACAGCTATCGTAACGCCGTGTGGCTGGGCGAGCGCGACTGCTCGATGCAGCGGCGCCATCAAAAGGTGATCGAGGAGGCGCCAGCGCCCGGCATTGCGCGGCGCCTGGTCGATCGCATCGGCGATCGTTGCGCCGAGGCGTGCCGGAAGATCGGCTATCGCGGCGCCGGAACCTTCGAGTTCCTCTACGAGAACAACGAGTTCTATTTCATCGAGATGAACACGCGGGTTCAGGTGGAGCATCCCGTCACTGAATTGATCACCGGTATCGACATCGTGCAGGAGCAGATTCACATCGCGGCCGGCGAGCGCTTGCGCTTGCGCCAAAAGGACATCGTTCTGAAGGGCCACGCGATCGAATGCCGCATCAATGCCGAGAGTCCGTTCAAGTTCACGCCCTCGCCCGGCCGCATCACGGCGTGGCATCCGCCGGGCGGCCCCGGCATCCGCGTGGACTCGCACGCCTACACGGGCTACTTCGTACCGCCGCACTACGACTCGATGGTCGGCAAGGTGATCGCCTACGGCGCCGATCGCGACCAGGCGCTCGCGCGCATGCGCGTGGCATTGTCCGAGATGATCGTCGAAGGCATCGAGACCAACATCCCGCTGCATCGCGAACTGATGACCGACGCGCGCTTCATCAAGGGCGGCACGAGCATTCATTATCTCGAGCAGCGCTTGGCCGAACGTCCGGCCTGAAGTCGCACTGACGTCGCGATTCGCACCGAATGTTCGTCGAAGTCGTCCTGACCGAAGCGCGCGAGCGCGCCGAAGCCTTGTCGGATGCCTTGCTGGAAGCCGGCGCTCTATCGGCGGCGCTCGAGGACGCCGATGCCGGAAGCAGCGATGAAGAGCCGCTCTTCGGCGAGCCGGGTTCGCTGAATTCGAATGCGGCATGGAATCGCAGCCGTGTCATCGCGTTGTTCGATAGCGATGCCGCCATCGGCGCCGCTCTCGCACGCGCATACGCCGCCGCGGGCATCGCGGATCCGAGCGACTATGCATGTCGAGAAGTTGCCGATGCGAACTGGGTGGGTCTCACGCAATCGCAGTTCGTTCCGATCGCGATCGGCCGTCGGCTGTGGATCGTGCCTTCATGGCACGCGCTTCCCGAAGCCGCGAAGCAATCCGACTCGATCGTGCTCGGGCTCGATCCTGGAATGGCTTTCGGTACCGGCGACCATGCGACCACGCGTCTTTGTCTCACCTGGCTCGAGCAACACATGCCGCGCGATGCGAGCGTGATCGACTACGGGTGCGGCTCGGGAATCCTTGCGATCGCGGCGAAGAAGCTCGGTGCGGGCCGCGTCGTGGGCACCGACATCGACGAGCAAGCGGTGATTGCGGCTCGCGCGAACGCACGCGACAACCAGGCCGCGATCACATTCACATCGTCACAGACATTCGAAAGCGCACCGGCCGACGTCGTGATCGCGAATATCCTGTCGAATCCGCTCAAGCTGCTCGCGCCGTTGCTGACCGCGCTGGTCGCGCCCGGCGGTCGCCTCGTCTTGTCCGGTATTCTCGAACGTCAGTGGCGCGAGGTTGCAACGGCCTATGCGCCGAAGATCGCGATGGATGTGTGGCGCAGCGACGAGGGGTGGGTCTGCCTAGTCGGCGCGCGACACAGGAACCAGGGACGATAGACGATGGCGCTTGCAACCCGCTGCCCGGCATGCGAAACGATCTTTCGCATCAGCACGACGCAAGCCGCGGCCAAGAGCGGCATGGTTCGTTGCGGACAATGCCGCAATACCTTCAATTCTCTCGATGCCCTGGTTCGCGTCGAGGATCTCGACGTTCTCGAAGAACAAGAGACCCCCGCGGACCCATCCGCGCCCATCGCTACGGGCAACGATGTCCGCGCAGATGACCACTTCCATGACCGCGTCGATGCAGACCGGCACGGAGTCGACGCCGGCGAAATCGCCTTGCTCGCGCCGAGCCAGCACATCGACGAAGAATTCGAGGACCCGCCGCCGGTCGCGCAAACTCCCGCACCCGGCCCGGTCGAAGGGGCCGTGTTCAGCGAGTGGTGGCTCCCGCAAAGCGGACCTGCCGCACCCGCACCTGCTCCCGCTTCCACTGCCGCCCCCGAGAGCGAAACGGAATTGCCGGCGAAAGCCGTAGAGAACTTCAAGCTGCGTTCCCTCCAGGATCGCCGCGTGTCCGTCGAATGGGACCGCAGCTCGAAGGTCCTCGAAGCACCTGTGTTCCTGCGTGCCGGCGCGCCGCGAAGCGAACGTTCGCGCGCCGAGAGATGGACGCTCGTATTCCTCTCGATCGTCGCCGCCCTCGCTCTCGCCGCGCAGGCCGCCTATGTGTGGCGCAACGAGTTGTCCGTGCGGGCGCCGGCCATCAAACCCTGGCTGGTTGCCGCGTGTGCGTCGCTGCGCTGCGTAGTGGACTATCCCGCGCATATCGACGCGATCACGATCGAATCGACTGCGCTGCAATCCTCGGGACCGAACTCCAGTCTCTACACGTTGACGGCGCTGCTGCGCAATCGCGCAGCAGTCGCAATGCGCTATCCGTATCTGGAGCTCACCTTGACCGATACGCAGGATCGGCCTATCTTGCGCCGCGCTCTGCGTCCCGAGGATTACCTCGCGCCGTCGCGCGACGCCGGCGCCAGGCCGCAACCCGGCTTTGCCGCCGAGAGCGAATTGCCGCTGCGCATGATGTTCGAGCTCAACGACCTGCGGTTCGTCGGTTATCGCCTCGAACAGTTCTATCCCTGACCACCCTCCTCTGCGACTATTGCCCTCGATGCGAACACTGATCTGCGGCTCTCTGGCTTACGACACCATCATGGTGTTCGAGGGGCGATTCAAGGATCAGATCCTCCCCGACCAGGTTCATATCCTGAACGTGGCCTTCCTCGTTCCTGAATTGCGCCGCGACTTCGGCGGCACGGCCGGCAACATCGCGTACAACCTGCATCTGCTTGGCGGAGAACCGGTCATCATGGCTTGCGTGGGCGATGACGCGGCTTCGTACCTCGCGCGTCTCGAGGCACTCCGCCTCGAGACCAGGCACGTGCGTACGATGCCCGCTGCATTCACGGCGCAGGCGTTCATCACGACCGACCTCGACGACAACCAGATCACGGCGTTCCATCCGGGCGCGATGAGCGGCTCGCCGATCAATCACGTCGCCGATGCGCCCGACATCGAACTGGCCATCGTCGCACCCGATGCCCGCGAAGGAATGATCCAGCACGCGCGCGAACTCGCCGACGCAGGCATCCCCTTCGTCTTCGATCCCGGGCAGGGACTGCCGATGTTCAGCGGCGCAGAGTTGATGGAGTTCATCGATCTGGCCGACTACGTGACGGTCAACGATTACGAAGCGCGCATGTTGGCCGACCGTACGCAACGCAGCTTCGACGAACTCGCGCGCTCGGTGAAGGCGCTCGTCGTCACGCAGGGCGGCATGGGTTCGACCATTTATGCAAGCGATGGCGTGCACATCATTCCGAGCGTGAAGCCCGAGCGCATCGCCGACCCGACCGGTTGCGGCGACGCGTATCGCGGCGGCCTGCTCTACGGCCTGTCGAAAGGAATGGACTGGGATACGACAGGGCGCCTCGCAAGCACCCTGGGCGCGCTGAAGATCGCGCGCCAAGGCCCCCAGAATCACGAACCTTCGCGCGATCACATTGCCGAAGTCTTCTCCAGGGTTTTCGGCTATAATCCTTGGTAAGTATTTGTTTTGTAACAATTAGTTACGAGATTGGTTACCGGAGGATGGCAATGGCGAATATTCACACGGCGACTCGGCTGGCCACTGCCGCCGCGCTCGTCGCGGCAATGGTGGGTTGCGCGACCCAGAGCAATTCCAGCGGTGTCTACAGCGCGGGGCAAGTCCAACGCGAGCAGATCGTGCGCCTGGGCACGATCGAAAGTGTGCGTCAGGTCGCGATCCAGCGTCCCGAGAGCGGCGTCGGAACGCTGGCCGGCGCCGGCGTCGGCGGCGTGGCGGGGAGTGCCGTCGGCGGGGGACGCGGCAGCATCATCGGAGCGATCGTCGGTGCAGTCGCGGGCGGGGTCGCAGGCAATGCGATCGAAAATTCCGCGAACAATCGCCCCGGCTATGAACTCACCGTTCGTCTCGACGATGGCCAGATGCGCGCGATCGTGCAGGAGGCCGACGAGGCGTTTTCGCCCGGCGAGCGCGTGCGTATTCTTTCGCGCGGCGGCCTCAGCCGAGTGACGCACTGATCCGCTATGCCGGCCTCGGCCGAGGCCGGTAAATTTCAGATGCGGTGAATGCCGCCGTGCGTTCACGCACCGGCGGCTTCTGGTTTGTGGGTGGCCCAACGCCTACATCACGCCGATCGCTTGATACGCGATGCGATTGACGATGATCAGCGCCACCTGGATCACGAGCAAAGCGACCAGCGGCGAAAAATCGATGCGGCCGCTCTGCGGCAAAACCTTTCGTATCGGCGCGAGCAATGGGCGAGTCAAGGCGTCGAAGATCGGAAGGATGGGTGAAAATGGATTTACCCAACTGAGGACGGCTGCAACCAGGATCAGCAACTGAGCCAGATAGAGTATCCACTTGATGAGCCACACGAGCGTGACGGCGATGATCAGTTCGGGCGGCGCGAGGCCGCCGGCGCGCATTGAAAGGTCGAGCACCGCTGCAGCCAGCGTGATCACGATCGCGGCAACGATGCTCGCCCAGTCGATCCCCCGGTAAGCGGGCACCGCCCGGCGCAATGGGCGCACGATCCAATCGGTGAGGCTCATCACGAACGTTCCCACCGGGTTGGCTCCGGGGATGCGGCGCATCTGCATCCAGGCACGCAGCAGACACGCGCCGACCAAGAGTCCGCCGACGACATCGACGATCAGATGAATGATTTCGTAGAGCATGGATGAGCCGAAAAGGTCATTGAGTGGCCGCGCAAAGCGGCCATTCTAGCGGCCTCGGCTTCCGGACAATTAGTTCGCGGATTGACGACGCAGCGTCGTCAGGCCAAAAAAAATCCCGCGAGCCGTGGACTCGCGGGAGATCGAGTTCGCAGCAATTCCCGCGAACTCGTTTGCTTCAGTTGCTGCTTACGGCCTGCCGCCCGTCGGAAAAGGCCATGCCGCTGCCGGATTGAGAGCCGTCTTGACTGCGGGAGCCGTGGTCGACATACCCATCATCGGCTTCTTTGCCGCGGCCTTCTTGGGCGCGGCCTTCTTTGCAGCGGCCTTCTTCGCAGGCGCCTTCTTCGCTACGGCCTTCTTGGGCGCAGCTTTCTTGGCAGGCGCCTTCTTCGCTACTGCCTTCTTGGCAGTCGCTTTCTTGGCGGGCGCCTTCTTTGCCGCGGACTTCTTTGCCGCGGCTTTCTTTGCGGGCGCCTTCTTCGCTACGGACTTCTTCGCCATTTTCTTTGCCGGCGCCTTCTTCGCTACGGCCTTCTTGGCGACTTTCTTTGCGGCCATTTTCTTGGCTGGTGCTTTCTTGGCTGCGGACTTCTTTGCAGCTTTCTTGGCTGTTGCCATTTGAAACTCCTTTACGTGAAGTCAAGTACGCGGTTTAAAGAAACCCGTCCTTCAAGTTGCGTCGACAGACCGCAGTCGAAGGTACGGATTATTCATCGGCGCAAACAGCGGCATGGGATTCGCCGTCAACCTGTTTACGCTAATGAATTCGGCACTTGGCCCGCTGATTCGACGGCTCGGCTGAAAGCCAAACCGACGAGTCAATCGGCCAAAAAAAACGCCGGCCAGGACGCCGGCATGAATCGTGAATGAAGGATGCTTGACCGCGAACGACGCGTTCCGGGGCTGCCGCTCGCGTGAATCGATCGATAATTTTGCGGGAGAGAATACCGTCATCGCACGCAGTGGGCGAAGTGAAGGCCGATGACTTTCGTGAAGAAGACTGTGCATGCGCGCGAACGCTTTCACTCCTCGATCCGCAAACCGGTTCATCGACGATGAAACGGCTGCCGGCCTTTCGTCAGACTCAAACCTGCGCCGGGTTGATTCCCACCCGTCATTCCCAACTCAATGCGCCGCCGGTTTGATATTCGATGACTCGCACTTCGAAAAAGTTTCTTTCCTTCTTCAAGTCGATCATCTCGGACATCCACGGAAACGGATTGTCCTCTTGCGCGAATAGCGGGTCAATGCCTATTTGCTGACAACGACGATTTGCGATGAAGCGCAAATAGCCTTTGAACATCGGCGCATTCAATCCGAGCACGCCGCGCGGCATGGTGTCTTCGGCATAGGCGTATTCGAGATCGACGCCCTTCTTGAATAGCGCGCGGATTTCTTCGCGAAACTCGGCCGTCCAGAGGTGCGGATTCTCGAGCTTGATGGTGTTGACCAGATCGATGCCGAAACTGCAATGCATCGACTCGTCGCGCAGGATGTATTGGTATTGTTCGGCCGCGCCGGTCATCTTGTTCTGTCGGCCGAGCGCAAGGATCTGCGCGAAGCCCACATAGAAGAACAGCCCTTCCATCAGACACGAGAACACGATCAGCGACTTCAATAATTTCTGATCGTTCACGGTCGTTCCGGTTTGAAAGCCGGGGTCCGTCAAGGTGTCGATGAAGGGAATCAGGAATTCATCCTTCGCGCGTATCGAAGGGACTTCGTGATACGCGTTGAAGATCTCGCCTTCCTCGAGTCCGAGCGACTCGACGATGTATTGATAGGCGTGCGTGTGGATCGCTTCTTCGAAGGCCTGACGCAACAAATACTGTCGGCATTCGGGCGCCGTGATGTGTCGATACGTGCCGAGCACGATGTTGTTCGCAGCCAACGAATCGGCCGTCACGAAGAAGCCGAGATTGCGTTTGACGACGCGGCGCTCGTCTTCGGTCAAGCCATTCGGGTTCTTCCACAGCGCGATGTCGCGCGACATGTTGATCTCTTGCGGCATCCAATGATTGGCGCAACCCGCAAGATATTTTTCCCATGCCCATTTGTATTTGAACGGGACGAGTTGATTGACGTCGGTCGAGCCGTTGATGACGCGTTTGTCGGACGCGCGTACTCGTCCATTCTCGCGTTCCTGCGTTGGTTCATGCGCGCGGGCGGGCGCGACCCGCGCTGTCGCGTCGACGTCTTTCGCGGTCTTGTTCGCGGAATCGTTCGACTCGGGCGCCTCTTCAGCGAGAGGCGCATCGAAATTCATTGAACCGCGCGCTGCCGCAGGCGCGGTCCGTACTTCTTCATCCCATGAAAGCATGGACATCCTCGTTCACATTATTGACAGGCTTCACATTCCGCAAAGCCGCTATCGCCCGGTTTCATCAGACAGACCTTGCCCACGATATCGAATTCCGGCACGGGTTTTGCCAATACCTGCGCCGCTCCAAACGCGCTCGCCTGGCTGCCGCCATCGACGGAAACCGCGTTGAGCTCGCCGCCGCGCCCGGTGGACTTTTCCGCGCTCGATGCCGACAGCGTTCGCAGGTAATAGGTCGTCTTCAATCCGCGCTGCCAGGCGAGCTTGTAGGTTTCGTCGAGCTTCTTGCCCGACGCCCCCGCCATATAGATATTGAGCGACTGCGCCTGATCGATCCACTTCTGGCGACGCGCCGCGGCTTCGACCAGCCACCGGGGCTCGACCTCGAATGCGGTCGCATAGATCGCGCGCAAGGGCGCAGGAATGCGATCGATTTTCGCGACAGCGCCTTCGAAAAACTTGAGATCGGCGACCATCACCTCGTCCCACAAATTGAGCTTCTTCAAGTCGCGGACAAAATAATCGTTGACGATCGTGAACTCGCCCGACAGGTTGGACTTGACGTACACGTTCCGGAACGTCGGCTCGATGCAGGCCGACACGCCGATGATGTTGGAGATGGTGGCGGTCGGCGCAATCGCAACGCAATTCGAGTTGCGCATGCCGAACTCGGCGATGCGCGCGCGCAATGCATCCCAGTTCATGGTCGAACTCATTTCGACGTCGCAGTAGTCAACCCCGCCGCCGCGCTCTTCACGCAGCAACTCAATCGAGTCCTGCGGCAGGATGCCGCGATCCCACAGCGAGCCGCGATAGCTCGAATAACGTCCGCGCTCCTCGGCCAATTCGGTCGAGGCCCAATACGCGTAATAGCAGACCGCTTCCATCGAGCGATCGGCGAACTCGACCGCGACATCGGATGCATAAGGCGTGCGCAACAGATGCAGGCAATCCTGAAAACCCATGATGCCGAGCCCCACCGGACGATGCCGCAGGTTCGAGTCGCGCGCTTTCTTGACGGCGTAGTAATTGATGTCGATCACATTGTCGAGCATGCGCATCGCGGTGCGCGTGGTCCGCCGCAGCTTGTCGTGATCGATCGCCCAGTGACCGTCGTCGCTTCGAAGCATGTGCGCGACCAGGTTGACCGAGCCCAGATTGCAGACCGCGATCTCGCTCTCGTTAGTGTTCAGCGTGATCTCGGTGCAGAGATTCGATGAATGCACGACGCCCACATGCGACTGCGGCGAGCGAATGTTGCACGGATCCTTGAACGTGATCCACGGATGACCGGTCTCGAACAGCATCGAGAGCATCTTGCGCCACAGGGACAGCGCCGGGACCTTCTTGAACAGCTTGAGCTCGCCGCGCGCGGCGCGCCCTTCATGACGGACGTAGGCCTCTTCGAATGCACGGCCGACCTTGTCGTGCAAATCGGAAACGTCCGACGGCGAGAACAGTGTCCACATCCCGCGGCTGTCGTCGCCCTCGGCGCCGGCGCCCTCCATCACGCGCTTCATGAACAGATCGGGAATCCAGTTCGCCGTGTTCATGTCGTGCGTGCGACGCCGATCGTCGCCGGTGTTCTTGCGCAGCTCGAGGAACTCTTCGATGTCGAGATGCCAGGTCTCGAGATAGGTGCACACGGCGCCCTTTCTCTTGCCGCCCTGATTGACTGCAAGCGCGGTGTCGTTGACGACTTTCAGAAACGGCACCACGCCTTGCGACTCGCCATTGGTGCCCTTGATGTGCGAACCCATCGCACGCACCGGCGTCCAGTCGTTGCCCAGACCGCCCGCATACTTGGCGAGCAGCGCGTTTTCCTTGATCGCTTCGTAGATGCCGTCGAGGTCGTCTTTCACCGTCGACAGATAGCACGACGACAACTGCGAATGACGCGTGCCGGAATTGAACAGCGTGGGCGTCGAGCTCATGAAGTCGAAGCTCGACAGCAATTCGTAGAACTCGATGGCGCGCGCTTCGCGATCGATCTCGTTCAACGACAAGCCCATCGCGACGCGCATGAAGAACGCCTGCGGCAATTCGATGCGACGACCTTCGGGCGAATGCGAGTCGGCGCGATCGATCAGGAAGTAGCGGTCGTAGAGCGTCTGCAGGCCGAGGTAGCCGAACTGCATGTCGCGTCGCGCATCGAGCGCCGCGCCCAGGCGCTTCAGGTCGAACTGCGCGAGGCGCTCGTCGAGCAATTCGATCTCGATGCCGCGCTTGATGAACTGCGGGAAATAATCGGCATAGCGCTCGAGCATCGCGGCCTGATCGACTTCGATGCCGAGCGTCTCCTTGCGCATCGTGTGCAGCAACAGGCGCGCCGTCACGAGACTGTAGGCGGGATCCTTCTCGAACTGCGAACGCGCGGCGAGGATGGCCGACTTGTGGACCTCTTCGATCGGCACGCCGTCGTAAAGATTCTTGATGGTCTCGGCGACGATCACGCCGGCGTCGACCTCCTGATTGCCGTCGGTGTTCAGGCCTTCGCACGCGGACTCGACCAGCGCACGAATGCGGCCCGGGTCGAACAGGACGCGCACGCCGTTCTCGGTGACGTGCAGCGACGACTCGGCGGCGGGCTTGTTCTTTCGCGCCTCGGCGCGATCGGCTGCGCGCCTCTCGCGATAGAGCACGTAGGCGCGCGCGACTTCCTGCTCGCCTGAACGCATCAGCGCGAGCTCGACCTGATCCTGAATGTCTTCGATATGGAACATGCCGCCCGAAGGCATGCGGCGCATCAGCGACGTGACCACGGTCCCGGTCAACGACTCGACGAGTTCGCGCACGCGCGCCGAGTTGGCGCCCGATCCGCCGTTGACCGCCAGAAACGCCTTGGTCATCGCGACCGAGATCTTCAACGGCTCGAAGCCGACCACCGATCCGTTGCGGCGAATGATCTTGTAGTCGCCGAAGTCCGATCGCGCGGTCAGCGCCGCGCCTGCCGCGGGCTGATGCGGACGGACCTGCGGCGGGTTCTGGCTTGCGGTCATGGGTTCAACCCGTTGCATGCATGATCTCCAATTCAAAAGATGCGCTAAGGATGCGCGAAAGGCGGCGGCGTCACGGTCGAGTGTTGCACCGCGCTGCGCAGGCCGATAGTCAATGTGATGCCGCGAAGAAATGATTTCGATGCCGGCGAGCTTGCGTCGCAATAGTTGCGCATCGATGACCTTCGCAGCGAAAAATGGTGTTCAAAGCGGGCGCTGTTTTTGTGTTTGCCCTACTACATCTAGTAGGTCAACCCGCTAGCAGGCACTAATTCTAGTGGTTGATGCCCTTCACGCGCAAGCGCAAAGATCGACCCTCTTTTGCAATCGTTGCTTGTTCGCCATGCAACAAGGCTTTGTCCACACTCGATGCACAAGTCATCCACACGTCATCCACAAGATCGTGCACAGCACGTCCGATTCAGGACGATGCGCGGTGCGGCGCGCGCAGCTTCGGATGCATTGCTGCGAGATACAAAGGCCAGTCGAAATGCGGTCCCGGATCGGTCTTTCGGCCGGGTGCGATATCGCTGTGGCCTGCGGCCGCGTCGAGCCGGTAGCGTTTCATCAACGCTTCGGTCAACCCGATCAGCGTCGCGTATTGGCGAGGCTCGAAAGCGCACGTGTCGTCGCCTTCGAGCTCGATGCCGATCGAAAAATCGTTGCAGCGCTCGCGACCTTCGAAGGTCGAGACTCCCGCATGCCACGCGCGCATGCCGCAGGCGACGAACTGAACCAGGGCGCCATCGCGCGTGATCAGGAAATGCGGCGACACGCGCAGGCCGCGAAGCGCCGCGTAACAGGGATGCGCGTCATGGTCGAGGGTATTGGTAAAAAGTGCTTCGATCGCCTCGCCGCCGAACTCGCCCGCAGGCAGGCTGATGTTGTGGATCACGAGCAGCGTCGGGGTGACGCCTTCGGGTCGCTCGTCTTGATTCGGCGAGGGCACGCGCTTGATCGCCTGTGACTTCGACGCTGCCCAGCCTTCGACATCGATCGCGATGCCGACCTGCTTCGACCGGCTTGTCATCCGCGCCCGGGCATCACTGAATGTTCAAGCGCTGCATCCGATAGCGCAGTTGCCGGAACGTGATGCCCAGAAGATCGGCCGCTGCGGTGCGGTTGTAGCGCGTCTGCGCGAGCGCCTTCTCGATCAGGTCGCGCTCGATGTTGTCGAGGAAGTCGCCGAGCGTACCGACCAGGCCGATGGCATTGGCGCCGGCAGGCGGACCGGCGCTCGTCGGTGCGGGTTCGCGCACTTCGCTGGGGTCGTCGTTACGCGCCGCGTACGGCGGCGCCATCGCGGGTGCGCTCCCCAGGATGTTGAGATCGAGAGGGCCGATCTCGTCGGATTCGGCAAGCGCCGCGGAGCGCTCGAGAATGTTGCCGAGCTCGCGCACGTTGCCCGGAAAGTCGTAGGCCACGAGCTTCTCGACGGCCGCTTGCGAGAGCGCCAGATCGGGCGCGAGTTGCGCCAGCAGGTGGCGCGCGAGCAGCGGGATGTCTTCGCGGCGTTCGCGCAGCGGCGGTATGCGGATGTCGATCACGTTCAGGCGATAGAACAGATCCTGGCGAAAACGCCCCTGCATCACGCACTGCGCGAGATTCTGATGCGTCGCGCTGATCAGGCGCACATCGACCGACTCTTCGTTCATGCCGCCCACGCGCCGCACCGATCGCTCCTGGATCGCGCGCAGGAGCTTGACCTGCATCGCGAGCGGCAGGTCCGCGACTTCATCGAGAAACAGCGTGCCGCCCTTGGCGGTTTGGAAGAAGCCATCGCGATCGGCGTCGGCGCCGGTGAACGCGCCCTTCCGATAGCCGAAGAACTCGGCCTCGACCAATTGCTCTGGAATCGCGCCGCAATTGACCGCGACGAAAGGACCGTCGCGCCGGCCGCTGCAATCGTGCACCGCGCGCGCGGCGAGCTCCTTGCCGCTGCCCGATTCGCCCGTGATGGCGACGGGCGCCTGCGAGCGCGCGACGCGCTTGATCATCGCGCGCACGTCGGCCATCGTGCTCGAGTTGCCGAGCAGGCGGGCGAGCATGACCGCGTCACCCGCCCCGCTCTTGCCACCGTTCGCCTTGCCGGTCGCGGCGCGCGTGCGCTCCGCGTCGCGATCCCTGCCGTAGGCGCGCACGGCCGACTGCACGAGGCTGCGCAACTGATCGAGAGCGACCGGCTTGCTCAGATAATCGAACGCGCCCGCCTTCAACGCGGCCACCGCATTCTCGGTGCTGCCGAAAGCCGTGATCACCGCGACCGGGGTCGCCGGATAGTCGCGCGAGATCAACGTGACCAGATCCATGCCGGTCGCATCGGGCAATCGCATGTCGGTCAGGCAGAGCGCATAGGTACGCTGCGCGAGTCGCTCGCGCGCCTGGCCGACCGTCAAGGCTCGATCGACATCGAGACCCATGCGCACCAGCGTCAACTCGAGCAGTTCGAGCAGATCGGGTTCGTCATCGACCACCAGCACGCGCGCGATGTTGGCGCTGCTCGCATTGCTCTGAACGACAGGACGACCGCCGCCCGGAGGTCCGTCGGACTCTGTGCTGTTTGTCTGCATCCTGGTGCCTTGTCCTGTTTCTTGTCGTCAAGCGAAGCTCAGGGGGAATCAAGCGGCCGCGCCTGTCGCGCGAACCACAAAGCCGCCGCGCCGCGTGCCGCCCGCATTGCTCGAATAGTCCAGGGTCGCCTCGTTGGCCAGGCACAACTCGCGCGCCAGATAAAGACCCAGCCCGGTGCCTCGATGATGCGTAGTGAAGAAAGGCTCGAACAGGTTTGCGCGCGTCGCTCGGTCGATGCCCGGACCGTCGTCCTGGACGGCCAATTCTATCCTTTCGCCCATGAGAGGCGCGGCGGCATCGTCGGCGCGGTCGACGCGATCGGCGCCCAGCGCTTCGAGCGCCAGCGCCGTGTTGTGCGTAGCGCGCGGGTTCTGCAGCACGCCCACGCGAACCGCCACGCTGCTCTCGAGACCGGTCGCATAGCGCACCGCGTTCGACAACAGGTTGACGAGCACCTGGCGCAGGTGTTCGCCATTGAAGTAAATCACCGGATTGCCGCGCATCTTCAGTTCGATCACGTTGCGCGCACATCCCTGCGTACGGCAGAACTCCTCGATCAGGCGGTCGAGCCACGGATCGAGAGCGATCGCTTCGACATTGACCGGTCCGCGGCGAGAGAGCTGCAGGATCTCTTCGACGATGCGGTTCAGGCGCTGCGCGTTCTCGCGAACGATGCTGACCATGCGCCGCGCGTCGGCCATGTCGCGCGTGCCGAACTGCAATCCCAACTGCTCGCCGGTTTCTTCTTCGAGCAGCGCTCCCGCATGCACGATCGCGGCCAGCGGGTTGCGAATCTCGTGGGCGATGCTGGCAGTCAACCTTCCCATCGCGGCAAGCTTCAGTTGTTGCGCGCGCTGCTCGACCCGCAACAGGTCTTCGAGGAACACTACATAGCGGCCCGATGCGAGCGCGTCGCCTTCGGGCGCGACGAAGCGCACGCGCAAGCGGCGCCCCGATCCGTCTTCGGCTCCGGCATCGCCGAGCTCGCTTTCGCCCGGCATGCGCGCCGCATCGGTGTCGCGTGCGCCGGGCCAATGCGACGTCAGATCGAAGCTTTCGCCGATCGTCCCCCCCGACGAACGCCATGCCACGAACTGCCCGCTGATCGCGGTGCCGCCCGCGTGCCCGCGCCAGCCGTCGAGCACGAGCGCGCGCGCATCGTCGAGGTTGAGCATGCGCAGCGCCGCCGTGTTGGCCGCGCGTGGCGTGCCGTCGGCAGCCAGGATCAACACGCCGTCCTGCATGTCGGCCACCACCAGCCGATTGATCTCGATTTGCGCGCGCAGGTCGTAGCCGCGCTGGCGCGCGATGCGCTCCTGCACGATCAGCCTGGCTGCGAGCCGGTTCAACACCATCGCGATCGCGAAGCTCGCGATGCCGAACAGGCCCGCCAGGACGAGGCTCGACGATGACTCCTCGAAATGTATTTCGCGCCACACCGACTCCGACAGGATCGCAAGCGAACACACCGCGGCGAAACCGAGCGCAAGCGAAGCCGGGCTCAGGATCGCCGAGCCCGCGATCGGCAACAGCATCAGGAGCGCGAGTCCGCTCTTGGTGCCGCCCGAGGCGCTCATCAGTATCGTCAGGCCGATCACATCGACCAGCAACTGCATCGCCAACTGTGAATAGAAGTGCCGCTGCCGGCTCGCGGCGAGATAACCGAAGGTCGCCGCGAGCACCGCATACACCGCCGCGGTTCGCGCGAACAGCAAAGGATCCTGCATGCCCAGCGAGATGCGTTCGCCGCCGTAGAGAGACGCTCCCAGCAATGCGGCCGCGATCACCAGACGCGTGACGCAGAAGTAGCGCAGCGACGTCCAGAACGATGAGCCTGGGTCGACCAAAGCGCGGCGCGGGATCAGCACGGATTCAGCGCGGATTCAGCGCAGATTCAACACGCCGGCCGACGCGGTCTGCGAAGCATTCAGCGCGAAGACTCATGGGCGACGGCGAGGCTCGCGCGGGTCGGTCTGGTCGGCCGTGGGATCTAGCGCCGCAGCAAGCGCCGCATCGCGATGCGCCCCGCTGCAATACACGCGACCGTCCGCCAACGACACCGCATCGCCCGCGGGAACATGCGCGCCGCACCACGCGCATTGGCGCATCGTCTCGATTTCCTGTTTGGGTTGCGGCCCCGCGGTACGAGCTGCATCCGAGCCGCCCGGCTTGCGCAATCCGCCCAGCCATCGGACCGCCAGCCACACCAGGAATACGAGGAGAACGAAAAGAAGAATGCGCGGCATGGCGGCCTCGATCACACGCGGTGGAGAATGACTTCGAGCACGAAGCGGCTGCCTGCATACGCGAGCAGCAAGAACGCGAAGCCGCCGAGCGTCCACGACAACGCGACGCGGCCTCGCCAGCCTCGCAGCGCGCGGCCGATCAGAAGAGCGGCGAACGTCGCCCACGCCAGCAGCGTGAACACGGTCTTGTGATCGAAGCGCATCGGCCGGCCGAACAGCGACTCGGAAAACACGATGCCGGTTGCGACCGTGAGCGTGAGCAACGCGAAGCCGGCGCCAATCAGCCGAAACAGAACGCGCTCCATCGTCAACAGCGGCGGCAGGCGTAGCAGCATGACGCGTTCGATTTCGCCGCCGCTGTCACTGCCGCCGTCGGCAGGCTCGCGTTCGTCCGCGCGCCATGCCGAGCCGGCGGTGCGATGCAGCCGGCGCTCGAGCGTGGCCATGTAGAGCGCGTGCACGGCAGCGATCGTGAGCAGGCCGTAGGCTGCCAGCGCAACGGCGAGATGCGCCGGCAGCCACGGGTTGGCCGCACCGCCATCGGCCCCGCTCATGCGACCGAGCACGATGCTGCCGGGAAACGCGAGCGGCAGCAACGCGCACAGCGCAGCCAGCGGCAGGATCAGGAGCCAGATGCTGACCAGTTCGATCATCAGGCTTTCGAACCAGAACAGCGCGACCGCGATCCACATCGTCGCCGAAAGCGCGAGCGCGAAACCGAAGCGCCAATTGCCGTCGATCAACGCGGCATCGCGCAGCAGCCACGCATGGAGCAACCATGCGAGCACGATCACCACACGCAAGGACGCGCTCAATCGATACGGCTGCTGGTTGGAAATGGACGTCGGGCGAGGCGTGCGTCGCGTGCCCAGGGCGGCCCGCCAGACCGCACCGGCCACGCCCAGATAGGCGGCAGCGACGAGTGCGTGGAGTAAAATCGGCATCGACAAAGTTTAGCCGATCGCGCACTGTCGATTGCGCATTGTCCAGCGGCTCACACGCGGTGCTTCGGTTGTTCTGCACGAGCCGCGCCGCCCGCACGATCCGCCGCGTCACCACCCTCGCGCCTCGCACAATCCCCGCGCCATCTCCACCCATCACACCCATGCTCGAAAACCTTTCCCAACGTCTGGCCCGCGTCGTCAAGACGATGCGCGGCGAAGCGCGTCTGACCGAGACCAACACGCAGGAAATGTTGCGCGAGGTGCGCGTCGCCCTGCTCGAGGCCGACGTGGCGCTGCCGGTCGTACGCGAATTCATCGCGCGCGTGAAGGAGAAGGCGCTCGGCGAAGACGTCGTCGGCAGCCTCTCGCCGGGACAAGCGCTGGTCGGCGTCGTGCAGAGGGAATTGGCCGCCATCATCGGCGGCGACCTCGGGCCCGAAGCCGCGGCATTGAATCTCGCCGTCACGCCGCCCGCGATCATCCTCATGGCCGGGCTGCAAGGCGCCGGCAAGACGACCACCGTCGGCAAGCTCGGGCGCTTTCTGCGCGACGGGGGTTTCAAGGGCGACAAGAAGAAAGTGCTGGTGGTGTCGACCGACGTCTATCGTCCCGCGGCGATCGAGCAATTGAAGACCGTGGCCTCGCAGGTCGGCGTCGATTTTTTTCCTTCGCACTTGAGCCAGGATCCCGTCGCCATCGCGGCCGCGGCCGTCGACTGGGCGAAGAAGCACTACCACGACGTGCTGATCGTCGACACCGCGGGCCGACTCGCGATCGACCAGCCGATGATGGACGAGATCAAGGCGCTGCATGCGCGCCTGTCTCCGGCCGAGACGCTGTTCGTGGTCGATGCGATGGCGGGGCAGGACGCGGTCAACACCGCGCGCATATTCGCCGAAGCCTTGCCGTTGACCGGCGTGGTGTTAACCAAGCTCGATGGCGATGCGCGCGGCGGCGCGGCGCTGTCGGTGCGCCACGTCACCGGCAAGCCGATCAAGTTCGTGGGCGTGGGCGAGAAGCTCAACGCGCTCGAAGTCTTCTATCCCGAACGCATGGCGAGCCGCATCCTCGGCATGGGCGACATCGTCGCGTTGGTCGAAGAGGCGCAGCGCGGCGTCGACATGGTCGAAGCCGAGAAGCTCGCCAGGAAGGTCAAGTCGGGAGCGCGCTTCGACCTCGATGACTTTCGCTCGCAACTTCAGCAGATGAACAAGATGGGTGGCCTCGGTGGTCTGCTCGACAAGCTCCCCGCGCAGTTCCAGGCCGCGGCCGGCAAGACCGACATGGGCAAGGCCGAGCGCGAGGTCAAGCGCATGGAAGGCATCATCAACTCGATGACGCGCGCCGAACGCACCAGGCCCGAACTGATCAAGGCCAGCCGCAAGCGCCGTATCGCCACCGGGGCGGGCGTGCCGGTGCAGGAGGTCAATCGGCTGCTCAAGCAATTCGATCAGATGCAAGGAATGATGAAGACCATGCAGAAGGGCGGCATGGCGAAGTTGATGCGCGGCATGCAAGGCATGCGCGGCATGATGCCGGGACGGTGACTCGCCAACGCTCACGCGCAGAGTCGTTGCGTGTCAGCCGATCGCGTTCCCACGCGTTCTACCTGCTCCACCCATCGGTCCCGGCCGCTTGAACAGCAAGGTCGGACCGCCAGCAATCCTTCACTCAATTCTTCAATGAGGAGTCATTCGTGAAAGCTTCAACCGATTTCTTTCGCAAGGCGACGCTGGCCGTCGCACTCGTTTCGATGGCCGCCTCGTCGCTCGGCCTGTCGGGTTGTGCCGAGCTGCCGAACTACACGACCGGCAGCCGCGGCGGCGATACCGCGGTGGGCGCAGGTGCAGGCGCGGTCGCGGGCGCTGCGATCGGTCGCGCGACATCGGGCGGCAGTCCGGGCCGCAGCACGGCGACCGGTGCGCTTGCCGGCGCAGCGATCGGCGCCCTGGGCGGCTATCTGTGGTCGAACCGCATGGAAGCGCAGAAGCAGAAGATGGAAGCAGCCACGCGCGGGACCGGAGTCGAGGTCACGCAGACGGCCGACAATCAATTGAAGCTCAACATCCCGAGCGACATCTCGTTCGATACCGGCCGCGCCGACATCAAGCCCAACTTCCGCAGCGTGCTCGATCAATTCGCGCAAGGGCTGCGCGACAACCCGGGCAGCACCGTTCGCATCGTCGGCCATACCGATTCGACGGGGAGCGACGCGGTCAACAATCCGCTGTCGGTCGACCGCGCAGGCAGCACGCGCAACTATCTGGTCGATCGCGGCGTCGCGGGCAATCGCATCGGCGTCGAAGGTCGCGGCGAGCGCGAGCCGATTGCCGACAACAACAGCGACGCGGGTCGTGCGCGCAATCGCCGCGTGGAGATCTTCGTCGGCGAGCAGCAGGCTTCGGCTTCGCAAGCGCAGCCGCGCTGAGGACGGCTATCTTTCCATTGTCATTCCGAGCACCGCGAGGAATCTCATCGGTTGCGCGATGTGACGAGGCTGAGATTGCTCGTTGCATTCGGAATGACAAAGGTGGGTCCGCGGACGCCTTAGCCAAACAACGCCTCGAGCGCCGCACCGGGAACTTCGGCGCGCATGAAGGTCTCGCCGATCAGAAAGCCATGCACGCCGGCGCTTCGCATGCGCGCGATGTCGTCGGCGGTCGCGATCCCTGATTCGGTGACCAGCACGCGATCCTTCGGCACGCGCGCGACCAGATCGAGGGTCGTCTCGAGACGCGTCTCGAAAGTGCGCAGGTTGCGGTTGTTGATGCCGAGCACGGTCCGCGCCGGATCGCTGTCGAGCGCCAGCGCGAGATCGAGTTCGCGGGCATCGTGGGCTTCGACGAGTACGTCCATGCCATATTCGTGCGCCGCCTTGGCGAGTTCCACGAGCGCCGCGCGATCGAGCGCCGCGACGATCAGCAAAATGCAATCGGCACCCATCGCGCGCGACTCGGCGACCTGATACGCATCGACCATGAAGTCTTTGCGCAGCACCGGCAGGCCGCATGCGGCGCGCGCCGCGACGAGCGCTTCGCGCGAACCCTGAAAATAAAGTTCGTCGGTCAACACCGACAGACAGGTCGCGCCCCCCGCCTCGTAGGAACGCGCAATCGCGGCCGGATGAAACGCGGCGCGCAACAGACCCCGGGATGGCGACGCCTTCTTGATTTCCGCGATCACGGCCGCGCGGCCGTTCGCGATGCGCGCGGCGAGCGCGCGCGCAAAGCCGCGCGGAGCTTCGGCGCGCTCCGCATCGCGCTCGAGTTCGCTTTGCGACCGTTGGCGCTTCGCGACTGCGACCTCGCCCACTTTGCTCGCGAGGATTTTCGCGAGGACGTCGTCGGCCACGATCGTCACGCGAGCCGCTGCGTTGCGGCCGCGAACGCGTCGAGCTTCGCGCGCGCGGCGCCACTGGCGATGGCTTCGCGCGCGCGTGCGATGCCTGCTTCGATCGACGGCGCGACATCGGCCGCGTAGAGCGCCAGACCCGCGTTGAGCACCACGATTTCGCGCGGCGTGCCTTCGACGTTGGCGAGCGCCTCGTGAATCATCTCGCGCGATTCCTGGGCGCTTCCTACCTTCAGGCCGCGATTGGACTTCATCGCGAGGCCGTAGTCCTCGGGATGGATCTCGTACTCGCGCACCTCGCCGTCCTTGAGCTCGCCGACCAGCGTGGCCGCGCCCAGCGAGGCCTCGTCCATGCCGTCCTTGCCGTACACGACCAGCGCGTGCGCGGCGCCCAGCCGCTGTAGCACGCGCACCTGGATGCCGACCAGATCGGGATGGAAGACGCCCATCAATTGATGGAGCGCGCCGGCGGGGTTGGTGAGCGGCCCGAGGATGTTGAAGATGGTGCGCACGCCCAGTTCCTTGCGAACCGCGGCGACATTCTTCATCGCGCTGTGATGATTGGGCGCGAACATGAAGCCGATGCCGGTTTCGGCGATGCATGCGGCCACTTGCCCGGGCGCGAGCATCACGTTGATGCCGAGCGCTTCGAGCACATCGGCGCTGCCCGAACGCGACGACACGCCGCGGTTGCCGTGCTTGGCGATGCGCGCGCCCGCAGCGGCTGCGACGAACATCGCCGCCGTCGAAATGTTGAAGGTATGCGAGCCGTCGCCGCCGGTGCCGCACAGATCGACGAGATGCGTCTTGTCGGCGACCACGACGGGCGTCGCGAACTCGCGCATCACCTGCGCGGCGGCCGCGATCTCGCCGATGGTTTCCTTCTTCACGCGCAGGCCGAGCAAGAGCGCCGAAGCGATCGAAGGCGACATCTCACCCTTCATCAGCATGCGCATCAGATGAAGCATCTCGTCGTGAAAGATTTCGCGATGCTCGATGCAACGCGTGAGCGCTTCGGCAGGTGTGATGGACATGAGGTCTTGAAAGAGAGGGGCGCGTCAGTGCTTGAGGAAATTGGCGAGCAGCGCGTGGCCGTGCTCGGTCAGGATCGCTTCGGGATGGAACTGCACGCCCTCGATCGCGTAGTGCTTGTGGCGCACGCCCATGATCTCGCCGTCGTCGGTCCACGCGGTGACTTCGAGACAATCCGGCAGCGAGTCGCGCTCGATCGCCAGTGAGTGATAGCGCGTGACCGTGAACGGCGACGGCAACGCATTGAATACGCCGGCGTCGGCATGCCTGACCGCGTCGGTCTTGCCATGCATGACGCGCGCCGCGCGAACCACCTTGCCGCCGAAGGCCGCGGCTATCGCCTGATGCCCAAGGCACACGCCGAGGATAGGCAGCCTGCCGGCGAAGCGCTGCAAGAGCGGCACGCAGACGCCCGCTTCGGCCGGCGTGCACGGGCCGGGCGAGAGGCAGATGCGATCGGCGCCCATCGCTTCGATCTCATCGAGCGTCATGGCATCGTTGCGCACGACTTGGACGTCTTCACCGAGCTCGCCGAAATATTGCACGAGGTTGTAGGTGAAGCTGTCGTAGTTGTCGATCATCAGGAGCATATCGAACCAGTCATTGCTCAGGCCGTCGTCACGCTCAATCGCAGCCCCATCGCGTGCAGCAGTGCGGACAGCGTATCCAGGCGCGGATTGCCACCCTTGGACAGCGTGCGGTAGAGCGTTTCACGCGACAGACCGGTACGCTCGGCGATCACCGCCACGCCGCCAGCCGACTCAGCCAGTTCGCGCAGCCCAATGGTGATAACACGGCTGTCGCCCTCTTCGAGCAGCGCCTCAAGATAAGCCGCGCGCTCGGCGTCGGTCTTCAGATGATCCGTAACACGGAGCGCGCGCGAGGGCGCGGTGCTCACGCGCTTTGCGCTGCTTCCAGTCCTGCCAATAGCTTTGTGCACGTTCGATGCCCTCTTGCTGTGTCCGTTTGCCGCCGCCCGCCAGCATCACGACCAAGCTTGTCCCGTGGCGGGCGCAATACACGCGTAGCCGGCCCGTAATCCTCGCGCAGCTCAATCACGCCACCGCCGACCGCTTTCCAGTCGCCCATCAAGGCCGCCGGCAGCTTGGCCATCCTCTTGGCGACCCGCACGCGCGCCATGCCGTCAAGCAATTGCCCCAGCCAGTTGGTGAAAGGCGCGTCACCTTCTGCCGACAGGTATTCCTCGAGCGCAACAGAAATCATTGTAGCTTATTAGCTACTATTCCGCCCGAACGATTTGCTCGGCACGAATTGCGGCATCGCGATGGTCGTGACGTCGACTCGCGCTTTCGGTTTCCTCGCCATGTTGGTGTTGCGTCGCTGCGCTATTTTCTGAATGGATTGTTGATGACCAGCCGCCCGATCTTCTGGCCGTGCTGCATGTCTTCGCTGTACAGGCGCGTGCAGCCCGCTTCGAGCGCGGCAGCGATGATCAAGGAATCGTAGAAGCCGAATTGGAGGCGTGCCTGAATGTCGAGGGCGCTTTGATATAGCACCACACTCGGCATCACGTGCCACAGCGGAAGCAACATATGCTCAAGAAAAATCCGCGCCTGCGTCTCGGTTGCCTTGAGCTTTCGCGTCAATACATTGAGCGTTTCCTGAACGACCTGAAAGCTGATCGCAGCGGTCTGCTCCGCGTGGACCCGACGTACGAGATTAGCTGCGATATCGCTCTTGCGGGCATCGGTCTTGTCGAACACATAGACGAAGATGTTGGAATCGAGAAATTCACCGCTCATTCATTTCGTCCCGCGTAAATTTGCGGCCGCCGGTATTCAATTTGCCGCGCAATTCCGCCATCACTTCGTCGAGACGTTTCAAGCGCTGCTTGCGCGAATATTCCGCCAGCCAGCGGCGGAACTGCTCGTTGAGCGTGGTCTTGTCCGCGCGTGCCTGCGCGCGCGCGGCTTCGATTGTCGATTCGTCGGCGCTGAGGGTAATGTTCTTCATGATTTAACTCCGAAGACAGTGTACGCGAGATAGTGTACACGCGATTCATGCGCACTGATTAACTCTTGTCACGATAGAAAGCGGCGATCGCCTCGACCACGCGATCGATCTTCGGTCGATCGATATCCAGATGCGTGACGAACCGCGTGTTGATGCCGACAGTCGCAACGATGCCGGCCTCACGCACATGCACGCCCAACGCAGCCACGTCGTCGGAAGGCACATCGACGAAGACCATGTTGGTGAATGGCCCGCGCACATTGAAGCGAACGATCGCACGCAACCCTTCGGCGAGCCGCGCCGCATTCGCATGATCGTCGGCGAGACGATCGACGTGATGGTCGAGCGCATGCAGACAGGCAGCCGCGAGGATGCCGGCCTGGCGCATGCCGCCGCCCAGCATCTTTCTCCATCGATGCGAAGTGTCGATGAAGTCGCGCGGACCGCACAGCAGCGAGCCCACCGGCGTACCGAGCCCCTTCGACATGCAGATCGAGACCGAGTCGAACGGCGCACACAGCGCTTCGACCGAGACCCCGCTTGCAACAGAGGCGTTGAAGACGCGCGCGCCGTCCAGATGCAACTTCAGCCCGTGCTCTCGCGCGAGCGCTGCGACGTCGTCTACATAAGCCTGCGGCAGCACGCGCCCGCCGATCGTGTTCTCGAGCGCGACCAATCGCGTCCTCGCGAAGTGATCGTCCGGCGGCTTGATCGCCGCGCGCAACTTCTCGATCGGAATGCTGCCGTCCTCGGCGTTCTCGATCGGTTGCGGTTGAATGCTGCCGAGCACCGCCGCGCCGCCGCCTTCGTATCTGTAGGTGTGCGCGAGCTGGCCGACGAGGTATTCATCGCCGCGTGCGCAATGCGTCATCAGCGCGGCAAGGTTGCTCTGTGTACCCGAGGGCATGAAGAGCGCGGCTTCCATGCCGACCATTTCGGCCATGCGTTCCTGCAAGCGATTGACGGTCGGGTCGTCGGCATAAACGTCGTCGCCGACTTCTGCGGCGAGCATCGCGGCGCGCATCGCGGGTGTCGGCTTGGTGACGGTGTCGCTGCGGAGGTCGATGAGGTGGTCGGTCATGTTTGTTCGCTATCTCCCCGGCGGAGCCTGCCCCGGCGAAGGCCGGGGGCCGGGTCCAAGTTTCTCTTCATCGCGCATGCGTCCAAACTTGGACTCCGGCCTGCGCCGGGAAGACCGCGCGCGAGGGTCACGCGTCGCCCGCATCAACGACGCTGGGTTCCCGCGTTCGCGGGAACGACGCGTTATGCGAGTTTGCCGTGGCAGTTCTTGTATTTCTTGCCGCTGCCGCATGGACACGGATCGTTGCGCCCGATCTTCTCGGTGAAGCGCCGCACCTGTTGCACGGCGGCCGGTGCGGCCACCGGCCTCATGCGGCCGACAGGTGCACTGTCGCGCGCATCGCCTCTCGCACCCTCGCCCGATTCGGCTTCTTCATCGTCGCCAACCGTTGCGAGCGCCTCTTCGTAATCGGCATGTTGATAGCGGACGTTCTCGAGCGCAGGCGCGGCCGCGGCCAATTGCTCTTCGGCGGCGATGATCTGCTCTTGCGTCTGCACGCGTACCGTCATCACGATGCGCGTGACTTCGTTGCCTATCGTGTCGAGCAGCACGGAAAACAATTCGAAGGCTTCGCGCTTGTACTCCTGCTTCGGATTCTTCTGCGCATAGCCGCGCAGGTGAATGCCCTGACGCAGATGGTCGAGCGCGGCCAGATGTTCGCGCCAATGCACGTCGAGGCTTTGCAGCATGATCGAGCGCTCGAAACCGCCGAAGGCCTCCTTGCCCGCGAGCGCCACCTTGGCGTCGTAGGATTCGTCGGCGGCCTTGACGACGCGCTCGATGATGTCCTCGTCGGTCAGCGTCTCCTCATCCTCGAGCAGCTTGGTCAACGGAACTTCGAGATGCCACTCGGATACGAGCGTGCGCTCGAGACCGGGGACGTCCCACTGTTCCTCGACCGCGCCTTCGGGCACGAAATTGCGGACCACGGCCTTGAACACGCCATGCCGCAGCGACCCGACCGTCTCCGAAATGTCCCTGGCTTCGAGCAATTCGTTGCGCTGTTGATAGATCACCTTGCGCTGATCGTTGGCGACGTCGTCGTACTCGAGCAACTGCTTGCGGATGTCGAAGTTGCGCGCCTCGACCTTGCGTTGCGCGGTCTCGATCGAGCGCATCACGATTCCCGCTTCGATCGGCTCGCCTTCGGGCATCTTCAGGCGGTCCATGATGGCGCGCACGCGATCGCCCGCGAAGATGCGCAGCAGCGGATCGTCGAGCGACAGATAGAAACGCGACGTGCCCGGGTCGCCCTGGCGGCCGCTGCGACCGCGCAACTGGTTGTCGACGCGACGCGACTCGTGGCGCTCGGTGCCGATGATGTGCAGACCGCCGGCGCCGACCACCTGGTCGTGCAGACCCTGCCACTCGTTGCGCAACTTGTCGACGCCCGCGGCCTTGTCTTCCTCGCTCTTGCCTTCATCGGCGCGCAGAAAATCGACCTGCTTCTCGACGTTGCCGCCCAGCACGATGTCGGTTCCGCGCCCGGCCATGTTGGTCGCGATCGTGACGGTGCCGGGCGAGCCCGCCTGCACGATGATCTCGGCCTCGCGCGCGTGCTGCTTGGCGTTGAGCACCTGATGCGAAAATTTTTTCTTCGTCAACAGCCCCGAGAGCAATTCGGAATTCTCGATCGACGTCGTGCCGACCAGCACCGGCTGTCCGCGCGCGCGACAGTCTTCGATGTCCATGATGATCGCTTCGTATTTTTCCTTCGAAGTCTTGTAGACCTGATCGAGCCTGTCCGCGCGCGCCGAAGGTTTGTTGGGCGGGATGACCACGGTCTCGAGGCTGTAGATCTCCTGGAATTCGTAGGCCTCGGTATCGGCCGTGCCCGTCATGCCGGCGAGCTTGCCGTACATGCGGAAATAATTCTGGAACGTGATCGACGCAAGGGTCTGGTTCTCGTTCTGGATCTTCACGCCCTCTTTCGCTTCGACGGCCTGATGCAGGCCATCGGACCAGCGGCGACCGACCATCAGGCGACCGGTGAACTCGTCGACGATCACGACCTCGCCGCTGCCTTGCTCGCCCGGCTGCACCACGTAGTGCTGGTCCTTGTGGAACAGGTTGTGCGCGCGCAGCGCCGCCATCAGGTGATGCACCAGCAGGATGTTAGCGGGATCGTAGAGCGACGCGCCTTCGGGCAACAGGCCCATCTGCTCGAGGATCTTCTCGGCCTTTTCGTGGCCGGCTTCGGAGAGCTGGATCGCGTGTCCCTTCTCGTCGACCCAGAAGTCTCCTTCGGGCTCGGGCTCGTTGGTCTTGGGCTCGATCGTCATGCGGTCGAGCAGCGGCGGCACGGTGTTGATGCGCACGTAGAGCTCGGTGTGATCCTCGGCCTGGCCGCTGATGATCAGCGGCGTGCGCGCTTCGTCGATCAGGATCGAATCGACCTCGTCGACGATCGCATACGACAGCGCGCGCTGCACGCGCTCGCCGGTCTCGTAGACCATGTTGTCGCGCAGGTAGTCGAAGCCGAACTCGTTGTTGGTGCCGTACGTGATGTCGGCCGCGTAAGCCTGCTGCTTCTGATCGTGCGGCATCTGCGACAGGTTCACGCCCACCGTGAGGCCGAGGAAGTTGTAGACCTTTCCCATCCAGTCGGCGTCGCGCTGCGCGAGGTAGTCGTTGACGGTGATCAGATGCACGCCCTTGCCGGCGATCGCATTCAGATAGACCGGCAAGGTCGCAGTCAGCGTCTTGCCTTCACCGGTGCCCATCTCGGCGATCTTGCCCTGATGAAGCGCGATGCCGCCCACCAACTGCACGTCGAAGTGGCGCATGCCGAGCGCGCGCCTGGATGCCTCGCGCACCACCGCGAAGGCTTCGGGCAAGAGATCGTCCAGCTCTTCGCCGTTCGCGTGACGCGCCTTGAACTCGTCGGTCTTGCCCCGCAAGGCTTCGTCCGAAAGAGCGGCCATGGCGGGTTCGAGCGCGTTGATCTCGACGGCCGAGCGGCGGAATTGTTTCAGCAACCGATCATTACGGCTGCCGAACACCATCTTGAGAAGACCTGTGACCATGGGAGAGTTGGAAGGGGCCGCTTGCAGAGGGGGGAGCGTCCCGGCAAAAGGGCGCGATTTTATCATGCGGTACTTGCACACCCCTTTGTCATTCCGAAGAGCGCAGCGAGGAGGAATCTCATCGGCGGCGCATGGCCAAGTACCTATCCGTGAAGAAGCGGGGATGACATACGGACTGCGTTTGAGATGGCGACTCAATCGCCCGAATTCAAGCGCTCCAGCAAATCAGCGCGTCGCGGCGACGCGCCCCAGTCCAGCGGCGCGATCGGCATGCAGAAACTTGTCGGGATTCTGCGGCACGTTCTTGACGTGTACTTCGAAATGCAGATGCGCCCCGGTGGCGCGTCCGGTCGAGCCGACGTCGGCGATGTGTTGATTGCGCTTGACGATATCGCCGACGCGCACGTACACCTTGGACGCGTGGGCATAGAGCGTGGTGATGTCGTTGCCGTGGTCGATCTCGATCATGTTGCCGAAGTCGTGGCTCCACTCGGATGCGATCACGACGCCGCCGGCCGCGGCGACGATCTGGGTGCCGGTCGCCGCCACGAAGTCGATGCCCTGATGCATCGCCTGCGTTCCGTTGAACGGATCGATGCGCCAACCGAAGCCGGACGAGTTGTAAGCCACGTCGACCGGCTGGATGGTCGGCATCATCTTGCTCTTCAAGGTCGCATTGATCAGTTCGGTCTCGACCGCGTTCAGAAAGTCGCTGCGATGCTCGACGTCGAGCGCTGCGCGATCGAGTTCGGTCCGCAACTCGCCCATCGTCAGCGCGCGCGCATCGGTCGGAGCCAGCCCGCCGCGCGGCGGCGGCGATTTGAAATCGAACTCCTGCGGCTTGATTCCGGCAAGCCCCGAGACGCGATTGCCGAGCGCATCGAGCCGCATCATGCGGGCCTGCATCTCGCCGAGCTTGACCGCCATCGCGTTCAGGTTCTCGCGCAGGTAGCGCTCCTTTTTCGCAGCGTCGTCGTCGACGCTCGCATCGAGCAGAGTGCGAACGACGGGCATCTTCAATTCGCCGGCGTAGCGCAAGGCGAGTGCGGCGATGCCGGCCGCGAGGACGAAAAGAACCAGCACGACCAGCGAAAGGTAAAGCGCGATCCGACGGTTCGACAGCGTCAACGTCCGTGCCTGGGCCAAACGTCGATGCAATAGAATGATCTGCACGAAATGAAACTCCGGTTCGATCGTCGCGTCGGCCGCATTCATCGGCGCCAATGATGAAACCGAATCCGCAGAACGCTACCGCGCCCGTCATCGATTTTCTGCGCCGTCACGACGGAGCGGCCGCGCTTTTGCCGGCCGCACTACGCAATCTGAGACTGGGACAAGACACGCTTGCGCTGATGCCGGCGGTTTTGAGGGAAAGCTGTGAAGTGGCGGGATGCGACGACGGGGTCCTGGTCCTGCGCGTCTCGTCAGCGGGTGCTGCCGCCAAGCTTCGTCAAACACTGCCGCGTTTACGCGACGCCTTGCTCGATCGGGGCTGGCAGGTTAGCTCAATTCGGGTGCGCGTTCAACCGCGCACCCTGAATACGCGGCCCGAAGCGCGCAAGAAAAAAACCGGAGTGGCCATTTCGCCCCAGGGGGTCGCCGCATTTGCGGACTTGCGGAACACGCTGGCGGATTCGCCGTTGAAGACGGCGGTCGAGCGATTGATCAAGAGGCGTCGCGGGAACGACGACTAAACCGGAACCGGCTCGCTCGTGAGCCCGAAGGTGAACGCTCTGGGCGCCGCGGCTTCATCGTCGAACGTGACGATCTCGTAGGCCGAATCGTCGGCGAGCAGCGCGCGCAGCAGTCGGTTGTTCATGCCGTGCCCCGACTTGTGCGCGCTGTACGCGGCGATCAAGGGATGGCCGATCAGGTAGAGGTCGCCGATCGCGTCGAGGATCTTGTGCTTGACGAACTCGGCCGAATCGCGCAGCCCCTCGCCGTTGAGGATGCGGTACTCGTCCATCACGATGGTGTTGTCGAAGCTGCCGCCGCGCGCGAGGCCCATCGAGCGCAGCGCCTCGGCCTCGTGCATGAAGCCGAAGGTGCGCGCCCGCGCAATATCCTTGACATATGAAGTATCGGCAAAGTCGATGCTGTGCCTCTGCCCGGTCGCGTCGATCGCGGGATGCTTGAAGTCGATCGAGAAGTCGAGCTTGAATCCGAAGTAGGGATCGAGCCGCACCCACGCGTCGTCGCCGCTTCCCGATGCATCGGGAACGCGAATCTCCGTGGGCTTCGTGACGCGTATGAATTTCTTCGCGCGCGGCTGTTCCTCGATGCCCGCCGATTGCAGCAGAAACACGAACGAGCTTGCGCTACCGTCCATGATCGGGATCTCCTCGGCCGTTACATCGGCATAGAGATTGTCGAGGCCCAGACCTGCGCAGGCCGACATCAAGTGTTCGACCGTCGAGACCTTGACCTCGCCCGTCTGAAGCGTCGATGCGAGGCGCGTGTCGCCGATGCCGATCGCGCTCGCAGGCAGATCGACCGGCGGATCGAGGTCGATGCGCCGAAACACGATGCCGGTGTCGGGCGGTGCGGGACGCAGCGTCAAGGTGACGCGCGTGCCCGAGTGCAGGCCGATGCCGGTGCTCTTGACGATTTGCTTGATCGTGCGTTGTCGCAACATGATGGGTCTGGCAAATTGCGGCGCCATGGTTTTCTTTTTCGTCCCGAATTTTACTGCTTCGACAACCAGGCCTTGAGCGCGGCGCGTTGCAATTGCCGCGCCGACACGCAGATGCCGCTATCTTCGACGGCCTGCGCGTAGTTGCGCGCGCCCCCCGGGACGCGTCCCGCCTTGTCGGCAAACGCAGCCTCGAATTCCGACTTCGCGGTCGCGTCGCAAATTTGAGCGCCGAGCCGCGGAAACCAGGCGACCGAAGGTTCCGGCAAACGCTTGGCGATCGCGTCGTAGTGTGCGCGCAGGTAGCGAAGCGCAAGCAGCGCACTCGCCTCATCGCCGTGTGCGCCGAGGTTCATGGCGATCAGGCCATCGCGCGCATCGGCCTTCTCGGCGAACAGCGCATCGTAAGCACCTTCCGAAAGGGCGCTGTCGCGAAACGAGCCGAGTCCCGCGAGCACGTCGCGGCGGTCGGCGCTCGTCGTGCGAGCGAGCGCAGCGAGATAGGCATCGAGCAATTCGCGTCCCGACGATCCTTGCGCAAAGCGCGCTGCCGTTCGAAGAACCGCATGCGCTCCCAGCGGCAGCGGCGTCCTGGCGGAAATCCATTCACGCGCGAGGCGCGCTGCGTCCTTCTGCAATGCGCCGTCGTTGCCCATGTCGGCGACCCACGGCAGCAACGCCTGACGCTGCGTTGCATCGCCATCGCGATCGCCGGCTTTGGCGGTCCAGCCGAGCGCCCTGGCTCGCGCCCCGAAATTCTTTTGTACATAGCGCGAGTAGCCATCGCGCTCGGCCGCATCTTCGAGCCACGACGGGCTGACGACGCGCGCAAGATCGGTCGCCGCTTCGGACACCGGAACCTGGCGATGGTTGGCATATCGTGCAGCAAATTCGAGGGCAATATCCGCCGGCCATTCACCCGAGGCCGTCAAAGTCGCCGCATCGTGCAAGGCGGGAATCGCTTCGTACGGCAACAGCGGCGTATGCGCGAGTTGCTGCGTCAATTCGGGGGTCAGCGACGAGACGAAATACCCGCTGCCGCCGCGATTGGACAACACCCATTGCGGACAGCGCTCGCCCGCAGGCAGCGGCACGACCGTGCGCGCTTGCTGGATCAGCGCGCAGGTTTCGTTGAAGTCGCCCCCGCGGCCGAATTGAAAACATGCCGGGAAGGTCCATCGCTCGGTACGAGCTTCGGTACGAGCTTCGGTACGAGCTTCGGTACGAGCTTCGGTACGAGCTTCGGTACGAGCTTCGGTGCGAGCTTGATTGCGAGCCGGATCGCGAACGGAATCGATCAGCGCGCTCGACGGCAGATAGCGCGACTGCGAGACCACCAGTTTCGGCAGCGCCTTGCCATCGGGTCCGCAGTCCAGAGAGACCGCAAGGCGCGGCACGCCCGGCTGCTCGATGAAGGTCTTGATGCCCGCGATCATCGCCGCGTTTTCGGGACCGGCTTCGGCCGCGATCGCGCCGAAGAAATCTTCCGCGCGCGCGCTACCCTGCGCGTGTTCGTAGAGATAGCGGCGCACGCCATTGCGAAAGCGCTCTTCGCCGACGGCGCTCTCGAACATCGACAGGACAGCCGCGCCTTTCACGTAGCTGATCGCGTCGAAGGCATTGCCCAGATCGTCGAGCGAGTTGACCGGCTGACGAACCTGACGCGTGGACGCGAGTCGATCGATCGCGATCGCGCCCTGCCGGCGCTCGTCGCCCGCAAGACGCAACTGCCACGCGGGATAGAAGCGATCGACGATCTTCGGCGCCATCCAGGTGGCGAACGACTCGTTGAGCCATACGTCGTTCCACCATTGCATCGTGACGAGGTCGCCGAACCACTGATGCGCGATCTCGTGTGCGGCGCTTTCGGCGTAGTTGCGTTTGAAGCGCTCGCTCTCCTGCTCGGGCTTGGCGAGCATCAGCGGCATCTGGTACGTGATGAGGCCGACGTTCTCCATCGCTCCGAATCCCAGCGTGATCGGGATCGCCACCGCGTCGAGCTTTTCGAACGGATAGGGCTGGCCGAAATAATCCTCGAGCAGCTCGAGCAACTTCGGCGTCGCTTCCTTCGCGTACGCGGCTTCGCCCGCGCGACCCTTGGGCACGAGATAGCGCAAGGGCGTGCCCTTCTTGCCCGCGCGTCCGCCATCGACGACATCGAAAGGACCGACCGCGAACGCGATCAGATAGCTCGGCAACGGCGGCGTCGGTGCGAAGCGCACGCGTTTCATCGGCATCGTCGGCAGCGTGGGCTGCTGGACGGGCTGCACGCCGGGGTGCGCCACGAGCGCGCCTTTGCGCGCCGCCGCTTCATTGACCGGTAACGGCGCGGTCACCGGCTCTTCGCTCACGACAGGCGTGTTGGATGCCGCGACATCGCCGGCCGGCACGATCAGGGACAGATGCCAGGGCGTCTTCCAGCCGGGCTCGTCGAAGCACGGAAACACGCGCCGCGCGTCGGTCGCTTCGAACTGCGTGAACGCGTACCAGGAATCGCCATCCTGTTGCTTGAAGAGACCCACCGTCTCGGTGCGATCGATGATGCCGTCGTAGTCGAGCGTGATGACCGCGCGGCCGGCAGGCACGGGCGCCGCGAATCGAAGCCCGCCGAACTCGGGTCCGCCCGAGACCGTTTTCGCGGGATAGCTCTTGCCATTCGCGACCAGACTCGCACTGCGAATCTCGAGCCGCTTGGCGTTGAGCCAGAAGAACTCGGTCGGCTTGGCGAGCTCGACATGAATCACGAGATGACCCGAGAAGCGCTCGTGCACAGGCACGACCGTGAGCTCGGCTTCGTAAGCGAGTGGCTTGACCGCATCGCCCACCTGCATCGCCGGCGGCGTGGGCGGCGCGAGCGCGGCCTTCACGCTCTTGCGCGGCGCCGCCGCGAGCGGCATCGCGACGACGAGGGCCATCAATGCGATGGCGATGCGCGCTGCCATGCGCTTCGCCAGCCGCGGGCTGCGGCTCGATGTCGAGAAGAGGAGGGAAGCGTCAAACACGGCGCGCAATCTTACTCGCCACGCTTTCTCCCCTCCCCTTCGAGAGCAGCTCAGTCGGCCTGCTTGCGCAAGAAGGCCGGGATCTCGAGTCGATCCATGCCGCTTTCTTCGAGTGCCGACACGCGAGCGGCCGCGTGCTCGCGCGTGTTGCGCCATACCGCGGGAGGGTCGTATTCGCGATAGTCGCTGTTGCTCCCGTTGTTGCTCCCGTTGTTGCCCGCGTTGTTGCCCCCGCTACCGGCCGCACCCACCGGCGCACCGATGGGTGCGTCATGCGTGCCGGTCCGCATCATCGGCTGCGCTGACGGAACCAGTTGCGGACGTTGCTTGGCGCGACCGAGGCCGGTCGCAACGACC
Organism: Burkholderiales bacterium; assembly: GCA_038225855.1. Classification (GTDB taxonomy): domain Bacteria; phylum Pseudomonadota; class Gammaproteobacteria; order Burkholderiales; family Burkholderiaceae_D; genus CAHJXF01. The sequence goes on along the minus strand of JBBRQU010000015.1, from coordinate 2,063 downwards.
GTCACGCGCAGGTTGTCGCCCATCGTGTCGTCGTAGACCGCGCCCATGATGACGGTCGCGTCTTCGGCCGCGAACGCGCTGATGGTTTCCATCACCGTGCGGGTTTCGCGCAACTTCAAGGTGCGGCTCGCAGTGATGTTGACCAGCACGCCGCGCGCACCCGACAAGTCGACGCCCTCGAGCAACGGGCTCGTGACTGCCTGTTCGGCGGCAAGCCGTGCACGATCGATGCCGCCCGCCATCGCGGTGCCCATCATCGCCTTGCCCTGCTCGCTCATCACGGTCTTGACGTCTTCGAAATCGACGTTGATCAAACCATCGACCTTGATGATCTCGGCGATGCCGGCGACCGCGTTGTGCAGCACGTCGTCGGCGCACTTGAAGCACGCGTCCATCTCGGCGTCTTCGCCCATCACCTCTTCGAGCTTCTCGTTCAACACCACGATCAGTGAATCGACGTGCGTGCCCAGACTGTCGAGCCCGTCTTCGGCGGTGCGCATCTTGCGAACGCCTTCGAACGCGAAGGGTTTCGACACCACGCCCACCGTCAGGATGCCGAGCTCCTTGGCAACCTGGGCGACGATCGGCGCCGCGCCGGTGCCGGTGCCGCCGCCCATGCCCGCGGTGATGAACACCATGTGCGCGTCGCGCAGCGCGTCGGCGATGCGCTCGCGCGCTTCTTCGGCCGCCGCGCGACCGGCCTCCGGCTTGGCTCCTGCGCCGAGGCCGGTCTTGCCGAGCTGGATCACGTTCTCGGCTTTGGAACGCGCGAGCGCCTGCGCGTCGGTGTTCGCGCAGATGAACTCCACGCCCTGCACACCGCGGTTGATCATGTGCTGCACGGCATTGCCGCCCGCACCCCCGACGCCGATCACCTTGATGACCGCGCCTTGCGTTTCGTTATCCAGCATTTCAAACGTCATGACGACCTCCGATTGATCACTACAAATTTCGGGACACGATTCAGGAACCAGGACTTGGGATTCGGCGCAAAGCTGAGTCCGAAATCCTTGTTCCTTTCCGTTGCACTACCGTTGCTTCACACCTCAATACTTGACACTTCAAACATCACCGCTTCAAAAGTTACCGACGAACCACTCCCTCATTCTTTGAAAAATATCTTTCACCCCGCCGCGCGATTGCGATACGCGACGGCCGCGCAGCCGCTGCACGCGCGCTTCCTGCAGCAATCCCATCGCCGTCGAGAAGCGCGGGCTCTTGACGACGTCCGAAAGATTGCCGACGTAGTCCGGCACGCCCAGACGCACGGGTTTCAGGAAAATGTCTTCGCCCAGCTCGACCATGCCGTCCATCAACGACGTGCCGCCGGTCAACACCACGCCCGACGACAGCAGCTCTTCGTAGCCCGACTCGCGCACCACCTGCTGCACCAGCGAGAACAGCTCTTCGACGCGCGGCTCGATCACCGCCGCCAACGCCTGACGGCTCAACATGCGCGGGCCGCGGTCGCCCAGGCCCGGCACCTCGACCTGCTGGTCCGGGTCGGCCAGCAGCTGCTTGGCGAAGCCGCTTTCGACCTTGATGTCCTCGGCGTCCTTGGTCGGCGTGCGCAGCGCCATCGCGATATCGCTGGTGATCAGGTCGCCGGCGATCGGGATCACCGCGGTGTGGCGGATCGCGCCGTTGGTGAAGATCGCGACATCGGTGGTGCCGGCGCCGATGTCGACCATCGCGACGCCCAGTTCCTTCTCGTCGTCGGTCAGCACGGCCAGCGACGAGGCCAGCGGGTTGAGCATCAGCTGTTCCACTTCCAGGCCACAGCGGCGCACGCACTTGATGATGTTCTCGGCGGCGCTCTGGGCGCCGGTGACGATGTGCACCTTGGCCTCCAGCCGGATGCCGCTCATGCCGATCGGCTCCTTCACATCCTGGCCATCAATCACGAATTCCTGCGGCTCGACCAGCAGCTGGCGCGGGTCGGTCGAGATATGGATGGCGCGCGCCGTGTCCCCCCCCCGGGCGACGTCGGCCGGCGTCACTTCCTTGTCCTTCACGGCAACCATCCCGCTCGAATTGATCCCGCGGATGTGGGCGCCGGTGAT
>JBBRQU010000014.1:0-88929 GCA_038225855.1 Burkholderiales bacterium | reverse complement strand
GCTCGCGCGTGGTGCGAATCTCTTCGCGCAGCGGATGAACGCCGAGTTCGGCAAACAGTTCGGCCGAAGCCCGGGCGAACACCGAGCGCAGCGCCTGGAACGCGATCAGGCTGCGATCGAAAGCCGTCTTCTCGCTCTTCACGCGCGTAACCATGTGCGTGACGACGCCGGCGTTCTTACCGCGCAGCGCGCGCAGGTCCGAAGCCTGTCGCGAGAGACCGTTGATGCGCGCCTGCAGAACGCCGCGGGTTGCATCGATCAGCTCGGCCATCTCGCGCGCGACGATGTCGCGAAAGATTTCCTGCTTGCGCGGAATGAGATCGACCGACATCGCGCGCTCGAGCGCCGGCAGGCGGCTCCTGGCGAGCAGCGCGTCGTCGCTGTGGACCTTTGCGCTCAGGCCTTTTTGCGCGGACACCGGAAAGACGTGCGACGCGTCGATCTCGAGCGTCTTCGCGCAACTGTGGACCTGACGTTCGATCATCGCGTCGATGTCGTGCTCGGACGTCAGGTCGTCCCACAAGCTGTCGATCTTGTTGAGGACGACCATGCGGCCCTGCCCCAGGCCCTGGCCGGCTCGGCCACCGATGTGCTGGCGCCAGACCTCGAGGTCGGTGCGCGTCACGCCGGTATCGGCCGCGAGGATGAACAGCACCGCGTGCGCGTTCGGGATCAGGTTGAGCGTGAGTTCGGGTTCGGTCCCGATCGCGTTCAGACCCGGCGTGTCGAGGATCACCAGCCCTTGCGCGAGCAGCGGATGCGGGAAGTTGATGACCGCATGGCGCCACATCGAAATCTCGACGGTACCGTTCTCGTCGACCAAGGATTGATGCTCGGGATCGTCGGCGTCGTGCAGGCCGTAGCTCTGAGCCTCTTCGACCGGCACGCGCCGCGTCATCGCGACCTGCTTGAACGCCTCGAGCATGCCGTCGCCCGAGCGCGTGTCGAGCGGATGGACGCTCCACTCGTCGTGCAACGCCTTGTAGTCGGCGGTCGTCGCGTGATGCGCGCGCGTCTCGATGGGCAACAGGCGGATCGACGGCGGCAGCGTCTCGTCGTACAGCAGTTCGGTCGGACACATGGTGGTGCGTCCGGCCGATGAAGGCAGGATGCGCTTGCCGTAGTCCGCGAAGAAGATCGCGTTGATGAGTTCGGATTTACCGCGCGAGAACTCGGCGATGAAGGCAATCGTCAAGCGGTCTTCGGCGAGCTTGCCGAGCAGGCGCGTGATACGCGTTTCGACCTCGCGATCGATCAACTGCACGGTGCGCAGCCATTGCCGATAGCCCTCGATGGCGCGCGTCAACGAGAAGCGCCAGGTGCTGTATTCCTGAAATTTTTCTACGAGGCTGTTCATGAAGCGAGATGCGGGCGGCGGGTCACGGCGCCGAAAGCATAAGGCTTCGCATCGCCGCTCCATAGCGCGAAAAGCAGGAAGCAACGCGCGTGTCGTACGGTAAACACAGCACCGCGCAGTCTCGCGCCGTCGGTCGGCGCATGGCGACCGATCAGCCGCAGTCGCAGTCCCAGTCGCAAGCTCGGCGAACCATAGTCGTCGCCGCTAACGTTGGCATCGAGGGCAGTAGAAGCTCGATCGCTGACCCTGGCGAATCATGCGGATCGGCGTCGAGCACACGCGACACGGCCGCCCCGCGCGGTCGTAGACGAAGTAGTCCTGCTGGAAGTATCCGGCTGCCCCATCGGCACCGACGAAATCGCGTAGCGTGCTGCCGCCTTTCGCGATCGCGGCCGCGAGCGTCTCTCGAATCTCGTGGGCCAGCCGTACATGGCGCGCGAGCGAGATGCGGCCGGCAGCGGTGCGCGGATGGATGCCCGCGCGAAACAGGCTTTCGGACGCATAGATGTTGCCCACGCCGACCACGGCTCCACCCGCGAGCAGGAATTGCTTGATCGACACGGCGCGGCCACGCGAAGAGCGATAGAGAAGCTGTCCGCCGCGCGCGGTGTCGAAGTCTTCCGCCAGCGGCTCGACGCCGAGCTTGCGAAAATGTTTGCTGGCCAGCACCGGGCCCTCATCGTCGCCGTGCCACAGCACGAGACCGAAGCGACGGGGATCGTTGAATCTGAGGACGCGATCTCCGAGTATCAGATCGATGTGGTCGTGCGCGCGCAGCGGCGTGTCGGCGGCCATCACGCGCAAGGTGCCGGTCATGCCGAGATGAACGAGCAGCGTGCCACCGCGTGCGGTGACCGGCGCTGCGATCGGCGCAGTGACCCGCGGATCGATGTCGTTCGCGTGGGGCGCAATGCAGCCAATGAGAATGAACTTTCCTCTGCGAGCTACAGTCTCGATTTGCAGGCCCGTGAGCGACTCGGCAAGCGTTGCGGGCACCGCGCTGCGCAGCCCCGTGTGACGAATGGCCACCGCGGCGATGCGCCTTCCGATGATTCCGGGTGTAATGCCGCGTCGCGTGACTTCGACTTCCGGAAGTTCAGGCACGAGGCCGCCTCATGAGGTGAGATGCGGGGGGAGGTGCGCGGTGAGGTGCGCAAAGTTGTGACCGACATATGCTCGAAGCCGAGCAAAAAGAGCGTTCTTCGGTTGCGGCGGCGCAGCCTTTCAACCTACCATCGTCCAACAAATTTCTTTTGAGCGGGGCAGTCGTGAACATTCCATGCGGTGATGCAAAGGGCGAGGTCAAGAGCTTGGGGCAGCGCATGCCGAAAGCAAGTGCGCTGCGAATGAAGTTCCTGGCGTTGGCACTCACGGGCGGATTGTCGGCGATGCTCGTGGTGCCCGACGCGTCGGCTCAGCAGAGTCCGGCACATCCAACGATCCCCACGCCGGCCACCACCGACGACCCGCTGCCCGACAACACGCTCACGTCGCCCACCCTCTTCAAGCTGCTGATGTCCGAGATCGCCGCGCAGCGCGGCGCACCCGATGCAGCGTATGCGACTGAACTCAAGCTCGCGCGCGAAACCCGCGACCCGCGCATCGCGCGCCGCGCCACCGAATTCGCGGTGCAGGCGCGGCAACCCGAGGCAGCCGTTGAGGCCGCGCGCTTGTGGACCGAGCTCAGTCCCGACTCGCGCATCGCCTCCGACACCTTCCTCACGCTGCTGGTCCTGTCGGGCCGGCTCGACGAGGCGCAGCCCCGCCTGGCAGCGAAGATCGAAGCGGCGTCCTCCAAGTCGCAAGCGCTCGCGCAAGTGTATGGCCTGCTCGCACAGAGTCAGCAACGCAAGCCGGCCTACGACGTGATGCGCAAACTCGCGAGCAGCTACCCTTCGCTGCCCGAAGGGCATCTGGTGCTCGCACAGGCAGCGCAAGCCGCGGGTGACAAGCCGGCCGCCATCGAAGAAACGCGAACCGCGGTTCGCTTGCAGCCGGACTCCGAGCCCGCGACCATCATGCTCGCGCAGTTGCAGCAGTTCGATGCGCCCAGGGAAGCCGACGCGCTCCTGTCGGGATTCATCGCGCGCAATCCGAAATCGGTGCCGATGCGCCTGGCCTATGCGCGCTTTCTCAACGGCGAGCGGCGCTACGACGAGTCCGCCCTGCAACTGGCGCGCATTCGCAAGGAAACGCCCAACGACGCCGAGAAGATCTACACACTCGGCCTGCTTGCGTATCAGGCGAACAAGCCCAGGGATGCCGAGGCCTATTTCAAGCGCTTCGTGGAGTTGCGCACGCCCCTGCGCACGCGGCGTGCCGATGCCAAGCCCGCCGCTACGGCGGCAGACGATCAAAGCGACAACGATGACGCCGACAGCGATGCGGCGCTCGCCGGATCGGGTCGCGGCGCCGATCGCGCCTATCTGTATCTCGCGCAGATCGCCGAAGACGCGAAGGACTTTCCGCGCGCGCTCGACTGGTTGGCCAAGGTCGGCGAAGGCGACGAATACACGGCCGCGCGCATTCGTCGCGCACTGATTCTTGCGAGGCAAGGCAAGCTCGATGTCGCACGCGCCGAGCTTCATGCCTTGCCCGCGACCACGCCGGCGGCCGCGCTGCAACTGACTCTGGCCGAGGCGCAGATGCTGCGCGATGCCGACCGCAACCAGGCGGCCTTCGATCTGCTCGCAAGCGCAATCGACAAGACGCCCAACAGTCCGGAGTTGCTCTACGACTACGGCATGACGGCCGAGAAGCTCGGCCGCTTCGACGTTCTCGAGAGCGCAATGCGAACCGTGATTCGTGTGCGACCCGATAACGCGCAGGCCTACAACGCATTGGGCTATACGCTCGCCGATCGCAACGAGCGCCTGGATGAAGCGAAAGTGTTGATCGAGAAGGCGAACGCGCTGGCGCCCGACGATGCCTCGATACTCGACAGCCTTGGGTGGGTGCAATACCGCCTCGGCAACACCCGTGAGGCGCTGCAGAATCTCGAACATGCATATAAGCTCAGGAGCGATGCCGAGATCGCGGTTCATCTGGGCGAAGTGCTGTGGGTCTCAGGTCGTCAGGCAGACGCCGAGCGCGCGTGGAAAGAGGCAAGCGCGAAGGAGCCGCAGAACCAGGCCTTGCGGCAGACGCTTGCACGATTCAACGTGCAGATGGGCAAGCGCTGACGGGTTGTGAATTAATGCGTTTGCGTTCGTGGCGCCGATGCGGGTCCTGGCAGGCGCTCGCGACGTGGTTGCTGTTCTTGCTCGCTGGCTGCGCAGCGCTGCCTGCCATCGATGAGACGCGTCTCGCCGGTTCGCGCGCTATCGAAGGGCGCCTGTCGGTTCGCTACAAGGATCTCGCGCGCGACAAGGAAGACGCACTCTCGGGCCGATTCGAATGGACGCAGAACGCTGACGGCATCGAGCTGAGCCTGCTCGACCCGCTCGGTCAGACGGTCGCGCTGATCCGCTCGGACGCGAACCATTCTTCGATCACGTTTCGCGATGGTCGCAAGGTCGAAGGCGCGACGCCCGAAGCGTTGACGCAGGAGACGCTCGGCTGGACCGTCCCGTTGCGCGGCCTCCGGGCATGGCTAGACGGCCGACCCGCCGCGGGCAGCCGTGCGATCACGCTCGACGACGGGCGCCTGCGCCAGGATGGTTGGACGATCCGCTTCGTGCGCGAAGACGAGACCAAGGCTTCACTGCCCAAGCGCATCGACCTCTCCTACCCCGGGCCGCCGGCCGAGATCGAGATGCGGCTCGTGATCGATAGCCGCAGCGGTGCGTGAAATGGCCGAGCACACCTACCTCGCGCCTGCCAAGGTCAACCTCTTTCTGCACGTCATCGGACGCCGCGCCGACGGCTATCACCTGATCCAGAGCGCGATGCAGTTGATCGACCTGGCCGACGTGCTGACGATCACGCGGCGCGACGACGGGGGCATCGCGCGCGCGGCCGGCGTGCCCGGAGTCCGCGAAGACGAAGACCTGGCGATCCGCGCTGCTCGCCTCTTGCAGCATGCTGCGTCGAGCACCCAGGGCGCGACCATCGCAATCGACAAACGCATCCCGATCGGCGGAGGACTCGGCGGCGGCAGTTCCGACGCGGCGACCACATTGCTCGCGCTCAACCGCCTGTGGGGTCTGGGCTGGTCGCGCACGCGGCTCATGCGACTGGGCATGACGCTCGGCGCCGACGTGCCTTTCTTCATCGCCGGGCAAAACGCGTTCGTCGAAGGCATCGGCGAGATCGTGACGCCGATCGAGCTTGCGCCCGCCCACTACGCCGTGATTCACCCAGGCGTGTCGGTGCCCACCGCGCTGATCTTCGGGGCGGCCGAATTGACAAGGGATAGCGAAGCCATCAAAATCTCGGACTTTTCCAAAAGCGGGTCGGCCGGGTCGGATTTCGCGGAGGCTGCCGCGCATGGCGCTGCGCCGTGCGGTCAACCCCCGGAGTTTCGGAACGATCTCGAAGTCGTCGCGTGTTCCCGTTTCGATGCCGTGCGCGAGGCGTTGGCCTGGCTCTCGCGCGAATGGCGAGGCGCGTTGGGACGGGCGCGAATGAGCGGCTCCGGTGCTTGCGTGATTCGCACATTCGCCAGTGATGCAGACGCCGCACGATGCGTCGCTCAGGCGCCTGCCACGTGGTCGGGTTGGAGCGTGCAGAGTCTGGCCGTTCACCCGCATCGCGATCTCGCCGCCGATTGAATTCAAGATGCATTGAAAAATGCGTCACCGCCGCGCAGACGTTTGCTGGACGGCGGAGCGGACATACAGATTTCGCCGTCATGACGTTCGTGCGGCAAAGCGGTTGCGTAGGGGAGTCGCCAAGTTGGTCAAGGCACTGGATTTTGATTCCAGCATGCGAAGGTTCGAGTCCTTCCTCCCCTGCCAGATATTCCTGACGAGCCACATTGCCGTGCAAATTTCTTGCGCGGCGGGCGCGACCCGATAACAAGGCTGCATCGACCATGGCCGAAGGCTTGATGGTGTTTTCCGGAAACGCGAATCCGCACCTGGCGGCCGCGGTTTCCAGGAACCTCAACCTTCCTCTGGGCAAGGCGACGGTCGGTCGCTTCTCGGATGGCGAGGTCAACGTCGAGATTCAGGATCATGTCCGCGGCAAGGATGCGTTCGTGCTGCAGTCCACATGCGCGCCGACCAACGACAACCTGATGGAGATCATGGTGATGGTCGATGCGCTGAAGCGCTCGTCGGCCGGACGCGTCACCGCTGCGATTCCGTATTACGGTTATGCACGTCAGGATCGTCGGCCGCGTTCGGCGCGCGTCGCGATCTCGGCGAAGGTGGTGGCCAACATGCTGCAGGCGGTCGGTGTCGATCGCGTCTTGACGATGGATCTGCACGCCGATCAGATCCAGGGTTTCTTCGATATTCCGGTCGACAACATCTATGCGTCGCCGATCCTGCTTGCGGACCTGTACAAGCGCGATCTGCAGAACCTGCAGGTGGTATCACCCGACGTCGGTGGTGTGGTGCGCGCGCGCGCATTCGCGAAACGCCTCGACACCGATCTGGCGATCATCGACAAGCGCCGGCCGCGCGCCAACGTGTCCGAAGTAATGAACATCATCGGCGATGTCGAAGGTCGCACCTGCGTGATCATGGATGACATGGTCGATACCGCGAACACCTTGTGCAAGGCTGCCCAGGCGTTGAAGGAGCGCGGCGCGGAAAAGGTGCTGGCGTATTGCACGCATCCGGTATTGTCGGGCGGCGCGGTTCAGCGCATCGATGCATCCAGTCTCGACGAGCTGGTCGTGGTCGATACCATCCCGCTGAACCGCGATGCTCAGAAGAGCGGGAAGATCCGGCAGATCTCGTGCGCGCTGTTGCTGGCCGAGACGATCGCGCGCATCAGCAAGGGCGATTCGGTGAGCTCGTTGTTTGCGGAGTAGGGCCCGAAGGATTCAGTTGTCTTCCGGTCGCGTCGTTTCGTCGCGGTCGGTCGTAGTGATAGAGAAACACCCCCCGTCTGGTCGCGGACGGGTCTTGAAATCTTTTTGGAGAACTTCATGAAAGTCACAGCCACCACACGCAACGCGCAAGGAACGGGTGCGAGCCGCCGTCTGCGCCGCGCAGGCAAGGTCCCGGGGATCGTTTACGGCAGCAGCGATGCGCCGGTCAACATCGAGCTCGATCACAACGATTTGTTCCATTCCTTGCGCAAGGAAGCCTTCCATTCGTCGATCCTCGATCTCGAGATCGATGGCAACGCCGCGAGCAACGTCCTGTTGCGCGATGTGCAGATGCATCCGTTCAAACAGCAGGTGCTTCACATCGATTTCCAGCGCGTCGCGGCCAACCAGAAGATTCACGTCCGCGTGCCGCTGCACTTCATCAACGCCGAAGTTTCGCCGGCGGTGAAGCTTTCGTCGAACGTCGTCAGCCATGTCATGAACGACATCGAAGTGGTCTGTCTGCCCACCGACCTGCCCGAGTTCATCGAGATCGACCTTTCCAATCTCCAGGCGCAAGGCACGATTCACGTCTCGGACATGAAGCTTCCGGCGGGTGTCGCTGTGACGCCGCATGCCGAAGAAGTGATTGCAACTGCAACGACTCCGCGAGCGATGATCGAAGAAAAGGCGGCCGAGCTGGAAGCGGCCGCGGCTGCGCCGGCGACTCCGGCGGTCGCTGCCGACGCCGGCAAGAGCGACAAGTCCGAGAAGGCGGACAAGGCCGACAAGAAGTAGTCGGCATCGGTCGGCATCGAAAGCCCCCGCGGGAGCTGGGGCTTTTTTGTTGCAGCCGCTGTTGCGACTTCATTCACTCTCCATTGCGATGGCCTCGACCCCGATCAAGCTCGTCGTCGGACTCGGCAATCCCGGCGCGCAATACGCGACGACGCGTCACAACGCCGGCTTCTGGCTGGTCGATCGGTATGCGCAAACGCATCGCATCTCCTTGCGCGGCGAGCGCGGCTTTCACGGCATCGTCGGCAAGGACGGCGCGCGCTGGCTGTTGATGCCCGAAACCTTCATGAATCGCTCGGGGCTCGCCGTCGGCGCACTCGCACGTTTCTACAAGATCATGCCCGACGAAATTCTGGTCGCGCACGACGAGCTCGACTTCTTGCCCGGCGCGATCAAGCTCAAGCTCGGAGGCGGAAACGCAGGACACAACGGGCTCAAGGACATAGCCGCGGTGCTCGGCACGCCAGAGTTCTGGCGCATGCGCATCGGCATCGGTCATCCGCGCGCAGTCGAACTTGGGCAGCAGGTGGTGGACTTCGTCCTGCATCCTCCGCGCCGCGAAGAGCAACCCTTGATCGACGCCGCGATCGAGCGCGGCATCGACGTTTTGCCGAGGCTCTTCGAGGGCGATGCCGAAGCCGCGATGATGGCATTGCACACGACGACTGAGTAGCGCGACAAAAGACAGGTCTCGGCCTGTCTTTGTTTTTTTGCTTTCTCACGGAGTCGTGTCGTCGCCTCCAGGCCACGCACCCTCAAACAAGCAATAACGACTGAACTCTTCAGCCATCGCGTTCATCGATTTGAACGACGCGAAGGCAAGAAGCCCGGTGCTAAACTCGATTGCATTGTGCGTCTTCATCCCTTCATGTGAGATGTGTTGCTGTTTCTTTTCATTCTCCGTCCACTCTTCCTCCTCGCCTCCATGCCGAATTCCGCGTTTTTCGAAAACATGCAGGATCGCATCTCGAAGATGCTCCACGAAACGCCGGTTGCCGACTTGCGCAAGAACCTGCGCGCGGTCTTGCAGCAGGGCTTCGAGCATTTCGATCTGGCCACGCGCGAGCAACTCGACCTGCAGACCGAACTGTTGTCGCGCGCACAGGACAAGATCGCAGAGCTCGAAATGCGCATCTCCGCGCTCGAAGGGGGCAAGCCTCCGCTCTCCCCCCCGCAGGATCCGCCGCTCGGCTGAGCGCCCGCATCGTCCGCTCGATCAAGCGGCGAGCAAACACGCTCTCGACCCTTATCCCGCGACTCGCGATGTCGCTTGCGATCTTGAAGAGCCGCGCGCTGGCCGGCATGTCCGCGCCAGAGGTCGTCGTCGAAGTGCATCTGAGCGGCGGCCTGCCCCTGTTTAGCATCATCGGCCTCGCCGATATCGAGGTGAAGGAAAGCCGTGGCCGCGTGCGCGCCGCGATCCTCAATGCGCGTTTCGAGTTTCCTGCGCGCCGCATCACCGTCAATCTCGCGCCGGCCGATCTGCCGAAAGAGTCGGGGCGTTTCGACCTGCCGATCGCGCTCGGCATCCTGATCGCGTCGGGTCAGTTGCCGCGCGATCGTGTCGACGACTATGAATACGCGGGCGAGCTGTCGCTCTCGGGTGCGCTGCGGCCGATCCGCGGCGCGCTTGCGATGACGCACGCGCTTGCGCGACAGGCGCATGCGTCGGGCGCAACGCGGCGCGGTTTCATTCTTCCTCGTGAGTCGGCCACCGAAGCGGCGCTGGCCGAGAGCACGCACGTTTATCCGGCTGCGAGCCTGCTCGAAGTCTGCGCGCATCTGTCGGGACGATCTTCGTTGTGTCGCGCCGAGCCGACGGAACTGCCAGCCCGAACGACTGGCCGCGATCTGTCGGATGTCAAGGGACAGGCAAGCGCCAAGCGCGCTCTCGAAGTCGCAGCCGCGGGCGGCCACAGCGTCTTGATGGTCGGCCCGCCCGGCACCGGCAAGTCGATGCTCGCGTCGCGCTTCGCGGGCCTCTTGCCGCCGATGACGACCGATGAAGCGCTCGAGTCCGCGGCAATCGCAAGCCTCGCGGGCCGCTTCTCGGTGGATGCATGGCGCGAGCGCCCCTATCGGTCCCCGCATCACACCGCGTCGGGGGCGGCGTTGGTGGGCGGCGGCAGCGTGCCGCGGCCCGGCGAGATCTCGCTCGCGCATCACGGCGTGCTGTTTCTCGACGAGTTGCCCGAGTTCGATCGACGCGTGCTCGAAGTGCTGCGCGAGCCGCTCGAATCGGGACACATCACGATTTCGCGCGCGGCTCGGCAGGCAGATTTTCCAGCCCGCTTTCAGTTGATCGCAGCGATGAATCCCTGCCCTTGCGGCTATCTTGGCCATCCGACTCGCGCCTGCCGCTGCACGCTTGACGCGGTGGCTCGCTACCACGATCGCATCTCGGGACCGCTGCTCGACCGCATCGACTTGCAGATCGAAGTCCCTGCGTTGTCCGACACCGAGATTTCATCGGCGCCCGGAGGCGAAGCGAGCGCATCGATCGCCATGCGCACCTGCGCGGCACGCCAACGACAACTCGCGCGACAGGACAAATCCAACGCGACCCTCGATGGAGCGGCGATCGACCAACATTGCAAACCCGATATGAAAGGCGGCGCGCTATTGCAGAACGCAATGTTGCGACTCGGCTGGTCGGCGCGCGCCTATCATCGCGTGCTCAAGATCGCGCGCACCATCGCCGATCTCGAAGCCGCAAGCGAAGTCGGGGCCGCGCATGTCGCCGAGGCGATCGGATATCGCAGAGGATTGCAACCGCGCGCTTAGATCAGCGCGAAGCGGGCGCCGCCAGATCGATCTTCGCGACCACCGCGGCGATGTCCTTGTTCAACATCTCGAGCGCTTCGCTCCACGCGCGCACCGTGGCGTCGTACGCGGGAGTCGAGACAGGACGCACGGCCACGGTCCGTCCTGTGCGAACGCTGTTGTCGCTGGTGCGGCGCACGCTCCACAACGCGTCGATCACCGCATCGCCTCCCGGCATTGCGTCGAAGCGCTGCACGTCGATCGTGATGCGGACGTCGGGGTTCGCAATCGACGTCTGCGGATACGCGGCGACGCGCGTGGGACGGCCCGCTTCGGCGAGCGTTCTTTCGAGACGGACCGCGAGCACGCGCGCGATGCCGTTCTTCACCGGTTCGGCCCACAACTGCTGTTCGGCGACATTGACGCGATTGCCGCCGTCGCGTGTGACGATCTGCGGACGATCGACGAGTTCGGGCACCGTGACGGCGCCGATCACGATGCCAGGCAAGGCATTCGACAATGCGACCGGCGCGCCAGTCGAAGATGAGCCATCGCTGAACGCATAAAAGCGTTCGGTCGCGCCAGGGGTCGAGCACCCCGTCCCCGTAGCCACAAGCGTGATCACGAGGACCGCGAGCGACGACGAATGCAATAGCCGAAAGGCGACGAGTGGGCGCTTCATTTGACGAGTTCCGAGGGCGCAGCGGTGGTGGGCGCGGATGATGGAGTCGTGCTCTTCGCAGTCGCGGCGGGCTGCGCCGACACAGCCCCGCCGAGCGGCAGGTCGCCCGCCTTGCCACGCAACAGGGACTCGGGATGACGCTGCAGATAGTCCATCAACAGACGCAGCGACGCGGCCGCGCGATTGACTTCGGTCAAGGTGCCGCGCAGGTCCTGCTGCAAAGGCGCGTCGGATGCCAGCACGTCTTCGGCGTTCTTCGCGGTCTTTCTCACCTCGGCCAGCGTCGCGGAGAGTTCGGGCGCCACTTCGTCGTTGACCCGCGACAGAAGCTTGTCGGCGCCCTTCATCGTGGTCTGCAACTGGGCCAGCGTGCGATGCAGATCGGCAGCCAGTTGATCGAACGGAATCTTCTCGACCTTCTTCGCGATGTTGGCGAGGCTCTCCTGCAATTCGTCGAACGTGCCCGGCACGGTCGGGACGATGCGCGCGCCGTTCTTGTCCTTCATCGCAATCATCGTGACGGGAGCGGCGTTCTTGATGAAGTCGAGCGCCAGATATTTTTGCCCGGTCAGCAGATTGCCGCTGCGCAGTTGCGCACGCAGCCCGCGCTTCTCGATCGCACGCGCATAGAGCTCGTCGGGATCGATCGCCTTGCCGCTCCTGTCGGCGCCTGCGATGCGGGCGGGCAACACGTCTCGATAAAGCACGAACTCGACCGGGAAACGGAACTCGCGCGTGTCGCGATCGAACTCCATCTCGATCGATCGGACTTCGCCCACCACGTAGCCGCGGAACTCGACCTGCGCGCCGACGTTGAGCCCGCGAATCGAATCGGCGAAATACGCGATGTATTTTTCAAGCTGCCCCTCGCCGCGCTTCATCGCCATGCGCTCGTCGTCGAACAGCCTGAAGGGCGTGCCGTTCGTGACCTGCGGTCCGGCCGATTCATTGGATGGACTCTGGAATGCAATGCCGCCGACCACGATGGAAACCAGCGACTGCGTCGAGATCTTGAGGCCCGAGCCGTCGACCGTCACGTCGAAGCCGCTCGCTTGCCAGAAGCGCGTGTTCTGCGTGACGTATTTTTCGTTGGGCGCGTGAATGAAGACGTGCGCCGTGACGCCCTTGCCGTCGGGGTCGAGCTGAATGGCCGTGACCTCGCCGACCTGAAAGCGTCGAAAGAACACCGGCGAACCGATGTCGAGCGAGCCGATGTCGGCCGCGTGGAGCAGGAACTCGCGACCGGGTTCGTCGGTGGTCACCGCGGGCTGCGTGTCGAGTCCGACGAATTCGCGCCGCGACTCGGTGGACTTGCCGACGTCCATGCCGATGTAGGAGCCCGACAGCAAGGTCGTCAGTCCGGAAATCTGGCCGCCCGCGATGCGCGGCTTGACGATCCAGAAGCGCGTGTCGTCGACCATCAGGTCGGTCGCGTTGCGCGTCATCTGCGCCGTCACCACGACGCCGGCCTTCTCCGGTCCGAGCGTGATGGTCTGCACCGTGCCGATGTCGACGTTCTTGTATTTGATCTTGGTCTTGCCGGCCTCGAGTCCCTCGGCGGTCTTGAACTGGATCTCGATCGTCGGTCCCTGGGTGCGCAGCGCATGCACGACCAGGTACAGGCCGACGAGCACGGCGACCAGCGGAATGATCCACACCAGCGAGATCGAGCGCCGCTTGCGGCGCGCGACGCGGGCCTTGGGAATGCCCTCGATCGGCGGCGGCGCCGATGGCGTGGCGCCGGCAGGAGGGGCAGTGGTCGACGGCGCGGATGACGGATCGCGCCGTTGATCGGGCGGCGGGGGTTCAGTCATCGTCCTCGTCCGGATCGGTGTCGGCTTCGTCGATCGCGTCCCAGATCAGGCGTGGATCGAAGGCCTGCGACGCGAGGATGGTGAACACGCAGACCGCCCCGAACGCCAGTACCCCGGGTCCCGCGGTCACTTCGGCGAGGCTCTTCAACTGGACCAGCGCCGTGAGGATCGCGACTGCAAAGATGTCGAGCATCGACCACCGGCCGATGAACTCGACGATCCGATAGAGCCGCGTGCGCTGAGCGGGCTTGCGCAGCGTGCGTCGCTGGACCGAGATCGCGAGGCCCGCGAGCACGATCAGCTTGGCGAGCGGCACGACGATGCTCGCGAAGAACACCAGCAACGCTAACGGCCATGAGCCCGCTTTCCAGAGATAGACGACGCCCGAGTAGATCGTATCGGTCTGCTGCTCGAAGATCGTACGCGAGTCGGTGATCGGAAAAACATTGGCGGGAATGTACAGGATCAAGGCCGAGATCAGATAGGCCCAGGTGCGCGCGAGACTGGCGCGTTTGCGGATGAACAACGGCTCGCCGCAACGCGGGCACTCGGACTCTGTCGGCTCAACGGGCGTCGCGGCGCTCAAAGCCGAAGCGTCCGTGGCCGCTGCGTTTGCCGCTACCGCATCTTCGGTCTGCGGGGCCGGCCGCTTGCTCAGCAAGCCGCACGATGGACATGCGTACAGTCCCGCGCGACGCGCCGTGACGGCGCCGTAACGACGGCGCGCTTCGGCCACTGCGGCAAGCCATTCGGCCTCTTCGGCCGCTTGCGCGCGATCGATTTCGCGATCACGCCCGCGCTCCTCGAGCAGGTCGACCGTTCGCGTAATCGCTCGCGGCATCATGGCAGCGGCTCGTCATCGGAAAGGATCTGCAGTCGCGACCACACGTCGCGCGCATTGAAGGCCGAGTTCGCAGCGGCGAGCACCAGGATCAATGCGCCGATCGAATACAGCGCAACGCCTGGAATCACGATCGCCATCTGCCCGAGCTTCACGACCGACACCAACGCCCCGAGCATGAAGACTTCGAGCATGCCCCACGGTCGCACCACCTGCACAACGCGCAACAAGCGCGCCGAGCCCGGCGGCATCGCGTCGATCTGGCCCGCATCGAATCGCAATACGCCGATCAGCAGATAGAGCATCGACGAGAGATCGAACGCCGGCGCGAGGATCGTGGTCACGAACACCAGCACCGCGATCAATGGCAGATCCTGCCGCCACATATGCACTACCGCGCCGAACAACGTCGTCGTGACGCCGTTGCCTTGCGCTTCGAGGCTGACCAGCGGGAACGCATTGCCGATCAGAAACAGGATCGCGCCCGCGACGATCAGCGCGAACGTATAGCTGACCGACTTGCCCGAGTCGCGCATCAAGAGCGATTTGCAGCGCCAGCAATTGACGCTCGCGCCGCTCGGCACGCGGCGCGGTTCCTCCTGCAGGGCATCGCATTCGGGGCAGGCGATCATCGTCTTGTGCGTTGATCCCCGCAGTGCGCTCAGCGCGCGGAACTCGGCGCGGTCGGCGCGCTCACCGAAGCATCTTCATTGCTCCACCCGCCTCCCAGCGCCTTGATGAGATCGACGCTGTAGTTCAATCGCGACTGACGGTTCTGGACCAGCAGAAGCTCCGCGCTGTTGGACGTGCGCGTCGCGTCGAGCACGTCGAGATAGCCCGCATAGCCTTGCTGATAGCGCGAGCGCGACAGGCGCAACGAACGCCGCGCCGCTTCGACTTGCGTATTGACTTCATCTTCGGCGGCGCCGCTTTCAGCCACATTCGTCAGCGCGTCGGAGACCTCCCTGAACGCGGTCTCGACGGTCTTCTGATACGACGCGACCTGTTCGTCGGTTCGCGCGCGCGCCTGATCGACGCGCGCCGCATAACGACCGGCCGCGAAGATCGGCTCGCTGACGCCGAGGCCCAGGGTCCAGAAGCGAAACGGCGCCTTGAGCAGATCGGACAACTCGAAGCTCTGACCGCCGTACGCGCCGGTCAGCCTGAAGGTCGGGAACAACGCGGCCTTGGCGAAACCGATCTGCGCGTTGGCCGCGATCAGATTTTGTTCGGCGCTTCGCACGTCGGGGCGGCGTTCGAGCAAGCTCGACGGCAGCCCTGGCGGAGGGCCGCTCGGCACCGGCAGATTGTCGAGAGCGCCGGGCGCCGTGCCGGGCTCGATGCGCAAAGAAAGATTGCTGGTGAGATTGCCGAGCTGATGCTCCTGGACAGCGCGCTGCCGGCGCAGCTCGCGCACCTGCACCGCGATCTGCGCGCGCAGTGTTTCGGCCTGCGCATAATCGAGCGCCGACGCATAGCCCGCATCGAGGCGCTTCTTCGCGATGCCGACCGATTCACCGACCGCATCGAGCGTGCTGTTGGTCACCGCGATCTGCGCGTCGAGCGAACGCAACGCGAAGTAGGTCTGCGCAGTCGTGCTCGCAAGCGTCAGCGCGGTCACGTCGCGCGCATAGGTCGTCGAAAGCAACGCCGCGCGCGACGATTCGGTCGCACGCCGCAGGCGTCCCCACAGATCGAGTTCGTACGAGAGCTGCGCGTCGAGCTGAAAGAAATTGCCATAGCGCACGGCGCCCGATCCCACGGAAGCTCCCGCCACCGATGCGCCTCCGGCAACACCACTGCGCTGGCGCGCGCCGCTACCTGCGAGATCGACTTCGGGGAACAGTGCCGCGTTGGTTTCGCGCAGGGCGCCGCGCGCTTCATCGATGCGCGCGATCGCCAAGCGGATGTCGGGGTTGTTGGCCAGCGCGGATGCGACCAGGTTGTCGAGCAGCGCGTCGTTGTAGAGCTTCCACCAATCGCCGTGAATCGAGGTCAGCGCGGTGCTTCCCTCTTGCGCGGGACTGGCAGCGCTCGTGCCGTAGTCGGCCGGCAGCGCGAGCTCGGGCCGCTTGTAGTCGGGGCCGATGGCGCAGCCGGCCAATACCGCAGCGGCCGCGACCCCTGCCGCAACCCGCGCGTTGCGTGCGATGAAAATCCTCGCGATCGATCGGCGATCGTCACGCATGGTCGCCCTCCTTGGTCGACCCGTCGGCCTGCTGGTCCGGATGCATCGCGCGCTGCGCCTCTTCGTGCGCGCGGTGTGCCTTTTCGACTTCCTTCGGTTTGGGCTTTCGCGCGAGCAGCGTGAAGAACAGCGGTATGAAAATCGGCGCGATGAAAGTTGCGATGAGCATGCCGCCGAACACCCCGGTGCCCATCGACTGACGCGCACCCGCACCCGCGCCGGTCGCGAAGACCAGGGGAGAGACGCCGAGCACGAACGCGAGCGACGTCATGACGATCGGACGAAAGCGCAGACGCGCGGCGTGCATCGCCGCTTCGGCGCGCGTCTTGCCTTCGAGCAAGGCTTGCTCGGCGAACTCCACGATCAGGATCGCGTTCTTCGCAGCCAGGCCGATCAGCACGACGAGTCCGATCTGAAAGTAGATATCGTTGTTCTTGTCGCGCAGGAGCACGAAGCCCAGCGCACCCGCGAGCGCGAACGGCACCGCCAGCAACACCGCAGCCGGCAGGCCCCAGCGTTCGTAGAGCGCCGACAGGATCAGGTAGACCATGATGATCGCGAGACCGAACGCGAAGATCGACGCGTTGCCGGTGCGTATTTCCTGATAGGCCTGGCCGGTCCACTCGATCTGATAACCCTGCGGCAAGGTCTTTGCGGCAATCTCCTCGACGGCGCGGATCGCGTCGCCCGACGAGACGCCGGGCTTGCCGCTGCCGAAGATCTTGGCGGCCACGAAGCCGTTGTAGCGCTCGAGTTGCTCGGCGCCGATGATGTTCTCGACCTTGATCAATGCCTTCAACGGAATCATATTGTTCGTGATGCCGGGTGCGGCCGCACCTGTGGAGTTGGTTGCGGCACCGCTCTGCGTATTTGACGACGCGCCCGACTGCGAGCCCGACTGTGACGCACGGACATAGACATTGCCGATGTCCTCGGGGTTGGAACGGAACTGCGAATCCGCCTGGATCTGCACGCGAAAGGTTCGACCCGACAGGTTGAAGTCGTTGACGTAGAGCGCTCCCATCGTCGCCTGCAGCGCCGCGTAGACATCGGCGACCGGCACGCCCAGCGCGATCGCCTTCTCGCGGTCGACATCGACCCGCAGTTGCGGAATCGTCGGTCTGAAGAACGTGTTCTGCGCGCCCAGGCGCGAGTCGGCCTGCATCGCGGCGGAGAAGTCCTTGACCACCCCGGCCAGACGCACCGGATCGGCGTTCGCGGTTCGGTCCTGCACGTACACCTCGTAGCCGCCGGTCGATCCGAGTCCCTGAATGGCCGGAGGATTGAAGGCAAGCACGAGACCGTCACCGATGCGTCCGTTGGCGCCGAAGAATTGTCCGACCAGTTGATCGGCCGTGGTCTTGCGCTGCGAGTAATCCTTCAGCGGCACGAAGATGGTCGCCGCATTGGTCTTGCTGCCCCCTGCGATGAAGTCGAAGCCGTTGATGACGAACATGTAGGCGATCGCTTCGTTGCCTTTCATCATGTCGCGCAATTGTGCGGTGGTCCGCTCGGTGCGCTTCAGGCTCGCGCCGTCGGGCAATTGAACCGACGAGATGATGTAGCCCTGATCCTCGGGCGGCACCAGCGAGCCGGGTATGCGCCAGAACAAGAGCCCGACCACGACCACAAGGGCCGCGAAGATCAGCAGTGCAATGATTCGATGCGCGAGACCGCGCTTGACAAAGGCGCGATAGGTTCCCGACACCTTGTCGAAGCCGCGGTTGAACCATCGAAAGTATTTCGATTCCTCGTTGTGTCCGGACTTGAGCAGCAGCGCGCACAACGCAGGGGTGAGCGTCAATGCGACGACGCCCGACAGCACCACCGCGACCGTCACCGTGACCGCGAACTGCTTGTAGAGCTGACCGGCGATGCCGCCTAGAAACGCCACCGGGATGAACACCGCGGCCAACACCATCACGATCGCGATCACGGCGCCCTGCACTTCACGCATCGCTTCGATCGAAGCGGTCTTCGCGTCGAGCTTTTCCTCGCGCATCAGACGCTCGACGTTCTCGAGGACCACGATCGCGTCGTCGACCACGATACCGATCGCCAGCACCATCGCGAACAAGGTCAGCGTGTTGATCGAGAAGCCGAAGACGTAGAGCCCCGCGAATGTGCCGATCAGCGACACCGGCACCGCGATTGCCGGGATCAGGGTCGCGCGCCACGTCTGCAGGAAGACGAACACCACCAGGATGACGAGAATCGCCGCGATGATGAAGGTGTGAACGACTTCATTGATCGACGCCCGCACGAAGTTGGTCGTGTTGAACGGGATCGCGTATTCGACACCCTCCGGAAACGTCGGCTTCAAGGCTTCGAAGCGCGCCTTGACGGCCTTCTCTACCTCGAGCGCGTTGGCGCCGGTTTGCAGGAACACACCGATCGGTACGTTCGGCTTGTCGTTGAGGAAGCTCGAAGTGTCGTAGCTCTGTGCGCCCAGTTCGACTCTCGCCACGTCGCGAATGCGCAGCGTGCCGTTGGGTCCGTTGGCGCGCAGCACGATGTTGCCGAATTCGGTCGCCTCGACCAGACGTCCCTTGGTCGTCACCGTGTAGACCAGTTCCTGATCCTTGGGCGCGGGCTCGGCGCCGATGCGCCCTGCCGCGTATTGCTGGTTCTGCGCGGCGATCGCAGCCTGCACGTCGGACGGCGTGACGCCGAGCTGCGCCATCTTCTCGGGATTGACCCACACGCGCATCGAGTAGTCGCGCGCGGTGAAGTTGATGGCGTCGCCGACACCCGGAACGCGCTTGATTTCATCGAGCAGATTGATCGTGACGAAGTTGGACAGGCGCAGCGTGTCGACCGTGCCGTCCTTCGAAAACATCGCCGCGACCAGGAGGAAGTTGGTCGAACGCTTCTGTACCGTCAGCCCTTGACGCTGCACTTCCTGCGGCAGCCGCGGGATGGCGGTCTGCACGCGGTTGTTGACGTCGAGCTGCGCCTTGTCGCCGTTGGTGCCGACCTGGAAGGTCGCGGTGATCGTGACCTGGCCGTTGGCGCTATTGGAAGTCGAACTGAAATAGAGCAGGTTCTCGATGCCCGAGAGCTGCTCCTCGATCGGCGCGGCCACGGTCTTCGACAAGGTGTCCGCGCTCGCGCCCGGATAGATCGCGTTGATCGTCACCGTGGGTGGCGCGATCTCGGGATACTGCGCGATCGGCAGCACGTTGAGCGACACCAGTCCCGCAAGCACGACGATGATCGAGATGACGCTCGCGAAGATCGGTCGCAGGATGAAAAACTTCGACATGGGCGGTCCGGAATTCCTGGATGCGGGGGGTGTCGCGTTACGACTTGCCGGTGGCGTCGCCCTCCACGGGCGCTGGCTGCGCAGGCGTCTGGCCACTCGCTGCCGGCTGTCCTGTCTGTGGCTGCGCGCCATCCGCAGGCGCGGCCTGGGGAGGATGGGGCGCGACGGGAGCGCCCGGACGAAGCTTGACGAGGTTGTCGACGATCACCTTGTCGCCGGCTTGCAAGCCCTTCTTGACGGCCCACGAACTGCCCTGCCATTCGCCGACTTCGACCGGCCTGGGCGTGGCCTTGTTGTCGGGCCCGACGACCCACACGCTCTTGCCGCGATCGCTGGTCGACACCGCCGCCTGCGGGACCAGCATCACCTCTTCCTCGCCGAGCGTGACGCGCACGCGCACGAACTGGCCGGGCAGGATCGCGAGCGCCGGATTGGGCACTTCAGCGCGCAACTGGATGGTGCCGAGCGTGCGATCGACGGTCGACGCGGCGAAGTTGAGCTTGCCCGCCTCGGCGTACACGCGTCCATCGGGCAGTAGCAGATGGACCTGCGCATTGCGTTCGTTGCTGCGTACCCGTGAGTATTCGGTTTCGGCGAACGAGAAGCGAACCCAGATCGGATCGGTCTGCGAGATCGTCGTCAGCAACGACGAGTCGGCGCCCGCGGTCACCAGCGAGCCTTCAGAATTGATCGCGCGTCCCGAGACGCCCGAAATCGGCGCGACCACCTTGGTATAGCCGAGATTGAGTTCGGCGCTCTTCACATTGGCTTGTTGCGCCATCAGTTGCGCCTGCGAGGTCTTGCGCGTCGACGTCGCGGTGTCGTATTCGCGACCGCTGATCGCCTGTTCGGCTGCGAGCGGCTTCAGGCGGTCCTCTTCACGCCTGGACTGATCGAGCGTCGCACGGGCCTGCGCGAGCGCCGCCTGCGCCTGCGCGAGCGCGATCGCGTAGGGCGCCGGATCGATCAGGAACAGCACCGTCCCCGCCTTCACGCGGTCGCCCTCGGTGTAGCGCTGCTTCAAAAGAATGCCCGACACGCGGGCGCGCACCTGGACCTCTTTCGAACCTTCGCTCTGACCGACCGCTTCGATATTGATCGGCACGCGCTTGACTTGCGCCTCGATGACAGTGACCGGAAGCGCCTGCCCGGCAGCTCCCCCCGGGCCGCCCGGACCGGCGGCGCCTTGGTGCTGGTCCTTGTTGCCGCAGCCGGCGAGCACCAACGCGGAAGCGATGCACGAGACCCACAGGACGCTGAATGCGCGGTCGGTGCGCGCTGCGATTCGGCGCGCGGCGCGCGGGGAGACAGACGGATGTTGGCTTGAGTTCATGTGCCCGGCGGTCGTTGAGCGATGGCGCGAATTGTAAACGCGAAGAATCATACTGGTCCGCGCCCTACCGCGCGTCGCAGGATCGATTCCCGCGATCAGCCGCGCGCTCAGTCGAGTCTCAGCGAAGTGAAGAACGTCTCGACCGCCTGACGGCCCGATTTGCTCGCCAGCACGTCGCTCGGCCCGATCACGATGATCTCGATCTCGCGGCCTCGCCGTTGCACGAAGCGCGCGACGACTCTCGATGACCTGGCGTCGCGCTGTCCTTCGGCTTCGAAGGTCGCGGCCTCGATGTCGGTGCGGTCGACCGCATGCAGAGTCACGCTGCCCGAGCGGCCACTCGATGCGCCGACATCGTCGAGCAGCTTGGTTTCGAAGGTCTTGCGCGCGCTTTGCGGGTCGCTGCCGGGTAGCAACTCGAAGGCGCCGATCGCGAACGTGAGGTCGCCCACCGACACCGCATGCAGCGCCAGCGGCAGGCGCATGCCGCCCACCTGCACTTCGCGCGTCGCGCTCGTGACATGCCCCGGAAAGCTCGCGACGAAGCCGCACCAGCCGCGTCCGCATACGGGTCTGTAGTCGCGCCAGTCGTAGCGGGGATAGCACGCCGCGAGAAGGAATGCGGCGGCGGCGATTGCGACATGACGAATTACGCACCGAATCACGCGCCGAATCACACGCCGCATCGCGCGTATCGATGTCGCGCACGCGAAGGCTTTGTACGCAGCGACGAATCCGTTCACCGCGTTCGCGCTGACACTCGGCCGTCGAGTTTGGGACAATGGGCGGCCGATCGCGTATCGGTTCGCGTGTCCGTTCATTCTCACCCGGAGGTCGATCATCATGCTCGTCACGTTCAAGTCGAAGGCCGCAGCCGATATTCCCATGTACCCCGAGCACGCGAAGATGTTGCTCGCGGTCGTCGGCAAGCCGTTCGAGCCCGAGTCGGCGCCCAAAGGCATCATCACCGCCGCGGAAGCTCCGGCCGCATTGGCGGCGCTCAAGGCTGCCGCCGATGCGTCGCGCCATACCGAAAAGAATGGCGCGCAGAGCACGGCTGACGATCAACCGGGCCAGACCCTCTCGGTCGGCCTCGCGCAGCGCGCGTTTCCGTTGATCGACATGCTCGAGCGCGCAGTCAAGGAGCAGCGCGACATCGTGTGGGGCGTGTGACGTTTAGCGGTTCAGCGCGCGCGTGATGAAGAAGCTCGCCGTCGCCGCGCACGCGCTCACGAACGCGCCCCACGCGAGATCGGCAATCACGATCGAGACCGGCCAGCCCTTGAGCGTCGCGAGGTTGGTCAAATCGTAGGTCGCGTAACAGAAGAATCCGAACAATGCCGCATGGATCGTCGCGCGCAGCCACGCACCGGCTTGCGCGTCATCTCCAAGCGCGGGCAGCACCGCGAAGAACACCAGCCCCGCGATGTAGATCAGATAGAACAGCACGGCCGCGGTCCAGTTGGGCGTCTCGAGCATCAGGTGGCCGATGCCGTTGCGATACAGGTCCCGGGCAATGAAGCCGAGCCACACGAAGTCGAGCGCGGCGAATACGACGAACGTGGAAATGTAGGCGATCAAGGAACGGCTCATCGAAACTCCTCAACGAAATGCGAACGGATGGCGAGAGTGCGGGCGAGTGTGCGGCGCGAGCGCGATTGTGCAGCACCGTACGCACGCCGCTACTGCTTGATGCCATCGCGGCCGCATGCGCCACTGACGAATAGTCAGGCGCGGAGCTTTTGTCTGCTTTACGAGTCATATTCCGTGTCGTCACACGCGCCGGGGGATGCATGAACAGATTGCGAACTTTAACCGTCGTCATGGTGCTGTTGCTGCTCGCGGCGTGCGCGCATCCCGACCTGCTTCGCGCCGGCATGACGCGCCAGGAACTCGATGCGCGATTCGGCTCGCCGGCCGCGATGCGCCACGACCCCGACGGCGACGTGCTGATCTATTCGAGCGCGCCGCTCGGACAACGCGCATCGGCCGCGCATCTCGACGCGCAGGGCCGCGTGGTATCGGTCGAGCCGCTCTTGAACACCGAGCATTTCGCAGCCATCAAGGTCGGCGAGTGGAACAAGCACGACGTGCTGACGCACTTCGGGACGCCGGCGGAGTTCTCGCGCATTCCGCGCTACGAGGTCTGGTCGTATCGCTATCGCGAGAACGAAGCCTGGGACTCGCTCTTTCATGTGATGTTCGATCCGGCAGGCGTCGTGCGGCAGACGCAGAACGGGCCCGACCCGATGTACGAGAAGCGCGACGGGCGCGAATAAAAAACAGGACGCTCTCGAGAAGCATCGATGCAGGCGCCGATACAGCCGTCGATACGGATCGAACCGCGCTTTCGTTTCGCCGGCGAATCGCCTACGCTTGGCCACATCGCTCAATGCCGCAAAGGGAGATGCCATGCTGATCACGTTCAAGTCCCGCGCCAGCGCCGACGTCACGATGCTCACCGACACCGCGAAATATATTCTCGCGGTGCTGGGCAAGCCCCTGGGCGAGCGCGGCGTGATCATGGCCGCGGAGGTTCCCGATGCGCTGGCGCGACTCGACGCAGCCATTGCAGCGGGCAAGAAACACGAGGCCGTGCTGAGCCACAACGGCTCGGCAGCGCTGCATCACTCGGAGCGCGACACGCATCCCGATGTGGTCCGCATCGATCAGCGCGCGTGGCCGATCCGCGAAATGCTGCGCGAATCGCGCGACGCGAACGCGGATGTGATGTGGGGCGTGTGAGGTCCCTTCGCGGCGCCCGACCCGGCGCGTCAGCCTGCCCTGATCAGAAATCGTTTGAGACGTTCTACTTCGGCGTCGAAGGCGCGCGCAAATGAGGGGCCGCGCGGACGCCTGGCGATATAGCCGGGCTCGACGGCAATCGTCTCGCCTCGCGCAGCTTCGCGGGTCGTGACGTTGACCCATCCGATCATCTGCGGGTCGCCATCGGGTTCCCACAACATCGGCATCGCGTAGTAGCCCAGGCGACGTTTCGCCGCGGGCGTATAGGCCTCGAAGCGATAGTCCCAACCCCACAGATGCCGAAAGCGCCGACGGTCCCAGACCAATGGGTCGAAGGGAGCGAGGAAACGAACGATGGGTTCGCGCACCCCGGCTTCGCGCCCCCGTTCCTCCAGCCGCGCGTCGTCGGAGTCGTTCGCGGGGCAGACATAGGTCACCCCGTCGATCTCGCGCGATTGCAACGCGTGTCTGCGCAAGAGCAATGCGACCCGGTCGTGCAATTCGACGCGAGGCAAAGCGCGATCGCCGAGCATGGCGACGAGTTGCATCAGGCTCGATTTCGGCATGGGCGCGTAGAGAGCCGCGAGCAGTTGGATCAAGCCGTCGGCGCGTCGCTGCGGAGAGAGCGTGCGCGGTCTTTCCGGCTGCGGCTGTATGTCCGTTGCAACGTCTGCTGCGCGACGTGCCGCTGCTTCGTAGATGCGTATCCCGCGCTCGCGACGCGCGACATGCAAGAGGCCGCGGTAGTGCAGGACTTCGAGCATGCGAGTGGTCGCATTCGACGTTCCTCCCCAGGCGTTGACGATAGCCACGCGTGGATAGCGTTGATGCAGGGCAGAATCGATGGCGCGCGGATGACTCGCGCCGTGCGTCTGGAGATAGTCGAGGATCGCGCGGCGCAAATGAGGATGCTCGTCTTCGACGTGCCAGCGCTTCACGATCCGACGCGGATGAAGCAGACCGCGATGCATGCGATGGACGAAGCCGTAGACATGCAGCGTGTCTTCGAACACCGGCAGCGAGGGATACGCGGCCTCGAGATCTCCGGCGCGATAGTCGACCACGCGATGGCGCAGGATCAGGTCCTGCGAGCGGGCCGGTGCACGAATCGGGTCGGCCTGCACGAAGCCCAGACGGGCGAGCGCCGATGCGAGGTCGGTCTCGGGGAAGAACGTTCGAGCGATCGCCGCGCGGCGCACGTCGGCCGTCGTGTTGATGCTCGTGTGCGCCCTGGTGTTTCGATGTGCGCTCACGTTCCCGGCACGACCGGATCGGAAACGCGGCGCACCTTGACGGCTATGGTCATGCCCAGGAAGTCGCCGACGCGACCGGTGAACGAGCCCTGGATGGGCGCGGCCTGGAACGCGTCGCGCGTCACCGCGACGCGTATCAGGTCGGTGCCGCCGTAGAGGCGATTGGTGGGATCGAACGTCAGCCAGCCCGCGCCCGGCACATAGACTTCGACCCATGCGTGCGTGGCGCCGCCGCCCACGACGCCGCTGGCCTGTCCGTCGATCGAGGGATCGTAGATATAGCCAGACACGAAGCGTGACGCGAAGCCGAGTCGGCGCACCGCTTCGATCATCAAGAGCGCGAAGTCACGGCACGAGCCTTCACGCAAGATCAAGGTTTGCGTCGGCGACTGCGTGCCTTCGGTGTCGCGCGCCGCATAGGCGAAGTCGCTCTTGATCGTCTCGGTGATGTCGGCGAGCATGCGGCGCGTCGAGATGTTGCCGATCGATGGGATGAACATGTTGGCCCACGCGGTCACGCGGCCATCGGGGTCGCCGTGCTGAGGCACCAGCAACGCGCCCAGATCGATGCGCTCTTCGGCGCTGTACGCGAACGGATAGTGTTGCGCATGCGGCGCGAGCGGGGATTCGAGACCGCTCGCGCCGAAATGCTCGATGGTGAAGCGCGCGACCATGCGCAGCTCATCGGCCGAGGTGCGCGGCGTGACCAGCGTCACGCCGTTGGAGAATGCGTCGTGCACCCAGCGGATGTCCGACTCGGGCGTCACGTCGAGCGACAGGTCGAGCACCTGCACGTCATAGCCCGAGCGCGGACGAAACATCACGCGATGCTCGCCAAACGTCACCGGCCTCGCGTAGCGATAGATCGTGGTGTGTTCGACTTGCAGGATGACGGACATGATTCTCGAAGACTACCAACTACATGACACAAACGGCATGAAGCGTCGTCCCCGCGGCCTTTAGTGCCCGCGAAAGCGGGGAAGGGACCCAGCGCGGTACATCGAAAGACGCCGGGTTCCCGCGTGCGCGGGAACGACAGGCACCGCGCTACAGATTCGGCGCAAGCCAGCGTTCGACATCTGCGATCGATTCCGCGCGGCGTTGCGCGATGTCGGTCACCTGATCGCTGCCGATGCGGCCGACGGCGAAATACTTCGCGTCGGGATGCGCGAAGTAGAAGCCCGACACCGACGACGCGGGCAGCATCGCGAAACTCTCGGTCACGGTCATGCCGATTTCCTCGGCGCCGAGCAACGCGAACATCGGCGCCTTGACGGTGTGCTCGGGACACGCAGGATAGCCGGGCGCCGGTCGTATGCCGCGATATTTTTCGGCGATCAGGTCGCTGTTGGAGAACGTCTCGTCGGACGCATAACCCCACAGATCGCGCCGCACACGCGCGTGCATGGTTTCTGCAAACGCTTCGGCGAGTCGGTCGGCGATCGCCTTGATCATGATCGACGAGTAATCGTCGTGCTCGGTCTCGAAGCGCGACGCCTGCTTCGTCACACCGAGCCCCGTCGTCACCGCGAACGCCCCGATCCAGTCGGGCACGCCCGAGTCCTTCGGCGCGATGTAATCGGCAAGCGCGCGGTTCGGCGTGCCGGCGGGCTTTTGCGTCTGTTGCCGCAGACCCGCCCATGTGAGCACCGCTTCTTCGCGCGACTCGTCGGCATAGAGCACGATGTCGTCGCCGACGCTCGCCGCAGGATAGAACGCGACCACCGCGTTGGCGGTCAGCCAGCGGTTCGACAAGACCTTCTTCAACATCATCTGGCCGTCGCTGTAGACGCGACGCGCGGACTCGCCGACGACGTCGTCGGTGAGGATGCCGGGGAAGGCGCCGTGCAGTTCCCAAGTCTGGAAGAACGGGCCCCAGTCGATCGCTTCGGCGATCCGGGCCAGGTCGTAGTTCTTGAATACGCGGCGGCCGATAAACTTGGGCCTGGGCAAAATCTGCGAGGACCAATCGATCGCAACGCGGTTCGCGCGCGCGGCCGCCAGCGTGATCAGCGGGACGGTCTTCTTGTTCGCATGCAGTTCGCGCAGCTTCGCGTAGTCGGCTTCGACCTCGGCGACGAAGCGTTCCTTGCCGGCGGGTGCGAGCAGGTTCTGCGCGATGCCCACCGAACGGCTCGCGTCGGTCACATGCACCACCGGCCCTTCGTAATGCGGCGCGATCTTGACTGCGGTGTGCGCGCGCGACGTGGTCGCGCCGCCGATCAGGAGCGGAATCTTCTGCATGCGGAAATGTTCGTCGCGCTGCATCTCGCGCGCGACGTAGGCCATCTCTTCGAGGCTGGGCGTGATCAAGCCCGACAGCCCGACGATGTCCGCGCCCTCTGCCTTGGCTTTAGCGAGGATGTCCGAGCACGGGACCATCACGCCCATGTTGACGACGTCGAAGTTGTTGCATTGGAGAACCACCGTGACGATGTTCTTGCCGATGTCGTGCACGTCGCCCTTGACGGTCGCGATCACGATCTTGCCCTTGGCTTTCGCCTCGCCGCCAGCAGCGACATGGGCGGCCTTTTCGGCTTCGATGAAAGGGATCAGGTGCGCAACCGCCTGCTTCATCACGCGCGCGCTCTTGACGACTTGCGGCAGGAACATCTTGCCGGCGCCGAAGAGATCGCCGACCACGTTCATGCCATCCATCAACGGCCCTTCGATCACGTTGATCGTGCGACCGCCCTCGGCAGCTATCTTCTGGCGCGCTTCTTCGGTGTCTTCGACGATCCATTGCGTGATGCCGTGAACCAGCGCGTGCGACAAGCGCTTGCCGACCGGTTCGCTGCGCCATGCGAGGCTTTGCTCTTCGCGCTTGCCACCGGACTTCAGGTTCGTGGCGAACTCGATCATGCGTTCGGTCGCGTCGGGCCTGCGGTTGAGGACCACGTCTTCGACGCGCTCGCGCAATTCGGGATCGAGCTCGTCGTACACGCCGATCATGCCGGCGTTGACGATGCCCATCGTCAGGCCCGCCTTGATCGCGTGATACAGAAACACCGTGTGGATCGCTTCGCGCGCCGGATCGTTGCCGCGAAACGAAAAACTCACGTTCGAGACGCCGCCCGAGAGCTTCGCGTGAGGCAGGTTGGCCTTGATCCAGCGGCATGCGTCGAGAAAATCGACCGCGTAGTTGTTGTGTTCCTCGATACCGGTCGCGATTGCAAAAATGTTCGGATCGAAGATGATATCTTCGGGCGGAAATCCGATCTTTGCGACGAGCAGGTCGTACGCGCGTTTGCTGATGTCGATCTTGCGCTGATAGGTATCGGCCTGCCCCTTCTCGTCGAAGGCCATCACCACGATCGCGGCCCCGTAGCGCTTGCACAGTCTGGCCTGACGCAGGAACTCGGCTTCGCCTTCCTTCATCGAGATCGAATTGACGATCGCCTTGCCCTGCACGCATTTGAGGCCGGCTTCGATCACTTCCCACTTCGACGAGTCGATCATGAGCGGCACGCGCGCGATATCGGGCTCGGACGCGATCAGATGCAGGAAGCGCACCATCGCGGCCTTCGAGTCGAGCATCGCTTCGTCCATGTTGACGTCGATGATCTGCGCGCCGTTCTCGACCTGCTGGCGCGCGACGACCAGTGCGTCCTCGAAGCGGTCTTCGAGGATCATCCGCGAGAACGCTTTCGAGCCGGTGACATTGGTGCGCTCGCCCACGTTCACGAACAACGAATCGTCGTCGATCGTGAAGGGCTCGAGGCCCGAGAGCCGCAGCGGACGATAGGGAAGGGTCGTACCGGAGTTCGAAGGACTGTTCATCGAGGCCAAAAAAATTCACGCGCCCGGAAGGGCGCGTCGAGTCGGGAAAGACGAATCGGGATCAAGCGGCCAGCGCGAGTTGGGGCGCAAGCGCGACCGGAATCTTTCGCGGCGCAATCCCCTCCAGTGCCTTGGCGATCGCAGCGATGTGTTCGGGCGTCGTTCCGCAGCAGCCACCGGCGAAATTGATGAAGCCGGCCTCGGCGAATTCCCTGATCAGCGAAGAAGTGATCGCCGGCGTTTCGTCGAAGCCGGTCTCGCTCATCGGATTGGGCAGGCCCGCGTTCGGATAGACGCTCACGTCAGTCTCGGCGATGCGCGACAGCTCGGCGATATAAGGCCGCATCAACGCCGCGCCGAGCGCGCAGTTCAGACCGATCGCGAGCGGCTCGGCGTGACGCACCGAATTCCAGAATGCCTCCACGGTCTGGCCCGACAGGATGCGGCCGGATGCATCGGTCACGGTGCCCGAGATCATCAGGGGCAGGCGTGCGTGGCCGGTGTCTTCGTAATACTGATCGATGGCGAACAATGCGGCCTTCGCATTGAGCGTGTCGAAGATCGTCTCGACGATCAACACGTCGGCGCCGCCATCGACCAGCCCGCGCACCTGCTCGTAGTAGGCGTCGCGCAAGTCGTCGAAGCTGACGTTGCGCGCGCCCGGGTCGTTCACGTCCGACGAGATCGACGCGGTCTTGGGCGTCGGACCGAGCGCCCCCACGACGAAGCGCGGCTTGTCGGGTGTCGAATATTTTTCGCATGCGGCCTTGGCGATACGCGCGGCTTCCACGTTCATCTCGTAGGCGAGATGCTCCATGCGGTAGTCGGCCTGCGCGATGCGCGTGGCGCCGAAGGTGTTGGTCTCGATCAGATCTGCGCCGGCCGCGAGGTATTGCTCGTGGATCTCGCCGATCACGTGCGGCTGGGTCAGCGACAGCAACTCGTTGTTGCCCTTCAGGTGCAGCGCGGCACCGGGCGGGGCGAAGTCTGCGAACCGCGTGCCCCGATAACCGACCTCGTCCAACTTGTAGCGCTGGATCATCGTGCCCATGGCGCCATCGATGATCAGGATGCGGCGTTCCAGAAGACCCGGCAGTACGGCGGCGGCGTCGATGGGCATGGTGAACTCCGGTAGATCGGGCGATGGGTCGACGTTGCGGTCCCAATCGAATCGCAGCGACCGTCTGGAAAGACACGAACCGTCAGATGTCGACAATTTTAACGCGGATGGGCGCAGCCAACGCCGGGCATGCGCACCAGAAAGACCCTCAATGCAGCACGAGCGGCTGCCGCATCATCGAATCGAAGCGCGAAAGATACTCGTCGATCTCTTCGATCGATGGTTCCGAATCGATCAGCGTGGCGACCTCCTTGCGGAACGAATCGGCAAGCGCTCCCCCGAGGAAGATCTCGCGTTTCGCGGTCTTGTCCATGATTTCGAAACCACCGTTTTCTTCGCGTCCGTCACCCCCTGCGAACGCGGCGAATTCGACGACGCAATAATTCGGGCTGTTATAGATCATGTTCATCGACGACTCCGATTGCGAAGGGACGCAGCGGCAATATGCGCGACGAACCTTATGGATTTCAAGCAAGATCGGGGCCAAATGACCGGATTCAAGGCGTGCGCCGACCAGCGCGTCGACGCAACCGCAGCAAGATTACTTGCGCCAGAATCCTGGCGTGAAGAGTACCAGCAGCGTGAATAGTTCAAGCCGGCCGAGAATCATCGCGACGATGCAGATCCAGCTCTGCGCGTCGCTCAGGACCGCGAACGTGGTGGCCGGTCCCACCTGATTCATGCCGGGGCCCGCGTTGTTCACGCACGAGACCACGGCCGTGAACGCGGTGATCACGTCGAGTCCGGTGAACAGCATCGCGATCGTCAGCGTGACAATCGTCGCCCCATACATCAGCATGAACGCGAGCATCGAGAACACCACCTTGTTGTCGACGATCTCGCTGCCCAGGCGCAAGGGATTGACGACGCGCGGGTGCAGGATGCGCACCATTTCGCGCGCGGTCTGCTTGCCCATCAGCACCGCGCGAATCATTTTGATGCCTCCGCCGGTCGAACCCGCGCTTGCCGCGAAGCACGACAGAAACAGCATGAACACCGGCGCGAACTCGGGCCACGCACTGAAGTCGGTGCTGGCGAATCCTGCCGTCGTGGCCACCGAGACGGTGTTGAAGAACGCGTAGCGCAACGCGCTCCAGGGTTCGAGATAAGTGCCGGTACGCAGCAGGAAACTCGCGACGATCAGGCTGCCGAGAATCAGCGCGAACAAGGTCCAGCGGGTTTCGGGACAACGGCTGTAGGCCGACAGGCTGCGTTGCCGAACCGCGCGGAAATGGGTCGCGAAGTTGAGCGCCGCGAGCGTCATGAAGATCATCGCGACGAACTCGATCGCAAACGAATCGAAGTACGCAAAGCTCGCGTCGTGCGTCGATACGCCGCCCAGGCCGAGGATCGAGCCCGCGTGGCAGAACGCGTCGAACCACGACATGCCTGCCCACTTCAAACACAGCATGCAGAGTATCGACAACCCCAGATAGACGCCATACAAGCCCTTGGCCGTTTCGGCGATACGCGGCGTGAGGCGCGAGTCCTTCATCGGTCCGGGTGTTTCGGCCTTGAAGACCTGGCTGCCCCCGACACCGAGCACCGGCAGGATCGCCACCGCGAGCACCAGCACGCCCATGCCCCCGACCCACACCGTCAGCGCACGCCACGCGTGCAGCGACCTGGGCAGATGATCGAGGTCGACCAGCGTCGTCGCACCGGTCGTCGTCAATCCCGAGACGGCCTCGAAGTAGGCATCGGTGATCGACAGTTGCGGCAGTTGCAGCAGATAGGGCTGCATCGCAAACAGCGGGACGACGATCCACACCAGGCTGACGAGCAGGAACCCGTCGCGCGGCTGAAGTTCGCGGCGCGAGCGCCGCACGCTCATGAGCGTGGCGAGGTACAACGCGCCGCCCGCGAAGATCGTGATCGCTAGGGGTATGCCGTAAATCGAGAGCGCGTTTTCGCCGTAGCCGAGCGCGACTCCCAGCGGAACCAGGAAGGCCAGGCCGAACAGCGCAATGATCGCGCCGAGCACGTGGGCGACGGGCAGGAAGGTGGACATGCCGACGCGGTCGTCGTAGTCGAGACGAGGCTACAGGAATCCGGCGCCGACCTGGAACAACTTCTCCACCTTGGGGATCATGCGCTTGTTTGTGACGAACACGATCACGTGGTCCTCGGCTTCGATCACGGTGTCGTGATGCGCCATCAGCACGCGAGCGCCGTCGCCCTTGCCGCGAACGATCGCGCCGACGAATACGCCGGCATTGCCGGTAAACAGATCGATCTGGTCGACGCGCTTGCCGATCACGCGCGACGCCTTCGCATCGCCGTGCGCGATCACTTCGATCGCTTCGGCCGCTCCGCGTCGCAGCGAATGCACGGCCACCACGTCGCCGCTGCGCACATAGGTCAGCAGTTCACCGATGGTCGCCTGCGCGGGCGACAGCGCGACATCGATCTGGCCGCCCTGCATCAACTCGCCGTATGCGCGCCGGTTGATCAATGCGATCACGCGACGCGCGCCCATCTTCTTGGCCAGCAGCGACGCCATGATGTTGTCTTCGTCGTCGTTGGTCAGCGCGATGAAGAGGTCCATGTCGTTGACGTGTTCATCGGCGAGCAGATCCTCGTCGGTCGCGTCGCCCGCGAGGACCAGCGTGTGCGATAACTCCTGCGCGAGATATTCGCAGCGCTTCTTGAACGCATCGACGATCTTGACCTGATACTTGCCGCGGTACTCGGCTTCGAGAATGCGGGCGAGCCGCAGGCCGATGTTGCCGCCGCCGGCGATCATGATGCGTTCGACCTTCTTGTCCTTGGGTCGCAACTCGACGAGCACGCGGCGGATGTCTTTCTTCGGCGCCAGACAGAACACTTCGTCGTCGGCTTCGATACGCGTGTTGCCGTCGGGCGTGATCGATCTCTCGTTGCGAAAGATCGCGACGATGCGCGCGTCGACGCCTTTCAGATGCTCGCCGAGCTCCATCAGCGTGTGTCCGGTGAGCAGTCCGCCTTCGTAGGCGCGCGCCGCAACCAGCGCGACCTTGCCCGATGCGAACTCGATCACCTGCAGCGCTTCGGGATATTCGATCAGACGGACGATCGCCTGCGTGACGCTCTGCTCGGGCGAGATGACGTAGTCGGCGCAGAACCCCTCTACGCCGGTCAGCTCGGGATGTTGCGCGAATTCGGCCGCGCGCAGCCGCACGATGCGCGTGGGTACGTTGAAGCGCTGCTTGGCGATGCGGCAGACGACGAGGTTGGTTTCGTCGCGCGCGGCCGCTGCAATCAGGAGGTCCGCGTCTTCGGCCCCCGCATCCCGCAAGACCGACGGTTGAATCGCATTGCCGACGACGACCTTGAAGTCGAAGCGTTCGGCGAGCGTCGCAAGCACAGCCGGGTCACTGTCGATGACGGTGATGTCGTTGCGCTCCGACACCAGCAATTCGGCGACGCTTGCACCGACGCGGCCGGCGCCGACGATGATGATCTTCATCGGACAGGCAACACGTATGCGTTGGCACGCGAAATGGACGACGCGCGGGACGACGCGGGGCGCAATGCGCGCGAGTTCACGCAAACGTTCATCTGCGCGGTGACTTGTTCAGTTCGATGCCGAGTTGTTTCAATTTGCGGTACAGGTGGGTGCGTTCGAGCCCGGTCTTTTCGGCGACGCGCGTCATGCTGCCGTTTTCCTGCGCGAGGTGATATTCGAAATAGGCGCGCTCGAACGCATCGCGCGCTTCACGCAGCGGAAGGTCGATAGGCACGCTGCCGCGAACCGGATACGGCAGCGGCGCACCCGATGCATCGAGTCCGTGCGCGAACGGCCCGACGGTCACGTTCGGTCCCAGCGGCATGACGCCCGCGGCGTCGTTGGCGAGCGCGTTCAGCGGCGGTCCGCCATTGCGTGCGGACGCGTCGAGCACATTGGAGGTCGCCCCTTGCAGGTTGCCCGCGACCGGCCGCGATGCGCGTAGTGCGGCGGCCTGCGCGAGCGCGCGCATCGAGCCGCGATCGAGCCCCTTCTGGACCGCGCGCAGAAGTTTCTGCAAGGCGATCGGTTTTTCCAGGAAGTCGATCGCGCCGATGCGCGTCGCTTCGACCGCCGTGTCGATGGTCGCGTGCCCCGACATCATGATGACCGGCATCGTCAACGCACCGGTCGCGGCCCACTCCTTGAGCAGCGTCACGCCGTCGGTGTCGGGCATCCAGATGTCGAGCAGAACCAGGTCGAAGGTTTCGGCCAGGCGCCTGGCGCGCGCAGCGGCCGCATTCTCGGCGAGCGCGACGACATGTCCCTCGTCGCCGAGTATCTCCGACAGAAGTTCACGAATGCCGACTTCGTCGTCGACTACAAGAATGTTGGCCATGCCTCGCCGTGAAAATAAAACACACGCCAGCCGGCGTGACCACTGCAGCAATCGCGAGGATCGTCGACCGCTCGACGCTACACCAGAACGTCAGCGCTCGACGTCAGCGCGCGAAATCAGGCAACTTTGGCGGAGCGAAGCGCCACGCGGGTAAACACGATGACGACCACGGCACCGCCCTCTTCGCGGTTCTTGAGTTCGATGCGCGCCTGATGTTCGTCGACGATTTTCTTGACCACTGCCAAACCGAGACCCGTGCCCCGGGCCTTCGTCGTCACGTACGGCTCGAAGGCGCGCGTCAGGATTCTAGCCGGAAAGCCGTTGCCGTTGTCTGAGACAGTCAGACGCACCAGCGGTTCGCGGCGTCCCGCATCCCCGGCATGCGCGTGCGCCATCACGTGTGGCGTCACACGCGGCAGCACGCGCGGCATCACGGTATCGGTCGCGATCACGACCCGAGGCGCGGCCACGTCGTGGGTCGCGTCCTGCGCGTTCTGCACCAGATTGTGAATCACCTGACGCAAGCGCGTCGCGTCGCCGATGACGAGCGGCAGATCGTTCTCGAGCATGACGATCGGTCGCGCTACGGCCGCGTTCGATGGTTGCGATGTGCGCGGCGCCTCGACCGCGCGCAGCGGCGCCCCGTGCCGGGCTTCGGTATGAACGTCGTAGAGCGTCATGACTTCTGTGACCAGCGCATTGAGGTCCAGCGGATGCAGCGACGCGTCGGGCACTTTCGCGTAGTCGCGAAAGTCGTCGACCATGCGCTTCATCGCCGAAACCTGATTGACGATGGTCGTGACGCCGCGCTCGAGGACCTCTGCTTCGCGCGGCCCGACATGGCCTTCGAGCTTCATCTTCAAACGCTCGGCCGACAACTGGATCGGCGTCAGGGGATTCTTGATTTCATGCGCGAGGCGGCGCGCGACTTCGGCCCACGCGACCGAGCGCTGCGCGGAGATCACCTCGGTCACGTCGTCGAATACGACGAGGTAGCCGTCGCGGCGATCCGCGCCGCTGCCGACCGGACAGCGCGATCCGCGCGCGAGCACCACCAGCGGATCGCTGCCGTCGCCGAGGTCGAGTTCGATCTGACGTTGCCAGTCGGTGCCTGCGGTGGCCGGGTCGGCGAAGCTCGCTTCGATCGCCTTGCCCATCGCGCGCAGAGCCGCGTCGCCGACGGTGTCATCGCTGGCGTCATCGCTGGCGTCGACAGGTTGATCGGCAATCAATCGACGGCCCAGCCACGGCGCAAGCGAGGTGCCGAGGATGCGTCCGGCGCCGTCGTTGGTGGTCACGAGCTGGAAGACATCGTCGAACACCAGCACGCCCGCCGAAAGGTTCGAAAGAATGCTCTCCAGATAGGTATTGGCCGCGACCAGCGCCGCGCGATTCTTCTCGACCGAGGAGCGCGCTTCGCCGAGCTGACGGACCATGGTGTTGAACGACTGCGTGAGCGTACCGAGTTCGTCCCTGGTCTCGATTTCGCGCATCGGGCTGTAGTCGCCGCCCGCAACCGCCTTGGTTCCCTCGGCGAGCAAGAGCAGCGGCTCGGTCAACCAGCTTGCGAGCAGGAACGCAACCGCGAGCGCCGCACAGATCGACAGCAACAAGGTCAAGGCCAGCGTCACCGAATAGATCTTCTGCAAGCCGCTTCGCGCCAGCGATAACTCCTGATAGTTGCGCATGCCGCTTTGCACGGCTTCCGCGTTCGCGGCCAGTGCGGGCGGAACGCTCTGCAGCAACTGCAGGTAGATCGTTTCGGAACGAAGCAGGAAGCTGGGTGTCGGGACCGGAACGATGACTCGCAGTCGCAAGCCGCGCGGCTCGTCGCTGATCGGCTCACGGCTCTGGGGTCTCGCCGACCCATCGGGCGCGCCGCGCAGCGCAGCTTGCAGACTGGGCTGTACGGCGGACTGCGGCGCGGACTGCGGCGCGGACTGTGAATCGGGCAATGAACTCTCGATCGCCGAGTAGCCGCGTGCGATGCGAAGCTGACGCATCACCGCCGAAGGAGGCAGCTCGGGTGCGATCGTCCCGTTGTCCGCGCTCGCGGCCGCCGCGGCGAGCGTGCGACCGCTGGCGGTGAACAGCAGCGCCTGCTCGACGCTGGTTTGTTCGCGCAAGCGATTGAGGGACTGCCCCTGCTGCAATTCGGGCCTGTCCGACAGACCATAGGCGATGCTGCGCGCCTTGCCGTTGAGTTCGCCCAGCATCGCGTCGAGCGTCGTGCGGCCGAGAGCAAGGCCCGATTCGAGCGCATTGTCGACACGCACATCGAACCATGACTCGATGCCTTTACCGAGGAACTGCACCGAGACCACGTAGATCAGCGCGCCCGGCACAACGCCCATCAGTCCGAACGCCAATGCGAAGCGCACCATCATGCGCGTGCCGAACTGACCGGCGCGATAGCGCCGCGCGAGTCGCACGACCAGCACCACGACAATCACCAGCAAGGCTGCCGCGGCAGTCGCATTGAGCGCAAGCAGCAACGGGTAGTGGCGTTCGAACAGCGGCGTGTTCGACGATGCGGACGCAAGCAGGAACAGCAGCACCCCGGCAATCGATGCCGCGAGCGTCACCCCGTAGCGCAGCGTGCGCGTGCGCCAGACGGGGCGCGCGCTGCGTCGCAGGGCGTGGGGCTTCATGAAGGGTCGGCTCGGCAGGGATGTCGCAGGGGCTGTCGCACGAGAAACAGATTACGCGCAGATTGCGCGCAGTTCCAAGTGCGGCGCAACTCAGTGCGGCTCGAAGCCGAAGCGCTTACTGTCGGACTCAAGGGTCCAGTCGCGATTGGTGAGGGCATTGATCTGGAAGGGCTTGGGCAGTTGCGTCGTGTCAAGGCGCATGCGCACCGCGACTGCATACGACTCGCCGGCCTTGAGCGTGTTTCGTTCGGCGAACTTCCAGTCCCGCACGTGGCCGATCACGCCGAGCGCCTCGCCCAGCGTCGGCAATCCCAACTGAAGGTTGCCGGTCGACACGCGATACTGCCGCGTGAGCGCGTAATACGACAAGCGGAAATTCAATGCGGCGGTGACGTTGTGCTCGTCGAACCAGTACCAGCGGGAGCGCGTCACTTCAACTTCGACGACGAAGTAGAGCGTGAGGCCGCGGTCGAGCGCCTCTGCGACCCGCGG
Source organism: Burkholderiales bacterium (assembly GCA_038225855.1). Lineage (GTDB taxonomy): Bacteria > Pseudomonadota > Gammaproteobacteria > Burkholderiales > Burkholderiaceae_D > CAHJXF01. Next base: position 51,599 of record JBBRQU010000014.1, on the reverse strand, counting down.
CTTGAGATCGAAGTCGAACTCACCGTTGAAGTAATAGCCGTCATCGCGCGTCTCGACGGCCGCCTGCACCACCTCGATGCGATCGGTCGCCGCGCGCGCAGGCGGCACTCCCAGGCACAGTGCAAGCAACAGGCCGATAGCCAGCAGACATTGATTTCTTCGCATGCGCACGAGCGGGCTTCTGTCGAGACGACGAAGCGAACCGGGCGCAGGACTTGTGATCCTGAGCCACATCACCGCATCTTTGCGTACAGCGCGAAAAAAAGACCGTCGTGGTCCACCGTTGCGCGGGCAGCGGCGGCGGCATCGACATCGACTCCCGCGCCGCCGTGGTCCCCGCGAACGGGCAGCAATTGCCCGGGCGCGGCAAGCGCGATGGCATCACGGTGGCGGGTCGCGAACGCGTGCGCGTGGCGCACGGATTCCTCGGGAAAAACGGAGCAGGTCACGAGAAGCAATTTACCATCGGGCTTGAGCAACGACCACAAAGCGCCCGTGATGTGTTGCGCGGCACGCGACAGCGTGGCGATGTCGTGTTCACGACGCAGCCAGCGAATATCGGGATGGCGTCGCAGGATGCCCGACGCAGTGCACGGGACATCGACGAGGATGCGATCGAAATGCTTGCCGTCCCACCAGCGTTCGGGCCGCGCGGCGTCGCCCGCGATCAGCTTTGCAGACAGACCCGCCGAAAGCCCCAGTCGATCGAGGTTGTCCTTGACGCGCGACAGACGTGCCGCATCGGCATCGATCGCAGTCAGATCGAGATCGGCCAGTTCCAGCAGATGCCCGGTCTTGCCGCCCGGTGCGGCACAGGCATCGAGAACCCGCATGCCATCGGCGACATCGAGCAGGAAAGCAGCGCGTTGCGCCGCTTCGTCCTGCACCGAGACGACGCCGTCCGCGACTCCCGGGATGCGAGACACGGGCGTCGCGCGCTCCAGGCGCACTGCAGAAGGACCGACCGCCACCGCGGCGATGCCCTCGTTCGCGAGTCGCTCGATATAGGCATCGCGCGTGGTCTTGCGACGATTGACGCGCACCACCAGCGGCGGGGTCTCGAGCGCCGACGCCACGATCGCGGGCCAGGCGTGGGGATAGGCATCACGCAGGCGCGCGACCCACCACGACGGCAATTCATAGCGCGCTTCGTCGCTCGCCTGATCGCCGCGCAGGACACGCGCCAACACGGTCGGCGTCTCCTCGATGCGCCGCAGGAGATTGCGCAACACCGCGTTGACGAAGCTCTTGCCGCGTGCGAGTTCGGGCATTGAGGCCGCGGCATCGACCGCCTGGTCCACCAGCGTGAAGGGCGCGTAAGGCAAGCCCTGGACGCGCGTTTCGAATGAAGCATCCACCGCGAAGCGATCGTCGAGCGCATCGACCAGCAATGCGATCGCCACGACGAGGAGTTCTCGCAACAGGGGAGGATCGGGTATGCGATCCGCGATCAGGGCAAGCAGCGCATCGGCGCGTCCGCGCCGTCGCAGGGTACGCGCGGACAAGTCGTGAATCGCGGCGATCGGGTCCGATCGATGCGCGGCGACTCTTGCGCGCGACGCACCGGCTTCATGCGAAGCGCTTGCCAATGTGCTGCGCTCGCGATCGAGTCCGTCGCGCAACGAACGTCCCGAGCGCACGCCGGCACACACGCGCGCGGCGCCGAGCAGCGCGAACGCCAGCGAGTCGATGGCCGGACCGGAAGTCTTCTTCAATGAACGGCGCGACGATGAAGGACGCGCGGAGACTCGATGCATCGGCAATTTCCGGCGGGGTCGCTGCGCGTCTTGCGCTGGCCCTCGCTCAGCGCTCGCTTAGCGCTCACTGAGCGCGAGTTTCGCGCCGAGCGCAATGAATGCGGCGCCGACCGATCGTTCGAGCCACGCCTTCACGCGCGGGGCGCCATGCATGCGATGCGTGATGCTGCCCGCGAGCCACGCGACGATTCCGTTGTAGATCGTGCTGATCACGATCATCACGCCGCCGAGAACCGCGAAAGCAAGTGCCTTCGACGCACTGTTGAACGACACGAATTGCGGGAAAAACGAGAGGAAGAAAAGCACGACCTTCGGGTTGAGCACGTTGGTGACGAAGCCCTGCGCAAAAGTGCGTCGGGACGATGGGCGAGCCGCCGGGTTGCGGCCCGCAAGACGAAAGAACGCTTTCGCACGCGCCGCGTCATCCGGTGGAAGCTTGACGCGCAAGCTCGCGACGATCATGCGCCCGCCGAGAAAGATCAGATAGACAGCCCCGACGATCTTGATCAGCATGAAAGCGTTGGCCGATGCCGCGATCAGCGCGCTCAAGCCGAGCGCCAGCGCCAGCGTATGCACGACGCAACCCAGAGAGATGCCGAGCACCGCCATCAATCCCGCGCGCCGACCGCGCGCCACGCTCTGGCCGACGATGAAGGCCGTGTCGGGACCCGGCGTGAAGTTGAGCAGCACGACGGCGCCGCAGAACAGCCCGAGGTGCACGATGCCGAGGTCGGCGAATGTGTTCATGGGGAACGGTTGGAAGAAACGAATACGTGGCAAGAAATCAGCCCGCGCATTCTAAAGCCGCTCAATTTGCCGTCGATGTCCCCGCGTCTCGTGGCGCGAAATGGAGCAGGCGCGGGAGCAGGCGCGGGAGCACGCGCGGCAGCATGCGCACGTCTCCACCCTCTTCGACGAAATCGCGCACGAACGCGTTCGCAGGCAATCGCTTGCCGCCGGCTTTCTGCAATTCCTTGAGCGCGATCGCGCCGTCGCCGGTCTTCACGATGATCGCGACGCCGTGATCGCGAAGCGCCGCGCTCGTCGCAGATTTCGATTCGACGAATCCGAGGACGCTGCCGGGCACTGCGCTCGCCTGCGTTTGTCCATTCCATTCTGCAACGTCGCGAGCGTGCAGCTCTTCGGCGCGCCACACCTTGAATTGCGTGAGCGGCTTGTTCTGCTCATCGACGAGCTGCGCAGTACAACCCGGCCATGGATCGAACGCACGGATGCGATCGACCAGGCTACGTGTCGACAACGTGAAGTCGAGCGCGCCTTCGTCCTTCGACACCTTGGCCGCATGGCGCACCGCGGATTCGTCACCGGGATCATGCTGGGGACGGGATTCGAGTTGACCGCGCTCGAGCGAGGCCAGCGCTTCAACGATCGCATCGCCGCCGAGGCCGGCGAGCCTGCGAGTCAGCGCGGCCGTCGTATCGCTCCGGGTTATCGAACACTTCTTCACCAGCAGCATGGGGCCGGTGTCGAGTCCCGCCTCCATCTGCATGATCGTGATGCCGGTTTCGGCATCGCCCGCCTCGATCGCCCGCTGGATCGGCGCCGCACCGCGCCAGCGCGGCAACAGGCTCGCGTGGATGTTGATGCATCCACGCGGCGGCATGTCGAGGATCGTTTGCGGAAGAATGAGCCCGTATGCCGCGACGACCATCGCATCGTGCGGCGTTTCGCGCAGCCGTCGATGCGCAAGTTGCGCGTCGTCCTCGTAGCGCCCGGAAAGACGCAGGCCGCGCGGCTGAAGAACTTCGATGCCTTCGTGCAGCGCGCGCGCCTTCACGGGACCCGGATGGATCTGCAGCCCGCGACCGGCGGGCCGATCGGGTTGCGTGAGAACGAGGACGATCCGGTGGCCGGCGGCGATCAAGGCGTCGAGCGCCGTGCGCGCGAAATCGGGCGTACCCGCAAAGACGAGCCTCATGAAGAAAGAAGAATCACGACGAAGCCGTGATCACCAAGCGTCGAAGCGTCGAAGCGAACGCGGCTTCGGGCAGCGCGTGCCCGGTCGAGTTCAGGCACTCACGCGATCGAGCTTGCGCATGCGATTGCGGATGCGGGCCTGCTTCAACGGCGACAGATATTCGACGAAGACCTTGCCCGTCAGATGATCCATTTCGTGCTGAACACACACCGCGAGCAGTCCTTCGGCGTCGAGACGAAAGCTGCGGCCGCGTTGGTCCTGGGCTTCGACGGTGACCGATTCGGGCCGTTCGACCTCGTCGTATACGCCGGGAACCGAGAGGCAACCTTCTTCGGCGAGCCGCCGGTCGGGGCTCGCCGCGATGATGCGCGGGTTGATGAAGACCCTTAGTTCGTCACGCGCATCGGAGATGTCGATGACGATCACGCGTTCATGCACGTCGACCTGCGTGGCCGCGAGACCTACACCCTGCGCCTCATACATCGTCTGCGCCATATTGGCCACGAGCGCACGAATTCGCTCGTCGAATTGCGTGACCGGGCTGGCGCTTTTCCTTAGACGCGGGTCGGGATAATGCAGGATAGGAAGTAACGCCATAACAACAGTACCGAATCGACTGTCCGGAATAATGATTGCGACATCAAACGATTAATCGGAAAATTTCGGGCGGATTGCCAACCATGCGCATGACCGCCCATGAAGACGCGTGAACAGCGAGGCTGTGTGAATGAAAATCAGAAAAAAGTCTAGCATAGCCGTTCGCTTCGAATCCTTCTTGAATCTTCCATTGCAAAGAGGCTACGACCCCCGATTCTCCAGATGGGGATCGATCGTCATCAGGCAAGTCGCGCTGTGTTCCGGCCTGATGCTCGCGGCGAACGCGCAGGCCCAATCGAACCCGTCGCCTTACGACAACCCCCGCTATCCCACAGCCGGTCAGCCCGCATCGTCAACTGAACCGGTCAATGCTCGGCGTGCGCAAACGGCCACCGATGTGTTCGTCGACAATGCGCCGGACACCTATACGATCGTTCGCGGCGACACCCTGTGGGGGATCGCCGGCCGCTTTCTGAAGCAGCCGTGGCGCTGGCCGCAGATCTGGCAGATGAATCGCGACCAGATCCGCAATCCGCACTGGATCTATCCGGGTCAGGTGATCGTCCTCGATCGCACCACCGGCACGATGCGCCTGTCCACCGGGCCGAACGCCAACGCAACGGTCAAGCTGTCGCCCCAGGTGCGCGTCGAGACGGGTCGCGACGCGATCCCCAGCATTCCATCCGAAGCGATCGAGCCTTATCTGACTCAACCGCTGATCGTCGAGACATCGACCATGCTGGACGCGCCGCGCATCGTCGCATCGAAAGAACGCGTGATTCTCGGCGCGGGCGATATCGCCTACGTCGCGGGGATCACCGACCGGTCGGTGACCAACTATCAGGTGTTCCGGCCCGGCCGCGCGCTTAAAGATCCCGACACCGGCGCAGTCATCGCTTATCAGGCCGACTATCTCGGGACCGCGAACGTGACGCATCCGGGCAGCCCGACCACGATCGCGATCACGACTTCGAAGCTCGAAATGGCTGTGGGCGACCGGCTGGTTCCGGCCACCAAGGCGGTGGTCCTCAACTACATGCCGCACGCTCCCGCACGGCCGGTCGCGGGGCGTATCGTCGCCACCTATTCGGGCGTCGCGTATGCGGGTCCCAACATGGTCGTTGCGATCAATCGCGGCGCAGCCGACGGACTCGACATCGGCGCGGTGCTTGCGATCAAGACCTATGGCCGCACCATCGTCGACAAGACCAATGGCGCGCGCGAATCGATCACGCTGCCTGAAGAGCGCAAGGGCCTGCTGTTCGTGTTTCGCGTCTTCAACCGCGTGGCTTACGGTCTCATCACATCGAGCGCCGGACCGGTCGAAGTCGGCGACTCGGTCACACAGCCCTGAGAACCTGTCCGCGATGGCCGTCGACGCCATCGACGCGGACGAGCTCGCCGCCTGGTTGCGGCTGACCGCGACGCCCGGCGTCGGATCGGCGACCTGCCGTGCGCTGCTCGCGACCTTCGGCCTTCCCGATGCGGTCTTCCATGCAACCCGCGAGCAGTTGCTGCGCGTCGTGTCGCCGGCGATCGCGGGCGCGCTGCGCGCCCAGCCCGACGCATCGCTCGCCGATCTCACTGCGCGCACGCAGGCGTGGAGTCGCGAACCGGACAACCACGTCCTCACGCTCGCCGACGCGCGCTATCCGAGAGGTCTGCTCGAAATCGCCGACCCGCCAGCACTCCTCTATGCAAAGGGTCGCCTCGAACGACTCGAGGGATCGGCGCTCGCGATCGTCGGCAGCCGCAACGCCACAGCGCAAGGATTGATCGATGCGCGACGCTTTGCCGAAGCGCTCGCGGCCGCGGGCCACACCATCGTCAGCGGCCTTGCGACCGGCATCGACGCAGCCGCGCATGAAGGCGCGCTCGACGCCGGCGCACGCGGCGGCTCGACCATCGCAGTCATCGGCACCGGCGCCGACATCGTCTATCCCGCCACGCATCGCACGCTCGCGCATCGCATCGCCGAGCACGGTCTCATCGTCGGCGAGTTCCCGCTTGGCGCCGCGGCTGCCGCGCATCACTTCCCGCGGCGCAATCGCATCATCGCCGGACTCTCGCGCGGCGTTCTGGTCGTCGAAGCGGCCGCTCGATCGGGTTCGCTGATCACCGCGCGCCTGGCGGCCGAATGCGGACGCGACGTGTTTGCGATCCCCGGCTCGATTCATTCGCCCTTGTCGAAGGGTTGTCACCAACTGATTCGTCAGGGCGCGAAACTGATCGACTCGGTGGCCGACATCTTCGAAGAATTGGGCGTGTCGGCGGCCCCGGCACGACCAGCGCCGCCCGCGCGGACCGGGATCCAAGACTGCGACGCGGAGCTGCTTGCGCTTCTGGGCTTCGACCCCGTGACCGCGGACGATCTCGCCCTGCGCGCGGGATTCGGCGCCGCGCAGCTTTCGTCGAAATTGCTCGAGCTCGAACTTGACGGCCACATCGCACGTCTACCGGGAGGGCGTGTCCAGCGTTTGTTCAAGTGATGCGTCGAGTGATGCCGTCAAGCGACGCGGCAGCATGCGTTGCATCGATGCCCACACAGCGCCCCTCAACTTGAACCGATGGTCTTCACGGGTTACATTGCAGCCACATGTTCGAAATCCTCGTTTATCTCTACGAGACTTACTACCGGCCCGATGCGTGCCCCGATGCGGGTACGCTCGCCAAGAAGCTGTCCGCCGCCGGTTTCGAAGGGGAAGAGATCCATAGCGCCTTGTCGTGGCTCTCGGGTCTGGCGACAGTCACGCAGACCACGGTTCCGGTTGCCTACGCTGAGAGTTCCTCGTTTCGCGTCTACGTCGATCAGGAATACGAGCGCCTCGGCGCTGAGGCCATCGGCTTTCTGTCCTTTTTCGAATCGGCCGGCGTCCTGAATCCGCTGCTGCGCGAAATCGTCATCGAACGCGCCCTCGCAACCGATGAAAGACCGGTCTCGCTCGAGTCGTTGAAAGTCATCATCCTGATGGTTTTCTGGAGTCAGGGCGAAGAGCCCGATGCGCTGATCCTCGAGGAACTTCTCGAAGACGGCGCCCCTCGTCAGATGCACTGACACGATCGTCACCAGAACAGTCGTCGCCGTTTGCCATTTGCGACGCCGAAAATCTTGCGCGTATGATGCCGCCCTGATTCAGGGTCCGGATTTCCCCGCGCCATTCCCTTGTAGGTGAAATGAGCAAGGCACTCATCATTGCCGAGAAGCCCTCGGTCGCCAACGACATCGCTCGCGCTTTGGGCGGCTTCAAGAAGCACGACGATTACTTCGAGTCGGACGACTTCGTCCTCTCGTCGGCGATCGGCCATCTGGTCGAGATCGCCGCGCCCGAGGAATACGACGTCAAGCGCGGCAAGTGGAGCTTCGCGAATCTGCCGGTGATCCCGCCCCACTTCGATCTGCATCCGATCGCCAAGACCGAGTCGCGCCTGAAGTTGTTGAGCCGGCTGATCAAGCGCAAAGATGTCGATCGCCTGATCAATGCATGCGACGCGGGCCGCGAAGGCGAGTTGATCTTTCGCCTGATCGCGCAGCACGCGAAGGCCAAGCAACCGGTCCAGCGGCTGTGGCTGCAGTCGATGACGCAAGGCTCCATCATCGACGGCTTTGCGCATTTGCGTAGCGATGCGCAGATGCATCCGCTGGCCGATGCCGCACGCAGCAGGTCGGAGGCCGACTGGATGATCGGCATCAACGGCACGCGCGCGATGACCGCGTTCAACTCCAAGGGCGGCGGATTCTTTCTGACCACCGTGGGCCGCGTGCAGACGCCGACGCTGTCGATCGTGGTCGAGCGCGAAGAGAAGATCAAGCGCTTCGTGTCGCGCGACTATTGGGAAGTGCAGGCCGAGTTCGTCGCGGCCGCCGGCATGTATCCCGGCCGCTGGTTCGATCCGAAATTCAAGCGCACCGGTGAGGACCCCGACCAGCGCGACTCGCGTCTGTGGGGCAAGCCCGCGGCCGATTCGATCGTCGCGGCATGCCGCGGCAAGCTCGGCGCCGTCACCGAGGAATCCAAGCCCTCGACCTCGATGTCGCCGGGCCTCTTCGATCTCACGACCCTGCAGCGCGAAGCCAACGGCCGCTTCGGCTTCTCGGCCAAGAACACGCTCGGTCTCGCGCAGGCGCTCTACGAGCGCCACAAGGTGCTGACCTATCCGCGAACCGACAGCCGTCATCTGCCCGAGGACTATGTGGGCACGGTGAAGGAAACGCTGGCGATGTTGAAGGACTCGAACAACTATCACCAGGCCGCGTCGCTGGTGATCAAGAACCAGTGGGTCAAGCCCAACAAGCGCATCTTCGACAATACCAAGATCAGCGACCATTTCGCGATCATCCCGACCTTGCAGGCTCCGAAGAATCTGTCGGAGCCCGAGCAGAAGTTGTACGACCTGGTCGTCAAGCGCTTTCTCGCGGTGTTCTTTCCGCCCGCGGAATTTCTCGTGAGCACGCGCATCACCGAGGTCGCGGGACATCGCTTCAAGACTGAAGGCAAGGTGCTCGTTTCGCCCGGCTGGTTGCAGGTGTACGGCAAGGAGGCGCAAGGCGAGGACGAGAACCTGGTCGCGGTCGCACCCGGCGAGCAGCCGATCACCGAAAAGATCGAGGCGATCGGTCTGGCGACCAAGCCGCCCGCGCGCTACAACGAAGCGACGCTGCTGTCGGCAATGGAAGGCGCGGGCAAGCTGATCGACGACGACGATCTGCGCGAAGCGATGGCCGGCAAAGGGCTCGGCACACCCGCGACGCGCGCCGCGATCATCGAGGGCCTGCTCTACGAGAAGTACATGGTGCGCGAAGGCCGCGAACTGATCGCGACCGCAAAGGCGTTTCAGTTGATGACGCTGTTGCGCGGCCTCGACGTGACCGAGCTCACTGCGCCCGAACTGACCGGCGAGTGGGAACACAAGCTCGCGCTGATGGAAAAAGGAAAGATGAGTCGCGACGCCTTCATGCGCGAGATCGCGCAGATGACGCAGATCATCGTCAAGCGCGCCAAGGAATACGACAGCGACACCATCCCCGGCGATTACGCGACCTTGAAGACGCCGTGCCCGAATTGCGGCGGCGAGGTGAAGGAGAACTATCGCCGCTTCGCGTGCGTCGGCGAGAAGACCCCGAACGATACCGGCTGCGGCTTTTCGATCAGCAAGATCCCGGGCGGTCGGCAATTCGAAATCGCTGAAGTCGAAGAGCTGCTGAATAAACGCGAGATCGGGCCGCTGCAAGGCTTTCGCAGCAAGATGGGTCGGCCCTTTGCCGCGATCCTCAAGATCGTCCCTGACGACGAGAACAAGAACCTCAAGCTCGAATTCGATTTCGGCCAGTCGCAGGACGATCCGAACAGCGAGCCTGTCGACTTCACCGGTCAGCAGATGGTGGGCTCGTGTCCGAAGTGCGGCGGCGCCGTGTACGAACTCGGTCTTTCGTACGCATGCGAGAACAGCATCAACCCACCGAGGACTTGCGACTTCAAGAGCGGCAAGATCATCCTGCAGCAGGAAGTCTCGCGCGAGCAGATCGGTAAGTTGCTCGAGACCGGCAGGACGGACTTGTTGCCCGGCTTCAAGTCATCGAGGACCAATCGCTTCTTCAAGGCCTATCTCGTGTGGGACGCCGAGAAGGGCAAGGTCGGCTTCGAATTCGAGCCGCGCGCAGTGAAGGCGCCGGCTGCGAACAAGTCCGCAACCGTGGTTCGCGCTGCCGATGATTCGAAGGCCGAGGGGTCGCCGTCGAAAGCCCTGACGACCGCACGAAAGCGGCCGGCCAAGAAGTCCGCGGTCAAGTCTGCGCGCGCGACTTCGAGCAAGAAAAAGACTGCCTAAGCCGAAGCTCGAGCAGCCTTTCCTGCCACCGGCAATTCGATTCGGCTCGCGCTACGCGAGCCGAACGCGTCACGCTCAAGCAGGCAGCAATACCTTGTCGACGACGTGGATCACGCCGTTCGATTGCTTGACATCGGCAATCGTCACAACGGCGGTACCACCCTTTTCATCGGTCACAGTGATGCCCGAGCCGGACTTCATCGCCGTCAGCGTGCCGCCCGAAACGGTTTTCAACGTGGCCTTGCCGCCACCATCGGTGATCGCCTTCATCAATGCAGCCGCGTCCATGTTGCCGGCCACCACGTGATAGGTCAGCACCTTGGTCAGCGTTGCCTTGTTCTCGGGCTTCAAGAGGGTGTCGACGGTGCCGGCCGGCAACGCGCTGAACGCTGCATTGGTCGGCGCGAAGACGGTAAACGGACCCTTGCCCTTCAATGTATCGACCAGACCCGCCGCCTTGACGGCCGCGACCAGCGTGGTGTGGTCGCTCGAGTTCACGGCGTTGTCGATGATGTCCTTGGTCGGATACATCGCGGCGCCGCCCACCATCACCACTTGCGCGAACGACGGAAGAGCCGCGCACGACAAAACACCTGCAATCAGGATTCCTGCGAGTCGAGAGATTTTCATGAAGCCTCCTTGTGGATGGGATAGACCGAATGCGTATGACGATGCGTATGACAAATACGTCACTCGTCCTACGCTTGTCTTGCGTCACCTATGACGACGACGCTTGTTTCTACGAAAGGCTTGCGAAAACGGATTCACCTAACCGGCGCGCATCGGGTAAAAGAGCATTGCAAAGACGCGGACACAGCATGGATAATCGCGTCCGCCTTGCCGGGGACCCCATTGGAGAAGCCATGAAAATATTTGGTCGTTTGACCGGCGCGTTCGCGGCCGGTCTGCTGTTCGCCGCCGCAGGCCCTGTCCCGGTCCAGGCGCAGACCATCAAGATCGCCCATGTCTACGATAAGACCGGTCCGCTCGAGGCCTACGCCAAGCAGACGCAAATCGGATTGATGATGGGTCTCGAGTACGCGACCGGCGGCACGATGGAAGTACTGGGCCGAAAAATCCAGGTGATCGAGAAAGACAGCCAGTTCAAACCCGACGTAGGCAAGTCTCAGCTTGCCGCGGCCTACGGCGACGACAAGGTCGATATCGCCATGGGTCCGAGCGGCTCGGGCGTCGCGCTCGCGATGCTGCCGGTGGCCGAGGAGTACAAGAAGATCCTGCTCGTGGAACCTGCGGTTGCGGACGCAATCACCGGCGAGAAATGGAATCGCTACATCTTTCGTACGGGCCGCAGTTCGTCGCAGGACGCGATCTCCAACGCAGTTGCGATCGGCAAGCCGAACACCGTCATCGCGACGCTCGCACAAGACTACGCCTTCGGCCGCGACGGCGTGAAGGCGTTCAAGGAAGCCCTCGCCGGCACCGGCGCACAGATCGTGCACGAGGAGTACGCCCCCGTCGCGACGACCGACTTCACCGCGCCCGCGGAACGCATGTTCAATGCGTTGAAGGACAAGCCCGGGCGCAAGATCATCTTCATCATCTGGGCGGGCGGCGGCGGCAATCCGTTCAAGATCGCCGAACTCAATCCGGGTCGCTACGGCATCGAGGTCGCCTCGGGCGGCAACATCCTGCCCGCGCTTGCGGCATACAAGGCCTTGCCCGGCATGGAGGGCGCGACCTACTACTACTACGACTTGCCCAAGAACGCTGTCAACCAGTGGCTCGTGACCGAGCATGAGAAGCGCTACAAGTCGCCGCCCGACTTCTTCACTGCGGGCGGCATGGCGGCCGGCATCGCACTCGTCGAAGCGATCAAGAAGGCGGGGGGCACCGACACCGAGAAGCTGATCGCCGCGATGGAGGGAATGTCGTTCGAAACTCCCAAGGGCAAGATGACCTTCCGCAAGGAAGACCATCAGGCGATGCAGTCCATGTACCACTTCAAGATCAAGGTGGATCCGAACGTCGCCTGGGCGATTCCGGAACTGGTGCGCGAGATCAAGCCGGAAGACATGAAGGTGCCCATCCGCGTTCCGCGATAGGTCGAGGCCTCTCGAGAGGGCCGGAGAAATAAGGAATATGGCCGAGTCCCCGGTGCTCGAGACGCACGACCTGACGATCCGCTTCGGCGGGCACGTCGCGGTGAACGGGGTCTCGTGCGCTTTCCGGCGAGGGACCCTCACTGCGATCGTGGGGCCGAACGGCGCCGGCAAGACGACCTACTTCAATCTCATTTCGGGTCAACTCAAGGCGAGTGCCGGCCGCGTTTCGCTTTTCGGCGAGGACATCAGCCGTCTGACGGCGCCCGAGCGCACGCGTCGCGGCATGGGGCGCGCTTTCCAGTTGACCAATCTCTTTCCCCGCCTCACGGTGCTGGAGAACGTGCGCCTCGCGGTACAGGCGCGTGCCGGTCTGGGCATGAATCTCGTTTCGGTGTGGTCGGACCATATCGAACTGATCGAGAAGGCCGAGCATTTTCTCCACCGCACTGCGCTTTTCGACAAGAGCGACCTGATCGCGTCGACGTTGCCGCACGGTGACCAGCGCAAGCTCGAGGTCGCGATTCTGCTCGCGCTCGAGCCCGATGTTTTCATGTTCGACGAGCCCACGGCCGGCATGAGCGTCGACGAAGTGCCGGTGGTGCTCGAACTGATTCACTCGATCAAGGCAGACGGCGACAAGACCATCCTCCTGGTCGAGCACAAGATGGACGTGGTGCGCTCGCTTGCCGACCGCATCATCGTGCTGCATCAGGGCGAACTGGTTGCGGACGGGGAACCCGCCGACGTGATCGCGTCGCCGATCGTGCAGGAAGCCTATCTGGGAGTGGCCGAGTTCGAGGAAGCCCATGCCTGAAGCCCTCCTCGCGCTGGCCGGCGTCAACACGCACATCGAGCAGTACCACATCCTGCAGGGGGTGGACTTCGAGGCGCCGCGCGGCGGCCTCACGATGCTGCTCGGCAGGAACGGCGCGGGCAAGACCACCACGCTGCGCACGATCATGGGCCTGTGGAAAGCCTCGGCGGGCACGATCCACTACGACGGCAAGGACATCACGCGCACCGCGACCCCCGAGCTCGCGCGCCTGGGCATCGCTTACGTGCCGGAAAACATGGGCATCTTCGCGGGCCTCACGGTGAAGGAAAACATGCTGCTCGCGGCACGCGAAAAACAATTCGACGATAGCCGCCTCGACTGGATTTTCGGACTCTTTCCGGCGATGAAAAAATTCTGGAACACGCTCGCGGGCAATCTCTCGGGCGGCCAGAAGCAGATGCTCGCGATCTCGCGCGCAATCATCGAACCGAGAAAGCTGCTGTTGATCGACGAGCCGACCAAGGGCCTCGCGCCATCGATCATCTCGAACATGATCGAGGCGTTCAAGGAACTCAAGCGGTCCGAGACCACCATGGTCGTCGTCGAGCAGAACTTTCACTTCGCCCGCTCGCTCGGCGACAGCGTCGCGGTGATGGACTCGGGACGCATCGTGCATACGGGCCGCATGTCGGATCTCGCTTCTGATGAAGGGCTGCAGACCAAGTTGCTCGGTCTTTCGCTGGAGGCACATCAATGAGCGCCGTCGCGCCCGTCGCGAAGAACGGCGCCGCAGACGACGCCGCTGCCACACCTCTTCCCGAGAAGCGGCTCGACTGGGTCCCCCTGGCTCTCGTCCCGGTCATCGCGCTCGTCGCGCTGCCATTCATTCCCGGCCTGCCCACCTGGGTCACGCTCACCGTGGCGGGACTTGCGACGGGCATGATGATTTTCATCATGGCCTCGGGACTGACCCTCGTGTTCGGCCTCATGGACGTCCTGAACTTCGCGCACGGCGTGTTCATCTCGATCGGCGCCTATGCCGCGGCCACGGCGCTGATCGCGATGAAGGGCTCGCTCGCCACGGCCAGCCTGGGCGCGAACCTGGCGGCCGTGCTGGCCGCGGCGCTGGCTGCGATGGCGCTCGCAGGGGTACTCGGCTGGTTCTTCGAGCGTGTCGTGATCAAGCCCGTGTACGGCGATCACTTGAAGCAGATTCTGGTGACGATGGGCGGCTTGATCGTGTTCGAGCAATTGATCCTGGTGGTCTGGGGACCGGACATCATTCCGCTGCCGCGGGCGGCGATGCTCACCGGCGCATGGTTCTTCGGCGACATCGCGATCGAGCGCTTCCGGCTGCTGGCGGTCGGCGTCGGCGCAGCGGTGTTCATCGCCATGTGGGTCGTTCTCAACCGTACGCGGATCGGCCTGCTGATCCGCGCCGGCGTCGAGAATTCGGAGATGGTGGAGTCGCTCGGCTATCGAATCCAGCGCCTCTTCATCGGCGTGTTCGTCGCCGGCAGCGCGCTCGCGGGCCTGGGCGGCGCGATGTGGGCGATGTACCAGGAATCGGTCAATGCCCAGATGGGCTTGCAGGTGATGGTGGTGATCTTCATCGTCGTCATCATCGGCGGCCTGGGCTCGGTGGGCGGCTGTTTCGTCGGAGCCTTGCTGGTGGGGCTGGTCGCCAACTACGCGGGCTTTCTCGCGCCCAAGCTCGCGCTCGGCTCGAACATCCTGCTGATGGTGCTGATCCTGCTGTGGCGCCCGCGCGGGCTTTATCCGCTGGGCAAGGCGTGACGCGGTGCTGACGAAGCTCTTCTCCGGCGACCTGCCGCGCAGCCGTGCTCTCACCGCGGCGTTGATCGTGATCTTCATCGGAATGGCGCTGACCCCGGTCGTATTCCCGGGCACGCGCTCGCTCAACGTCGCCGCCAAGGTGGCCGTGTTCGTGTTGCTGGTGGCGAGCTACGACCTCTTGCTCGGCTACACCGGCATCGTGTCGTTCGCGCACACCATGTTCTTCGGCATCGGCGGCTACGGAGTCGGCATCGCGATGGCGAAGCTCGGCCCCACATGGGGCAGTCTCGCGTTGGGCATCGCTCTCGCGCTCGCCGTTTCGGCGCTGCTTGCGATGGCGATCGGCCTCTTGAGCTTGCGCGTCCAGGCGATCTTCTTCTCGATGATCACGCTCGCGGTCGCGTCTTTCTTCCAGATCCTCGCGTCGCAGCTCTCCGACTTCACAGGCGGAGAAGACGGGCTCAACTTCAAGCTGCCCGCACTGCTCCAGCCCGGAACGAAACTGCTCGACAAGCCGCTCTTCGGAGTCGAGGTCAATGGACGTCTGCTCGCCTACTACATCGTGTTCTTCGCAGCGCTCGCGTTGTTTCTGGTGTTGCTGCGGGTGGTCAATTCCCCTTTCGGGCGCGTGCTGCTCTCGATCCGCGAAAACGCGTTTCGCGCCGAGGCGCTCGGCTACCGCACGGTCGTCTTTCGAACCGTGGCGAACTGCCTGGCCGCAGTCATGGCAACGGCGGCGGGCGTGCTGTACGCGATCTGGCTGCGCTACACCGGACCCGACACGACGCTCTCGTTCAACATCATGATCGACATCCTGCTGATGGTCGTGATCGGCGGCATGGGCACGATGTACGGCTCGGTGATCGGCGCGACGCTCTTCTTGGTCGCGCAGAACTATCTTCAAGATCTGATGAAAATTGCGAGCGACGCGGTCAGCGGCGTGCCGCTGCTGCCGAACCTGTTGCACCCGGACCGCTGGCTGCTGTGGCTGGGCGTGTTGTTCATCATCTGCGTGTATTACTTCCCGTGGGGCATCGTCGGCAAGCTGCGCGCCGGCGCCGGACGGGGACCGCAGCGCATCGGGAAAAGGAGCATTGCGAGGACGCGGACACGACAGGGATAATCCTGCCCCGACACTATTTCGATTCGTCGCGAGTCGATCGACAGTCGCTTATCCCGCAAGCCATCACCGTTTCGACCGCCAGGAGATCCGCGCATGCAGCACGATCCAATACTTTCGCCCACTCGGGACTTGCATCCATGCGCGCTCGTCCGTCGATCGATGCTGGGCCGCGTCGTGCTGGTCGGCTTCGTCGCCGCTTCTGCCGCCCTCGCAGGATGCAGTGGTCATGACGACGGCGGACCCGTGCCGATTCCGCCGGACATCAATGTCAAGCCGAGCTATGTGGGTACCGTCGGCATCAAGAGCTACGACGGCGCGAGTGACGACCTGTTGACCGCGGGCCTCGGCAAGAGCGGCCTGGGATCGGCGGTTGCGCCCACCTTCGCGAACCCCGCCAGCCTGACTGCGGCCGAACTGCGCAAGCTGGCGATCTACGCCAACTATCGCGCGCTCGTCGATCCGACCGCACTCGGCGGCTACGGCTTGCTTTACGGACCGAACGTCGACATGAACGGCGTCGTCACGGCCAACGAAGGCAAGATCGCCGGCGTCGAATACCTGGCGTTCTCGGACGACGGCAGCGGTCGCGAAAACGTGACGCTGCTGGTGCAGATTCCGAATTCGTTCGATCCCGCCAATCCCTGCATCGAGACTGCGACCTCGTCGGGTTCGCGCGGCGTGTACGGCGCGATCTCGGTCGCCGAGTGGGGATTGAAGCGCGGCTGCGCGGTGGCGCTGACCGACAAAGGCACCGGCACCTCGCCGCACGATCTGCAAAACGATACGGTGGCTCTGATCGACGGCACGCGCACGACTTCGGCTGCTGCGGGCAACAACGCGTTCTTTCGAGCGAATCTCACGGCCGCTGAACTGGCCGCGTTCAACACGGCGACGCCAAACCGCTTCGCGTTCAAGCACGCGCACTCGCAGCGCAATTCCGAGAAGGACTGGGGCAAGTTTACGCTGCAGGCCGTCGAGTTCGCGTTCTATGCGCTCAACGAAAAATTCGGCACGCTGCAGCCCGATGGCTCGCGCCTTCGCACCATCAAGCCGTCGAACACGATCGTGATCGCATCGGGCGCGTCGAATGGCGGAGGCTCCGCACTCGCTGCCGCCGAGCTCGACACCACCGGGCTGATCGATGGCGTGGCTGCGGGCGAGCCCGAAGTGGAGATTCCCGTCTCCGCCGGCATCGTCATCAAGCGCGGCGGGATCACCATCGCGACGTCGGGCAAGAGTCTTTACGAATACGTCACGACGTCGGACCTGTACAGCAGCTGCGCGTCGCAATCCGCGCAAGTGGCGGGATCGCCTGCTGCGGCCTTTATTGTGACGGCATTCGCGGTTGCGCGTTGCCAGTCATTGAAGGACGCCGGGCTCTTGACTGCAACGACCACGGCAGCTCAGGCCGACGAGGCGCTGCAGAAGCTCCACAACTTCGGCTACGGTCCCGAGTCCGATCCGTTGTTCGCGTCGCTTGCCGCATTCGAGGTCTATTCGGCGGTCGCGGTCAGTTACGCAAACGCCTACTCGCGCGCGAGCGTCAAGGACAACCTCTGCGGCTACAGCTTCGCGGCAGTCGACGCGACTGGCGCGCCCACCCCGCTCGCAGCGACATCGCTCGCTGCGCTGTTCTCGGTCGGCAACGGCGTGCCACCGGGAGGCGGTGTTGCGCTCGTCAACAATTTGGCGGTCGGGGGACCCAAGCGCAGTGTGTTGTCGATCTCGCCATCGACGAGCCGCACCGACTACAACGCCGACGGATCGCGCTGCCTGCGCAATCTGCTCACGACCTCGAGCGCCTTGCAGACCGGCATCACCGAAACCTATCGCAACGGCAACCTGCGCGGCAAACCGGCCATCATCGTGCAAGGACGCGACGACGCGCTGCTGCCGGTCAACCACACTTCACGTCCCTACCTGGGTCTGAACAAGTTGGCTGAAGGCGGGGCGAGCAAGCTGGCTATCATCGAAGTCACCAATGCGCAGCACTTCGATTCCTTCATCGGAACGCCGAGCGTGTTTGCGGGCTACGACTCGCGTTACGTGCCGCTGCACGTCTATCTGATCCGCGCGCTCGACGCCGTCTATGCGAATTTGAAAAGCGGCACCGCGCTTCCGCAATCGCAGGTCGTGCGAACCATTCCACGCGGCGGCGTGCCGGGTGCGGCGCCGGCGATCACGGCAGCCAACGTGCCGACCTTCGTGACGACGCCGGCCGCAGCGAATGCAATCACCGTCAGCGGCAACACGGTCTCCGTGCCTGACTGATCGTCACCACGAGAAACATGGTCGTCGTCCCCGCGAGAGCGGGGACCCGGTGGCGTGTATCGAAAGACGCTGGATTCCCTCCCCGCTTTCGCGGGGACTAAAGGCCGCGGGAACGACGGACACCTTTTCAAGCGTGTCCCAGCACGCGATGCGGCCGGTACGGCGCTTCGAGTTGCGCGATCTCTTCCGCGTTCAGCTCGAGTTCGGTTGCGGCCACGGCTTCGTCGATCTGATCGTCCTTGCTCGCACCGACGATCGGCGCGGTCACGCCTTTCGCGAGCAGCCACGCATACGCAATGCGCGCGTTCGAGGCGCCGCGCTCTTTCGCGACTGCCGACACCGCATCGACCACCTTGAAGTCGTCTTCGTCGTAGTAGAGCGTCTGCGCGAACCCGTCGGTCTTCGCGCGCGTGGTCGCGCCTTCGGCCTTGTCGTTGGCCCTGCGATTGCCGGCAAGAAAGCCGCGCGCGAGCGGGCTCCAGGGGATCAGTGCGACGCCCTGATGCCTGCACAGCGGAATCATCTCGCGCTCCTCTTCGCGATAGACGAGGTTGTAGTGGTTCTGCATCGTCACGAAGCGTGTCCAGCCGTTTTCGTTCGCGACCTGCTGCGCCCGTGCAAACTGCCATGCCCACATGCTCGACGCGCCGATGTAGCGGACCTTGCCGGTTTTCACGACATCGTGCAGCGCTTCCATCGTTTCTTCGATCGGCGTGTGCGGGTCCCATCGATGGATCTGATAGAGGTCGACGTATTCGGTATCGAGGCGCTTCAGGCTCGCGTCGATCGCAGAGAAAATGTGCTTGCGTGAAAGTCCGCGCCGATTCGGTTTGATGTCGTGCGGCTTCGCGCTTGGCAAATCGAGATGCATCGTCTCGAACACCGGATAGAACACCTTCGTCGCGATCACGATTTCGTCGCGTCTCGAAAATTCCTTGAGCAGCCTGCCGGTGACGATCTCGGAGGCGCCGTTCGAATACATGTCGGCGGTATCGAAGAAGTTGATGCCGGCTTCGACCGCGCGTTGCACCAGCGGTCGCGCGGCCGCTTCATCGAGCACCCACGCGCGCCATTCGGGCGAGCCATAGGTCATCATGCCCAGGCAGATGCGGGAGACATCGAGGCCGGTGTGGCCGAGCTTGATCATCTTCATGGGAATCCTTCGGCGATGCGTTTCATGGCCTGCACCACGCGCGCGCGAAACCACTGGTGCGCGGCATTGGCATGCGTGCGTTCGTGCCACGCCATCACGAGTTCGAGCATGCCGATGTCGACCGGCAACGCGTAGCTTTTGAGGATGTGCGCCTCGCGGCGCGCGAGCGATTCGGCGAACAGCCCACGAAATCGCTGGTCTCGAGGATGGGTTGCCACCAGCAGGCTGGGCACCGACGCGATCACGCGTCGAGATCTTCCGATCGCAGCGAGTGCGGTATCGACTTCGCCCGAGAAGTCGCCGCCGAGCGGCGAGACGTAGATGTGCTCGAACGAACAGAAATCGTCCACCGTCATTTGCTTCTTCTTGAACGGATGGTCGCCGCGCATCACGCACAGAAAATTTTCGGTGCTGACGCTGCGCGCGTGCAGGTCGTCGGGCAACAGCATTGAAGGCCCGATGACGATGTCGAGTGTACCGGTCGCGAGCAGACGATCGATCTCCGGCTTGGTGAGGCGCTGCACGGGGCGACCCGCGATACGCAGATTGGGCGCCAGCGCGTGCAGCTCGGCGACCATGGGCGCGAGCAGGAACTGGGTCGAGTCGGTCGCGGCGATCGAGATCGTCGTCGATGAGGTCGCCGGGTCGAAGCGCTGCGGCGAGACGACCGCGCGCAAGCCGCTCATCAATTCCGAAAGGCGCTCCTCGATTTCGAGCGCGCGCGGCGTCGGCGTCATGCCGCGCGAACCCGGAATGAACAACGGGTCGTCGAACATGCGCCGCAGCCGCGCGAGTTGCGCAGACAGTGCCGGCTGCGTGGTGTGCAGGCGCGCCGCCGCGCGCGTCACGTTGCGTTCCGCGAGCAGGGCCTCGAGCGCCTGAAGGAGATTCAGATCGAGTCGCTTCGGCATGTTGATTGGCGATGGCCTGGATAACCACAATCGACCTGCCTTGTATCACGGCGGCGCCCCGTGGGGCGCGACGACGGCTTCCTGCCAAACCAGCTTCACGCCGGCTATCGCTTTCACCGTCGCTTCGATTTCTCGACCTTGCTGCGCATCGGCGAGGCAACCCTTGATGGTGACGAATTTGCGCAGCGTCTCGACCCATAGCGTGGTATTCGCGAAGCGCGGGTGGTTGGCGAGCGCGGCGGAAACGCGCGCGTTGGTCTCGGCGTCGTGCTTGTAGTCTCCGCCGGGCTCGCACTGTCCCGCGAGCCAGCACGACGTGCCGCGCTCGATGCGCTGGTGCGCTTCACGTCGCGCCTGTTCGGGCGTCAAGCTCCGCTGTCTGGGTGCGGGACAGTTCGCGATGCCGCGCGTCGCCTGCAGCGGCGGTGGGTCGTTGTACGGGTTGTCGGGCTCCGCGCACTCCGCGATCGCGCCGTAGAGCGCGATCGCAATCAGCGCCTTCGTCCTAAGCGTGCTCGATCGCCTGTTGCGCATCGCGAGACCCCGGATGATCAGGTTCGAAGAACACCCATCGCACGGCAGGCCAGCGCGCCTGAATGCTGTCTTCGACGACGTTGATCGCATCGACCAGCGCCCTCGCCGATGGCTGCGGCGCCATCTCCGCCTGCACGGCGACGACGATGGCGTCGCCCCATTGCAACGTGATGAGGCTGATCAGCGAGACAACTTCGGGACGCGCTTCGATGTGCTCGCGTATGTCGATACGCATCTCGGGCTCGGCCGATTCGCCCACGATCAGGCTCTTGACTTCGCGCATCACGAGGATGGCGACGATCATCAACAGCACGCCCACCGCGATGCTGCCCAAGGCGTCGTATAGCGGATCGCCGGTCGCATGGGATGCGAGCACCGCGATAAATGCGAACGACAGACCGGCGAGCGCGGCGATGTCTTCGCCAGCGACGACCAGCAGTTCGGATTGCCGCGTCTCGCGAAACCAGCGCCAGAAGCTGCGTTTGCCCCGTGTCTTCCTGATTTCGCGCATCGCGCCGCGCAACGAAAATGTCTCGAGCACGATCGAGATGGCCAACACGGCAAGCGCAACGAGCGCGTTTTCAACCGGCTCGGGATGGCGCAGTCGCTGGACGCCCTGGACCACCGAGAACGCGCCGCCGAGCATGAACAACATCAGCGCGACCATCAGCGCGTAGAAGTACACGACGCGGCCTGTGCCCAGCGGATGGATTTCGGTGACGCTGCCCTTGGCCTGACGCAAGCCGATCAGCAACAGCACCTGGTTGGCGGCATCGGCGACCGAATGGATCGCTTCGGCCAGCATCGCACCCGAACCGGTGTAGGCGGCTGCAGCGAATTTCGCGACGGCGATAGCGGTGTTCGCGCCGAGCGCCCAGAAGATGGCGATTAACGAGCCGTTGGTTTCGTTCGAGGAAGCGGACATCGATAGAAGCGCGCGGATTGCGAACGCCGCAGACAACGCGTGTTCACGATCCTTCGCAGCGGCTCACGGATAGGTTCTAAGCCGGCGCTTCCTGTGCGCTGTCCGTTGCGGGCGCAAGGCTCGCATCGCCGGCATCGGCATTGTCGGCCGGCGTCGTGACAGTCTTGCCCGCCTTGCGCAGCGCTTTTTCCTGTTCCTTCTCCTGCTTCTTGCGCTGCTTGGCCAAGTCTTTCTGGCGTTTTTCGTATTGATAATTAGGCTTGGCCATAGACTCCCGTCGACCGAGATCAATCGTCCCTCACGCATGCGAAGGGCCAACCGTATTAGAACCCAGAACGGCGATTGCCGCGAGCGGCGCAGGCGCCCCGGCCGCTTGCGCCGGGAGGCAAGACCGTCACGCGAGAACCAACTGCTGCGGCGCCGCGACGCGACCGACCACGTGCGACTCGAGCGCGAGCAGAAAACGTTTGCGATCGATGCCGCCGCCATAGCCCGTCATCGACCCGTCGGCGCCGATCACGCGATGACACGGCACGACGATAGAGACCGGATTGCGACCGTTGGCCAGACCCACGGCGCGCACCGCTTTCGGATTGCCGATGCGACGCGCGAGTTCGCCGTAGCTGATGGTTTCGCCGAAACCGATAGCGCACAGGCCTTTCCATACGCTGCGCTGAAAGTCGGTGCCGACCAGATCGAGCGGCAGATCGAAATGCGAGCGCTGGCCGGCAAAGTATTCGTCGAGTTGGTCGCGGGCGCGCTCGAGGATGGCGAGTTGCGCCACGTCATCGCGCGACACCGGCTGCCAGCTCTGTTCGGGTTGGTCGGGAACATGGCGCTGGCGGCTCATGTACACGGCGCGCAAGCCCTGTTCGGATGCGGCGAGCAACAGCGGGCCGATGGGGCTGTCGCGGCGCAGGTAGCGGAGTGCGTTCATGATCGTTTTCCTTTTTTGGTCGCGACCTCGTGTCGCGACAGTGAGTGCCACAAGTTCGCGGCCGCATACGCGCGCCACGGGCGCCAGGCTTCAGCGCGCCGTTCGAGCGCAGCTTCGCTCGGCACACCATCCTTTTTTTCAAGTGCGCCGAGCGCCTTGCGCAGGCCGAGGTCGCCTGCGGGGAAAGCATCCGGATAGCGCAGCGCGCGCATCGCGATGTAATGCGCGGTCCACGGTCCGATACCCGGCACCGCATCGAGCGCCGCGACCGCGTCGTCGCACGATGTTCCCGGCGCCATCCGCAGGCCGCCATTCGCAGCGAAGCGTGCGATTTCGCGGATCGTGTTGGCGCGCGACTTCGGCATGCCGATCACGGCGATGTCGGCGAGATCCGCATGAGCCAGCACATCGGCGGTCGGAGCAGCGCGATCGAGGTGCGCAAACGGCGTGACGATCGCGGTTCCGAAACGCGCGGCGATGCGGCCCGACAGGGTCGACGCGCCGACGACACTGACCTGCTGCCCGAGCACGGCGCGCAGCGCGAGTTCGAAGCGGTCCCACGCGCCCGGCATGCGCAGGCCCGGCGCAGCCTCGACTTCGGGCGCGAGCAGCGGATCGTTGGCAAGATGCGCGGCGATGCGCGCCGGGTCGCAGTCGAGGTCGAACAGTTCACGCAAACGCAGCGTGGCGTTCATCAGAACCGGCAGCAGCGTGTTGGACAGCGTCACCGTGAGCACATGCGCATGGCTCTTGCGTTCGGCGCGCTCACGCGCGCCATGCGAAACCGCGAGCCAGCCGACGACCGGGCCTTGCTCCGTCATCAACGAGACGGTACGGCGATACACGGCTTCGCCTTTCACGCGATCGACTTGTTCGACGCCGGCCGTCGCGCGCCGCAGCAGGTACTCGCACAACGTGTCCCAATCGAACGGCGGGCGATACGCGAGGCGCAACGTGATGTCGGCGTCGCCGGAGGGTGTCGCGGCATCGATTGCAGCGCGGTTCGCCATGTCGACTTCCGCATATCGGGCAACGTCGTTGCGCGCGGCACGACGCAACTGCGAGGGCGCGAGGCTGTACTGTTCCTGGAACGCCGCGTTGAAGCGACGCAGGCTGTGAAAGCCCGAGGCAAACGCGAGTTGCGTCATCGACAGGTCGGTTTCCTGCAGCAGCTTCTTGGCGAACAACAGGCGCTGCGTCTGCGCGACTTCGATCGGCGTCACGCCGAATTGGTCGAGCAGGATGCGGCGCACCTGGCGGCTCGACAGGCCGATGTCGCGCGCCAGCGTCTCGCCGGTGCCCGCGTCGAGCGCGCCGGCCTGCAGGTGCGCGAGGATCGCTTCGGCGAGCGTCGCGTTGAAGTCCGCCCGTCCGGGCGCGAGTTCGGGTCGGCAGCGCAGGCATGGCCGGAAGCCCGCGCGCTCGGCGCCGGCGGCGGTTCGATAGAAATCGCACGAGGTGCGCCGGGGTGTGCGCGCAGCGCAGACCGGCCGGCAATACACGCCGGTGGTCTTGACCGCGGTGAAGAAGAGGCCGTCGAAGCGTGCGTCGCGCGCGCTGATAGCGCGATAGCAGCTGTCGTCGTCGAGATGTTCGGTGTTCATGGCGACTTTATACGCGCGAGCGTGCGCTACGACTAGCCGTTTTCGGACATGAATGCAGTACCGCTACGCGCTCTTGTCAAGCGCGGGTGCTGGTTTGCACTTCGCAGCGTCAGCCTCGATCGCCGATCCACCGCCGACCTCATGAAGTCACGCGACTGCCGCTTACAATCGCCGCTGCATTCGCCCCCCCACACATCGCGTCGCTCCGGCTTCCATCCGATGATCCTGTACGGCATCACGATCGTCACGTCCGCGTTTCTGCTGTTCCTCGTACAGCCCATCATCGCCAAGCAGATCCTGCCGTGGTTCGGGGGCTCGGCCGCGGTCTGGACGATGTGCGTCGTTTTCTTCCAGGCTGCGCTGCTCGCGGGCTACGCGTACGCGCACGCAGTCACGCGGCGCTCGCCGCGCACGCAGGCGCGGCTGCACATCGCGTTGCTCGCGATCAGCATCGTCACGTTGCCGATCATCGCGTCGGACGCGTGGAAGCCGACGCCCGATTCCGATCCAACGTGGCGCATCGTCGGTCTGCTCGCGACGACGCTCGGCCTGCCCTACTTCCTGCTTTCTTCCACCGGCCCCTTGATCCAGAAATGGTTCGCCGGCGATCGTGTCCACGCATCGCGCAGGGCGAGCGTGTATCGCCTGTTCGCGCTGTCGAATGCGGGCTCGCTGGTCGGCTTGCTGATCTATCCCTTCGTCATCGAGCCCTATGCGGGACTCGAGGTGCAATCGTGGGGATGGAGCGCGGGCTATGTCTTGTTCGCGCTCGCGTGCGCGGCCTGCGCATGGCGCGCGCGTTTGAGCGCCCGGGCGGAAGCGAACCACGCGGTCGCGCACGCGGCTGAGTCGAATGCGATCGATTCGAGTGCGGCGCCCGGCATCGAGCGCTATGCGTTCTGGCTGGGCTGCGCCGCGCTCGGTTCGGTGCTGTTGCTCGCGCTGACGAATCACATCACGCAGAACATCGCGTCCATCCCATTCCTGTGGGTGCTCCCGCTGTCGCTGTATCTGTTGTCCTTCGTCGTCGTGTTCGAAGGACGGATGGGTCGCGGCTGGTATGTGCGCCGCTGGTGGCTCGCCCCGGTCCTCGCCGCGACGATCGCGATGGCGTGGGCGTTGACCACGCATCGCGGCGTGCTCAACCTCTACGCGGCGATCCCGATCTACTCGGTCGGCCTGTTCTGCGTGTGCGTGTTCTGTCACGGCGAGCTTGCCGCGAGCAAACCCGCACCCGCCTGGCTGACGCAGTTCTATCTCTGCCTTTCGGCAGGCGGCGCGCTCGGCGGTCTCTTCGTAGCGCTGCTTGCGCCCCGGCTCTTCGACAACTACTGGGAAACACCGCTCGCGCTCCTGGGCGTATGCGCGCTCGCACTGTTCGTGGTCCGCGAGCGTCGTTGGTGCAAGTGGCCGGTTGCGATTGCGGTCGCGGCATTCGCATGCACCGGGTTCTACGCGTGGAAGTACTACCGCTTCCTCTCCGAAGACACGCTCCATGCATCGCGCAACTTCTACGGGACGCTGCGCGTCAAGCAGACTGCGGCCGGGCCATTGCAACAACGGCGCCTGTTGCATGGCGTGATCCTGCACGGTGATCAGTACACCGCGCCCGACAAGCGACGCACGCCCACGACCTACTACGGACCCGGCTCGGGCATCGCGCTGGCGCTAGGAGAATTGAGGCCCGACCAGGCGCCGCTGACGGTCGCGATGATCGGCCTGGGCGCGGGAACGCTGACGGCGTGGGGCAAGGCGCAGGATCGCTATCGCATCTACGAACTCGATCCCGCAGTGCTCGAGGTCGCGCGGCGCGACTTCACTTATCTGTCCGACAGCAAAGCGGCGATCACGCTGGTGCTCGGCGATGCGCGCCTGTCGATGGAACGCGAGCTGGCCGACGGCAGCGCGATAGCTTTCGACGTGATCGCCGTCGATGCTTTCTCAAGCGACTCGATCCCGGTTCACCTCATCACCCGCGAAGCGCTGGCCGTATATCTACGACATCTGAAGTCCGACGGCGTGATCGCGTTTCACGTCTCGAATCGTTTTCTCAAGCTCGCGCCGGTCGTGTCGCAACTCGCGCAAGACGCGGGCCTGTGGGCCGTCAACGTGATCGACGACCCGCAGAAAGAGGAATACTCGAACTCCGAATGGGTGCTGGTCACGCGCAACGACGATTTTCTCGATCGCGATGCCGTAGTCGATGCATCGACCGAGATCGACGACATTCCCGGACTGTCGATGTGGACCGATCAGTTCAACAATCTCTTCAAGATCCTGAAATAGAAAACCTCGGACGCGCCAACGAACCTCATGAAAAAAACATTGAAGAATGCAACCCCGAACACGCGGCGCGCCAAGGCGATCGTCCGCAACTCGACGATCCACGGCCGCGGCGTCGTCGCCGCGCGCGACATCGCGGCCGGCGAGCGCATCTGCGAATACCGGGGCGCGCGCATCGGCTGGCCGGAAGCGTTGCGCCGCCATCCGCACGATCCCGCACAGCCCTTTCACACCTTCTACTTCAGCATCGACGACGACACCGTGATCGACGCGAACGTGAACGGCAACATGGCGCGCTGGATCAATCACTCGTGCGAGCCCAACTGCGAAGCCGAAAACGTGGACGTCGAGGGCGCCACACGCATCTTCATCTCGGCGCTGCGCGATATCGGGGCGGGGGAAGAGTTGCACTACAACTATGGGCTGACGCTCGACGAGCGTTACACGCCCAAACTCAAGAAGCAATTCGAGTGCCGCTGCGGCAGTCCGAAATGTACGGGAACGATGCTGTCGTCCAAGCGCTGAGGTGCGTCATCCAGGTCGTCATCCGGGTCGTCGTGCGCGTCGTTGGGTGCAGCGGCGACAAAGTGCTTGCGCGCGCAAACGCGAGGCTTATACTCGGCGGCAGAGCGTCGTCCCGGACGCTTGCGACCGACGGGGTGTTGTTCTTGCACCTGATCGAGACCATCGGCGTCGAACGCGCAACCTTCAAGGAGTCTGGCCATGAAGATTGTATTGATCGTCGCAGCAAGCGCCACCGCATTGATCAGTGGCTGCGCTTCTTTAAGCAACACGGACCCCGCCGCCTACAACGACGATGTCGACACCGCCAAGGTCGCGGCTATCGACCACGTCGCCAGGACGCGCGGCGTTCTCGTCAAGTGGATCAACTATCCACAGAAGAAAAGCAGCGCCGTCGGCGTCGCTCCCGCACCGGCCGATCCGGCCGGCACTTGATCGCATCTCGGATGCGACCGAAGAAGCCCCGCCCTGCGGGGCTTCTTCATTTCTCAATGAGCAGTTTCTTCATTTCGTGGCAAGCGTCTTGAGGTTGGCGAGTCCGGTCGCGAAGTCGTTGCCGACCATCCTGTCCATCGCGAGGCCCATCCAGCGCATCATCGGGTTGTTGCCCAGATCGCCTTCATTGGTCCACGTCACGCGCGTCGCGCCGGGCGAGATCGGGTCGAACGTCATCGCGCCAGTCGCCGTGCTGTTGAAGTCGGGGAAGAACAAGCGGTAGCCGATGCGTCGATCGGGTGCCGCCGAAGTCAACGTCATCTCGCCGTCGCCTTCGCTCTTGCTGTGCCACTTCCATTGCGCGCCCGCGCCCGATTCGGGGCCGGCATAGACGATGGTCATGTCGGGATCGCGTCGGTTCCACGCCGACCACTGCTTCCAGGCGCGCGTGTTGGCAACCAGCGGATAGATCTTCGACGGCGGCGCGTCGATATCGATCGAGCGCGCCACGCTGTAGTGAGACGGCAACGCGTAGGCGACCGCGACGAGAATGACGACGATCGCGACGAGCGCGAGCAGGATGCGTTTGACGACCCTCATGTGAGTCCCCCTGTTTTTGTGATCTCACGATGTTAGGCGGGGCGACGACGAACGACAAGATGCGCAGTCGGCTCGCCCTCACGCGAAGTTGCGCGCCCACACCGACGCAACGACCGGATGGCGCTCGGTCGCCTCGACCGCAGCGATCGTTGCTCCCCGTGAATATTGCCGCGATCGCGCGCCAATATGCGGGCTATCCGTGGGCAGCGTTCATCTAGGCTGAATTCACCGGCACGTACCGGTATTCGGCGGAGGCGCCCCATGAAAAGCTATCGTTTCATTCGCGATGCAAACGGCAACGTACTCGCGGTCATGACCCTCGTGGTCGCTGCCCTCTTCGGCGCGCTCGGATTGACGATGAGCGACGACTCATTCGATGGCACGCAGTGGTCGGCGGTTTCTTCGGCCCACGCGGTCGTCGCGTCGCCCGCGAGGGATGCGAGCCGGACCCGCCCGGCGGAAGTTTGGAGCGCCGACGAGTCGGCGCAGGGAACGCGTCCCGATGCGGCGCATTGAGTCTCGTCAGGCGACCGCCTGGTTTACGCGACCGTCTCGACGCGAGCCCGCATGGACTCGCGCGACTCGTAGGCGCTGACGATCGCGCGATGCGAAGGCACACGATGAAGGAAACCCTCGCGCTCGGCTTCGTCGAGCAGTTCGGCGCGCTTCATCAATAACGCGTGGCCGTCGTCGAGAAGCTCGTCGGCTCGCGGCGCATTCGCCTCCTTCAAGATCTCGTAGCACGTGCGGTAGATTGCGAGCGGATCTTCCGCGCCTTCCACGGTCCCGCCGGAATGGAAATGCGCCAGGACTTCGCCGACATGCGCGAGCGCCTTGTCGAGCCTGCCTGACGCGCGGTCAACGCGCGCGAGGCCGACCAGCGCTTCGAGCGCCATCGTCGCGCGCCCCACTTCGCGGAAAAGAACCAGCGCCTCCGCGTGCAGGTTCGCGGCTTCGGACAGGTTGCCCATTGCGCAGTACACGTCGGCCGCGACATTGGCGCCCGCCGCGCGCAGATCGGCGTTGTCGGTCTCGCGCGCCATCGCGAGACCCCGCAAGGCGGACTCCAGTGCGCCGCCCGGATCACCCTGGAGTCGCATCGCGGTGGCGACGTTCATGTGCGTCAGTGCTTCGAACCTCGGGAATCCGATGTCGCGATACAGGCGCAGGGATGCCTCGGCCATCGCAACGGCCTCGGCATAGTTTCCGAAGATGCGCTCGATGTCTCCGATCGATGCCAGGGCGATCGCCTCGGCGGTGCGGTTTCCCGTCTCGCGAGCCAGGGCGAGGCCGCGCCGACCATAGTCGCGCGCCGCGTCATAGCGTCCCTGATCGGTCGCGAGCCCGCAAATGAGCGACATCGCGCGCAGATAGGCGGCGGTGTTTCCAAGCGCCTGTGCGGAGGCGAGCAGACCCTCGGCCTCGATCAGAGCCGCCGAGTGATCGCCCAGCATGCGCAGCCCGTTGACCCAGTTGCTGTGCGCGCGCAATCCCGCATCCGGCACGCCGGCCGCCTGGGCCCACGCCACCGCGCGCGAGCCGAGGCTCACTGCAAGCGGATAGTCGGCAACGCCGAACGCGTGTCGCGTCAGCTCGCCCGCCGCATGGGCACGCCTTGCGCCGTCATCGAGGCTCTCGGCAATGGCAGTGAGTTGTTGCGCATCCGCGAGATGCTCGGCTCGAAGGCCCTTGCGAAACAGGACCTCGCTGCGTGCGAGCAATAACGCGAAGCGGGTTTCGGCGTCGCTCTCGGGTGTGAGTAGAAGCGCGCGTCCGAGGTGGTCGAGGGCCGCTTCGTTGGCATACGCCTTGACCGCGTCATCGCCCGCCAGACGCAGGTAGCGCGCCGCATGCGTGGCATCGCCGGCCTTCTCGAAGTGGTCGGCGATCAAAGCGTAGTACTCGGCGATGCGCTCGCCACTTTGCTCGACCAGCCATTCGGCGACGAGGCGGTGATGTTCGCGCTTGTGGCGCTTGAGAACGCTGTCGTACGTCACCTGATGCAGCACGTGATGCTTGAAGACGAACTCGCGCGCGCCTTCGAAGGCCGTGGTCTCGCGCCCGTAAATCAGTTCGCGCGCCATCAGTCCCTGCAGCGCATTGACCGACTCCGGGTCGATGTGCGCCATCGCGCCGTTCCAGAACACATGGCCCACGACGGCTGCGCACTGCAGCGCCGTGCGCTCTTCTGCGGGCAGGGCATCGAGACGCGCCTGCAGCACCCCGACCAGGGTCGGCGGCACGTGAACCTTGGCCAATCGCTCGGGAACGACTTGCCATCGATCGGCGCCGGTCACGATGACGCCGTCGTCGATCAGCATCTTGGTCAACTCCTCCATGTAGAAGGGATTGCCCTCGGCGCCGCCGGTGATCAGTTCGCGAAGAATCGCGTAAGGCTGCTCGATCCTTTGCAGAAGCGCATCGGCGAGTTCGCGGCTGCTGCGCTTGGCGAGCGGCGCCAGATCGATGCGCTCGTGGTTGCGCTGGCCGCTTCCCCATAGCGGTCGGCGCTCGAACAGCGACGGGCGCGCTGCGCACAGGATCTGCATCGGCAGATCGCGGCAACTCTGCGCGATGTGATTGACGAAATCGAGCGACCCTTCGTCGGCCCAGTGGAGATCCTCGAGCAGCATCGAGATCGGCGCGCTCTGTGCAATCCGCCGGAAATATTGAGCCGCCGCGTGAAAGGCGCGGTCGCGAATCTGCTTGGGGTCGCCGAGGATGCCGGCGATGAACGGGCTCCCCGTGAAATCCAGGCCGATCAACTGACCGAGCAGCGCGGCCTGCTCTTCGGCGCTGTCGCCGAAGATCGGGGTGAGCGCGTCGACCAGCTTCTTGCGCGCCTCCGGCAGCGAGTCGCTGTCGTCGATCTGCAGGCGCCAGCAGAATACGTCGTGCACAACGCCATACGGCAGCAGCTCGCCGTGCGTCTGCGCGCGGCCCTGAAAGACCCAGGCTTTCTGCGGCTGCAGTTCGACCCAGTTGCTGAATTCGAGCAGCAGCCGCGTCTTGCCGATGCCCGCGTCGCCGACGACCGTGATCAGCGACAACGCCGAGTCGGCGATCGCGTCCTCGAAGGCGTCGGTGAGACGCTTGAGCTCGACGTCGCGCCCGACCATCGGGCACTCGATGCCTTCGACGCCGCGACTGGCGATGCGGAATGCGCGCGGCTTGGCACGCTGCACGAGATAGCTGCGCAGCGGCTCCGCCACGCCCTTGACGACGATCGCCGGCTGCTCCTCGACGTCGAATACGCCGCGCACATGTCGATAGGTGTCGTGGCTGATGCGCAGCCCGCCTTCGGGCGCGCTCTGTTCCATGCGCGCGGCGATGTTGACGGTGATGCCGCGAATGCTGCCTTCGTCGTCGACGCCGCCGCCGAGCAGCACCGGACCGGTGTTGACGCCGACACGGACGTTGAAGCCGCAGAGGCGATGCTCGACTTCGACCTCGCTCGCGATTCGCCTGGCTTCTTCGAGGACCGCGAGTCCCGCATGCACCGCGTTCTCGGCGTCGTCCTCATGCGCTTCGTCGGCGCCGAAGGCCGCGAGCATGCTGTCGCCGGCGTACTGCATCACGCGACCCTGGTGGGCGATGACGAGCGCCGAGAAGCGCGCGAGCGCGCCATCGACGATCGCGTGGATGTCCTCGGGATCGAGCTCGCGGCTCATCGCCGTCGAGCCGACGATGTCGGCGAACAACACCGACACCGCCTTCAATTGTTGTTGCTGGCTGCGGGTCTGTGAACGCAGCATCGCGAGCTTGTCGTGCATCGGCCCGAGAGCGGCATCGACGGTCGCGTCGCCCAGAATTGCGCGCTGCGCTTCCAGCGCAACGATCGCGGCTTCGAGTTGTTCGAGGGTCGCTTGCATGACGCGACATCACCTGTGGTGGGTTCCGGCGCATGCCGTCGGCAATTGCGCTCACTGTTCTGCGCGCGAGGATACAGCGGCGAAGCCGCTTCGCGCGTGCCGACGGCCCGAAAAGTATGCTATCAAATCGAGTCAGAGGTGCGTCCCCGCAGCCCGCACGTGAAGACCGGCTTCCTTCAATCCGCTTGCCCGATGGAGTTTCGATGCTGACCCAATTCGAAGTCGCCCTCTTCTTCGGAGGGATAGGCGCGGTGCTCACCGTGTCCAGCAACCTGATGAAGCGGATGATCCCGTTGCGCGTCCTCGCGGTGGCCGCCAACAGCCTGTTCATCGTACACACGACCCTGACGGGCGACTGGTTGAATGTCATCCTGCAAGTCGCGTTGCTGTGCGTGAACACTTATCGACTGTGGGACTTGCAGCGGCTGCTCAAGGCGCTCGAACAGGCCAACGCCGATACGCCTCTGAAGGATTGGCTGCTGCCGTACATGAAGAAAAAGAAATTCGCGGCGGAAACCGTTTTATTCAAGAAGGGAGATATGGCGCATCAATTGATTTATATCCGCAGCGGAACCGTTCGCATCGAGGAAATCAATCAAACCCTGGGCCCGGGCGACCTGGTCGGCGAAATCGGCCTGTTTTCCGCAGATCGAAAGCGCACGGCGACCGTCGTATGCGACACGGCCTGCGTCTGCTACACGATGTCCGACGAAGCGATCTATCTTCTTTATTACCAGAACCCCAAACTCGGATTCTTTCTGATTCGCCTGATCGTGCAGCGGCTGATGCGCGACTTGCGGCACACGCCCGCGGCCGTCAATGCTTGAGCCGCGGCCCCCATTCAATGGCTGTTGGTGTCCAGCCCGCGCAGAAACTCGATCATGTCCGCCCGCTGTGCCGTGTCGGAGAAGTAGAACGGATGCGGGGCGAGCGGCCCGCGGCTTGGATTGAGCAGCGTGTCCAGATTCGGCACCGAATTGTCGTGCAGAAAGTTGGGCTTGCGCGCCAGGTCGAGCAGCAACGGCAAGACGGTGCCGCGAATGCCACCACGCATGCTGGCATTCACGACCGCCATCTTGTCGTCGAAAATGTTCTCGACCGTATTGAGGATCGGGTTCAACGGTGGCACGCGCATCGCCAGCAGCACGACCGGATTGTCGCCGGGGAAGATGGTCTTCATCGGCACGGTGAAGGCTGGCACCGCCTTGCCCTGATCGACGTTGTGGCACGAGGTGCAGTTGGTGCGAAAGAGCACGCGCCCTCGCACGCCGGCGGCTGCGTCGGCCACCACCCCGGCCGGCGCCTGCAGGCTGTTCAGGTAGCCGTTCATGTCGATCAGTTTGGTGTTGTCGACGCGGTTGCCCAGGGGTGCGTCTTCGGTGCCTGCCAACGGGCTCGCAGCGGCCTGGATGTACGGATAGCCGGTGACGCCGGTCGCAGCCAGCACCTGGATATATCCATCGACGATCTCGTTGCCCGCAGCCGCCCCGCCCAGCTTGACCAGAAAAGCGCGGCCGCCGGCAGTGGTGAGATTGGTGGGATCGAGCAGCGCGGTATAGACGAGGTTGCTGAAGTTGTCGAGCCTGGCGATGCCGCCTTCCGTACCCCAGGGCGCGGCCAGGTCGGTGCGGAACAGCGCCGAGTTGTGCATCGGATCGCCGTTGTCGTCGGGCGTGTCGTCGAACATACCGACTGGATAGTATGCGGGGTTGCTCAGGTAAGCATCGACCTCGGCTTCGGTCGACAAAGGCGTCAGCCCGGTGGGCGCGCGTCCCAGGGTCTTGCCGCCGTTGGCATTCAGCGCGAGTTGCAGCACCGGGTAGTAGGCTCGAGAGTTCAGTCCCGTGGCCACCAGCGTGCCGAAGTTCAGGTTGTGGGCCGCGCGTCCATCGAGTCGCTTGCCGATGGCGCCGGCATTGGCGACGCTGAGCACCGAGCGGTCGGAGGCCGTGTGGCACAACGCGCAACTCGCGCCGGTCTTGTCCCCTTTGGTGATGTCGAGCATGCCGTCGTTGTTGGAATCCTTGACGACCAGGCCGATCACCGAATTGGCATTGATCAACTTGATCAACGCTGCGGAACTGTT
Organism: Burkholderiales bacterium; assembly: GCA_038225855.1. Lineage (GTDB taxonomy): Bacteria > Pseudomonadota > Gammaproteobacteria > Burkholderiales > Burkholderiaceae_D > CAHJXF01. Next base: position 17,589 of record JBBRQU010000014.1, on the reverse strand, counting down.
GAGCGTGGGTGCGTTGGCCGGCGTCAAATCGGTTTTCGATTCCGCGATCAGCGTCGCCTGGGTCGCACTGTCTAGCATCTCGATGTCGACGCTCAGACCCAACTCCCGCAACGCTCTGAGCGGCGTCATGCCGGTCGCGATCATGCCTTGCTGCAACTTGAGGGCGTCGGTCCAGAAGCGTTCATTGCCGAACGTCTCGAAGCGAAAAACCACTTGGCCCGCTGCGGGATTTCCGGCTTGATGAACTACCGGTTGTTCCAGCGAGACGGGGCCGTCGGACCCGGAGTCCGAAGGGCTAGGCGAACCGTCATCGTGGCCGCCGCATCCCATCAGCCCTGAAAAAAGAATGACGGCGACAGCGCACGCACGCACGCGAACGACTCGGGGTTCCGTTATTCATGCTTCGCTCCAAAGATGAATGACACGCGTCCGCCGATCGGACCTGATCGTGGCTCAGTCTTTGTCGCGCCGATGCATCCTTAGTTTTTGCTGCTCAGAACTTTTAGCAAGTTAACTTCCTTTTTTCCGGTCAGGCGAATGAGCCGGCGCGCGCCCTCGCGTCAACGCTCGAGGGTGACTGGCAAGACGCCCGCGGCGGGGAGAGCGGCGCTCAACGCTTGATCAAGCGTCGCCAGCGGCAGACCTCGGCGGCGTGCGAGTTCGAGATACGCGACGTCATAGGCGCTCAGGCGATGGCGGGCGGCCAGCGCATCGAGAGCGATCATCGAAACCGGCTCGCGATCGATGCGCAATCGCAGCGCGGCCGCGACTGCGACCAGTTCGCGGCGCTTGGCCTCATCGATGCGTTTGCGGCGCTGTGCGTTGAGCAGGAGATTGCCGATCTCGAGCAACCACAGCGCGGGCACCCAGATGTCGGCGGTGGCGGTGGCGTGAAGAACCCGCCTCCGTCAGCGGCGTCGCTTCATCGGGCAGGAGCCAGGCCGCCGCCACGGACGCATCGACCACCGCGCCGCGCATCAACGACGGCCTTCGCCGATCAGGTCGCGGCTGTGCAGACGGCCCAGGCTCACGCCCTTGCGGCTGGCCTGAAGCTTCGCGATGGCTTTTTGCGCGCGCTTCTGCACGGCATCGACCTCGTGCCGCCCGAGCCGCGCCACCGGCTTGCCCCGCCGTGTGATGACGAACTCCTCGCCGGCCTCGACACGCACGATCAGTTCAGACAGCCGGTTCTTCGCGTCGAACAAGGCGATTTCGGTCATGGCGGTGCTCCGCAGTGTCAGGATGACGCTTGCATCATAGCTAGCTAGCTTGGATCAATTCGGCCCCGCGTGCGACACACGGCGCGCAGGGGCCGCCGGCCGCTATTGATTCGTCTGCCGCTTCTTCAACGCCTCGTTGAAGTTCTCGAAGAAGTTGTTGGCGATCTTTCTGGCCGCCATGTCGATCAGGCGCGACCCCACCTGCGCGATCTTTCCGCCGACGGTGGCGTTGGCTTCGTAGTCGAGCCGGGTGGCTACGCCTTCGCCTTCGGCCGGAATCAATTTGACGGCGGCAGTACCCTTGCCGAATCCCGCGATGCCGCCGCTGCCTTCGAAGCGAATCGTGTAGGCGTTGGGCGGATCCATATCCATCAGTTGCAGCTTGCCCTTGAATGTCGCCTTGACCGGTCCGATCGCAGCAACCATCACGAGGTCATAGACGCTCGGCGTGGGCGTCGATTCGCCTTCGGCGGTCACGGGTTCGATCGACTCGCAACCGGGGATCGATTCCTTCAACAGCGACGTGTCGTTGAGCGCTTCCCACGCGGTTTGTTGCGATACCGGCAGGAGCTGTTCGCCTTTCAGTTGCATGGTTGGCCTCGTGGGTCGTGAAGTCGTTGGACAATCAGGGGTCAGACATCGGCGAGCACGTCCGCAAGCGCCGCGAGACTTTGCAGATTGTGCGCCGGAACGAAACGATCGACGTGCGGCAGCATCGCGCGTATGCCCGCGGCGCGCGGCTCGAAGCCTTGATAGCGCAATAGCGGATTGAGCCACACCAGTTTGCGGCACGACTTGGCGAGCCGCTCGGTCTCGAACGCGAGGCGCGCAATCGATCCTTGGGTGTCGCCGCGCTCGAGCCCGTCGGTGACGAGCAGCACCGTCGCGTTCTGTGCGAGCACGCGGCGCGACCAGTCGCGATTGAAATCGGCAAGGCACTCCGCGATGCGCGTGCCGCCCGACCAGTCGTCGACCGCGCGCACGACCGACGCCACCGCCGCGTCCGGGTCGCGCATGCGCAACACCCGCGTGATCGACGTCAGCCGCGTGCCGAACACGAACGTCGAGACGCGCTGCGAGCCACTCTGACGCTGATTCGACAACGCGTGCGCGAAGTGCAGCAGCATGCGCGAATAGCGACTCATCGAACCCGAAATGTCGGCGATCACGACCAGCGGTACGACCTGCAGGCGCGGCCGCCTGAAGCGCATCGTCATCGTGCCGGCGCGCGCCGATGCCTGCATGGTGCGGCGCCAGTCGAGCCGCCCGCGCGGCGATCGTCGCGTGCGACGCGTCGCGATGCGTTCGATGTTGAAGGCCAGCGTCTCGACCAGCCGCTTGGCTTGCAGCCATTCTTCGGCCGTCATCGTGTCGAAGTCGGCCTTGAACAGACGCTCGCGATCCGAGAAGGTCAGCGCCGCGTCGATGATCGTTTCTTCCTGCTGCGCAGCCCGCGGCCCGGTGTCCGCACGCGGGGGAAACAACGCGTTCGCGAGCCGTCGATTCTGCGCGGGCCGCGGTCCCGCGTCACGTCCCTGCGCACGTCCCTGCACGCGCGGCAACAGCATCGCCATCATGCGGCCGAGCAGATCGGGATCGCGCCAGAAGAGATGGAAAGCCTGGTCGAACATCGCCTGATGTTCGGGCCTGTCGATCAGGCAAGCGGTCAAGGTCGCGTGCAGGTCGGCGCGCGATTCGAGACCGGCAATCGGCAGCGCTTCGAGGGCGAGCCGGATGCGATCGCTGCCCAGAGGCAGGCCCGCGGCGCGCAGCACGCGCGCGAAGTGCATCACGTTTTCGGCGAGATGGCCGGGGAGACCGGGCGAAGTCATTCGCACACGACGCGTGGAATCACGCCACGGCTTCGCGCAGCTCGGCGATCAGGCGGGCGGCTTCGGAACCGGACACCTTGGCGATGTCGTCCTGGTATTTCAGCAGCACGCCGAGCGTGTCGTTGACGATCTCCGGATCGAGCACGATCGCATCGAGCTGCAACAACGCGCGCGACCATTCGACCGTCTCGGCGATGCCGGGACGCTTAAACAAGTCGGACGTGCGCAGGCGCTGCACGAACGCGACGATCTCGCGCGCGAGCGTCTCCTCGATGCCGGGGACGCGCCGCAACAGGATCTCGTATTCGCGCGCCGCATCGGGGAAGCCCACCCAGTGATACAGGCAGCGACGCTTGATCGCATCGTGAATCTCGCGCGTGCGGTTCGACGTGACGATCACGATCGGCGGCGTCTTCGCCTTGATGGTCCCGGTCTCGGGAATCGTGATCTGAAAGTCAGACAGCACTTCGAGCAGGAAGGCTTCGAAGGGCTCGTCGGCGCGATCGAGTTCGTCGATCAAGAGCACCGGCGGGACCGGCTGCTTCGGGTCGATCGCCTGCAACAGGGGGCGCGGAATCAGGAATCGATCGGAGAAGAGGTCGACGGCGAACGCTTCTTTCGATGCCGCATTCGCCCCGCCGGCATCGTGTTCAGCCAGACGGATCTCGATCATCTGCCGCGCGTAATTCCACTCGTAGGCGGCGCCCGCGAGGTCGAGTCCTTCGTAGCATTGCAAGCGAATCAGCGGACGCTCGAGCATCGCCGCGACGGTCTTCGCGAGCTCGGTCTTGCCGGTGCCGGGCTCACCCTCGACGAACAGCGGACGCTGCATTCGCAGCGCGAGAAAGAGCGCCGTCGCGAGACGCCGATCGGCGACGTAGTCCTGGGTTGCGAGCGCGGCAAGAGTCGCGTCTATCGACGCGGGAAGGGTCTGCATCGTCGATGTCAGTGCGCGAGTGCGAGCGCGATTGCGAGCGCGATTACAGCGGCATCACCCGCATGTCGATCGACCGCGCGGTCGACATGCGGGTCGACCCGCGCGCATCGATCGCACGCTCGTCGGACCATCAGTTCATTTCGCTTCGGCGACCGCGCGCCCGGCGAGCACGGGAATCAGATGCGCGCGATATTCCGCCGACGCATGCATGTCGCCGTTCAAGCCGTTCGCATCGACCGTGACGCCGTCGCAACTTTCGGGCGCCCACGTCTTGTCGAGCGCTTCTTCGAGCGCCTTGACGCGAAACACCACCGGCCCCGCGCCGGTGATGGCGACGCGCGCGCCATTCGCGGTCTTCGCGACAAACACTCCCACGATGGGAAAGTGCGAGGCCTGCTGACGAAACTTGTAGTACGCCGATTTCTCGGGCGCGGTGAAGCTGATCGAGACGAGCAACTCGTTGGGTTCGAGCGCCGTCTCGTACAGCCCCTTGAAGAAGTCCTTCGCCGCGATGCTGCGCTTGTCGGTCTTGATGGTCGCATCCAACGCGAGCACGGCCGACGGATAGCACGCCGCGGGATCGTTGTTGGCGACGCTTCCGCCGATCGTGCCGCGATTGCGCACCTGGCGATCGCCGATCATCTCGGCCAGATGCGCGAGCGCGGGGATCGCCTTCTTCACGGCATCGGACGCAGCGACTTCGGCATGCCGCGTCATCGCGCCGATGGTGATCGTGTGGCCATCGACCTTGATGCCTTTCAACTCATCGACACGATCGAGATCGATCAGTGCCGCGGGCGCCGCGAGACCGAGGCGCATCGCGGGCAGCAGGGTCTGTCCGCCGGCGATGAACTTCGCATCGCCCGCGTGTTGCCCATTCGCAGCGGCGAGCGCCTTGACCGCATCGGCCACGCTTTTCGGTTGCTGGTATTCGAAGGCTTGCATGCTTGTTCTCCGAGGTCACGCAGGGTCAATGAGCCGCTTGGGCCTGAATCGCTTTCCACACCGTCTGCGGCGTGGCGGGCATCGGCATGTCGGCGACCCCAAGGGCATGGCAGATCGCGTTGATCACCGCAGGCGGTGAGCCGATCGCGCCGGCCTCGCCACAACCCTTGACACCTAAAGGATTGTGCGTGCACGGCGTTCCCTTGACGGTTTCGACCTTGAAGGTCGGGAAGTCATCGGCGCGCGGCATCGTGTAGTCCATGTACGTGCCGGTCAGCAGTTGACCCGTTTCGGTGTCGTACACGCCGTGCTCGAGCAGCGCCTGGCCGATGCCCTGCGCGAGGCCGCCGTGCACCTGGCCTTCGACGATCATCGGATTGATGACGTTGCCGAAGTCGTCGCATGCGGTGAAGCGATCGACGCGCGTCACGCCGGTGGCCGGATCGATCTCGACTTCGCAGATGTAGGTGCCCGAGGGATACGTGAAATTGGTCGGGTCGTAGAACGCGTTTTCGTTGAGACCCGGCTCCAACTTGTCGAGCGGATAGTTGTGCGGCACGTAGGCTGCGAGCGAGACGGCGGCGAACGGCGTTGCCTTGTCGGTGCCCGCGACCTTGAAGACGCCGTCCTCGAACTCGATGTCGGTGTCGGCCGCTTCCATCAGATGCGCCGCGATCTTCTTGCCCTTGGCGATCACCTTGTCGACCGCCTTGGCGATGGCGCTGCCGCCCACTGCGATCGAGCGCGAGCCATAGGTGCCCATGCCGAACAACACCTTGCCGGTATCGCCGTGCTGGACGTCGATGTCTTCCATCGGAATGCCGAGCTTGTCGGCGACGACCTGCGCGAACGTGGTCTCGTGTCCCTGCCCGTGACTGTGGCTGCCCGTGAAGACCGTGACCTTGCCGGTCGGGTGCACGCGCACTTCGCCGGCTTCGAAGAGACCCGCGCGCGCACCCAGCGCACCCGCGATGTTCGATGGCGCGAGGCCGCAGGCCTCGACGTAGGCCGAGTAGCCGAGGCCGCGCTTCAAGCCTTTCTTCTCGCTCTCCGCGCGGCGCGCGTCGAAGCCCTTGACGTCGGCCAACTCGATTGCGCGCGCCATCAAGGCTTCGTAGTCGCCGGTGTCGTACGTGAGGCCGACCGGCGTCGCATACGGAAAGGTCTTGATGAAATTGCGGCGACGGATCTCGGCCGGGTCGAGGCCCAGATCGCGCGCGCAGGTCTCGACGATGCGCTCGACCACATAGGTCGCTTCGGGCCGGCCCGCGCCGCGATAGGCATCGACCGGCGCGGTGTTGGTGAAGACGCCGATCACTTCGCAGAAAATCTTCGGCGTCGCGTACTGCCCGGCGAGCAGCGTCGCGTAGAGGATGGTCGGCACGCACGAAGCGAACGTCGACAGATAGGCCCCGAGGTTCGCGGTGGTGTGTACGCGCAACGCGAGGAACTTGCCGTCCTTGTCGGTGCCCATCTCGACGGTCGTGACGTGATCGCGGCCATGTGCGTCGGTGAGGAAGGCCTCACTGCGATCGCAGGTCCACTTGATCGGCCGCTTGATGCGCTTCGCGGCCCACACCAGCGCGGTCTCTTCGTTGTAGAGATAGATCTTCGAGCCGAAGCCGCCGCCGACATCGGGCGCCACCACGCGCATCTTGTGTTCGGGAATGCCGAGCACGAACGCGCACATCAAGAGGCGCTCGACGTGCGGGTTCTGGTTCGACACGTAGAGCGTATAGCTCTCGTCGGACGGGTTGTACGACGCGTTGGCCGCGCGCGGCTCCATCGCGTTGGGGATCAGGCGGTTGTTGCGAAACGAGAGCTTGCTGACATGCGGCGCGGAAGCGATCGCCGCGTCGGTGCCGGCCTTATCGCCGCAATGCCAGACGAAGCAGACGTTGTCGCTCGCGATGTCGTGCAACGCGGACCCCGCGCCCTTGGCCTTCGCGGTCTCGACGACCGGAGTCAATTCTTCATACGCGACCTCGACCATCTGCGCTGCGGCGCGCGCCTGGTCGAGCGTCTCGGCGACGACCAGCGCGACCGGGTCGCCGACATACAGCGCCTTGCCGTCGGCCAGCACCGGATGCTTGGGCTCCTTCATCGCCGTGCCGTCGATATGGTTGATCAGCCAGCCGCACGGCAAGCCGCCCACCTCGCGGAAATCCGCGCCGGTGAAGATACCCAGAACCCCGGGCGCCTTCGATGCGGCCGCGCTGTCGATGGCGCCGATCTTCGCGTGGGCATAGGGCGAGCGCACGAACGCGGCATACGTCTGATGATGCATCGTGAAGTCGTCGGTGTATTGACCGCGACCGGTGAGAAAGCGCTGGTCTTCCTTGCGCTTGACCGACTGCCCGATGAAGCCTTGTCGTGCGTTCATGTGTAGTGCCTCCAAGACTGTCGCCCCCGCGAAAGCGGAGGCGCAGTGTCGTTATCGATAGAAGCGGCGACTCGACGCCGCTGGGTTCCCGCGTCCGCGGGAACGACGGTCACTTCATCCCCGCAGCGCCCGTCTGAATCGCCTTGACGATGTTCTGATACCCCGTGCAGCGACAGAAATTGCCCACCAGCGCTTCGCGAATCTTGCGATCGTCGCTCGCGTTCTCGGCATGATTCTTCACGAGATCGATCGCGCTCATCACCATGCCCGGCGTGCAGTAGCCGCATTGCAGTCCATGGCATTCCTTGAACGCGGCCTGCATCGGATGCATGGTGCCATCGGCCGCTTCCACGCCTTCGATGGTCGTGACCTCGCGGCCTTCGACCTGCACCGCAAGGATGTTGCACGACTTGATCGCATGCCCGTCCAGATGCACGGTGCATGCGCCGCACTGCGCGGTGTCGCAACCGATGTGCGTTCCGGTCATACGCAAAGTCTCGCGAATGAACGTGACGAGGAGGGTGTTCGGCTCGATGTCGCGCGTGACATCCTTGCCGTTCACGCGCAATGAAAGCGTCGTGGCCATGCGGTCTCCTTGGGACTGACTTCATTGGAAGCGGCGCCCGGCGCGGCGCGTCGCGAGGTCGGGCGATTATGCTACCTGAACGCAGCGATGGAAAGGGACGGCCCCATGCCTGCAGAGATCAAGCCTCGGAAGCCGGCCTCGTCGCGATCGCACCGTTTGCCAGCCATGCGGCAACGATCTCGCGATGCAGTCGGATGTTGCTCAGGTAGGCCGCGCGGTCGTCTTTCTGCAGCCGGTCCGCGCGACTCGAGAGCATGGCGTGGGCACGGCTGAGAAACACTTCGGCGTCGGGCTTTCCCGTTGCGGCGAGCACTCGATGACAAACGAAATACCGCTTCAAATCCTCCTTGTCGTCGAGGCTGCCGGTTGCGGCTAGCCTGCTCACGAGTTGCGTGACGATCGCGCGGGCTTCGTCGAATCTTCCTTGCTTCAACGCCAGCTCGGCGCGGGCCGCGATCGGCGGAGGCGGCATGCGACCCGGCGACGCTTGCCGGGCCCATGCTTCGTGGTCGTCGAAGCAGGCGGTGGCTTCCTCGACCTGCCCCAGTTCCGCATGGCACTCGCCAGCAAGCAATGTGCACTCCGCCTCGCAACCTCGATCCCCGACCGCTCGGGCCAGGTCGCGCGCCTCGATGGCACCGGACAACGCCGCGCGCGCGTCTCCTTGCAGGTGGTCAACCGCAGCGATGCCCATCAGCGCGTAGGGCTCGCTGCCGCGGTCCCCGATCGCGCGACTCACGCGCAGGCCCGCCTCCAGAAGCTCGCGCGCGCGCTCGTAGTGGCCCACTTGCGTCTCGAGCACGCCGAGGTTTGCCATGAGCCCGCCCTCGAACCTGCGATTGCTGGAGCCACGCGCGACTGCAAGCGACTTCTCGAGATAGGCGCGCGCCGCGACGTAGTCCCCGCGGCCTTGCGCAATGTAGTTGAGCCGGCTCATGGCGGTGCACTCCAGATCGCCCCTGCCGCTGGCGCGAGCCAACGGCAAGCTCGACTCGAGGCAGGCTTTGGCCGCCGCTGGGTCTCCCATGTAGATCAGCGCCTGGCCCTTGTCCAGCGAAGCGCTGAGCGCCGTGACCGGATCGTCCACCAGCGCTGCCAGCGCCTGCGCGCGGTCGGCCGCCTCGAGCGCCGCAGAATAGTTGCCGGTAACGACCGCGACCAACGACTGCCAGCGCGCCACCTTGGCTCGGCATCGATCGTCGTCCAGCGCTTCGGCGCACTGCGCCTGGATCGCGATGTCCTCGGCCTGCTCGGTGCGACGGCCGGTGGCGTTGCAGACGTTGGTGCGGATCGACAGGAGATCGAATCGCGCGCGCAAGTCGCGCTCCGACGTCAGCGCCAGCGCGCGGTTGACGTAGTCGAGCGCAGCGCCGTACGCCGCTGCGCCATAAGCCGCTTCACTGGCGCGCGCCAGGTACCGCGCCGCGTTGACGACATCGCGTGCGCGCTCGTAGTGATCGGCGATCAAGCCCAGATGCTCGCCGATGCGCTCGCCCGTGATCTTCACCAGCCAGTCGGCGGTGCGCCTGTGCAGGTCGCGCTTCGGTCCCTTCAGCACGGTGTCGTACGTCACCTGATGAAGCAGGTGATGCTTGAACGCGAACTCTCGAACCCCGGCAAACGCCGAGACGTCTCGCAGGCTGATGAACTCTCGGCGCGCAAGCGGGTCCAGCGCGGCGACCGATTCGGGAGCGATCTCCTGCAGCGCGCCGTCCCAGAACACGTGGCCAATCACGCTGTCCTGCTGCAACGCCCGCTTCTCGCGCAGGGGCAGCGCATCGAGGCGCGCCTGTAGCACTGCGGTGAGCGTGGGCGGGACCTTCGCCTCGTTCAGCCTGCCGCGATCCACCTGCCATCCATCGAGCGCGGGCATGATCACGCCATCGTCGATCAACATGCCCAGCAATTCTTCGATGTGGAAGGGGTTGCCCTCGGCGTTCTGCAGGATCAATGCGCGCAGCTCGGGCGGTGGGTCGGCCATGCGCGCCAGCAGCGCGTCCACCAGTTGCCCACTGGTCTCTACAGCCAGCGGTTTCAATTCGATGCGGGCCGCATGCGCCGCAGCCTCGCCCCACGTCGCCCGGCGCTCGAACAGTGCGGGCCGCGCAAAGCAGCCGAGCACCAGCGGCAGGTCCCGGCACGCGGTTGCGAGGTATTCGATCAGGTCGAGCGAGCCGTCGTCCGCCCAGTGAAGGTCGTCGAGCAGCAGCACGACCAGGTCTTCGCTTGCCTCGCATTGCAGGCGAAGGAATTGCGCGATGGCGTGAAACGCGCGGGCCCGGATCTGCCGGCCGTCCTGCACGATGCCCGCAACGTGAGGATCACTGGAAAAATCCAGGCCGATCAGATGGCCCACCAGCGCGGATTGCTCCTCTGCCCGGTTGCCGAACGGCGCACCGAATGCCGCGGTCAACTTGGCACATGCGGTTTCGGGCGCGTCGCTGTCCAGGATGTCGCAATGCCACGCGAGCATGTCGCGCACCACCCCGTGCGGAAGGTTGAGGCCATGGCGCTGCGCGCGTCCGTGCAGCAATCGCACCGTTCCCGAATGCCGTTCCAGCCGGCGCTCGACTTCCAGTAGCAGCCTGCTCTTGCCGACGCCCGCGTCGGCCACCACCGTGATCATGCGCAACGACCGCAGTGCTCGAGCGTCACCCAGCACGCGCATCACTTCGCCGATCTCCGCATCGCGCCCGATCATGCCGACTTCCGCCGCGACGCCTTCCACCGCCACGCTGTCCATGCCCCGGCCCGGCACGCGGAAGGCACGAGGCCTGACGCGCAAGACGAGATAGGAGACGATCGGCTCGTCGATTCCCTTCATCTCCAGCGGCGGCTGCGGCTCCACGTCGAAGAGGCCTCGCACCTGACGGTACGTGTCGCGGCTGATGCGCAGCGCTCCCGCCGGTGCAGTCTGTTCCATGCGCGCCGCAATGTTGACGGCGATCCCGCGGATACTTCCTTCGGCGTCCACACCGCCGCCGAGCAACACGTTGCCGGTGTGCACCCCGACACGGACATCGAAGCCGTCGTAGCCATGTGAACGCTTGACCGATTCGCCTTGTCGGCGACCCTCTTCGAGCAGCGCGAGGCCGGTGCGTACGGCGCGCTCCGCATCGTCTTCGCGCGCGACGTCGTAGCCGAACACGGCCAGCAGGCTGTCGCCGGCGTACTGCAGTACCTTTCCGGAATGCGCGGCGACGACCGTCGTGCAACGCGAGAGGACACCATCCATCAGCGCATGGATGTCTTCCGGATCGAGCTGTCGACTCAAAGCGGTGGAGCCCACCACGTCGAGGAAGAGGATCGTGACCTGCCGCAGCGTCTGCGCGGGCGCTTCGGCCGATACCGGGCAGAGCGCGGCGAGCCGGGCGCGCATCGGCGCGAGCGCGGCATCGACGACCGCGTCGCTGAGCAGCTCGCGTTGCGCGAGCAGCGCGGCGATCGCCGCTTCGATTCGCTGCTGCTCGGTTTGCTGTGGGTCGGTCGACATGGGCGCGAGCATAGCAACTGCGAACGGGACCGGCGCAGCGGACCATCGGCCTGCTGTGCATGGCATCGCTATGGCAACGAGCGGACTTCGATAGTCGGATACTCTCGCGCCTCGACGTCGGCCATCACGTCGATGCAGCCCCGCCTTTCCGAAATCTTTTTCACGATTCGTCGCCTCATGGACAACGTCGACATCAACGTATTGAAGACCATCGCCGCATGGCGCGCCGAAGGCCGCCGCGTCACGATGGGCACGATCGTGCAGACGTGGGGATCGGCGCCGCGACCGGTCGGCGCGATCGTCGCAATCGGCGAAGACGAAGCCGGCATAGCCAGCATCGCGGGCTCGGTTTCGGGTGGCTGCATCGAAGACGATCTGGTTGCAAGAGTTCGAAGCGCCGATGGCACCGGACTCGCACTCACGAAGCCCGCGCGTCTCAAGTACGGCGTCAGCGCCGAAGAAGCCAACCGCTTCGGTCTGCCCTGCGGCGGAACGATCGAACTCGTGATGGAGCCGATTACCGATCGATCACGTATCGATGATCTGGTGACTGCCCTGGCCGATGGCCAGCGGCTGCGCCGCGTGCTCGATCTCGACACCGGCGACGTAACGCTCGAACCCGCCGACGCCTTCGACCGACGCGGCGATACGCTCGCCCTCACCGACCGCACGCTCGCTTCACTGCATGGTCCGAGCTGGCGATTGTTGATCGTCGGCGCGGGGCAGATGACGCTCTACCTCGCGCAGATGGCGCAGGCGCTCGACTACGGAATCATCGTGTGCGACCCGCGCGAGGAATACACCGCGCAATGGCAGGTACCCGGCAGCACGCTCACCACCGAGATGCCCGACGACGCGGTGCTCGCGATGAAGCCCGACGCGCACAGCGCGATCGTCGCGCTCACGCACGACCCCAAGCTCGACGACCTCGCGTTGATGGAGGCGTTGAAGAGCGACGCGTTCTATGTCGGCGCGATCGGGTCGAAGATCAATCAGGAGAAGCGGCGCGCGCGCCTCTTGGAGTTCGATGTCACGGCCGAACAGATGGAGCGGCTGCACGGGCCGGTGGGATTGAAGAACGGGGCGAGGACGCCGCCGGAGATTGCGGTGGCGATACTGGCCGAGATGACGGCGGCGCGGTATGGGTATCGGATTCCGGAGCCGGTGCGGTTGTAGTTGCGGGTGACGGCTATGCCCACCAAAGTCAAGCAACTCGTCGCATTGATCGAGGCGGATGGTGGGCGCCTCGTTCGCCAAAGAGGAAGTCATCGCCAGTACCATCACGCATCGAAGCCCGGGACCGTAACGATCGCCGGCGGGGGAGCATCGAGATTCCACCAGGTACCCTGAACAGCATCCTCAAACAAGCTGGCCTGAAGAAATGAGGTCGCACATGCAATATCTCGTTGTCATCGAAAAAGGCTCATCGAGTTTCGGCGGCTACGTACCCGATCTTCCGGGATGCGTGGCAGTCGGTGAAACTCGGGCCGAAGTCACGTCGAGCGCGTGTGGTCCGGCAGCCCGAGCTTCTTTGCGTACCTCTTTTCAAACGCGATTCGGATCACCGGTGCACGTCGTGCGACTCGTGCTGCAAGGAAAATCCATGAAGAAGATTGAAGACGAGATGCGCGCGCAGTACAAGCGCTCCGACTTCTCGAAGTTGGAACGCGGGAAGTTCTATAAGCAGGTCGCCAGAGGCACCCCGGTCGTGTTGCTCCAACCCAAGTTGGCCAAGGCGTTTCCTACCTCGGAGGCCGTGAATGAAGCCTTGCGCGGGTTGCTCACGCTCATGGAACAAACGAGCCGCATCACAGGTGCTTCAAGCGGTCGCAGTACCAGACGCCGCGTCGTCTGACTTTCGACGAACCGACCGAAGGCGCCAATCAGGAGAGTCGTCATGGCAGAGCAACCCGCACTGATCGACCCCTTCGCCATCTGGCGCGACCTGGTCTCGCAAATGGAAAAGGGCGCCAACGAATTCGCCAACCAGGCGAGCAAGTCCGACCAGTTCACGCAAGGCATGAACAAGGCCATGAGCGCGTCGCTGGCCGCGAAGAAAATCTCGGACGAGGTGACGACCCGCTATCTCACGGCGCTCAACCTGCCATCGCGTGCCGACATCGAGGGGCTCGGTGAACGCTTGCTCGCGATCGAGGATCGGCTGATCGGTATGTCGGCAGCCATCGAGCAACTCACAGGTGTAAAAGTGTCGACCAGCGCGGCCACGCCAACGACCGCGCCGCGAAGAACGAAGAAGCCTGCGATTGAAGAGCCGGTCGCGCCCGCACTAGTTTCCTCACGCAAGAAAGCAAAGGCCCGCCGATGAGCGCGAACCCCGCATCGATCGCAAGCCGCGTCCAGCAGGAGATCGACCGCGTCCTTCAACGCAACATCAAGGGGCTGGACTATCTGTCGTCGTCCGGCCCCGCGATGGGCGCCACGCCGCGCGACCTGATCCACCGTCGCGGTACGCTCGCGCTCTATCACTATCGACCGATGGTCGACGAGATCTATCGCATCCCGCTGCTGATCGTGATGGCGACCACCAATCGCGGCTACATCCTCGACCTCGCGCCCGGGCAGAGCTTCATCGAGTTCCTGTTGAAGCAGGGCTACGACGTCTTCATGATCGACTGGAACCCGCCACGTCCCGAAGAGAAGCGGCTCGACCTCGAGGACTACACGCTCGACTTCATTCCCGATTGCGTCGCGCGCGTGCAGCAGGCGTCGGGTGAAGACGACGTGAACCTGATCGGCTATTGCATGGGCGGCGTGCTGTCGACGATCTACATGGCGTTGCATGCCGACGGCCCGATCAGGAACCTCGCGCTGTTCACCACGCCGGTCGACTTCACCAAAATGGAATTGTTTTCCAAGTGGAGCGACAAGCGCTATTTCGACGTCGATCGCCTCGTCGATACGATGGGCAACGCGCCGCCCGAAATGATTTTCGAGTCGTTCAACATGCTGCGTCCCGCCGACCGCGTCACCGGCCAGGTGCAACTCTGGGACAACATGTGGAACGACGAATTCGTGAAGTCGTATCGCATGTTCGACCGCTGGGCCGCGGATATCTTGCCGCTGCCGGGTGAACTGTTCCGGCAGACGACCAAGGAGTTCATGTGGGAGAACCGGCTCTACAAGAACGAGCTGACGCTGCGTGGACGCCGCGTGGATCTGGGCAACATCAAGGTGCCGATCCTGCATGCGCTGGCCGAGCACGACCACATCGTGCCGTACGAAGCCGCGAAGCCGCTGATCGCGAACGTCGGCTCGAAGGACAAGGAAGAAATCGTTTTGAAGGGCGGTCACGTCAGTCTCGTGGCCGGGGGCAACGCGGTCAAGCGGCTGTGGCCGAGACTTGACGCATGGCTGGGGAAACGTTCGACATGACCAATACGGTGAGCCGGTCCTACCCGCGCACGATCACGATCGATGGCGGCGACCTCGAACTGCGGCTGATGACAGCGTCCGATGAAGCGGCCGTTCTTGCATTTGCGCAAGTGCTGTCGGTACACGACCTGCTGTTCCTGCCGCGCGACATCAGCGAGCCCAAGGTCGTGTCCGCGTGGATCGACTCGACGCGCACTGGCGCCATCGTCACGGTACTCGCGACGAGAAAGAAAGAAGTGCTCGGCTGCGCGACCATCGTGCGTGACGAGTGGTCGTGGTCGCGCCATGTCGGCGAGTTGCGCGTGCTGGTCGTGCCCGAACTGCGCGGCCAAGGCGTGGGGCAGAAATTGACGCAGGAAAGCTTCGCCCTCGCGCTCGAGATGGGACTCGAAAAGTTGACCGCCCAGATGACGGTGGACCAGCGCGGCGCGATCGCGGTCTTCGAAGGCCTGGGCTTTCGCCCCGAAGCGCTGCTGCACGATCAAGTCAAGGATCGCGACGGCAAGACCCACGACATCGTGATCCTCAGTCACGAGGTGGCGAAGTTCGCGGCGCAGATGCAAGCGTATGGGGTCACGGACGCGCTGACCTGACGCGCATGCTCCGCAGGACCTTCTTCGACACGACCAGCCCGCACGGAAACTTCGGCGCGGAAGAACGCACCCGCCGCGCGAACCGGCGCAGGCTGACGGTCTTCCTGATCGTCTTCGCGCTGTGGTCGCTCGCCGGCCTGATCTACGACTATTCGCGGCCGGCCATCTACGAGGCCACAGCACGACTGAATCTCGTGCCCGCGACCGGGCAACGCAGCAACGACCCGGCCCGGCCCAACGACCAGGCGAACTTCCTGCGTGACGAGGTTCAGTTCCTCACCAGCCGGACCCTGCTTGCAAACGTGTGGGAACGCCTGAAGGGCGCGCCCGTGCCGCCGCCCGCGGTCTCGATCGTCGATCCCGCGGCGTCGCTGCAGACGATGCTCTCCGTGACGCCGGTGGAAGGCACCAACGTCGTGTCTCTGCAGGCGCGAGGCCGCGAGCCGGCATTCCTCAAGGCCTTCGTCGATCGCTTGGTTGCGGCCTATCAGGTCAGCATCGCCCAGCGCTACGAGAACGCATCGGTCGACGCGGTGGTGGAGGTCCGCGACGAGGCGCGCAAGCTGGAAGAGAACGTGGCGACCAAGCGGCGCGAGGCCGATGCGTTTCGCGCGCGCTACAACATCGTGTCGCTCGAGCGCGACGAGAACCAGGTGCTCGCCGAAGTCAAGGGCGTCGGCGCCGCGCTCAACGCGGCTAACGACAAGGTGGTCGCGGCCGAGGCGCGCATGGGCGCTTTGCAGGATGCGCAGGCAACCGGCCAGTCGGTGACGCGCAACAGGGACAACCCGACCTTGGCCGCGCTCGAGCAGCAGGCCGCGAGCATTCGCGCCGACCTCAGGGAAGTGGCGCGGACCTTCACGCCGCAGTACATGCAGATCGACCCGCGCGTGAAATCGCAGCGCGAGCGGTTGGTCGAGATCGAGCAGCAGATCGTCGCGCAGCGTCAGAACAGCCAGCAGGGCGCGCTGCAGGAAGCGCGCGAGGAGCTCGCCGGCGCGCGCTCGGCAGCCGCGCGGCTACGCCAGCAACTGGCGGCCAACCAGCAATCGGTGCAGAGCTTCACGTCGCGCTTCAACGAATACCGGGGCATGCAGGACGAACTCGCGCGCGTCCAGCAGTTGCGACAGAAAGCGGTCGAGCGCCTGGCCGCGCTCGAGGCCGAAGAGAGCGCGCGTGTGCCGAAGGTCGAGGTGGTGGAGTCCGCCACGACGCCCACGTCGCCGGTCAGCCCGCTGTACACGCGCGACGCGGCGCTCGTGCTCGGCAGCGCGTTGCTGGTCGCTCTGCTCGCGATGGGCATCGTCGAACTGTTCAATCGCCCGCCGCCCCAGCCCGTCGCGGTGATCGTGCCGCAGACGTGGATGCCGATGGCGCTAGCCGGTCATGCGAACGCGGCTCTCGGCATGGACGCACCGCACGCGTTGCTCGACGTTGCTGCGCACGCGCCCGCCTCGCTACCGGCGCCCAAAGTCTTGCCGCGCGAGTTGACGAACGAGGAGATGAGAGCGCTGTTCGATGCGTCGGATCACGAACTCCGCGCCGCGATCGCGCTGCTGTTGTCGGGGCTCACGCGGCAGGAAGTCGTGCAGGTTCATCTGCACGACATCGATCGCGAAGCGGGATCGGTGCGCGTGATGGGCGCTGCCGAACGCCAGCTCCCGATCCCGCCGAACGTTCTCGCGTCGCTGACTGAGGACGGGCGGCCCGCCGAAGCACCGGTGCTGACCGCGCGTAACGGCGGGCCGATGTCCGAAGCCGACCTCGACGCGGCGCTGCTCTATGCCGCGCACGACGCCGGCATCGACCGCGCCGACGAAGTCAACGCGATGGCCCTTCATCACACCTACGTCGCCCATCTCGTGCGTCAGGGCGTGCGCTTTTCCGAACTCGTGAAGCTGGTGGGCGACCTGCGCGCCGACGCGCTTGCCGCGTATGGGCACATGACGCCTGCAGGGCCGCGGAAGTCGATCGAGCAGATCGATTTGGTGCTGCCCGTCGTTCGGGAGATCAGGGGTTGATTTTCGGGTTCGTGACTAATTTAAGGCGGCCAGTTGCGAGGGGCTGCTTTCGGCCAGGAGCGGTCGATCGGACTAAACGCCGAAAGCGGTATGTCCACGTCATGGCCTTTCGGCGCCACCGCGATTGAGCGTTGACATCGTGCCGGTCAGCGCACGCACTTCACCAACACACTGGAAGAACTGGCG
>JBBRQU010000013.1:0-89336 GCA_038225855.1 Burkholderiales bacterium | reverse complement strand
GCGACGACTGAAGTCGCCGTTCACCTTTCCTGGAGAAATAAATGAGCAAGATGCAAAAGGGTTTCACGTTGATCGAATTGATGATCGTCGTCGCGATCATCGGTATCCTGGCTGCCATCGCGCTGCCGGCTTACCAGGACTACACCAAGCGCGCGAAAATGTCGGAATTGATTCTGGCAGCCAGTGCGTGCCGCACGACAATTACGGAGATTTATCAATCGGCATCCGCCGCTGCATTCCCCGCCGGCAATAGCTTCGGCTGCGAAAGTGCCGGCAGCTCCTCGAAATATGTTGCTGCGATAGTCACTGATGGGACTGGAAAAGTTACGGTGACGGCGCAAAACATCGACAGCGCTAACATCGATGGTAAGAAAATCGATCTGATTCCCTTTATCGCTGGTGCTGCCGCCACGGGAAGTGCTCAAGCCGGACAAGCGATCCAGGAGTGGAAATGTGGTCCGGCTTCGGCCGCCCCCGTTCCCGCAAAATACCTGCCTGGTTCGTGCCGCGGCTAAGTCTCTAAACCCCCGAGTGGAAAGAGGTGCCTTTGGGCACCTCTTTTTTTTCTGTGACCCTCCGAATTGCACCCCGCATTTTGATTGCCGCCTTGCTAGTGATGACCAGCTTTGTGCTGAGCCATCCATACGGCGGTATCCATCATGACGGCATCGCCTACTTGGGTGAAGCGTTGGTAGACATCGACCCAGCGCGGATGGCCGACGATCTTTTTTTCATTTATGGTTCTCAAGCAACATTCACCGTTGTTCCGCATATTTACGCGAGAGCCATCGAATGGCTCGGAGTAGGCGACGGAACGCTGGGCATGCTGGCCGTCTCACTGTCAGCATATTTTCTCGCCGCGTATTGGCTACTTCGTCCACTCGTCGATCGACGTGTGCTCGCTTGGTCGATGATCGTGCTCTTCGTCGCTGTTCCGGTCTATGGCGGCCATCGTGTGTTCGCATACGCCGAACCATTTTTCACCGCGCGCAGTCTGGCTGAACCGATGGTGCTTTTCGGGCTCGGGTGGCTTGTCCGCAAGCGTACGGCGATCGCGATCGCATGCATGGTCGCCGCGATGTTCGTGCATCCGCTGATCGCGTTGCCCGGCTTGCTGCTGGTGTGGTCCTGGCTGGTCTTCGAAGATCGACGTTGGTTGTGGAGCGCGCTCGCAGGCCTCGTTCCGATCGCGCTCGGCTTGATAAGAATCGCTCCCTTCGATGATTTGTTCAAGCGCTACGACGCCGGTTGGATGACGATCGTGCAGGAAGCCAATCCCTTCGTGTTTCCGCTCAACTGGCGCGTCGGCGACTGGGCGCTGGTGATGTTCGACCTCGGCGTCGTCGTGTGGATCGTCAAGCTGGCGACGCCGGTAACGACGCCGATGATGACATCGATGGAGCGATTCGCGCGCGCCGCGGGCGCAGCGGGCGTCATCGGGCTCGTGATGGCTTTGGTCGGCGCGGACTTTCTGTCCAACGTGCTCCTCACCGGTCTGCAACTCTGGCGCAGTCTTTGGTTGATGCACTGGACTGCAATGGCTGGGATAACCGCCGTGCTCTTGCATCTCTGGAATCAAGACAACGCCAACGACCGCGCAGCGGCTCTTTTGTTGTTCGCATCCGTCTTGTCGTTGACGACCTTCGGTCCTCTGATCCTCGTTCCCGGCGCGTTCGCCCTTTCTTTCTTTCGCAAGCGCCTGCCGGTCACGCGCGATCTGGTTGTCGCACTCTCGGTATTTTGCGTCGCGCTCGCAGCGGTTCTGCTGATTCGCCAGGTCGCCGCATTGAGCACCTTCATCGACCTGTTGGGGGGATCGCTCGCGGTTCAGATTTCGCGGCCGCTGTCGATGACGTTGGTGCTCTTCAGCGTGGTCGTGGCCGCGATGCGCTATCTGCCCAAGTGGCCGGTTGCGGGCGTGGCCGTCGCCGCATTGCTGTTTGTAGTGGCGATGGCGGGATGGGACCAGCGCGAAAAATGGACGCGCTATGAGGAGGACTACGTCAGCAACTACGGCTTGCTGTGGCACGAGACCGTCGCTCCATCCGATCGCGTGTACTGGTTTCGCGAGGTGCGGGCGCCGTGGCTGATGATGAGGCACGCGAACTACTACTCGCCCTCCCAGGCTTCGGGGGTGTTGTTCAACCGCCGCACCGCGATCGAGTTGGGCGAGCGCGCGAAAATGATCGCGCTGCTCGAATTTCAGGAGTCGATCTGCCGCGCAATGAACAACTTGAACAAGAGTGAAACGTCGTGCGAGCCGGATGTCGAGGTCGTCAAGAACATTTGCGATAGTGCGGAACGTCTGGTGTTCATCGTCTTGCAGAGCGCACTGCCGGTCCGCCCGGCAGCGGAATTGCGCACCGGTTTCATCGAGCACGACTATGAAAAGACTTTCTATCTCTATCGTTGCGCCGATGTTGCTGCTCGCTAGTGCGGCCGGCCGCGACGCTTCGCGCATCGGTGAAGCGGTTCGCTACTTCGTCGCGTCGGCGGCTGCGCTCGCGCTCGACGCGACGCTGCTCTGGTTCGGCGTGACGAGGCTGGGACTGCCCGCGTGGTTTGCCGGCGCCTTCGCGTATGCGGCGGGCCTGGTCCTGGTCTATGGGCTTTCGGTGCGCTGGGTCTTCGCTCGACGGGCTGTGTCGGATGCGCGCAGCGAGTTCGTGGTGTTCGCCGCGCTCGGTCTGTTCGGCATGGTGCTCAACTCGGGCACGTTGTATGTCGCAACGTCGGTCGGTCTGGCACTGCCGCTTGCCAAGGGTCTGTCGGCTGCGATCGGTTTCGTCGCCAACTTCATCAGCCGCAAGACGATCCTGTTCTCGGCTCGCGCCTCATGAGTTCCGCTTCGTGTGCATCACCGGTCGTCATCATCGGCGCAGGGCCCGCAGGACTCACCGCGGCCTATGAATTGATCGAAGGCGGCCATACGGCAATCAAGATCTTCGATGCCGACGCGCAAGTCGGCGGGCTCTCGAAGACCGTGGTTCATCACGGCAATCGCATCGACATCGGCGGCCATCGATTCTTCTCGAAGTCCGACTGGGTGATGCGATGGTGGCTCGACAAACTTCCGATCGCCGATGACAGCGATCCCGCGACGCTCAAAGCCGGCGGTGGCCACGCCTTCCTCGCTTATCAGGGCATGCGCCGCACGCTGACTATCGAACATGCGGCGCGCACCACGGACGACGCGCGCATGCTGATACGCGATCGTATCTCGCGCATTCTTTTCGGCGGCAAGCTGTTCGCGTATCCGTTGAAGATCGATGTCGCGACCGCGTGGAAACTCGGCCCGGTCGCGTGTGCGCTCTATGCCGCGAGCTACATCAAGGCGCGCGCATTTCCACGACGCGAAACGACGCTCGAAGATTTTTTCATCAATCGTTTCGGCCGCCGCCTGTATCTGCGCTTCTTCAAGACCTATACCGAAAAAGTGTGGGGGCGTTCATGCACGCAGATCAGCGCCGCGTGGGGTGCGCAACGCGTCAAGGGGCTGTCGATCTCGCGCGCGATCGCGCATGCTTGGCGACAACTGTTCAGGTCTCGCGCGGCCGCAAAGGAGACTTCGCTGATCGAGCATTTCCTCTATCCGCGGCTCGGGCCGGGCCAGATGTGGGAAACGGTCGCAACCCGCGTGGAGGACGCTGGGGTACCGATACGGATGGCGACGCGCATCGTCGGGCTGAAGCTCGATAAGCAGACCGCTGCGCGGCGGATCACCGAAGTGCAGATCGAAGATGTCGGCACCGGCCGGCGCGAGTGGCAAGCGGCCAATCAGGTGATTTCCACGATGCCGATTCGCGAATTGATCGCAGCCATCGACGGCCACGTCCCGGCGCGCGTGCGCGAGATCGCCGCTGCTCTCGAGTACCGCGACTTCATGACGGTCGGCTTGCTGTATCGCAAGCTCGCGCGGCACGACCAGCACGCGATACCCGGACGCGCATCGGTGCCGGACAATTGGATCTATGTCCAGGAACCCGGCGTCAAGGTGGGACGCATACAGATATTCAACAACTGGAGTCCCTATCTCGTTGCCCGCGTCGCCGACCGCGCCATCGACGCAAGCATCGACGGCGCCATCGATGCCTCCGATCGCGTTTGGGTCGGACTCGAATTCTTCTGCGCCGAAGGCGATGAACTATGGTCGTCGGCCGACCACGACATGATCGAGCTCGCCAAGCGCGAGATGCAGCAGATCGGCATGGCCGATCCGGATGAATGTATCGACGCCGTCGTCCTGCGCATGCCGAAGGCCTATCCCGGCTACTACGGCGCCTACGAACATTTCGACGAAGTCCGAGCCTTTCTCGACAGCATCGAAAATCTCTTTTGCGTCGGCCGCAACGGCATGCATCGCTACAACAATCAGGACCACTCCATGCTGTCGGCCAAGCGCGCGGTCGAAGCGATCTTCGCAGGCAGCACCGACAAGTCGGCGATCTGGGCAGTGAATATCGACGACGCGTATCACGAAGAAACCGATCGGCCCGCAGACGCACAAGGATCGCGCCTCATCGACGACGAAGACGACGCGACCGAGTCGGTGGGCTTGCGGAGCGCGGTCGAGCGTCCCTTCGCCACGGGAACGCGCTCGTGAAGGTCGTCGAGAACGGGACGGCTCTCTGAAGCCGCACGCGCAGCGAAGCGGCGCCACCGGAATGCTCGATGTGCTTGCGATCGTTTACATCGCCTTGCCGAGCTTCTTCTATCTGGGCGGGTGGGTCGCTCCGGCTTATGGCATTCCGGCGGCTGCCGTACTGGCGCTCTGCGTGGCGCTGTCGTTCACCCGCGCGTTTGTTTCGACGCGACGCTTTCGCATCTTGCCGACAGCGATCGCGCTCGGTGTCGCCGCGCTTTGGACGACGCTGGGCGGCGTGGGCCATTTCGTCTATGCGAACGCGGACTGGATCGTGCGCGATGCGGCATTGCTCGATCTCGTGCGCAATCCGTGGCCGGTCGTCTACGATGCCGTGTCAGGACAAGCTGCCTTGATGCTGCGTGCGCCCATCGGGTTTTATCTGCCCGCAGCGGCGATCGGCAAGCTCCTCGGGATTCGTGTCGCGGAATTGGCGCTGCTGGCGTGGACCGTGCTGGGCGTGTTTCTGACTTTCATGCTGATGCAACGCGACCACCCGCGAGCATCGCAATTGCTGGCTAGACTTGCCGTGTTCATGTTGTTCAGCGGCATGGACATCGTCGGCTGGATGACCCATCACAACCCCTATTCAATCGGCGAGCATCTGGAATGGTGGGCGTATCTTTTTCAATACTCGTCGCATACGACGCAGTTGTTCTGGGTGCCGAATCATGCGTTGCCGGGATGGATCTCAATCGCGTGGTTGCTGGGATATCAGGGCAAGTCCTTGCCGATCGGCCTGGCGATCCTGATGGTCGCATTGACGCCCCTGTGGTCTCCGCTGACCGCGATCGGGCTCGCGCCGATATTCGGCGTCGCGATTGTTGCCGAGCTCGTCCGCAAGCGGAACGGGAGTTCCTTGGTCGCGCTGGTCGATCTTCGGGTCGTCGGTGCCGTATTGATCTGCTGCGCACTGGTCTATCCGTATTTACTGCTCGGAAGCGAAACCATAGGGTCGGGTTTCACGTCCCGGGTACCTTGGGTAGGGGAGGATTTCCTGCCTCGGTATGTCGAGTTCGTGCTGTTCGAATTCGCGTTGTTCGCGACCTTGTTGCTGTGGCGCCATGGGTTCGAACCGCTGTTGGTCAGCGCGGTCGCGGTGTTGCTGCTGTTGCCGCTGTATCGCTTCGGAGGCGCCAACGATCTGGCGATGCGAGCGTCGATTCCGGCGCTCGCGCTGTTGGCGATTCGATTGGGAGACTGGCTGTCGACGCCGGTCGCGCAGACCAGGGATGCCCGCGCACGAGTGTTCGCTGTCGCGCTGCTCGCAATCGGCGCGGTCACACCATTGATGGAGATTGCGCGAGTCTTCATCGAACCGCGGTGGGACATGGACACCAGGCACTCGGTGCTGGAAGTGACGCACGGGCGGGCGCCGCATTACCTCACGCCGCGCGATCAGTCGTGGGCGAATCGTTTTCTTCGGTAGAGTCACTGCGCCGGGCAACCCATAGCCCCGACTTGCCTCCCCGCTTCTCCAGCAACCGCACATCCGTCATCGTCATGCAGCGATCGACCGCCTTGCACATGTCGTAGATCGTCAGCAGTGCGACCTGCACCGCGGTCAGCGCTTCCATTTCGACGCCGGTCTGACCGACGCACTCGACCGTCGCGGTGCAGGATATCGAAGAGCGCGCGGCGTCGTTCGCGGCATGGCTCGCGGCATCTTTCGTTGCGTCGTTCGGGGCATCGATCGCGAAGTCGATCGCGATGCGCGTCATGCTGATCGGATGACACAGCGGAATGAGTTCGGCGGTGCGCTTGGCGCCCTGGATCGCGGCGATGCGCGCGATGCCGAGCACGTCGCCTTTCTTCGACGTCCCCGCGGCGATCAAGTCGAGCGTGGCCGGCTTCATCGTGATGCGTCCGGTTGCGATGGCGACGCGGTGCGTGACCGCCTTGTCCGCGACATCGACCATGTGCGCCTGACCCGTCGCATCGAAGTGCGTCAGAGCGTGTGCTGCTGGTTTCTTGCTGTGAGCTTTCGGCATGTTCTCGTCGCGATCCGACAGGGTGAGGGTTGACCCGGCAAGTATCATAACCACCATGCTTTGCTCCTCTCGCAACGACCGTCCGACCACGCGCCCGCGCCGCGTGATCGCGCTGGCGTTGATCGCATCGCTCGTGTCGCTCCATCAGCCTGTGGCGGCGGCGACCGATCCGCCGTTACGCACCACGCTGCCCAACCTGGGCGATTCAGCCAGCGACGACCTGTCGCCGATCACCGAGAGAAAACTCGGAGACGAGATCATGCGTCAGGCGCGCGAAGCCGGCGACGTGATGGAAGACGCCGAAGCGACCGAATACCTCAATGACTTCGGCGCGAACCTGGTCGCGCATGTCGCGCCCGGCGACACGTCGCAGAACTTCCAGTTCTTTCTCGTCAACGATCCCAACATCAATGCCTTCGCGTTGCCGGGCGGCTATATCGGCGTGAACTCGGGGCTCGTCGTCGCCACGCAATCGGAGTCCGAGCTCGGGTCGGTGATGGCCCACGAAATGGGCCACGTCCTTCAACGCCACATCGCACGCTCGATCGCGCGGCAAAAGCAGACCAGCCTGATCGCGCTCGCGGCCACGCTGCTCGGCGTACTGGCCGCATCGCGCGCCAATACCGCCGATGCGGGGCAGGCCGCGGTTGCCGCGGGGCAGGGCTATGCGATCCAGGACCAGTTGAATTTCGGCCGCGACGCCGAGCGCGAGGCCGATCGCGTGGGCTTTCAGATCCTGCAGAACTCGGGCTTCGACGTCAATTCGATGGCGACCTTCTTCGGTCGGCTTCAACAGGCGACCCGCTTCTACGAAAACGGTGCGCCTGCATTCCTGCAGTCGCATCCGTTGACGAGCGAACGCATCGCAGACATCCAGAACCGCATTCGCGAATCACCGTACAAGCAGCGTCCCGACAGCTTCAACTTCCAGTTGATCCGCGCACGTTTGCGGGTGCTGCAGAACATCACCGTGCAAGGCCTGCGCGACACGCGCGCCGCCTTCGAGGATCAACTGAAGTCGGGCGCCTATGCGAGCGAGGCCGCGATCCGCTATGGCATCGCGGTCACGCTGTTGAAGCAGAACGATGCAGCCGGTGCGCAACGCGAGCTCGACAGGATCAACAGTCTCGTCAAGAAGCCCGATGCGATCGTTGCCAATTTCGCCATCGATGTGAAGCAGGCGTCGGGCGATGCGAACGGCGCGATTGAACTCGCGAAGGCCGCGCGTGTGCGGTTTCCGCAGTCGCGCATGCTGGCGCAGAACTATGCGGATGCGTTGCAGCAGGCAGGACGCCACGACGACGCCATCGCCTTCCTGCGCGATCAACTGCAGCTCTATCGCGGCGAGCCGGTTCTCTACGAACTGATCGCGAAGAGTCACGCGGCCAAAGGCGACGCGATGGTGTCGCACCGCATGCTGGGCGAGGCCTACCTGTTGCGCGGCAGCGTCCCCGGCGCGCTCGAACAGATGCAGATCGCGAGGAAGAGCGCGCCGCCCAACGCGGACTTCTACGAGCTCTCGCAGATCGATGCGCGCGTGCGCGAGCTGCAGGTGCGCATGGAAGAGATCAGGAAGGCCGAGAAGGGAGGCGGCGGGTTACGCAGCGGACGATAACGGGAATGGTAGGACTTTCGCGACTGGTGGCTCTTCTTTGACATCAGATGCAGAGCCGATTAGCATCACGCATCATGCGTACCACCATTGACATCGACGATCCGATCCTGAAGGAGATCAGGCGGCTTGCCCGGCGTTCAGGCAAGTCGCTCGGGCGACTCGTATCGGATCTGCTGGCCGAGTCGCTTGCCGATGCGCGCCGCCCGCCGACAATCACGCCGGAGTTTCGCTGGATCGCCAAACCCATGGGCGCTCGAGTCGATCTAGGCGACAAGCATGCGCTGCTCGACACGATCGACGACGCCATGAACGACGCGCGGCGATGAGCTTCGGCATCGACGCCAACATCCTGCTCTACGCATCGGACAAGGGAAGCCCGCTGCATGAGAAGGCCGCGAACTTCCTGCACGGATGCGTCAGCGGGCGAGAAGTCTTTTGCCTGGCCTGGATCACGTTGATGAGCTATATGCGGATGGCCACGCATCCGACGATTTTCGATCGGCCGCTTGCTCACCAGGATGCCGCTCGCAACGTCGAGGCTCTGTTGGCCGCGCCGACCTGCCGCGTGATCGGCGAAGAAGAAGGGTTCTGGGACGTCTACCGGCAAGTGACGAAAGACGTACCCACAAAGGGCAACCTGGTTCCGGATGCGCACCTGGCTGCGGTGCTCAGTCAGCATGGCGTGGTCAGGCTTTATACCCACGACAGGGATTTCAGAAAGTTCTCGTTTCTGGATGTGCGTGACCCGCTTGCTTGAGGCGCCTGAATAGTCGCCTCTTCACCGCCGCGTATCGACATCGACCGGTACCACTATCGATGGTCGTGGCTCGAACTCGAAGCGCGCCGGCACGGCATCGGCCGCGATCCGGTGGAGCGGGAGTTCGAGAGGCGACGCGCCGCTCGCGGTGACCCAACGCAATTTCGCGGTTGTCGTCGCGACGGTTTCGGGTGCGACATCGTCATGCCGGGTCGTCAATCGCGCCATCGCCTCATCGTCCAGCGGATCGCCGGCTTCGTCGCGCAGCAGATCGGCGATCAGGGCCGTGTCGTGGTCGTGGACCACGCCGACACGATGCTCGCCGCCCTCTGATTTCGCTTCGATCAGAAAACGTCCGGCGTCGTCGAGCCACACCGCCGATGGCGCCGCCGACACGCCGGTATGCGCGACCAGGTCCCACGTGCCTGCGTAGAGCGGCACGAGGCGCCACACGAAGGGCGTGTATTCGAGTTCGACGAAGACGCGCTGCGGGCCGTTCTGAAAATACCAGCAGCGATCGGCAGCGACGTAGTTGCGGTTGATGAAGGCGATCATCGCGCTGTGCGTGATCGGCTGTCTCGGCCCCGTGCCTGCTTCCCCGATGCGCCAGCGTCCGCGCGCATCGAGCGCCAGCCAGCCGGTGCAATCGGGCACGTCGGGCCACCTGGCGAGCGCCTGTTTGACCAGGTCGTCCATGCGCTGTCCTTGCGAAGTCGTCGGGTCGAAGCTCGATCGATGAGCCGAGGGGAGCTTACGCTCGACGGCGTGTGCGATCAAAGCGCCGGGTTCGGCGCCGGGTATCGTGCTGTGCATCGCCCCATGTCGGCAAGGTGTTTCGGCCCGACGCGTTGCGCGAGAAATCGCATCACGCGAGCTGGCATCCATTGGTGGCCCTCGGGCCCCGCATGCAAGAAGCCGACATGTCCGCCCTCGTCGGGAAACTCGCGCGTGACCGCGGACGAAACCTCATCGCGCGTCGGCAATGCGAAGGCGGGCAGGAACGGATCGTTCTTCGCGTTGAGGATCAAGGTCGGCACGGCGATGGCTTTCAGAAGCGGCTTGCTCGACGCGCGCTTCCAATAGTCGTCGGCGTCGCGAAATCCGTGCAGCGGCCCCGTGACCACGTCGTCGAACGCGTGCAGGTCGTGCGAGGCTTCCATGCGCGCGCGGTCGAAGAGTTCGGGATAGTGGGCCAGCTTCGCGCGACTCTTGGCTTTCAGCGTGCGCAAGAACGTCCGCGCATAGACGCGATTGAAGCCGCGACCCAGAGCGTCGCCGCTGGCCGCGAGATCCATCGGCGCCGAGATCGCGGCAGCGCTCGCGACCAGATCGCGGGCCGCAACGCCGCGCTCGCCCAGCCACTTCAGCAGCATGTTGCCGCCCAGCGAGATGCCGACCGCGAAGATCGGGCCATCGCCGGTTCGCGTCGCAGCCACGCGTTTCAGGATCCAGTCGACTTCGTCGCTGTCACCCGAGTGATAGAAGCGCGGCAGAAGATTGGCCGAGCCGCCGCAGCCGCGGAAATGCGGCGCGATCCCGTCCCATCCCTGCGCGAACGCTGCGGCCATCAGTGCGCGGACATAGCGGCTGTCGGCGCTGCCCTCGAGTCCGTGAAAGACGACCAGCACGGGCCGCTGCTCGGCACTCGAAGGCGATCGCGCTGTCGATCGCGGCGCCAGCCGATCGACTTCGATGAAGTCGCCGTCCGGGGTGTCCCAGCGTTCACGCGCATAGCGAATCCCGGCGCGTCGCGCGAAGAGCGCCGGCACGATCGTCTGCAGATGTGCGCCGCGCAACCACCACGGCGCGCGATATCTGTTCGATGGCGCGTCGTCCGCTGGCCCGGTCAATGCAGGGTCTCTGCGGGCGGCGCCGCATTCGCTTCGGCGTCCTCGGGCGTGACCGACGCGTGATGCAGCACCATGCGCCAGCCTTGCGCACCCTTGAAGAACACATGCGTGACGAGGATGTTCACGGTCATCGCCTGCGTGGCCGGCGGCAATCCGGCCGACGGGCCTTCGGTCCTGACGAGCGCGATCACGCGCGACAACGCGCTGTGTACCGAGACCAGCGAACCCTGCAGGACCTGCGCTTGCGAAGGCCTCACGCTGATCGGCCCGTTGCCCAGGATCTCGCGCCACGATGCCGCAATCGCGCGAGCGCCCACCAGGCGCGGGCCGCCAGGATGGATGCAGACGATCTCGTCGTCGTCGGACCAGACGTTCATCAAGGCGTCGACATCGCCCGTTTCGAGCGCATCGTAGAACGCCTGTTCGACGGTTTCCGGAGTGGCGTAAAGACTCTTGAGTTTGGCCATGGTGAACGAGGTGGACGAGGCCCCGCGTTATGCGGGCGATTGAAGCGGCGCGTCATTCTGCATCGAATCGAGCACGCGTTGGGG
Source organism: Burkholderiales bacterium (assembly GCA_038225855.1). Taxonomy (GTDB): domain Bacteria; phylum Pseudomonadota; class Gammaproteobacteria; order Burkholderiales; family Burkholderiaceae_D; genus CAHJXF01. The sequence continues at coordinate 77,930 of JBBRQU010000013.1, read as the reverse complement.
CGCGATCCCGACGAGGCAATTCAGATGGCCCAACGGACACGTGCGTTCGAAGCAGGGACTGCAATCGAGGTGCAGCCACAGCGTCTTCGCGCGCGCAGACAAAGGAGGCGTGTGTCGCGGGTCGCTCGAACCGAAGATTGCGACCTGCGGACGCGACAGCGCAGCCGCGACGTGCATGAGTCCCGAATCGTTGCTCACGACTTCGGCCGATGCGGCGATGAGGGCGATCGCTTCGGCGAGATCGGTCGCGCCTGCGAGGTTGTGTAGTCGCGCCGAGTCGCTCGCAACGGTCATCCTTGCGACGATCTCATCGGCAATCGCGCGATCGGCCTTGCCGCCCAGCAGAAGCACGTGCGCGTCGGGCCGCTGCGAGACAAGAGTCTGCGCGAGCGAAGCGAAGTGCGCTGCGGGCCAACGCTTGGCGGGACCATATTCAGCGCCGGGACACAACGCGATCAGTGAGTCGGCTTCATCGAAACCGAAACGCGCGCGCGCGTCCGCGATCGCGGTGTCATCGACGAGCAGGCGCGGCATCGGCAATGGCGTTTCGACTGCGATGCCCACCAAGCCGGCAAGCGCCGCATAACGCGCGCTCATCGCTTTCGATGCATCGGGTCCTTCGGCACGACGATTGACGAATCCATAACGCGCCTCGCCGCGGTAGCCGATGCGCGCGGGGATGCGCGCCAGCCAGGGAATCAACGCCGACTTGAAGCTGTTGGGAAGAATGAAGGCGCGATCGAATCCCTGCGCCGCGATGTCGTTGGCAAGCGCGCGCCGCGCCGACCATTGCAGCGCGCCGTGCGCGAAATCGGTCGCGATCACGCCATCGACCTCGGGCATCGCTTCGAGTACCGGCGCGACCCAGCGCGGCGCGAGCGCAATGATCTGCTGTGAAGCGTCGGCGCTCTTGAGCAGCGACAAAAGCGGCTGGGCCATCAAGGCATCGCCGATCCAGTTGGGAGCGACTACGAGCGTCTTCATCCCATTCGGTCATGTCATCCCGAGCATCGCGAGGGATCTCATCGGGCCCTCGAAGTGCGACCCTGATGAGATTGCTCACTCCGTTCGGAATGACATCCGGCGCCGACCATCAATGCCCGGGAACCACGGTACCCGGCTTCAACCGATAGTGCGTGCCGCAATACGGGCACATCGCAGCGCCGGTCGGCGCGACATCGAGATACACGCGCGGATGATGATTCCACAGCGCCATCTTCGGGTTCGGACAAAAGGCGGGAAGGTCCTTGCCGTCGAGTTCGACATGCGAGGATTCAGCGCCGGCAGTGATCGATGCGGGCGCGCTCATCTCGTCCTCACACCTTCGCGAGCCACGACGCGTACCTGGGATTCCTGCCGTTGACGATGTCGAAGAACGCGCTCTGCAGCTTCTCGGTGATCGGCCCGCGCGTGCCTTCGCCGATCGGACGGCCATCAAGTTCTCGAATCGGCGTGACCTCGGCGGCGGTGCCGGTGAAGAAAGCTTCGTCGGCAATGTAGAACTCGTCGCGCGTGATGCGCTTCTCCGCGACCGGAATGCCGAACTCGTGGGCGAGCGTCATCACGGTATCGCGCGTGATGCCGTCGAGCGCGCCGCCCGAGAGGTCGGGCGTGAAGAGCTTGCCGTCGATCACGAGGAACACGTTCTCGCCCGAGCCCTGGCACACGTAGCCTTCGGGGTCGAGCAGCATCGCTTCCTCGTAGCCGTCGTTGGTCGCTTCCTGGTTCGAGAGGATCGACACCGTGTAGTTGCCGACTGCCTTGGCCTTGCACATCGTGATGTTGGAATGATGATGCGTGAACGATGACGTCTTCACGCGGATGCCTTTTGTCATTCCTTCCTCGCCGAGATAAGCGCCCCACGGCCACGCCGCGATCGCGACGTGAATCGTGTTGCCCTTGGCGGCCACGCCGAGCTTCTCCGAGCCGATCCACACCAGCGGACGGATGTAGCAGCTCTCGAGCTGGTTGACGCGCACGACTTCCTTCTGCGCTTCGACGAGGGTCTTGTGGTCGAACGGTACTTTCATCTGGAAGATCTTGGCGCTGTTCAACAGGCGCTTGGTGTGATCCTCGAGCCGAAAGATCGCGGTCGATCCGTCGGCCTGCTTGTAGGCGCGCACGCCTTCGAACACGCCCATGCCGTAGTGCAGGGTGTGCGTGAGCACGTGGATGGTCGCATCGCGCCAATCGACGAGCTTGCCGTCTTTCCAGATGAAGCCGTCCCGGTCGTCCATGGACATGTGTGTTCTCCAGCGAGCGTTGGTCAGCCGCGCATTTTACCTATGTGCGGGGTCCGCCCACTCGATCATCGCAACGCCTTGCGCACCACCAGCTTCAAGCCCGACCCACTTCGTCGATCGCACACACCTTCACGTCGACGAAGCCAAGAGGCAGTGCGACTTCGCGGATGACGTCTTCGGTAATGTCAGTGGGTAGCTTCGAAGCCTTCTTCGGCCACGAAACCCAGACGGTGGCATCGTGCGCAAGCGTTTTGCGATAGAGGGCCAACGATGTTGCGAGCGCCGCGCGATCTTTCACGAACAGATGAACGATATCCGTCGTGCCGTCGAACGCATCGGCGAACCTGACCGACGAAGGCAACGGCTGCAGCAACGCGTAGTAAGCCTGAGGCGGATCGATCGCGACGACGCAGGCGTTCTCTTTGATGCAGAGCTTCTTCGCAAGCGGCGTTCCCGAATAGCCGGCCATATATCACGCGTCGCCGCCTTGAGTGCCCGTCTCATCGAAGGTGTAATCGAATTCGTAAAAGTGTTTGTCGTCGACGATGTCGATGGCGAGCTTGCCCGCGAGTCCTGCGAGCTTACCGGTGCCCGAGTCGGGAACCACCGTCACCGAAAGCGTGGGTGCGCCGCGATTCATCGTGCCGCTGTGCTGCAGGACGAACGAGCCCTTGCGCCCTTGCAGCGTTCCCTCGACGCGTTCGATCGCGACGTATCCCGCCGAGCCCTTGATTGAGGTACCCGCAGCGAGCATTTCGCCCACGCTCGTGCCTTCGAGGTCTCCGTGAAAGCGCTTGGCCAGGGACATGCGCGACAGCATCGTCGTCAAGCCCGCATCGTGCAGCTCTTGTGCGGACAACTTGACGTCGAAGGTGCCGCTTGCGCGTGTGGTCATGGCTTGTCCCTGTCAGCGATGGTCGATGGAGGTTCGGTTGCGGTCGAGTCTTGAAACAAGGCGGGATGCGGCGCGCGGGCTTGCGTCACTTCCCGACTCTCGACGTGCGAAACGCATTCGCAAGCGTCTTCGGCGCCTTGTGGCGCCACGCTTCTGTCAGCAGATGCTTCACTACTGCGGGCTTCGCGTTCGCCAGGATCACGCGCAATCCTCTGACCTTGCCGTCCCAGAGGAGCTTCTCGATGAATGCGGACTCGGTCGCGAGCGCGGCGTCGCGTGTCGCCTCATCGACGAACAGATGCAGATGCGTCTCTTCGGGCGGCACCGTCGCGAAAATTTTTCCGCGCACGCGAAACGAAAAGAAATGGAAGTGCGGCTCTTCAGTCGCTACGGGCAGCGACAGCGCATAGCGGCGCGCGTCGGACAATTTCATGGGCCGTCAATTCACGGGTCAGCACTCGTGACCATTGCTCTCGCCACGAATTCGAGCGCAAGGCTGGGTTGCATGCGGGCCGCCGCAAATAGCGCGGTGAGGCCGGCAATGCCCAGCCGTGAGTCCGGCATGACCTGGACCCGGCCCGCGGGAAACGTGATGATCGCGTTTCGCATCAATGCGCGCATCGCTGCATCAAGAGCGTTGAATCCGGACGCTGCAAATGCAGGACGAGCCAGCACCAGCAGAGGAATGTCCAGCGATATGGGGAGAGATTCCGGCGGTGTGCCGGCAGGGCGCGGCAAGATTGCGCGCGCTTCGGTCAACACCAGCCGATAGGGCCAGACGTAAAGCCCTTCCTTCGTGCCGCGCGGCAAGCCTGTTTGCGCGGGCAGCCCCGTCTCTCGCTTGAGCAGGTCACAGATTGCGTTGAGCGAAGATGAGATGGACATCGGTACCTCAGGCTGATTCACTGGCGGTCATCCCAAACCGGAGATTGGACGAGTCGATCGATCGGCGGAAGAAATTGGTCGGAGGCGCTCGCTTGCGAATATGAGTAGTACCCGGTGCCGAGAGGGGGAATCGGTCACGTTCCGCGACCCCGGTTCGGCTTGCAAGCCGAACCTTTCGCTTCCCCTGCGAAGCGCGCAGGCGCTTCGCATCGCCACCAAACTACGTTTGGTGCCGAGAGGGGGAATCGAACCCCCATGGTGTTGCCACCGCGGGATTTTGAGTCCCGTGCGTCTACCTATTCCGCCATCTCGGCAATGAGGGCGCGATTATCCATCAAAGACGTTTGGGGGCACAAACGCGGCGTGCCGCTGCGTCGTCATCGGCCCTTCGCGCTCGCTTCCTCGTCGCGAATGAGTTTTCTCAGTCGATCGAGGCCGCTACAATCTTCGCGTGGGCCTTGTGCACGGCGAACGACTTGGAGAGGAAGTCATGCTCGAATCGCAACTGGAACGCTGGATCTTTTCTCATGCTGGTGAGGACCTGCCGCTGGCGATCGAATTGCCGTCGGGCCGGCGCATCGAGAAGCGCCCCGGCGCAAGCGTGCTGATGCGGTTCAAGTCGCTGAACTCGGTTCGAACCTTGCTCAATCCGACCCTGGGTCATCTGGGCGCTGCCTATGTCGAGGGCGAGATCGATCTCGAAGGACCGATCGACGATATTCTCGCCGTTGGAGTACGCCTGTCGAACGCCACCGGAGGCGAAGACTTCACCAAACCCGACGCGGGACTTTTGGCGCGCGTGCTATCGCACAGCCGCGCGCGCGACAAGCAAAAGATCGAGTACCACTACGACGTCTCTAACGATTTCTACAAACTTTTTCTCGATTCGAACCTGGTTTATTCGTGCGCTTATTTCAAGCACGATGACGACACGCTCGACCAGGCGCAACAGAACAAGCTCGACCACATCCTCAACAAGATTCAGTTGAGAGAAGGCGATCGACTGCTCGACGTCGGGTGCGGTTGGGGCGCGATGATCATTCGTGCGGCGCAGCGCGGCGCGCATGCGGTCGGAGTCACGCTCTCCGATAATCAATATGCGTATGCGAATGAACTGATCGCGAAGCTCGGTCTGTCGTCGCGTTGCGAGGTGCGCCTGCAGGACTACCGCGACCTGTCCGAGGTGAGCGGCTACGACAAGATCGTCAGCGTCGGCATGTTCGAACACGTCGGCATGAAGAACCTGCCGACCTATTTCTCGAAGATGCATGCGCTGTTGAAGGACGGTGGCGCGATGCTGATGCACGGCATCACCGCGACCAATCCCGATCGTCGGCAGGTCGGCCGTGGCGCCGGCGAGTTCATCGACAAGTACGTGTTCCCGGATGGCGAGTTGCCGCATGTGAGCGATGTGATGCGCGCGATGGCGAACCAGGGCTTCGAGGCGGTCGACGTCGAATCGCTGCGTCGCCACTATGCGAAAACGCTGACGCATTGGGCGCATCGGCTCGACGCGCATCCGGACGAGGCCTGCGCGATCGCGGGCGAAAGGCGCTTTCGCATCTGGCGCGTCTATCTGGCCGGCTCGGCCTACGGCTTTCGCGAAAACTGGATGAACATCCACCAGATGCTGGCATGCAAGCTCGGGAGCGCCGCGATGAATCCGTTTCCGATGACGCGCGAGTGGATGTATCGGTAGGGAGTTGCTTGCCGTCGTCCTCGCGAAAGCGGAAACGCCAGTGGCGTCAAGACCTATGCCGCACGACGCCTGCGCATCACCCACGCGTCGATAGCCAGCCGTCCCGGCCCGAACACAAACAGCAACGCGATCATGCTTCCCCAGGTCCAGTGAGCGTTGATCGCGGCGGGACATTCCAACTCGCGCAGTTGCGGATACGAGATCACCGCCATCAAGTTGACGAAGAAGAGGCCCGCAGCGCTTGCGCGCCCGAACAGACCGAGCATCAGCAGCGTCGAGAAAATGAGTTCGCCTCCGGTACCCATCACCGCTGCAAGGCCGGGCGAAAGCAGAGGGACGTGGTACTCGTCTGAAAACAGAAACAGGGTCGAACTCCAGTCGGAAATTTTCAGCCAGCCCGATCTGAAAAATACCTGGCCGACATAGAGGCGAAGCGCGAGCAGCGCAACCGGTTGCAGGCGATCGATCCAGCGCGCACCGAGTGCGGCGCGGTCAAAGGTGGTCGACATCGATCTTCTCCATCGGCGAGTCGTGAAATCCGAATCCGGCCAACAGCCCGTCGGTGAGCCAGGCAGCGGGTGCGGCTGCTGCATCGAATGCTGAACGCACAAGCTCCGCAGCCGCAAACCCGGCGGCGAGCGCATCGACCAGCGTCGCACCGTCGAGCATGGCGCGCAGAGCCGCCGCGTTGCCGGCATCGAGCGCAACGACGCGGACCGCGTAGCCAGCGCGCGCGACGAGGGCGGTTTGGCCGGTGGTCCAGTCGATGTCGAAATGTTCCCGCTCGGTCACATCGGAACGTGACGATTCGCCGCGATGCAAAGTCCAGATGCGCGCGATCGGATAGACGGACGCGACCATCGCGGTTCCCGGAACGAGCGTGAAGATCAGCGCCGACTGAAGATCGTGCGGCACGTCCGCGAGCGTTCTCGCATCGAACGGCGGCGCGTCGGCGGCGCACTCGGCGCGATGCACCGCCCATTCGAGGCACGCGAGATCGGCGAGATAAGGCAGCTCGCGCACGTGTTCGAAGTCCGCGAGAAAGTCGTGGAAAGTGGAGCCGTACTCGCCGAGATCTCCGCTTTGCGATGGCCTCGACATCCAGTACGCGCGCGCCAGTTCATCAAAGAATTCTTCACCGACGACTGCGCGTATCACCGGGTAGGAACCCGCAAGCGCCTTGGTGGCCGAGGCGATCGAGTTGCCGCGATAGATCGCCAGACGCCGCACCGAGGTCGCCGCATCGGTGGTGAACAGCCGTGCGAGCGCGCCGCGATCGTCGCTGCCGCTCGCATCGATTACCGCGTTGGCAATCGGGTCGACTACATTCCGCAGCACGCCCGCAAACGCGCGCTGATGGGTGGCGAGATCAGGCATGCGCGGCTATCGCTTTGCTACGATGCATGCGCGCGCGCTCGGCTTCATCGAGCAGCACTTCGAGTGCAGGCACGTCGGTGTCCCATTCGATCAGCGTTGGTTTCGCGCCGAAGCGTTCGCATGCGTCGCGATAGAGCGACCACACCGCGGGCGTGACGCGCGAGCCGTGATCGTCGATCAGGCATTCATCGGTCACGAGATGGCCGGCCAGATGAATTTCGCCGATCGCGTCCGACGGCAACTCGTCCAGGCAAGCCGCCGCGTCGAAGCCGAAGTTGATCGCGTTCACATAGAGGTTGTTGATGTCGAGCAGAATGCCGCAGCCGGTCCGCTCGGACAGCGCCGCGAGAAACGCGGTCTCGCTCATGGTGCTGTCGTTGAACGCGACGTAGGCCGAGACGTTCTCGACGAGGATGCGGCGCTTCAGGACGTCTTGCACGCGCGAGACGCGCGCTGCGATGCGGGTCAGCGCCTCGCTCGTGTACGGCACCGGCAGGAGATCGTTGAAGTGCGTGCCGGCAATCGCCCCCCAGCACAGGTGTTCGGAAACGAGTTCGGGTTCGATGCGCGCAACCAGCCGCGCGAGCTTGCTCAGGTGCCGGTCGGCTGCGTCGTCGCCATCGGCATCGGCCGACCCGATCGACAGCCCTACACCGTGCAGGCTGACGGCATAGCGCACACGCGCACGCTCCAGCACCTGCAACGCCACGCCGCCGTCCGCAAAAAAATTCTCGCTGTGGACTTCGACGAATTCCGGAGATGGGAATGGATTGCCGTGCGCGCCGTCGTGCGCAGTCGCGCGTTCCCCATGCAGCAACGCGCGATAGTGGGGCTGGCGCAGCCCGATGCCGATAGCGTGCGAGTCCATGCGAGGATCAACGGAGGACGGCGACGAAACCGCGGGAAGGCAATGGGATCAAACCAAGATCGCGTGAGCCGATGCGACGCAAGCGCCCTATCGGCTCACGCGACGCCGATCGATCGATCAGCCTTTTTTCACTTCCTTCGTGACCTTCTCGTCTTTCGCCGCGCTGAGCTTGCCGCCCATTTTTTCGCAGGTGCCCTTGGCAACCGACTTCCAGTCGCCGGCTGCGTTGTCCACCTTGGCCTCGCCCGCGCACGAGTGCGATCCGGTGGCGCTCGCGCAATCGTTGTGACCGGCCTTGGCGATGCCGAAGCATTTTTCCTTGCTGGCATCGTTGTCTGCGGCTTGCGCAAGGCCGACGGTTGATAGCGCGATCAGCGAAGCGAGGGCGGTACGAGCGATCAGGTTCTTGTCCATCGAGTTTCTCCTTGGGTCAATGAATGAAGTACGGATATACGCGTGATCTTGAATCGAGGTTGCAATACACAGTTCGGTCCGGCTCGACAAAGGGTTACGCAGGGTCGCTCAAAATTCGTCGTTGGTTCGATAGTGGGTCGATGTATCGTATGAGGCGGCGACGCACGAACTCGTTTGAGTCGCCTGTTTCGGTCAATCATTACACTGCCAGACGAATGCCACCCATTGCCCGCAAACGCGCTGCTTCGCTCAGTCTCGTATCGAAGCGCGAGAACTCCGGCGATGCACACTGCGACGATGGCAGCGCGGACGGCGAACCGCAGGAGGTTGCGGTGTCGCGCGGACTCGACTGGTCGCTCATGATGGCGCGCGCTCAACGCGGCGAGCGCGAGGCATACAGGCTGCTTCTGAACGACATCACGCCCTACCTGCGCTCGCTCGCCGCCAGGCGCCACCGCGATCCCAGGGACATCGAGGACAGCGTGCAGGACGTGCTGCTCACCGTGCATGCGATACGGCATACCTACGATGCAAGCCGTCCCTTCGGACCGTGGCTGGTCGCGATCGCGAATCGTCGCATGATCGACCGTCTTCGCATTCAGCGGCGATCGGCGTCCCGAGAATTCGAATTGTGCGACGAGCATGAAACCTTTGCGGCCCCGGAGACGAACTTCCATGAGGCGGCTTCGGATGCGCGCGCGCTGCGAGATGCAGTCGGGCGCCTGCCGCGCGCGCAACGTGAAGCCATCGAGCTTCTGAAGCTGCGCGAGATGTCGTTGAAGGAAGCCTCGCTCGCGAGCGGATCGTCGATCGCAAGCCTGAAGGTGTCAACCCACCGGGCACTGAAGAACTTGCGGAAAATTCTTCTGGGACAAAGGTTCGAGCCGTGATCGAAACGCCGACCCTCATCGACCTCCTGGTCGCGCACGCGCCGCCGGTACAGCCGCTGCGGCCGCCGCTCGTGCGCGCGTTGCTGTGGCTCCTGTTCGCAGCGTTCGTACTCGCTCTGCTTGCGATGGGGCACGGGATCAGGCCCGACTTCGATCAGCGCGTGAGCGAACCAGCCTTCGTCATCGCAATGGCGGCGTCGCTGTTGACCGGCATCCTCGCGGTGGTGGCTGCTTTCATGATCAACGTTCCAGACCGGTCGCGCGGCTGGGTCTTCGCGCCGGCGCCTGCGCTGGTTGTGTGGCTTTCGACGATCGGCTACGGATGCCTGACGCATTGGGTCGAGATCGGACCCGATGGCGTGCATGCGGGCGATACCGCGCGCTGTTTCGCGACGCTGATGTTGACCAGCCTGCCATTGGCGCTCGCCTTGCTTGCGATGCTCAAGAGGGGCTCGTTGCTGCGTCCGACGGCCACGGCTATCACGGCGAGCCTGGCTGTCGCGGCCATCAGCGCATCGACCATGTCGCTGATCCACGATCTGAATGCGACGGTGATGATCCTGCTCTGGAATGTCGGGGCGGCTGCTGCGATCGTGATCGCGATCGTGATCGTGAGTGCATGCGGATCGCTGTATGCGCTCCGTCGTTCACGCCTCTACGGAAATGACGGCTGATTCGCTGCGCCAAGGCGCCAAACGACAAGGGGAAAAGTCAAATCCGGTATCCTCGCGCGTTTCGCCGTTTCTTCCTCTCGACCGTCGCGCATGGATCTCCTTCTCCTTCTCAAGGCCGTCATCCTCGGCATCGTCGAGGGCCTCACCGAATTCCTTCCGATCTCCAGCACCGGCCACCTGATCCTTGCCGAGAGCCTGCTCGACTTCACCGGCGAGAAGGCCAAGGCGTTCGCGATCATCATCCAGGCCGGCGCCATCCTCGCGGTCTGCTGGGAATTTCGCGCGAAGATCGGCAGTATCGTCGCCGGCCTCGGTAGCGATCCCAAGGCGCGGCGCTTCGTGATCAATCTCTTCATCGCATTTTTACCCGCGGCAATTCTCGGGCTGCTCTTCATCAAGATGATCAAGGCGGTGCTGTTCGCGCCGGTGCCGGTGGCGCTCGCCTTCATCGGCGGGGCATTCATTATTCTGTGGGTCGAGCGCCGCATCAAGATCGGCGTCGCGCGCCCGCCGCGCATCGATGCGATCGAAGACATGACGTGGGTCGATGCGCTCAAGGTCGGCTGTGCGCAAGCCTTTGGGCTCATCCCGGGCACCTCGCGCTCGGGCGCGACCATCATCGGCGGCATGCTGTTCGGCCTGTCGCGTCGTGCCGCGACCGAGTTCTCTTTCTTCCTCGCGATCCCTACCTTGTTCGCGGCCACGCTCTACTCGCTCTACAAGGAACGCCACAACCTGGTCGCGGCCGACGTTCCGCTGTTCGCGGTCGGCCTGATCGTGTCCTTCATCGCGGCGTTCTTTTGCGTGCGCTGGCTGTTGCGCTACATCAGCACGCACGACTTCACCGCGTTCGCGTGGTATCGCATCGCGTTCGGCATCGTGGTGTTGATCACCGCGTATACCGGCATGGTGGTGTGGGCCGAATGATCGATTGACGCAGGCGTCGTTGCGACATCGAATACGCGGCATCGAATTCGTCGCTTGATCGTCATCCTCCGACCCCATGACACTTTCGTTGATCGACGCACCGTCCGAGGCATCCACGATGGATGCGGCTCACGAGATCCTGCATCGCGTCTTCGGCTACACCGATTTTCGTGGACATCAGGGCGATGCCATCGCGCACGTCGTCGAAGGCGGCGATGCGCTGGTGTTGATGCCGACCGGCGCGGGCAAGTCGCTCTGCTATCAGATTCCGGCGCTGGTTCGGCGCGATCGCGGCTTCGGCTGCGGCGTGGTGGTCTCGCCGCTGATCGCGTTGATGCAGGACCAGGTCTCGGCTTTGAAGCAGAGCGGCGTGCGCGCGGCCTTCCTCAACTCGACGCAGTCGGCGCAGCGCGCATCTGAAGTCGAACACGCGTTTCGAAGCGGCGCGCTCGATCTCCTGTATGTCGCGCCCGAGCGTTTGGTGACCGATCGTTGCTTGCAACTGCTGTCGTCGGCGCCTGTGTCGCTGTTCGCGATCGACGAAGCGCATTGCGTCTCGCAATGGGGCCACGACTTCCGTCCCGAGTACATGCAGCTCGAATTGCTCGGCAAGCGCTTTCCCGGCGTGCCACGCATCGCACTCACCGCGACCGCCGATCCCGCGACGCGCGCCGAGATCGTCGAGCAGCTCGGCCTGGGCAACGGGATGGAAGCGGCGAAGCTTTTCGTGTCGAGTTTCGATCGTCCCAACATCCGCTACGAGATCGTCGAAAAGATCGACGCGCGCCGGCAACTGCTCGACTTCATGCGCACCGAGCACCGCGACGAAGCCGGCATCGTCTATTGCCTCTCACGCCGCAAGGTCGACGAGACCGCGGCGTTTCTGGTGGAAGAAGGCATCAAGGCGATGCCGTATCACGCGGGCATGGACAGCGACTCGCGGCAGCGGAATCAATCGCGCTTCCTGCGCGAAGACGGCATGGTGATGGTCGCGACCATCGCCTTCGGCATGGGCATCGACAAGCCCGACGTGCGCTTCGTCGCGCACCTCGATCTGCCCAAAAGCATCGAAGGTTATTACCAGGAGACCGGTCGCGGCGGTCGCGATGGCGCACCGGCCGACGCGTGGATGGCGTATGGCCTGCAGGACGTGGTGCAACTGCGCCGCATGATCGACGAGTCCGAGGGCAGCGAGCAATACAAGCGGGTCTCCTCCGGGAAGCTCGATGCGATGCTCGGGCTGTGCGAAACCGCGTCGTGTCGGCGCGCGCGCTTGCTCGGATATTTCGGCGAAGACGACGCGAGTGCCACGCGCTGCGGCAACTGCGACAACTGCATCACACCGCCCGAGACGTTCGACGCGACCATCGCGGTCCAGCAGTTGCTCTCATGCATCTACCGATTGCAGAAGGAGCGTGGCCAGAGTTTCGGCGCGATGCACGTCATCGCCATCCTGCGCGGCGACACGAACGCGCGCAGCGCCGAGAAGATCGCGCAGTGGCATCACGAGACGCTCTCGACCTTCGGTATCGGCGCCCTGCGCAGCGAAGCCGAGTGGCGCGCGATCGTCAGACAATGCATTGCAGCGGGCTTCGTCGATGTCGATCATGCGACCTACGGCACGCTGCATCTGACCGCCAAGAGCCGCGCCGCGCTGCGCGGCGAAGAGCACATCATGCTGCGGCGTTTCGTCAAGGAAACCAAGCGCAAGAAGACGCGTGGACGTGAGGCTACAGGCCTCGTTGAAGGACTCGATGCACAAGCCCAGACACTTTTCGACGCGTTGCGCGCATGGCGCCTCGCGGCCGCGCGCGCGCACAGCGTGCCAGCCTACGTGATCTTTCATGATGGCACGCTGAAAGACATCGCGCGCCTGCAACCGAGCTCTCACACGGAACTCGCCGCGATCCCCGGCGTCGGCGCGAAGAAGCTCGAAGCCTACGGCGACGACATCGTCGCCCTGGTCGAACGGCATCTGTAGCATGGTCATTGCGACGCAGGGGGAGTCTCGTTTGCGTCACAGACCACAATCGATGGGATTGGTCGCAATGCTCGCAATGACAAGGAAGGACTTCAATGCAACACCGTGAACTCGGCCGCTCCGGCCTCAACGTCGCTCCGCTCGCCTTCGGCGGCAACGTGTTCGGATGGTCTGCCGATGAGGCGACCTCGTTTTCCCTGCTCGATGCCTTCGTCGATGCGGGCTTCAATCTCGTCGATACCGCAGACGTCTATTCGCGCTGGGCGCCGGGGCATTCGGGCGGCGAGTCTGAGACCGTGATCGGCAAGTGGCTGAAGAAGAGCGGCCGGCGCGATGCGGTCGTGATCGCGACCAAGGTCGGCATGGACATGGGCGGCGACAACAAGGGCCTGTCGCGGCGTCACATCCATCGCTCGATCGACGGGTCGTTGAAGCGCCTGCAGACCGACTTCATCGATCTCTATCAATCGCACGAAGACGACGCCGCCACGGCGTTCGAGGAAACGCTCGAAACCTATGCGCGGCTGATCGAGTCGGGCAAGGTGCGCGCGATCGGCGCATCGAATTTCAAGGCCGACCGCCTCGCCGCCGCGCTCGATGTCAGCGAACGCGACGGACTGCCGCGCTACGAGACGCTGCAGCCGCACTACAACCTGATTGAGCGCGCGAACTACGAAGCCGAACTCGAGCCGCTGTGCGTCGCGCGCGGACTGGGCGTGATCAGCTTCTTCGGTCTCGCACGCGGCTTTCTGTCGGGCAAGTATCGAAGCGAAGCCGACTTCGACAAGAGCAAGGCGCGCGGCGACGGCGTGAAGGGCTATCTGAATCCGCGCGGCCTGCGTATCCTCGACGCGCTCGATTCCGTCGGCGCGCGTTATGAGGTCGCTCCCGCAACCATCGCCATCGCATGGCTGATCGCGCGTCCATCGATCACGGCGCCGATCGCCAGCGCCACTTCGTTGGCGCAGTTGAAAGACCTGTTCGCGGCTGCCACACTCGAGCTCGATCGCGCTGCGATCGACGAGCTCGACGAAGCAAGCAAGCCGGATGCATAAGTGGGATTCATACGAGAGGAAACCATCATGACCGACCATATCTACAAGATGCTCGAACTGACCGGCTCATCGGAGAACGGCATCGAGGACGCCTGCCGGCGTGCGATCGCGAAAGCCAGCGAGAGCGTGCGCAACATCCGCTGGTTCGAGGTGATCGAGACGCGCGGCCATGTCGCCGATGGCAAGATCGGCCACTGGCAGGTGACGATCAAGGTCGGCTTCACGCTTGAGTAGATGCGGGGCAGACTTGCGCGTTCAGGCGTTCGCGCGCCATCGCGGGATGCTTGCTGAAAGCGTGTCGTCGAGAGGGGCCGCTCGTGCGTTACCCATCGACTGAAGACCCTCGAAGGAAAAAAGCAAATGAAACGCCTCGTGTGCATGGCCGCGCTGGCAGCCGTCGCCGTTCCGGTGTTCGCCGCCGACGTCGTTGGATCGATCAACATCAATCAACCGGGTCTCTACGGGCGTATCGATATCGGTCGTTCCCCCCCACCCCAGGTCATCTACGCGCAACCGGTGCTGATCCAGCGCGTACCGGTCGCGCCGCAACCCATCTATCTGCATGTGCCGCCCGGACACGCGAAGAATTGGCGCAAGCACTGCGCGCAATACAACGCGTGCGGACAGCCGGTTTATTTCGTCCAGGAAAATTGGTATCGAGACGTATATGCCCCGCGATATCGTGGCGACCGCGATGACCGAGGCGACCGAGGTGACCGAGGCGACGACGACCATCGCGGCAACAAGGAAAAACACGGTGGCGGCCGTGGGCAAGGCAACAAGCACGACCGCTGACCTGGGACCTCGATGCCCACCTATACCGTGCATGCGCCCGCGGGACGTCTCGGAGACGTCGAGCGCAAGCGCATCGCATCCGAGATGACGCGTGTTCATGCCGAGGTGACCGGCGCGCAAAGTTTCTTCGCGCAGGTGATGTTCGTCGAGGTGAAGTCGGGCGATTGGTTCGTCGGTGGCGCGCCGATGGTCGGCGAGCAAATCTTCATTCACGGGCAGATTCGCGCGGGCCGCCCTCCTGAACTGAAGAAGAAACTGCTGACCGGACTCCTCGACGTGGTTTCCGAAGTCGCGTCGTTCAACAAGAACCAGACGTGGGGCTACATCGTCGAGTTGCCGCCGTCGCAGATGGCCGAGTACGGACACATCCTTCCCGAGCCCGGAGCCGAAGCGGCGTGGCTTTTCGATCTGCCCGCTGAAGACAAGGCGCTGATGGAGGCTATCGGGCGATAACGCTCGCGACCTTTGAAGGAGCTGCGAATGAGCGATCAATCTGCCTATGAACGTTTTCGCGAGCTTCATAAAAGGCCTCGCGCGTTCATCATGCCCAACGCGTGGGACGGCGCTTCGGCCGTGCTGCTGAAGCGTGCCGGCTTCGAGGCGCTGGGCACTTCGTCGATCGCCATCGCATTCGCGCTCGGCCGGCAGGATGGCCGGCATGCCGTGAGCCGCGAAGTCGCGGTGAGCAACGCGTCACTCCTGGCCGACCTCACAGGATTACCGATCAATGGCGATCTCGAAGACGGATTCGGACCCGACCCGGAGGACTGCGCGCTGACGGTGCGCGCCGCGATCGAAGCGGGTCTCGCGGGGCTCGGCATCGAAGACACGACGGCCGATCCCGACCATCCCATTCATTCGTTCGATGCGGCGGTCGCGCGCGTCAAGGCGGCCGCGCAGGCCGCGCGTGGACGTATCCTGCTGACGGGTCGCACCGATAACTTTCTTCACGGTCGCGCCGATCTCGACGACACCATACGCAGGCTGGTTGCGTTCGCTGAAGCCGGAGCCGACGTGCTGTTCGCGCCGGGCTTGCCGGACATCGATGCGATAAGAAAGGTGGTGCGTGCGGTCGCCCCCAAGCCCGTCAATGTCGTCGTCGGACCGGCTTCGGGTTTGGTCCCGCTCGCAACGCTATCGGAGGCCGGCGTGCGGCGCGTGAGTCTCGGTGGTTCTCTCTACCGACGATCGATGGCCGCAGTGGTCGATGCGGCCATGGCATTGGCTCTCGGCGACATCGCATCGGCTGCCAGGGGTGTGCCGAGCAACGAGATCGCGGCGTTGCTGCCGGGCTATGCGTCGAAGTAAGCGGCCAGGCATCGACCGCTTCCGAGCGCCCGTCTCTGTCGCGCGGAGCGAAATCTCTCGCGATGCGCCTGCAAGAGTTCGTGCTCGGCACGACCAGAAAAACGGCTGCTCGCATCTTGTAGCGTCGCGCTCGACGCGCGCAACGCCTCACGCGTACTTCAGCTCGCCCGTCTTCCCTCGAAACACCCGATAGGAAAAAATCGTGTAGCCGGCAATCGCCGGCACCGAGATGCACACGCCGACGAGAACGAACTTCATCGAGGCGGGGCTGATCGCGGCCTGCCACACGGTGAGCTGATCGATCACGACGTATGGATAAATGCTGTACGCGAGGCCGAGGAAGCCGAGAACGAACACCAGCACCAGGAGCACGAAGGGAAGCCAGCACAACGGCCCGCGTACCGCGCGCGTATTGAGAACGGCCCGCACCGCGAACAGCGAGACGCCGGTCATCAAGGGAATCGCCATCAGCGCGATCAGCGCGGGCAGCGTGAACCAGCGTTCGCGCACGGTCTGGCTGATCCATGGCGTGGCCATCGAGATCAAGGCCATGCCGATCACCATCGGCAGCCACGCGAGCCTGGCCCAGGCGATCGCACGTTCCTGCAATGCGCCCTCGGTCTTCAGGATCAACCACGCCGCGCCCATCAGCACATACGCCATCGGCAGCGCGATGGCGATCGCGGCTGCGAACAGCGGATAGTTCCAACCCGTGCCGAAGCCGCTCACATAACGTCCCAGCATCCATCCCTGCGATACCGCGGTGATGGTGGAGCCTGCGAAGAAAAGTCGGTCCCAGGTGCGCTTGTGCGTGTCGCGCGCCTTGACGCGAAAGTCGAAGGCCACCCCGCGCAACACCAGTCCGATCAGCATGAACGCGACCGGCAGATAGAGTTCTCCGAGGACCAGGCTGTTGGCCTTGGGGAAGATGACCAGCAGGATGCCGATGCCGAGCACCAGCCAGGTTTCGTTCGCATCCCAGAACGGACCGATCGACGCGATCATCACGTCCTTTTCCTCGTCGGTCGCGCGATGCATCAGCATGCCCACGCCGAGGTCGTAGCCGTCGCTGATCACATAGATCAGCATCGCGATGCCCATCAGCGCCATGTAGATCAGCGGCAGCATGTCGTCGAAGCTCATCGCGTCCATCACGCGCCTCGCGCCGAGGGAACTGCGGAGGTCATCGCGCCGACGGACGTGCCGGCTTCTTCGCGTTGTTCGTCAATCAACACCTCTTCGGTTTTCTCGGCCATGTACTTGAGCACGCCGACGTACACGAGGATCAACGCGACATAAAGCACCACATACATCGTGAGCGTGAAAACGATCATCGGCGACGGAATGGTCGACGCGATATCGGCAGTGCGCAACATGCCGTAGACGATGAAGGGCTGGCGCCCGATCTCGGTCACGTACCAGCCTGCGACGGTCGCAATCCATCCGGAGAACGTCATGCCCGCGAGCAACCACAGCATGGGACGCGGCATCCGGTCCGGTTGCCAGCGCGTCCGCTGGTACAGCCACCATCCCGACCAACTCGTGATCAGCATCAACACGCCCATGCCGACCATCACGCGAAACGCGAAGAACACCGGCAACGGCGGCGGATGCTGATCGCGAAAATCGTTCAGGCCCTTGACCTCGCCATCGAGGTGATGCGTGAGGATCAGGCTCGCGAGATTCGGGATGGAGATCTCGAAATGATTGATGCGTTCCTTCTGATCGGGGATCGCGAACAGCAGAAGCGGCGCGCCACGCCGCGTGTTCCACAGGCCTTCCATCGCGGCGACCTTCTGCGGCTGATATTCCAGCGTGTTCAACCCGTGCTGGTCGCCCACGAAGATCTGAAGCGGAATCGCGATCGCCGCGAGCGTGAGCGCGTAGCGAAGCACCTTCGGCGCCGAACGTTTGCCCACGCCCTTCAGCACTTGCCATGCGGCGAGGCCCGCGAGCAGAAACGCGCAGGTCAGCGCGGACGCGAGCAGCATGTGCGTCAGCCGATACGGGAACGACGGATTGAAGATCACCTCGATCCAGCTCCTCGCATGGAATTGTCCATCGATGATCTCGTAGCCTGCCGGCGTCTGCATCCACGAGTCGAGCGCGAGGATCCAGAAAGCCGACAGCGTCGTGCCGAACGCGACGAAGCAGGTCGAGATGAAATGCACGGTCTCGCTGACCCTGCCGTGACCGAACAGCATGATGCCGAGAAAGCCCGCCTCGAGAAAGAACGCGGTCAGCACTTCGTAGCCGAGCAATGGTCCGGCGATATTGCCGGCCTTTTCCAGGAAGCCCGGCCAGTTGGTGCCGAACTGAAAGCTCATCGTGATGCCCGACACGACGCCGAGCGCGAAGGTCAGCGCGAATACCTTGGTGAAGAAGCGATAGGCGTCGAGCCATCCTTGCGCATGCGCGCGATCGCCGCTTTTTCCATCGCCACTACGTGTGACCAGCCATCGCCAGCGAAAGAACAACAAGCTCCACGCGAGTCCGATGCTGATCGTCGGAAACAGGATGTGAAACGTCATGTTGGCCGCGAACTGCATGCGGGCGAGAATGATCGGATCCATGGGCTCTGCGACGCGGCAATGCGACGCGTGGGCGTGGTAACGTCAATGGGCATCACGGCGCATGGTCGCGCCGCAATTTTCGGAGACCGTCATGTTACTTCGCACCGCACTCGTTGCCATATCGCTCGCGTTCGTCGCGACAGTCGCGCCCGCCTCGGCGCAGGTTTCCGCGCCGTCTACCGCGTCGTCGTCGGGCAACGCGCTCAAGGAGATGCTGGGCAAGGCATCCGACAGCGCGCTCGATCGCTTGTCCCGGCCTGGCGCGTTCTCGTCCGACGACGCGATTCGCATCGCGCTGCCCGGAGCGGGCAAGGGCGTGGGTGACCTGATGAACATGGCGAGCAAGGCCGGTTTCACCGGGGACATCAATGGCGGCCTCAATCGCGCGGCCGAGGCCGCGGCGAGCCAAGCCAAACCGATCTTTCGCGCGGCGATCGACAAGGTCTCGTTCAGCGACGCAATGGGCATACTTCGCGGCGGCAACACCGGCGCCACCGACTATCTGAAGAAGAGCACCGGCAGCGAGATCAAGGCCAAGCTGTTGCCGCTGATTCGGGCGGCGCTCGAGAAGACCGGTGCGCTCAATCAGGTCTCGCAATTTAAAGCCTTCGGAATGGACGAAGCCAAGCTGACCGACTACGTGACCGGCAAGACCTCCGACGGCATCTTCACCTACGTCGGCCGCGAGGAGACCAAGGCGAGGGAGAACCCGATCGAAACGGGCGGGGCGTTGCTGAAGGGCTTGAAGTTCTGAACCGCCGTCGTTCGACGCCATCGTTCGACCTCATCGTTCGGCAGCGAGCGAGGTCGCGCATGACAATACTTCCGGTATCGAGCCGCGACGCCAGCGCATAAACCCTCGCGCTCGAGGCGCACGACGGGAATACTGAACGCCATCGCAAAAGCGCGGAGGGCGTCGATGAAAACTGGATCCATCATGAAGCGCGTGGCGGCAGCGACTGCCGCTCTCGCGTTGGCCGCATGCGCGCCGGTCCCCATGCATTTCTATGTCGCCGACGAGGCGGCCGGCAGCCTGGTGTACTCGACGTGCTCGTTCAACAAGCACGTCCCGCTAGCAGTGTCTCTGGAGCGCGAAGGCGTGCGAGCGATCGTGAAGCTGGTCGAGCAGGACACGCGCGGGTTCGTGGAGGTGCGCTTCGACGTGCCGCCGGGAAAGACGTTGGTGTTTCGGGACCACGTCGTGCGGATCGATCGCCGCGATTCCCGGCCCGTGCTCGAGGCGTCGATCCCGAACGTCAGCAAGGTCGACACGCCGCACATCAACAGCTACAGCGAACTCCCTGGCGTCAGGAAGCTGATGCTGCCGGTCGGCACGCCGCTGGAGGGCGGTCGCATCGTCATGGGGCCAATGTCGTCGGACCGGCACTACTGGATCGCAGCGCGGGTCGATGCCGAAGCGGCCGACGACGTGTGGGTCACGCTTCCGTCTATCACCGTCAACGGTGCACCCGCCGATCTCGCGGAGATCCATTTCAAGCGGCGCCTGTTGGTCGCGGTCGCGACCATCAACTGTTGAGTGGCGGCCGGCATTGATGCGCGATGACTCGGCTATGCGCGCCTGCGTTCGGGCGCCGCGTCAATGCAGCTTCACGCGCGGCTCGGTGCGTCGCGTGATCATGCGTGCGAGCGTATCGAGGGCGACTTTCCAGAAGCCGTGCAGCGCGAGCTCGTGCATCTTGTAGAGAGACAAATACATCGCGCGCGCGAACAGGCCATCGACCCACAGCGTGCTTTTCGACAGTCCGCGCGCGAGTCCGCTCATCAGGTTGCCGACGGTCGAATATTCGCCCAGCGAGATCAGCGAGCCGAAGTCGCGGTAGCGCCACTCGACCAGCGGCTTGGCTTCGAGTTGCCGCGCAATCTGGCCGACCATGTGCGACGCCTGCTGATGCGCGACTTGCGCGCGGGGGGGAACGGTCAGCCCGGGTTGGTCTCCCCGGTGGCCGATCCACGGACACGCCGCGCAATCGCCGATCGCAAAGATGTTGTCGTCGCGTGTGGTTTGCAAGGTCGCATCCACGACCAGTTGATGCGCCCGATTGGTTTCAAGCCCGTCGAAATGTTCGAGCACTTCGGACGCCTTGACCCCTGCGGCCCACACGACGAGCTCCGCAGGAATGATTTCGCCGGTCGTCAACTTGACGCCATCGGGCAAGACCTCGGCCACGCGCGCGGACGTGCGCACCTGCACGCCGAGTTCGTCGAGCAAGGCGCTCACGGCCGTCGAGAGGCGCTCGGGTAACGCGGGCAGGATGCGTTCGGCGGCCTCGATCACGATCAGGCGTATGTCCTTCTCGGCATCGATGCGGTCGAGGCCGAATGAAACCAGTACGCGCGTCGTGTTGCGCAACTCGGCCGCAAGCTCGACGCCGGTCGCGCCCGCGCCGATGATCGCGACATGCAGTTGACCCGTTTGCAACGGCCCTGACTGCGAGTGCGCGCGTATACATGCGTTGACCAGCCGTCGATGAAAGCGCCCGGCCTGTCGCGCGTCGTCGAGCGAGATCGCGTACTCGGCAACGCCGGGTGTGCCGAAGGCGTTGGTCAGGCTGCCGATCGCAACGACCAGCGTGTCATAGGGAATGGCGCGCGCTCCCGCAACTTCTTCCTGTCCCTCGTCGACGAACGCGGCGACGTGTACAAGACGCGCGCTGCGGTCGATGTGCGTTGCCTCGCCGACCCGGTACGCGAAGTGATGCCAATGGGACTGCGCGAGGTAGTCGGTCTGATGCACGCCGACGTCCATGCTGCCGGCCGCGATCTCGTGGAGGTGCGGCTTCCAGAAATGCGTGCGCTCTTTCTCGATCAGCGTGATGTGCGCACGATGCTTCTTGCCGAGGGTGTCGCCCAGGCGCGTCGCGAGTTCGAGACCACCCGCACCGCCGCCGATGATGACGATGCGATGCAGGCCGCTGTCGGTTGCCGCGCCCTCGGTATCGCGGCGTGTCGTCACGCGGCGGACGTCGCGACCGATTTTGCAACGACGGCGTCGAGAACCTGTTCAGGCTCGTCGGCCTCGTTGTCGGTTTCTCGATTGAGTACCCGTGGCATGCGCGCGCTGTCGAGTTCTCCGCGCCATTTGCCCACGACCACCGTCGCCACGCCATTGCCGACCAGGTTGGTCAACGCCCGGGCCTCGGACATGAAGCGATCGATGCCGAGTATCAGTGCAAGTCCCGCGACCGGTACGTGACCCACCGCGGACAACGTCGCGGCGAGCACGATGAAGCCGCTGCCGGTCACGCCGGCTGCGCCTTTGGACGTGAGCACGAGGACGCCGAGCAGGGTCAGTTCCTGCGCGAATGTCATCGGCGTATTGGTGGCTTGCGCGATGAAGACTGCGGCCAT
This sequence comes from Burkholderiales bacterium, assembly GCA_038225855.1. Classification (GTDB taxonomy): domain Bacteria; phylum Pseudomonadota; class Gammaproteobacteria; order Burkholderiales; family Burkholderiaceae_D; genus CAHJXF01. Next base: position 55,977 of record JBBRQU010000013.1, on the reverse strand, counting down.
CGTCAGGTAGATCGAGGTGCCGTCGAGGTTGAACGAGTAACCGGTCGGAATCACGAGACCCACGGTGGACTTCTGCACGCCGAGATTTTCGAGCTTGGCCATCATGCGCGGCAACACCGATTCCGACGATGACGTGCCCAGCACGATCAGCAGTTCCTCCTTGATGTAGCGGATGAACTTGAAGATCGAGAAGCCGTGATAGCGTGCTATCAAACCGAGCACGACGAAGACGAACAGGAGGCACGTGAGATAGAAAGTCACCATCAACTTGCCGAGCGACAGGAGCGAGCCGACGCCGTACTTGCCGATGGTGAACGCCATCGCGCCGAATGCGCCGATCGGCGCGACCTTCATGATGTAGCCGACGATCGTGAACAACACGTGCAAGGTCTTCTCGATCATGTCGAACACCAGCGTGCCGCGACCGCCGAAGCGGTGAAGCGCGAAGCCGAACATGACCGCGATCAGCAGCACCTCGAGAATCTCTCCCTTCGCGAATGCGTCGACCAGGGTATTGGGGATGATGTTCAGCACGAACTCGGTCGTGCTTTGCATTGCGCCCGGTTTGGTATAGGCCGCGAGACTCTTGGTGTCGAGGCTGGCTGGATCGATGTTCATGCCGACGCCCGGCTGCACGAAGTTGATGATCAACAGGCCGACCAGCAATGCGATCGAGCTGACCACCTCGAAATAGAGCAGCGCATAGCCGCCGGTCTTGCCGACCTTCTTCATGTCCTCCATTCCCGCGATGCCGACGACCACGGAACAGAAGATGATCGGCGCGATGATCATCTTGATCAGCTTGATGAAGCCGTCCCCCAGCGGCTTCATCGCCTCGCCGGTCTGAGGATAGAAGTAGCCGAGGAGAATTCCGATCACGATCGCCACGATCACCTGGAGGTAGAGCGACTTGTAGAGAGGCCGTTTACCCGTTGCGCCATGGTCCATGCGATTCCCCTTATGCATGTTCAGATGCCCGCGTACCACTCGTATCCCTGGTCTTCCCAATAGCCGCCCTTGCCGCCGCCGATTTTTTCGAAGCTTTCAACAAGCTCGATGCGCATCACGTACTTGGCCATCTTGTAGCCCAGTTGCCGCTCGATGCGCATGCGCAGCGGAGCGCCGTTGGCGATCGGCAGCGTCTTGTCGTTGAGCTCGTAGGCCAGGATGGTCTGCGGATGAAAGGCGTCTTCCATATCGACGCTCTCGTAGTAGGGACTGCTGCCATCGGCCTGCTGCGGATCGGCGCAATGGAACACCGCGTAGCGCGCCTGGGGTTTGGGCCGCACCGTCTCGAGCAAGGCGCCCAGACGCGCACCCTTCCACTTGCCGATCGCGCTCCAGCCTTCTACGCAATCGTGGCGCGTGATCTGGGTGCGGCTGGGCAGCGCACGCACATCGGCGAGCGACAGGCTGGCGGGCTGCTCGACGAGGCCATCGACTTTCAGGCGGTACTCGGCAAACCCTCCGTTGGCAAGCGCGGCGTATTGCTTGCTGTTCGGCATCGCCGTTCCGTTGCTGCGAAATTCAGGCGACAGGTCGGATGGGTCGAACTCTTCGGCCATCGACTTGCGCGTGAGGACGAGGCGCTGCGCGGAGAGATTCATGTTCTCGCCCGCGCTCAGAATCTTCGGCGCCCACGAGGTCTGCGACAACTTGTCGCAACCGGCGAGCAGCGCTGCGCTCGCACCTCCCACGGTGCGCACGAGCATCTGGCGCCGTGTCAGCTTATCGGGGTGGTTCATGATGGTCTTTGGTGTTCACGGTTCGTTCGGGAGCCCGCGTCCGGACCCGCGCAGGGATTCGATACCGTCCTGTGATCATTGAACGCAAGTTGTTCCACAGTCCGCTGATGATGACTTCGAACACATGGACCAGAACGAACGCGACGATCAACCACGCAATGACGAAGTGCAGGGTTCGCGCCGACTGCCGTCCGCCGAATACGTCGACCCAACCCGGGATCGCCGTGTCGAGGCCGGGCGACATGGCCAGACCCATCAGGATCATCAGCGGCAGCAATACGAAGATCACCAGCAGATAGGTGAGCTTCTGCAGCACGTTGTAATGCTTGGCCGCTTCACCGGTCGGATGCTTGAACTTGAGATGATCGACGATCGACTGGCCGATGGTGCGCAGCTCGCCATCATGCGGCGCGAGATCGCGCGACAGATGCCGGCTCGCAATCGAATAGCCGATGTAGCAAAGGCCGTTGATGACCAGGATCCAGGCGAAGAAGAAGTGCCAGCGGCGCGCCATCGACAGCCATTGATCGTCCGGAATCGTGAGCCACGACGGAAAGCCGCGCGCCACCGGATCGCCCTGACTGTTGTTCGACGCGCCGAGAAAGCCGGTGGTGTCGAAGGTGTGTCCGAAGATTTTCGTGGTGCCCACCGTTTCGCCATCGGCGTCCTCTTCACCTTTGATTTCGACGATCGCCGGCTTGCCGCTGTACGACGACTTGCCCCAGTAAAGCGAGGGGTGTGCGTTGAAGATGTTCAGGCCGCTCATTAACAGGATCGTCAATGCGATCACGTTGATCCAGTGCATGATGCGCACCGGCAATCGGTGTCGATAGTAGAGAGTGCCGCGGGAACCGACGGTGGACGTGTCTAGGCCGGATTGCGCTGCCGCCATGGTGGTCTCCGAGATCAACCTGCACTTGCCGAGCGTCGCGAACTATCGGACGAGCTTTCGGCCGAGCTTTCGGCATTTAGCCTCGATTCACGTGCCGGCGACAACTTTTTTTTTGCCGTTCACGCGGCTCGTCCGATCACGAATCTCCGAGCGCTTCGCGAACCGCGGCGACGAATTCTTCTGGGCGATCGGCATGCACCCAATGCCCCGCATCGGGGATATCGACGAAGCGTGCTTTCGGAAAGTAGTCGCGAAACAGGGCGCGGTCTTCGTGCGACACGTAGTCGGAACGCGCGGCGGTGATCAGCGTCGTCGGGCCGTTGAAGACCATGCCTTCGAGCTCGGGGGGGAAGGAGCCGAGTTCGCCCATCGCGGACGACAACGCGGGCAGGTTGATGCGCCAGTCGTATTGCTCGTTGTGTCGAACCAGGTTCTGCATCAGGAAGCCGACCGTGCCTGCGTCGGGAATGCTTCGATTCAACGCGCGCTGCACTTCGTCGCGACTGGTCGCGGCCATCGTGTCGATGCCGCGCATCGCCTGCGTGTATGAGGAGAAGCGATCGCCGTAGGAGATCGGCGCGATGTCCACCACGATCAGCCGACCGACGCGCTGCGGCTCGGTGAGCGCAAGCGCCATCGCGACCTTGCCGCCCATGCTGTGTCCGAGCACGTCGAGCTTCTGCAAGCCGAGACTGTCGATCAGTGCAATCAGGTCTTCGGTCATTTCGCGATACGACATCGTCGCGGCCCACGGTGAGCGGCCGTGATTGCGCAAGTCCACGCTGATCACCCGATGTCGATTCGAGAGAGCGCGCGCGATGCGACGCCAGTTGGTGCTCGATCCGAAGAGCCCGTGCATCACCACGACGGGCGAGCCGTCGCCCGATTCTTCGAATGCGAGTTCGACGGGCATGGACGATGCTGCGCGCGACAGTGCGGGCTAGCGCATCTTCTTCACCGCTACATCGAATCGCAAATGACTCGCGGCTTCGCCGCGGCCCGCGATCTTGCTGCGGCCTATCCATAGCCAACTGCGGCCGTCGCTGCTGCGCGCGTATTGAAACTTGCGCTTCAAGGTCGCGCCGATGCGCGGCACCTCTTCCTCTTCGATGACCAGCTTGTCTTCGGGGTCCAGCGGATCGATCGGCCGATCGGGGTCGCGACGCAACAGCCATCCGCGCGGATAGAAGACATAGGTGCGCAAGCCGTCCGCGACCGGCAACTTCGTGATGAAGTGAGTCTGCTTGTCGAGCAGAGCGAGGAAGTCCGCGTAGTGAGGATCGACGTCCCCGCCCATGACCTCGACCGTCGCATCGGGATAGAAGCGCTTCATGCCCGCGCGCGCGAGGCGGATCGCCAGCGGGTCGTTCAAGTTCAGGGCCGGGTCGCGCACCGGCAACAGCGGCGTCCAGTTGGCAGGCACTGGCGTCGCGAGCCGATAGATCAGTTGCGGACTGTCGGGCTGCTTATCGAGAGCAATCTGCTGCTGGAAGGCGAGGGCTCGCGCTTCGAGATCGCGATCGAGCGGCTCGCCCGAAACACCTTGCACCTTCTTCTCGATCGCCCAGGCGAGATTGGCCATCTCGTCGCGCGCGAGCAGCGTCTCTTCGAGCACCGCGCCTTCCTGAACCCCGTCGAGGCTGTCGGGCAGGAGCATCGCATGCTGCACGCGCCCCTGCAGATTCGCATCGGCGGTGAGCGAATACATGGTCCACTGCATGCCGTCGGGTTTCTCGATCGCGTTCGCCGACGAGGCGATGCCGAAGCTGTCGGTGATCACGAAGTCGTTCACCTGGTAGAGCCATCCGACTGGCAAGCGCACCGGCACGACGAACCAGTCGTTGCCGAAGGTCAGCGCGAACTCGGTCACGCACATCCGCAACAGATCGGTGATGCCCGCTTCGGCGCCGGCAAAGTTGACGTTGCCGTCTTCGAATTCCCAATAGCGTTCGGCCGGCATGCCGGGATATCGAACCGGCGAAGGATGGCGTGCTGCGACCGAAAACACTTGCTCGATGCGCTCGACCGGCTGATCGGGCGCGCTCGCGCGAAAGTCATCCCAGTCGAGATGACCATCAGTGTATTCGTCCGCGCGCAACGCGACGTCGCCCGCCCGCAGCGAGAATGCGTATTCCATGCGGTTGCGCTGCCACGAGGGATTGGTTGCATCGGGCCGTGCGCCGTCGCCTTCGAAGACGAGCGCATCGAGCCACGCGAGCCAGCGCTCAAGCATCGCCCTGCACGCACCCGGGTCGTCAGCGGGATCGAGATTCAATCTTGCGGGGACGTCGCTCTCATTGCCCGCACCCTTGAGCTGTCGCAGGTCGCGGGCCAGTTCGATCGTGTCGATGGTTCGATGATTGAACAAGACGGACCACAACAGACCGGCCTGATCGGCGTCGGGATCGCTGGGCTGCTCGAGCCCCAGCGGATAGGCAGCCAGCAGCTTGGCGCGTACCGAATCACTCGCCATCCGCAGCGCATACATGCCGGCTTCGCCGCACAAGCGCGGGTGCCCGCGCCACACGGCTTCGGCCTCGACGCGCGTTTCGATGGGGACGCCGCGGGCGCCGGCCTGCACATCATCGAGCGATGTCCACTGTCCCTGATCGTCGGCCCCGGAACGAAATGCATCGATCGCCGTGCCGCGCACATTGAACCGGATGCGCAGCGGCGTGCCTGCGTCTTCGCCCTGGAATTCGTTGAACTGCCATTGACGCGACAGCATCCACAGCGGGTCGCCGAGCGGCGCCTGAAGCCCCGTCAACATGCCGATCGAGGTCGGCAGGGTTTCGAGTCGCGTCGCGCCGGTGATCGAGGGAATTTTCTCGTGAACGATCCGGAGTGACGCCTTGTCCTTGCTGAAGTAATAGGCCATCGTCGTCTCCCGACCCGTCAGACTTTTCCGAGCGTCAACGCGGCGCCCTTGCTCAGCGACGACGACGCGAAACGCTTGCGCGCTTCGCGCTGCATCTCGAGCAATTGCACGCTCGGCAGATCGGTGGTGTAGGTCTGCGGCAGATAGCTGGCGGGCAGCAGGGCGCCGAGCCCACCGCCGAATTCTTTCGGGCTCACGCCGCGCAGGCGGGCGAGATCGAAGGCTTCGTGGATCACATCGACGACATCGTCGAAGTCCCACGCGTCCTGATCGAGTCGCGGCGGCAACGCCAGAAGAATGCTCTGCGGCGGCCGGGCACCCGGCGCGTCGTAATGAAAGCCGATGCCCGCGGTCTGGAACGGATCGGGAACGAACTCGGGCCATTCGTCGCAGACCATGCCCGCGATTCGCTGATCCTTGTCCAGTCCGTCGAGGCCGCCGGGCGTGTGAAACGCGATCGCCAGATCGGGCGCGGCGCGATGGATGTCCTTGTAAGGCGCACCCGGCCGTGCCGCGAGAAAGTCGTGCAGCTCTTCGGGCGCCTGCGTCGGATCGAACGGCGTGCCCGCATCTTCGCGCCAGGCTTCGGGCAGCGCCGCCCAGATCTGTTTGGCGCGATAGGGGAATTGCACGAGCTTGAAGTCGCCCTCATGCGCCGGCTCGCATAGCGCCTCGTGCGCGGACATCGCGGCCGCAAAGCGATCGCTTCCATCGCGCACGCGCGCCATGCGCGTGAGCCATCCGTTGACGCACCACCGATCCCCGACAGTCAGCGCGTCCTGTTCGGCGAGCGATGCGTTGAAGCCGCTTGCATACGGGCCGAGGCTGCAACGCGGCAGTACCGGGAAGTCCTTGCCAAGCACAAGCTTGATGCGATCGATCGCATGCTGAACCCGTTGCGCGTGGGTCGCCGGTACTTTCTTGTCGAGTAGCGGCGGACCGGCATTGACGGCCTCGAGTCTTGCATCGAACCATGTCTGTAGTGCGGGCACTGCTGCGGTCGCGCGCGCGTCGCGCCCGGCCGGGTCGGCGTTGCGTGCATCGATCGCGAGCACTTCTGCCGGCCACGCCGATGGCGGAAGAATGTCGGTGAAATCCGCGAGCGCGGCAAGCAACGCGTCGGCGCCCACCGAGGCAAGCAAGGCCTGACCGGCCACGTCGAACTTGAGGACCAACTCGTCGGCCCGCGTCTCGATCTCGATCAGATCGACGCCGGGATATTCGCCTTCGTCGGGCGACACGCCGTGTGCAATCGCATCGTCCTGCAGGGTCCTCTCGATGGGATCGTCGGGTCGCACGAGGTCTTTGCGCGTGACCGGCCGCGACTTGTCGAGCACGCCCTTCAAGGTCATCGCCAGGGCTTCGAAGTCGCCCAGACCGAGCGTGTCGGGCGCATCGCCTTCCTGCTGAATGTCGAGGCCGATCACCGCTGCGGGGTCCGCGAGGTTGTGCGTCAGTGCCGCGACGAGCGCGCTGCGAAAGCCGGTCTCGCCGGATTCTTTGCCGCCCGACAGACGCGGCGTGGACACGCTGCCGGCCATCATCACCGCCGACAGCGGAGACAAGCCGAGCGCGTTCCATGCGACGACAACAGGCTCGACGTCGATCCGGTCGCGCGCATCGTCGGCGCGGGCTTCGGGATCGCGCCGATGCACGTGCGCGACGAAGCGATAGCGCGCGGGGTCGCCGAGCATCTTCGCCAACCACGCATTGACGCCGGGTTCGGCGCTCGAGCGTCGGTCTTCCGGCCAGCCCCGGGCAGGCTCGGGGCACAACACGGCGAGCCGCTGCGTATAACTCGCGCCGCCGCGCGGCGTGCGATTGACCTGAGTCTCGATGGGTAGCGACTGCTTGTCGACGATCGCCATCGCCGCGCCCGCGCGTTCGAGATTGCCCTGCACGATCTGATGCGTGCCTTCGGCCATCAACAGATCGCTCACGCTGTCCTTGAGATCGAGCGCGTTCTGCATGACTGCCGCAAGTTTCTTCGTGTCGTCTGCGCTCGGCGGCAGTTGTCCGATGAACTTCAGCGCAGCCTCGAGACGTGTGCGAACCGCGGGCGTGCCGTTCTCCCATGCTTCCATCAAGGCGCTGCCATCGACCACGTCGCGCGCGCCGACGGCTTCCTTCGGCTCATCGTTTAGTTCTGCGCCCGCGGGTCGCCATGGAAACGCCATGCGCAACGGCCAGATGAACTTGCCGAGCAAGGCATCGCGCAGACCACGCTCGATGCGGTACCCGTAGAGCGCCGCAAGCGGCTGGTCGCGCGTGAGACCCTGCAGGATGTCGAGTGCGCGCCGCGTGCGATGCGAGTCGAGCGCGATATCGAAAACCCCTTGTTCGTGATTGGCCATGAAGCCGCTGCGCATGATCGCCGCGCTTGCCGCCTGACCCGGTGACGGTGCGAGCAAGTGGCCCTCGCTGTCGGGGCGCGAATCGGCCTTGAGGTTCTCCACCCACGCGAAGCCGCCGATATAGATGCCGCCGGGTTTTCGGTCGCGCATCTGTTCGAGCCTTCGATGCGCGCGCGCCGCGATCCACGCATCGAGCCGATACGAAAACGTATCGAGCGTGCTGCGAAATGCGATGTTCAGTTCGCCGACCGTGCGGCGCGAAAGATAGTCGAGGCTGGCGTTGACGGTGCCCAGATCGCGCACCGGAGGGTCGAGATCCGCGACCAGGCCGACGAGGTCGGTGGCGGCGAAGACCGCATGACCTTGCCCGATCGCAAGCGACCGTCCCACGAACGCGTTGGCGATGTGGTCGCCCAACGTCGTCGTTCCCGTCACCGATGCAATCGACACGTTCATCAATTCCTTGTGGGTCTGCACCGTGAACATCGCTTCGTTCTCGAGTGCAGCTTCAACATACGGCATGCGGGTCGTCGCCGTCGAAAGGACCTTGTCGATCGCTCCGCTGTACATGCCGTAAGTCTCGGCCGCATCGCCCTGTTCCTTTTGCACCGAGTACGAGATCAAGGCTTCCAGCAGGGAAGGCCCGGACTGGCTGCGGTAGAGATCGGACGCTGCCAGCGCGAGTCGCTCGATCGACAGCTTGGCGATCGCCTCGAGATAGTTGTTGTGCGGCGCTGCGAGAGTCGCATCGTCGGGCGCCTCCTTGATGGGATTCTTGTCGTCGGCGAGCACCCACGGCACGCCCGCGAGTTCGGCGTGTGTGTAGGGAGGATCGATGCGGAAGTCGCTGCAGCCGAAGATGTGTACCGACGCGAAGTCGCTCACGCCCACGGCCGTGAGAATTTGTTTGACGAGTATTTCGCGGGGCGATGGCGGTGGATCGGGAACGAGCCGCGATGTACTGCAAAAGTTCTTGTCGGCTTCCTTGTCGCGATAGAACGCTTGTTGCGACCACGGCGCCATCTGCAGGATGTCCTTGGCCTTGAGGACGTTGCCATCCTTCATCAGCGGCACCGCGGCGCTCGCGATTTCCCACATCGGACGCAACACGCCGACGACCTTCGCGATGCTGGTCTCGACCACCGACCCGCCCGGATCGACGAAGCGCCTGCCGACCACCGGCAAAATTCCGTAGGGCTGCTTGTGGATGCGCACGATAGGCAGTGCGCCGGTCGGGCGCACATGGGCCACCGCATAACGACGCAAGCCATACATCGTCGGCTTTCTCGGGTTTCCATCATCGCCGCGCGGCAGGCCCCAGAGCTCGCTCAGGTAATGACCGAAGGTTCCGCGCCATAGAGCGTTCATCATGTGCAGCGCGGTGCGCTGCTCGGCCAGATGCGCATTGGCGATGTTGTCCGCGGGCAGGGTCTCGGGTGCGATGCCCAACGCCCACCTCAACAGTTGCAGCGCGTCCTGCTCATTGGGCAATGCCGCGCCGGACGCGGGAGGAGCCGGCGGTATGCGCTCGTGGCTGGGGCTGTAGCCCGCAGGCGCGGCCTCGGTGTTGTTGGTCGGTGTGCCGAGGGGCACGAAGCCCAGACCGCTGGAATCGCGATGCGCGGCGAAGAGATCCGCGAGGTCGGCCGCGCTGTCTTCCGCGCTCTTGGTCCATTCGAGGCCGACGATCACCAGACGCTCGAGCGTGTCGTTTGCGAGATTGAATTTCAGCGGCGAGTGATGACGCAACGCGAACTCGTTGACCTCGCGTTGCGTGATTTCGATCGCCATCCCCTTGACAAGTGCGGCATCGAAATCGACCAGCCACGCGCGCTCGCCGCCGAGCATGGCTTCGGGGTCGTCGGTCGAGAGCCAATCGGGGGAGAGCAGCAACTCGTCGGGAATGCGCTCGCCCCACTTGCGAAACACTTCGCGCCGGCCTGACGCATAGCCGATCGCGCACCAGCGATCGGGCAGCAATACCGCGCGCGTGGTCTTGGCGCGCGCATCGATGACTTCGTTCTTGGGAAACTGCGGATGATTTTCCAGTTGCGGGTCGGCATCCGCCGCGGGAATGGCGTTGTCGGGCGTCATGACGCGCACGATCCACGCGGCGCGGCCGCGGCCGAAGGCAAGCGTCAGGTCGCGCAGCACGCGCGCGGCTTCGTCATCGTGATGGGTGAAGCGTGCGGTCCAGTATTCGGCGCCGCCCTGCTGTTCCGCCGGCGTCAGGGCGGGCACGTGCTCGATGGTGTTGACGTCATCGGGATAGACGCGAATGCGCAGGCGATCGACCAGATTTTTCGGCTGCGGGAAATAGCGCGTCTCGATGCGCATCGGCAACAACGCGATCGGTTGATGCCCGTCCATGCTCGCGGCCATGCGCTCCGGGTCCTGTTGCAGCAACAGGCCGTTGGCGAGGGCATCGATGCGCGCCTGAAGTTCGCGTTGCTTGCCGACCAGCGCCGAGCGCTCGGCGCTGCGCTCCTCGATGCGCACCTGAATCGGCACCGTGAAGTTGGGTGATTCACCGGCAGCCACCGCCGCGTCGAGCTCGGCCTTGTCGTTGGTCAACTGCAGGTCGAGCGCGCGTTGATCCGCGATCGATTGCTGCAGCAACTTGCGCGCCGCCTCAAGGCTGCTCAAATCGAGATCGATGCGGGGCATGGCTCGCGTCCTGGTTGGTTCGTGCGCTGGTCGTGCTGGTTGGAAGCGCTGACTATTTCGGCGGTGGCTTCGGCATCTTCAATTGCTCGCCCTTCCAGTAGCCGCGAAAGGGCCGTTGCAGCAGGGCATCGGCGACGGTCGCCGCATGCGGATCGATCCAGCGATCGCCCGTCGCAGGCGAGGCCAGCTTGAGTTGCCCGCTTCCGAAATACTTGCCGCCCCTGACGTCGACTTCCTTCCAGTCGATGTCGAGCCACCCATGGGGGTTTCCCTCGTCGACGTGCTGGGGATCGGGATCGGGCTCATCGAAACCGAAGCGCGGCTCGGTCATGTGCTCTTCGATGATGAAGAAGTAGTTCACGATATTTTCGGGGTTCGGATCGATCGGGAAACCGATGTAGCTGATGTCCTGGTTGAGGTGACCGCGCAGGACCGGAAAGATCATTTTCGAAGGGATCATTTCGGGATCCACGCCGTCCTTGTGGGGGGCAGTGGCGCCCGGTCTCGTGTCGGCGCGATTGAGGGGTTCGAACGGATACGCATAGACCGAAAGCGTTGGAAAACGCTCGAGCAATTGCCCGCGTACCAACAGCACCAGCATCGAGTCTTCCTCGCGTTGTGCGCCCAGAGGCCGGTCGTTCCAATGATCGATCTGCTCGATGTCGACCTTGGGATCGAGCCGCTGCCAGAAATGCTGGAAGGGCGTGCCGCGCTGGTCTGTCGGAAAGCCCTGCCACAGCAGCTCGCGACCCATCTCGTGATTGGCGCCGAGCATCAGCGCTTCGATGAAGCGGGGATTGGTTTGCAAGGCCATGATGAAGTTGTTGGGGAGCACACCAACGCCGGGCAGAAACACTTCGGGAGCCAGCTTCTCGAGCTTGCGCGACAAGGGGGTCAGCAGATGCGGATACGCCATCACGCGATCGAAGGTGCGCGGGATGCTGTAGCGCTGGGACACGATCGATTTCGGGTCCAGACGCGTGCCGATGAAGGCGTTCGACAACGCGCCGCCGGTCCACGGAAGGCTCTGTCCGCCGAGCGTCAGCATGCTGGCCAGACGCGCCGGCACGGTCTGCGCGGGATCGGCGCGCGAGCGCAGCGCGGCTGCTGCGGCCGCGGTCGCGAAGTCGACTGCGGTCAGCGTGATCACCGAAGCCGCAGGCGGCGCGACCATATCCCGGTAGTTCCTGAATGCGTCGGAATAACGGCCCAGCGTCGCGCGATCCTTCAACGCGGGCGGCATTGTGATGGTCAAAACGCCATCGCCTCCGACCCGATCCTTGACGATCGAAAAATCGCCGGGACCGGCCAGTCCGATGTGGACGGCCTCGCCGCCTTGCCCGAGGGTCGATGGCGGCAGGCTGGTGAACACGGCGGTGTTGCCGTAGAGCTTGAGCGCGCCACGCGGCACTGCTGCAATCGTGCTCGCGGCGAGCCGCGCGCCCTTGACCGCGCGACCGCCGCGCGTCGCGGTGAGGGCCGAGCCATACGCCTTCAACGCGCCGCTGCGGGCATCGATGCGCAGCGCCTGACTCGTGACCTTGCCGTCCTGTACCGACAGCAGCACGCCCTCGGTGCCGCGCTTGCTGCTTTGTTGAATCAGGCGAGCGATGTCGCCTTCGAGCGGTTGCGAGGACAGGCTTTGAAGCTCGGCGAAACGCCGCGCATGCGTCTCGGTCAGAAGACCCTCGTGCCACACGTCGCCCATGGCGGGCGGCGTCTTCTTCGTCGCCAGCGCCTCCTTGCGAAGCGCCACGTTCTGTTGCTGAATCGCCTTGAGCTGCGCACCCGTCATCGTGACGTCCAGGCCGATATGCAACTTCAGATCGACCAGCGTCGCGAGATTCGCCGGCAGCGGCACGGCATCGTATGAGCGGCTCCCCGTCAAGCCGTCGGGGACGAAGCGATTCGGATCGATCGCGTCGAGGTTCTTCGATGCATTGGCGAAGGTCGCGACCAGAGCGTTCATCTGCAGCGTGATCGACGGACGCGCGAGCGCAGCGAGATTGCGCTCGCGCCATTGGGCCATCCGGAATGTCGGTCGCCGCGCGCTGGTCAGTCTGCGCATCGCGCCATCGAACAATTCCTGCGGCAAGGTGGCGCCGGCCATGCGGCCGTAGAGACTCTCATCGGGCGCGAGCTTGATGCGTGCGCGCGATGGCGCCATCACCGCGAGCAGACGCTCGGGCGACAGCCGGTCGAGATGGCGCGCTTGGATGCGTTTCAAGACATCGTGCGACAGGCGCGCGAGCGACAACGCGCGCTCGGCCGCGAGCACCTCGCCGACCTGTTCCCACGCGGCTTGCATGAACTCGTCCTGATTTTGCCGGACGACTTCGGCGCCCCATCCGGCCGCGAGGCGATAGCGGGGCTGCAGATTCAAACCGTTGAGCCAATCGCTCTTCATGCGACTGCCATCGACGACGTGGCGCTTGGCCGCATGCTCTCCATAGATGGGCGGCGAGAGCGTGGGAACCTTGTCGGCTGCAGGTGCGCCTTGCGGGCCGGTATCGTGTCCGCTGTTGAGAATAGTCACGAGCTTGTCTCTGAACTCGTCTTCGGGTTCGGGTCTGAAGTTGAGCGAAACCATCGCGCCTTCGAACACGGTACGGCCCGCGATTTTTCCGTCGTAGAGCAGATGATCGCCATCGACGGTGACGACTTGCTGGCCGATGTGTTCGAGCTGCCCGATGAGGTCCGCGTCGCCGGCGTATTTTTGCGGCGTGCGTATAAGGCGCGCCAGGGACTCGATGTCGCCTTCGGGGCTGGTCGAAAATTCCCAGTGGTAATAGACAGGCAGTTCCAGATCGTCCACCTGCGCGCGTGTCCATGCGGGACCGAGCTTGTCGCCGGCAAACGGTTGGTGGAGCCCGCGCAGGCGACCGCCATCGGTGGCGGGAACCACGCACGCAACGTAGCGCTTTTGCGGCTCGAGACGGCGCGGACAGATCAACCGCGAAATGTTGCGCGCCGGCGAGGCGTTCATCTCGCGTGAGAGCTGGTCGTGATGGTCCTGGATCAGTCGCTTTCTTTGCTCGGACGTGTCGGCGACAACTGCGCTGTCGGCCACGATTTCCGATATCGCCTGCGTGTGCGCCCACAGCCACGACTCGCCCAGATCGGGTAACTCGCTCTTGACCTGCGCGCTCGTCAACTTGATCGAAGGCAGAGGCCGACCCGCGACGAGCGACGGCGGCGCGACCTGAGCGCGCTCGACCACGACCAGCACCAGCCAAGGTCGCAGATGCTGCGTGTCGTTGGCGCGCGCGGACGTCAGCAGCCACGGGAAATCAGGCGGATCGAAATCGACGATCGCCAGATAGTTGGGTTCGAAATTCGTGACGTCGGGTTTGGGATCGGTGCGAACGATCAGACGCTGATCGATGCCGATCACGTCGGCCGGTCCGTAGAGCGCAAGGTTGACGGTGCCCGACACCACGGTGGTTGCGACGCCGTCTCGTTTGGCTTGCAGCGTGAGGCCCACGTTGATGCGCGGGCGGGTTGCGAGCGGTGCGTTGGCGGCGTCGGGGTTGGCATGCGCGCGCGCCAGTCCGCGTCGTGCCCACGGCGCGAAGCGATAGGGGATCGTCATGCCAGCTCCGTATCTATCGTGCGATTCGAGGCCGCGCCGCGTCGCTGGTACGGCCGCATTACGCGGGCCGATCCCCTGAAGGGGGCCCTCGTCCTTCGCTTCATGCGGCCAGCTCCGCAAGTTCAGCGATGTGCAGGCTGGCGACCGCGACGCTCGTGTTGGCAGTGCGCGCCTGATCGGCCTTCCACACGCTCGAATAGATCTGACCGCCGGCGGCGACTGCAAGCGTCGACTTGTCGGCAACCGCGACCGGCGGCGGATTGATGCGCAAAGCCGTCGATTGCGCAGGTTGCGCCAACGCGCGATCGCGCAGAGTCGACCGGCCGGCCGACCCGAAAGCGAGCATCGGCCCGTGCATGGCCTCGACGTAAAGACCAAGCCCGACGCGCCCTTTCTTTTTCTTCACGGCGCGCTCGGCGCCGAGGTCGGCCTCTTCGTAGTTGAGCACTTCCGCGAAGACTTCACCCAACTCGTATTGATCGTTGCCGACCTCATAGCCGGCGGTGAAGGACTCGAACGAGGGCTTGGCGAGCCGGTCGTCCTGCGACATCTCGAGAAACTGCGCGGCCGCGAAGAAGTCGCTGCGGGTCGAGGCCGGGGGGAGTCTCGGTACGGACGCCGGCTCGCCGTCAACCTCCTGCGAGAGCTTCAACGCGGCTCCGCCGAATTCATTGGCGCCATCGATCGCGCTGCCGCTTGCCTTGTCCATTCGCAAATCGAACGGCACCAGCTTCTGCTGGAACACCAGCGTGCCGAGTGGATGTGCGAGCACATCGGCGTCGGACGCGATGTCCTTGATCTCGGCCAGGCTCAGATAGCTCTCGCCGCCGCGAGGCAACTGGGCGCTCCAGTTGCCGGTCTTGTTGATCTCCTTCACGAGCGCTTCGGCGACGTTGACCGTGATCTGCGGCGTAGCGCGATCGCTGCCCCATGCCTGATCGATGTGCAGCGAGAAGTCGGGCAGCGGCCACGGCGTTTCGACCGTCGCATTGCCGGCGATGTGCCAGCGTCCCGGCCCCGCCAGCTTGCCGTCGAGATGGATCGCGGCGAAGTCGTGCCCGAACACATGCACCGCCAGATAGGCGTACAGATCGATCTCGAAATAGAACTTCGGCACGAGGTAGCAGATCGCATCGAAGCCGTATCCGCCCTCGATGCTCGCGATGCCGATATCGGCCCACATGCGCACTTCGGCGCCGGCCTGGATGGTGGCCGACGTGATCGCGAAATAACCCTTGTACGAGACGCCGACGAAGCCGATATCGAAGCTCGCGCCGACGCGGTCGAAGGGAACCGGAATGTCCGACGGAATTTCCCTGAAGCTCGGATGAAAGCCGCCCGCGCTGATGAGGAAGGTCGGCTGATTGCCGAACTGCGCGCGAAACGCGAACTGTCCGGTGATCGTGATGAAAGCCACGCGCGAGTGCACGAGCTTGGCGTCGAACGCGATGCGCAAGGGATCGAACACCACCGAGCCGACGAAGTCGAGGCGCAGATAAAGCAGCGCGAGATCGGCCGTAACCAGCGGCGGCAACTGCACGATCGCCTGACCGAGCAGCGTCAACTGACCGGCTTCGATGAGAAGACCCAATCGCACCGTGACCAGGCTCGGCGAACCCCAGCCGAGTTCGAGCATCGGCCCGATGATAAAGCCGCCGCGCTTGACCGGGAACAGCGTGCGCAGCGTGTTGATGATCTGTGGCGCGTTCGCGACCGGATTGTCGGGAAACAGCACGGCATCGAGAGAGCCGTTGCCTATGCCAAGCGAAAGTGCGGTCGGGCTCGCCGTGTGCTGCACGCCGATCAGGCCGCCCACGCCCGTCAGGGTGAAACCAAACGACAACTGGATCGGTGGGAACTGGCCGAAGATCAACAGCAACAGCGAGAAGCCGGCTTCCGAATGCGTGTTGAGAATCGCGATCGCCTTGACGCCGACCGCGAGCATCTTCAACTCAAGTACGCCCGCGTAGCCGTTCGCATCCACCGCGAGATAGCCGCCGCCCTTGACGATGCCGGCGTCGAGCGCGAGGCCGATGCCGTTCGGCATCTTGAACGCGAACTTGAACGGCGCCGCGTTGTTGGCGATGTCCAGATCCAGCAGGATGCCGAGCCGATCGACCGAGGCCTGGAAGGGCCCGAGCTCGACGCCGAACGATGCCGACAGCTCAGCCTTCAAATGGCTGAACTTGCCATCCACCGGATCGAGCCCGAGGTTGATCAGCTGCAGTTTGAACGGTCCGGTGGGCAAGGTCGGCGCGGGCAGGCTCACATGCAGGCCGGTGCCGTTGACGAGTCGCAATTTTCCCGCGCGATCGGCCTGCGCCGCGACATCGAAGCCCAGCGTGATGCCGTCGCCGAGCATCAGCTTCAGGAAGAGATCGTCGGGCTTGATGGTCGCCTTGGCATTGCGCGCGAAGAACTGGAGCGCAGGCCCGTCCTTGTTGAGCTTCAATGCGATGCCGAGCTCGCCGATCGAAAGCTTGGCGCTCGAAGCATCGCTGCCGATCACGAGAGCGCCCGCGGCGCTGGAACGCTTGAGCTCGATGCCGAGTTCGTAAGCGCCGCTGACCTTGGTCGCGGCGGGCAATGCGATCGGCAGGAGAACGTTGACACCGGCCGATGCGGTCAGTCCGAGAGTGAAGTCGGTTCCGCCGATAGTCTTCGGTTGATTGAACGCGAGCCGCAGTGCCGCCTTGAGCGCGTTCGACGGCTCGTCGATCTCGAGCTTGCCGCCGATGCCGCCCACGCCGCCCGGTCCGGCGAACGCGAGCGCGAGCGGATTGACAAAGTTGGGCAGCCCTTGCGGCTGCCAGTCGGTCGAGGACGCCGAGCTCGGCGCGGTGAACGAGCGATCGATCATGCAGCCCACCAGTAGGCTCACCATCCCCATCGCGGCCTGGGCATCCGCGACTTCAGCGGGGGAAGCCGCGCCGAGCAGCGCCGCGATCCGGTCGGCCTCGTGACCGGCGGGCGGGTCGCCCTCTGCATCGCCGCTCAGCACCAACAGCATCTTGCCGATCGCGAATGCGCTAGGGTAACGGCTGCCTGCCTGATCGGAAGTGAAGGCATCGATCTGCCGCATCACCGGGCCGATCAACGCCAGCGCCGCAGCCGGGTTGCCAGCGGCCTCGACGCCTTGCTTGATGTAGCCGAGCGCGGCCAGCGCTTCGGCGATGGCCTCAGCGGCGCGCGCCAGTGACGCGGCGTTGGCGCCCGTGGGTCGGAAAGCTGCGAGATCGGGCTCGGCGGGCGGCGGAGCGGCGGGAAGAAAGCCGATGGCTTGCCAGAGCAGTTGTTCGACCTGCGAGCGCTTCGCGGCGGGGAGCGTCGCTGCGGCCACGTTTGCGTCGATCACGCGCGTGATCGACGCCTTGTACCAGGCGCACGTCTGCTTGAATACCTTGTCCGGCGTTGCCATGCATCGCCTCCCCAGATTCGCCTGCTCCGAGCGAACCGACGAGGCTAGACAAGACTTGCGGCAATGTAAAGAACATACTCGTTTGCACGAAACGTCCGGAGTGCGCCAGTCAATGCGCTCCCGCAACCCGCCACACCACATTGCCTACATCGTCAGCGACGAGCAAATCCCCCGGCTTGTCGAACACCACGCCGACCGGCCGCCCATACGCTTCGCCATCAGCGGACAAAAAGCCCGTCAACACATCGACCGGACCGCCCGACGGACGACCGTCCGCGAAAGGCACGTAGATCACCTTGTAGCCGCTGTGCGGCTTGCGATTCCACGAGCCGTGCTGGCCGATGAACATGCCACTCGAGAAATTCGCCGGCAGCGTCGAGCCGTTCTGCGAATACGTGAGCCCGAGCGATGCAGTGTGCGGGCCGAGCGCGTAGTCGGGCACGATCGCCTTTGCGACCAGATCCGGGCGCTGCGGCTTGATGCGCTCATCGACGTGCGCGCCGTAGTAACTGTAGGGCCAACCGTAGAAAGCGCCGTCCTGCACTGACGTCATGTAATCGGGTACGAGGTCGCTACCGATTTCGTCGCGCTCGTTCACCACCGTCCACAGCGCGTGCGTGGTCGGCTCCCACGCCATGCCGTTGGGATTGCGAAGGCCGGTTGCGAACTCGCGATGCTGGCCGGTCTTCGCATCGACTTCCCAGATTGCCGCGCGTCCGGCCTCGGCCGCGATGCCGTTGTCGCCGACGTTGCTGTTCGAGCCGACCGTGACATAGAGCTTGGAGCCGTCGGCGCTCGCGATGATGTTCTTGGTCCAATGATGATTGATCGTTCCTGCGGGCAGGTCGGTCACCTTCTGTCCCGAACCGTCGATGTGCGTCACGCCGGGTGCGTAGGCAAAGCGCAGCACCGCGTCCGTGTCCGCGACATAGAGATCGTTGCCGACGAGCACCATGCCGAACGGCGAATGCAGGTTCTCGAGAAACACCGTGCGCATCTCGGCAATGCCGTCGCCGTTGGCATCGCGCAAGAGCGTAATGCGATTCGCGCTAGGCGTGACCGCGCCCGCCTTCTTCATGAAGAGCTTCTGCAGCCAGCCGCGTATGCCCTTGCCGTCGTCGGGTTTGGGTGGCGCATTGGTCTCGGCAACCAGCACATCGCCATTCGGCAGCACATAGAGCCAGCGCGGATGATCGAGCTTCGATGCGAAGGCATTGACGGTCGTGCCGTGCGCGCCTGTGGGTTTCGTGCCATCCGGCCATCCGACGGCTTTCGCGACGTTGATCGTCGGTATCAGCGTGTGATTGGGCTCGGGCAGCTTGGGCGACGCGCCGATGCCGTCTTTGACCGAGAGGCTGGCGGTCTCCCCGCAGGCCGACAGACCGATGGCGACGATGGAAGACAACACGATGGCGGAATGGCGAATGGCGGACATTGCGTTGCGGCCGAACGTTCGATTCGACCGGAGAGAGTTCAGATGAGCCACAAAGTCTGACGGGCTTTGCAAGCCATGGCGGTCATCCGAACGCGTCTCGTTTTGTCGGACAGGCGACGAGGCGCGCCCGTCGCTAAGCGAACGACGGCATCACCGATTTCACGACCAGCCCGATCACCGCACACGCCGCGATGACGTGAATCACATGGCGCTTGAACCGGAACAACGCGATGGCCGCGGCCACCGCGATCACCGCCGAGATCCAGTCGAACGTCCCGCCCCATCCCTTCGGCCACAGCACGTGATACCCGAAGAACACGGCGAGGTTCAGGATCACGCCCACGACCGCGGCCGTGATCGCCGTCAGCGGCGCGGTGAACTTGAGATCGTCGTGCGTCGCTTCGACCAGCGGTCCTCCGGCGAGAATGAAAATGAACGACGGGAGAAACGTGAACCACGTCACGATCGTGGCCGCAACCGCACCCGAGAGAAACACATCGTTCGTGCCGAACAACGCCCTCGCGTAGCCGCCGACGAAACCGACGAAAGCCACCACCATGATCAACGGCCCGGGCGTGGTCTCGCCCAATGCGAGGCCGTCGATCATCTGCGAGGGCGTCAGCCAGCCGTAGTGTTCGACCGCGCCTTGATAGACGTAAGGCAAGACCGCGTACGCGCCGCCAAAAGTCAGCAGTGCCGCCTTGGTGAAGAACCATCCCATTTGCGTGAACGTGTGATCCCATCCATGGCGCGCGGTCAACAGTGCCATCGGGATCGTCCACAACGACAGTCCGACGCAGAGGACCTTGACGAGTCGCGCCCACGCGAAGCGCGCGTGCTCGGGAGTCGGCGTGTCGTCATCGATCAACGCAGGGCCGAACGATCGATCCGCCTTGCCGTGTCCGCCTCCCATCGCAAATCGATCAGGCGCAATGCGCCCACCGAAATGGCCGATCAACGCTGCGGAAACGATGATGATGGGGAAGGGCACGTCGACCGCAAAGATCGCAACGAACGCCGCCGCGGCGATCGCCCACAACGCTGCGTTCTTCAACGCGCGAGACCCGATGCGATACGCCGCCTGCACGACGATCGCGGTGACCGCGGGCTTGATGCCGTAGAACAATCCCGCGACCACCGGCGTCTCGCCGAACGCGACGTAGATCCACGACAGCGCGATCAGGATGAGAAGCGACGGCAGCACGAACAGCGCCCCCGCGACGATGCCGCCCCAGGTTCGATGCATCAGCCAGCCGATATAGGTCGCAAGCTGCTGCGCCTCGGGCCCGGGCAGCACCATGCAGTAATTGAGCGCGTGAAGAAAACGCCGCTCGGAAATCCAGCGCCGGTTCTCGACCAACTCGGCGTGCATGATCGCAATCTGACCCGCGGGTCCGCCGAAGCTGATGAAGCCGAGTTTCAGCCAGAAGAGGAGCGCGCTACGGAAGGGGACGGGTTGGGGTTGCGTTCCGTTCACGATTGGACGCGGCGCGTCGGGTATGGGCATGCGGGATTCGGCCGTCGAAGTTGGCGATGTTCACCGAGTCAATAGCATATGAGGAAAGCCCGCGGCGAGCGCAGCACCTTCGTGTCTTTCCGACGAGCGCAGCAAGCAGACACCTGCACGCAGTGCCGGCCTATGCAAATTTAACTGGGTGCTCGACCGGTCGGCAGACCATGACGCAGCGAGCCCGCAGCGCGCTCGCAATAAACCACCATCAACTCAGCAAGACATTCCGACCGGCCGATGGCCTTCCGGCAATCGCGGTAGCCGGTGACAGTTTCGATTTTGTCGCCCAAAGAAAACCCGACGCGCCTCGCGACGTATCGGGTTCTAAATTCTGGTGGAGCCGGCGGGAATCGAACCCGCGTCCGCAAATCTTCCACAGACAGATCTACATGCGTAGCCGGCCTATTTGGATTTGACCGCGTGCTTGGCCGGTCGGCGGGCCGTCACGCAGCGAGTCACCTTGGTTTTAGAAGCGCGTCAAGTGACCCGACATGCTTCGATTCTCTGTGAATGGCGCTGCTGTCTCAGACCTTGCGGCCTTCGACCCGACCCAGAGAAAAATCGGTGCAGCGTCTAACCGGGTTTAAGCGGCTAGAGCGAAACGCTCGTCGTTGGCGTTTACTTGGTTTCCAGCTGGATTTACGAGCTTCACTGGTGCTCGGCATGCCCTGCTCTGCTTCCTGACCCACGTCGAAACCAGGTCGGCCCCAGAAACCAGATTGTACGCTCGAGGTTGGTTCGCATCGACCGATTTGCAAGAGCCGAGCGCGGCGTGATACTCCGATCGCAAGGCATACTCCTCACATACGAAGTCGAATGGAGAAGGGTATGAAGTTCGCAATTCGCGCAATGCTTGCGGCATCGGGCATGGTCGTGAGCACGCTTGCGCCTGCAGTGCAGGCGCAGTCCCTCATCAAGATCGGCGAGATCAACAGCTACAAGGCGCAGCCGGCTTTCCTCGAGCCGTACAAGCGTGGCTGGGAGATGGCGCTCGATGAAATCAATCGTGCGGGCGGCGTGCTCGGCCAGAAGCTCGAAGTGATCTCACGCGACGACAACGGCAATCCGGGCGACACGGTGCGTGTGGCCGAGGAGCTGGTTGCGCGCGAACGCGTGAGCCTGCTGTTTGGCGGCTTTCTGTCGAACACCGGACTCGCGCTGACCGACTATGCGAAGCAACGTCGCATCGTCTTTCTCGCGGCCGAGCCCTTGACCGACAAGATCGTTTGGCAGAACGGCAACCGGTACACCTTCCGCCTTCGCCCGTCGACCTACATGCAGGTCGCGATGCTGGTGCCCGAAGCCGCGCGCATGAAGAAGAAGCGCTGGGCGCTGGTCTATCCCAATTACGAATACGGTCAGTCGGCCGCCGCGACTTTCAAGACGATGCTGAAGGCCGCGCAGCCCGACGTCGAGTTCGTCGCCGATCAGGCCACCCCGCTCGGCAAGATCGACGCGGGTCCGGTGGCGCAGGCGCTGGCCGATGCGAAGCCCGACGCGATCTTCAACGCGCTGTTCGCGACCGACCTCGGACGCTTCGTGCGCGAGGGCAATACGCGCGGCTTGTTCGAAGGCCGCGAGGTCGTGTCGCTATTGACCGGCGAGCCCGAGTATCTCGATCCGCTCGGCGACGAAGCGCCGGTCAACTGGCTCGTGACCGGCTATCCGTGGTACGCGATCACGACCAAGGACAACACGCAATTCGTCGAGGCCTATCGCAAGCGCTACAACGAGCCACCGCGCTTGGGCTCGGTGGTGGGCTACTCGTCGATGCGGTCGATCGCGGCAGCAATCAGGAAGGCGGGGTCGCTCGATACCGACAAGCTGATTGCGGCATTCAGCGGGCTCGAGGTCGCGACGCCTTTCGGGGCGATCACGTATCGAACGCAGGATCATCAATCGACGATGGGCGCCTTCGTCGGCCGTACGGGCTTGAAGGACGGCAAGGGCGTGATGACTTCGTTCGTCTATGTCGATGGCGCGTCGGTGCAGCCCAGCGATGAGGAAGTCAGGAAGCTGCGGCCTGCGGAGTGAACCGCCCAATGGATCCCCGCTTTCGCGGGGATGACGGGCAACTCACCCGCCTGCGCGGAGAGGACTGCGCGAAGCAATGACCGCATCCGGACTCGTCGTTCAACTGCTCAACGGCCTTGCAGAAGGCTCGACACTGTTTCTCGTCGCGGCGGGGCTGTCGCTGATTTTCGGCGTGACGCGCATCGTGAACTTCGCGCACGGGTCGTTCTTCATGGTCGGCCTGTATCTCGCGTACACGTTGACGCGAGCTCTCGGTGGAGCACTCGGCTACTGGACCGCGATGTTGTTGTCGGCATCGATCGTCGCGGCGATCGGTGCGGCGGTCGAGGTCGTCATCCTGCGGCGCGTCTATCGATCGCCTGAACTCTTTCAACTGCTCGCGACCTTCGCGCTCGTCCTCGTGATCCAGGACGCGGTGCTGTTCGTGTGGGGGCCCGAAGATTTGTTCGCAGCGCGCGTACCGGGACTCGCTGAATCGGTAGACGTGCTCGGTCGCCGCTTTCCCGCATACGACCTGGTGCTGATCGC
This sequence comes from Burkholderiales bacterium, assembly GCA_038225855.1. GTDB lineage: Bacteria > Pseudomonadota > Gammaproteobacteria > Burkholderiales > Burkholderiaceae_D > CAHJXF01. The sequence continues at coordinate 32,924 of JBBRQU010000013.1, read as the reverse complement.
GATCGGGCCGATCGTGCTCGGCGGCCTGTGGCTCGCGTTGAAGCGCACGCGCTGGGGCCTGTTGATCCGTGCGGCTACGCAAGACCGCGTGATGGCGAGCGCGCTGGGCGTCAATCAACGCGCGCTCTTCACCGGCGTGTTCGCGCTCGGTTGTTTCCTCGCGGGGCTGGGCGGCGCGTTGCAGGCGCCGCGCATGCCGGCGCATCTGTCACTCGATCTCGAAACCATCGGCAACGCATTCGTGGTCGTGGTCGTCGGCGGCATGGGCTCGATACCCGGCGCGTTCGTCGCGGCGATGCTGATCGCGGAGATCAAGGCGCTGTGCATAGCCATCGGTCAATTCACGATCGGCGATGTGGTCGTGCCGCTGTCGCGACTCACGCTCGTCATCGAGTTCATCGTGATGGCGATCGTACTCACGGTGCGTCCCTGGGGTCTGTTGGGCAAGCCGCAGACCGATGCGCGTCGTGCGGGCGCCATGCAGCTCCCGATGCGCGCGCCAGGTCCGCGTGCGCGCTTTGCGATTGCGTCGGGCCTGCTGCTGCTCGCGCTGTTGCCGCTCGCATCGAATGCCTTTCCCTATGCGCTCGTGATCGGTATCGAAATGCTGATCGCGGTGTTGTTCGCGGTCAGTCTGCATTTCCTGATGGGGCCGGGCGGGATGCATTCGTTCGGCCACGCCGCGTATTTCGGCCTCGGCGCTTATGGCGCGGCGTTGCTCGCGACGCGGGTCGGGTTGCCGATGGAAGCAGCGCTATTGTTCGCTCCCTTCGTCGCATTGACCGGCGCCTTGGTGTTCGGGTGGTTCTCGGTGCGGCTGTCGGGCATCTATCTGGCGATGCTCACGCTCGCGTTCGCGCAGATCGTGTGGGCGATCCTTTATCAATGGGACGATCTCACCGGCGGCAGCAATGGGCTCGTCGGCGTCTGGCCTTCGACGTGGTTGTCATCGGCAAGCGCGTATTACCTGCTGACATTGGTCGCTTGCGCGGTCGCCGTGATCGTTCTGTGGCGCGTGTTGTTCGCACCCTTCGGCACTGCGCTTCACGCATGTCGCGATTCGCCGTTGCGCGCTGAGGCGATCGGCATCGATGTCAAGCGTACGCAGTGGATTGCGTTCGTGATCGCGGGTGCGTTCTGCGGACTCGCGGGCGCCTTGTTCGCGTTCTCGAAGGGCAGCATCTCCCCCGAGGCCGCGAGCATCGGGCACTCGATCGACGGACTCGTGATGGTGCTGCTGGGCGGCATCGAGACCCCGATGGGACCGGTGGTCGGCGCGGCGCTCTTCACGTGGTTGCAGGACGCGCTGGCGCGCGACGTTGCGTATTGGAAAGCGATGCTCGGTGCGGTGATGCTCGCGCTGGTGCTGCTGTTTCCCGCAGGCATCGTCGGATCGATGCGAAAGATGTGGGATCGTTTTCAAACGCGGGGCAGTCGATGACGCGGTCGATGACTCTGCTTCGCGTGACCCGCCTCGGCAAGGCTTTCGACGGCTTTCGTGCGCTCGACGACGTCTCGTTCGAAGTCGATGCGGGAGAGATGGTCGCGTTGATCGGGCCCAACGGCGCGGGCAAGTCCACCTGCTTCAACGTCTTGAACGGACAGTCGAAGCCCGATGCCGGAAGCATCGTGTTCGATGACGAGGAGATCGCCGGCCTCGCGCCGCGCACCATCTGGCGCAAAGGCATCGCGCGGACCTTTCAGATCGCAGCGACCTTCGCATCGTTGTCGGCGATCGAGAACGTGCAGGTCGCTCTCGCATCGCGCGAACGCGAGCTGCATCGCTGGTGGAAGCCGCTCTCTGCCCTGCATCGCGACGAAGCGATCGATCTGCTCGATCGCGTCGGCATGGCGTCGGAAGCCGAGCGTACATGCGGCGTGCTCGCGTATGGCGACGTGAAGCGCGTCGAACTCGCGATCGCATTGGGGAGCAGGCCGCGCCTCTTGCTGATGGACGAACCGACCGCCGGCATGTCGGTGGACGAACGCGCGGCGTTGATGACGCTCGTCAAGCAACTCGTGATCGATAGTCGCCTCGCGGTGCTGTTCACCGAGCACAGCATGGATGCGGTATTCGGCTACGCGAATCGCGTGATCGTGATGGCGCGAGGGCGCGTGATCGCGGCGGGCGCTCCCGATGCGATCCGGCACGATGCGCAAGTCAACGAGGTCTATTTCGGCGCCGGCTCGTTATGGGGCGAAATGCGGGACGAGGCATTGCCATGAGCGGCATCGAGATGACGAGTGACACGTGCGCAAGCGACGTGCTTCTCGAAGTCGAAAAGCTCAACGCGTTTTATGGACGTGCGCACATCCTGTTCGACATCGACTTGCAGGTAAAGCGCGGCGAAGTGGTCGCGTTGATCGGCCACAACGGCGCCGGCAAGTCCACCACGATGAAGGCCATCGTCGGCCTCGCCGACCGCGTGACGGGGCGCATTCGTTTCAAGGGGCGCGACATCGTCGGCGCAGAGCCGCATGTCGTCGCTCGCAGCGGCCTCGGCTATGTGCCCGAGGACCGTCGTATCTTCACCGAACTGACCGTGGGCGAGAACCTCGAGGTCGGCCGGCAGGCGCCGCACGAAGGCGCGGTCGAATGGACCATCGAGAAAGTATTCGAGTTGTTCCCCAATCTTTCCGAGCGCAGCGATCGTTTCGCGAGCCACATGAGCGGCGGCGAGCAGAAAATGCTCGCGGTCGCGCGCACGCTGATGGGCAACCCGCACCTGCTGCTGCTCGACGAGCCCTCCGAAGGCATCGCGCCGGTGATCGCCGAACAAATGATTCGCGCGATCCTCGCGTTGAAGCGCGCGGGTACGGCGATCCTGTTGTCGGAGCAGAACACGCGGTTCGCGGAGCTCGTCAGCGATCGCGGATATGTGCTGGAGAGTGGATCGATTGTGCGAGAAGGGGCGATGCGTGAAGTCGTCGGCGCGTGAGGCTCAATGCAGCGCAAAGTCGACGCGCGTCGGTTTTCCTCCGTCAGAGACGCCGTCGGCATTCAACTTCGGCTGCACCAGAAACACGCGGCTGCGATCGATCTTGTCGGTGTCTTCGATGTAGTGCCGCACCACGTCCGCGCGCGCCTCCGCGAGCCAGCGCGGGTCGTTCGCGTCGAGCTGCATATTTGCCAGCAGCAGCTTTTCCATCTCTGCGACAGGCAAGGTCTTCGAGAGGCCGATCAGGTTGCGCGGCTTGTCGGGTAGCTTGGTGTCGTCGTAGACGCGCGCGAGATATTGCGCATATTCGTCGGGGGCGATCGTCACGTCGTTGCGTCCGACCGGCTCGCCCGACTTCGACAGGTCCTTCGCCTTCAGGTCCTTCAAGCGGTCCAGCAGATGGTCGCGCTTGATGCCTTCGGGATCGTTGACCGGATCGATGCGTCCGATGATGTCGAGCTTCAGTTGCGGCCGGTCCGCGAGCGCCTTGGCAAGCGTGTCGAGCTTCTTCTTCGCATCCGGTGAGAGATCGCTCACGCCAGGCGCGAATTCGACGTAGCCGAGTTGTTCCGCGCTGCCGCTGCCGCCGACGGCCGATGCGATCAACGAGAACGGCGCCGACACCGCGCGCGCGAGGATGTTGAGAATCGCATTCCAGATCACGCCGCCGATACTGAATTTCGGATCGGACAAGGTTCCAGAGATGGGAAGGTTGAGATTGATTTCGCCACGCGAGTTCTTGAGCAGCGAGACCGCGAGCCGCACCGGCAGCGACGTCGCGGTCGGGCTGTCGACTTTTTCGCCGAACGTGAGTTGATCGAGGAAGAGTTGGTTCTGCGCGTCGAGCTTGCCGTTCTCGATGTGGTACTTGACCGTCATCGACATCTTGCCGCGTTCGATCGCGTAGCCCGCGTACTTGATCGCGTACGGCGACAGGCGCGTGAGTTCGATGTCCTTGGCCACGGCCGAAATGTCGGTAAAGGCCGTGGCCGCGAACAGGTTGATCTTGCCGCTCACGGCGAGCGATCCGTCGCCATCGATGCGGCCGAGCACGTGAACATCGGCGGGCGTGGGATCGCTCGATGCGATCGCGGAAATGTCGCCGTTGAGGTCGGTGAGATTGGCGCTGTAGTTGGGCTTGATGAAGTTGTCGGTGATGCCGATGCGCCCGGACACGAGCTTGATGCCGGCCACGCGGATCATCGGCTTGGGCTCCGACGCGCTCGCGCTTGTAGTCGCGCTTGTGGTCGAACCCGCAGGCGCGACGATCGTCGCGGTCGACTCCTGAGTGGTCTGTTTCTCGTCGTCGGGCCTGGGCGCCGCATCGGGCGTCGTGACCGATTGCCGCTCGCCGGGTTGCGCGATCACGTCCTGCAGGTTGAGCCGTCCGTTCGCGTTGACGATCAGGCGCGCATAGAAGTCGGTCAGCGTGACGTTGCCGAGCGTGACCGCGATCGGGGCGGCCTTCGCCGGCATCTGCAGATCGAGCTTCGGAATGTCGAGCGACTTCCAGCGCACGAATTCTTCGGAAGTGATCTTGTCGAGCGCGCGCACCCGAGAAACTCCTGCAGATCCGCGATACGTGAGGTTCATCGGACCTTTCGCGGCGCCCGCCTTGCGCGATTCTTCGACATGCAGCGTGCCGTGCGCATTGAGGTCGGCGCTTTCCACATTCACGTTCAGCCGGTCGCCCGCGTAGGCCACGGCCCAACCGACGGGGACCTGATTGGCATCGATGCTCGTGTCGAGCATCAGCGGTGAGAGAGCGACCTTGCCCTTGAGTGCGAGCTTGCCGCGCTGTTCGATGGTGGTCGACAGGTCGAACGGAATCACGGCGCCGTCGCTCGTGCCGATGTTCTCGGCCTTCAGATTCAACGGCGCCGCGCGCACGCGCACCGGCTTGCCCGCAAAGGAATCTTCAAAGCCGATGTCGCCGCGTTCGATGACCAGGGTCTTCACTATCGCGGTGAACGCGGGCGCGGTCTCGGGCGCAAGGGTGACGCCCGCGACCTTCGCCTGAGGCATGCTCGCGGTCGCTGCGGGACTTGCCTCGACCAGCGCGGCGCGCAGGTTGATGCGTCCCTGCGCATCGCGCTTGATCGTGACGACGGGTGCAGTCAGCTTCAACGATGCGGCTGTGAATGCGCGCGTGCCCAGGTCGAACGCGCCGCCATCGAGCGCGATCGCTTCGGCGCCGATGAGAGCGGCCTTGTCGCTCGGCAGGGTGGTGCGCAATTTTTCGATGCGCACCGTGAGTTCGTCGACGTGTCCCGCGAGCCGGCGTCCCGAGGCATCGAGCGAAAAGCGCGCGCTCGCATCGACGCTGCCTTCGTCGATGCGAGCCACCAGATACGACACCAGGTAAGGCGCAACGCGAGCGGGGCGAAACTGCTTGATCGCGATCGTTCCCGATGCGCTGCGCCTGGCGATTCCCGCCTGCCCACGCGCTTCGATGCTCGCGCCGTCTTCGCTCGCGAGCGACACCTTCCAGGTCGTCGGCGCATCGCCATGCAAGGTCAGCGCGCCGGCTTCGAGGTGGATGTTCTTCAGCGTCGTGGTGGTCGGCGTGGCGAGCGTCTGATCGTTGAAGCGCAGGCTGCCGTTGTCGAGCTTGAACGATGCGATGCTGAAGCCGGGCGCGGCTTTCGGGGTGTTCGCGCGCTGCGCCGTCGGGGGCGAAGGCGCTGTGGCGGCCGGCGTGGGCGCAGGCGTGGGTGGGGGCGCCCCCGGCGTGAACAACTCGATCAGATCGATGCTGCCGTTGCGTCGTCGCGTGGCTTCGATGTGCGGCTCGACTATCGCCACGCGTTGCAGGGCCACGTCGCCCTGCAGGGGATCGAGCTTCGTGATGTCGATGTCGATCGCTCGAGCGGTGAGCGCTTCGCGACCGCCGCGATCGGTGAGATGCAGATCGTTCAGCGCGACATGACCCGCGATGTCGAGCGTCTGCGGGATCGTCGCTCCTTTTTTGTTCTTGGTCGCAGCCTTGAAACTCAATGCGAGCTTCGCTGCGAGCTTGCCCGACGCGATCCTGAATCGCAGTTGCAGGGGAACGAAGTCCGCATAGGTCGCCAGATCCAGGTCGGCGACATCGAGTCCGACTGCGGCTTCGTGCGTCTTCGAAAAGACTTGCGCCTTGCCCGTCAATTCGATCGGGCTGCCGTTCACGCGCGCCGCGAAGTCGGGTGTGACGAAGATGTCGGTGTCGTAGGGAAGGTTCGAGATGAAGGGAACGCCGATACGGAGGTTGTCGATGCGATGCTTCTTGCCCGTGACGTGGTCGTCGAAGTCGATTGCTCCGCCTTCGAGGCGAATGTTGTTCAGCGAAAAGAGAAACGGTGAATCGCTCCTGGGCTTCGCGAGAATCCTGTCGACGATGTCGGAGAAGCTGAAGCGCTGCGGTGCGATTCGCGCGACCGAGAGATGTGGGCGCGTGATGCGCAGTTCATCGAGTACCAATGCGCGCTTGAAAAGCGACGCCGACGAGACGTCGGCGACCAGCTCGTCGATCTGCGCGGCGACCGTCGTGCCATCGGGCTCGAAGAGTTTGAAATCGGCGATCGTGGCCGACAGCGAGTAAGGGTTCAGCTCGACCGATGCGATCGTCGCCTTGCGTCCGAGCTGCTCGGCGACGGCGTTCACGGCGAGCGACTTGACGATGCCCGGTGCGACGAAGGTGCCAACGACGCCGACGATGACCAGAAATGTAGCCAGCCCGATCGCGACATTGCGTACGACGCGGAGCCATCGACTGCGGTTGAAGCTGGCGCTTGCCATCGATTCCCCTGTGTTCGGGATCGTCGTCCCCGCGCAAGCGGGGACCCAGTGGCGTCAGTGTGAAGCGCTGGATTCCCGCTTGCGCGGAAACGACGGGGGCTAAATAGTATAAGGAGGCACTCTTGCCGCTGCGACGCGTCAGAACAGAGTCAGCAGGTCGAGCGGCCGCGCCAGCACCACGTCTGCCTCCCACTGCGTCGGCAAACTGTGCGCGCAGTAACCCCAGGCCGCGGCGATCGTGTCCATTCCCGCAGCGTGTCCGGCGATGATGTCGCGATGATCGTCGCCCACGTAAACGCACGCCGAGGGCGGCAGGTCGAGCAGATCTGCTGCATGCAGGAGCGGTCCGGGGTGCGGCTTTGAGAAAGGTGTGGTGTCGCCGCTCACGATCGCGCCGGCGCGATCGGCGAGTCCGAGATACGCGGCCAGAGGATTGGTGAAGCGCGACGCCTTGTTGGTGACGATGCCCCACGCGAGCCCGCGTTCTTCGAGCGCGGCCAGCACTGCCTGCATGCCGTCGAAGAGCCGCGTGTGGATCGCGAGCGCGTCCTGGTAGCGCGAGAGAAACTCGTCGCGCAGCGCATCGTAGTCCTGGTCGTCAGGAATTTTCTCGAACGCCACGCGCAGCAGTCCGCGGGCGCCCTGCGACGCAACCGGCCTCAAGACGTCGAGCGCCAGCGCATCGAGGCCGCGCGCGAGCCGCATCGCATTCGCGGCGGCGGCAAGATCGGGCGCGGTATCGGCGAGTGTTCCGTCGAGATCGAACAGCATGCCGCGCCATCGGCCGGGATCGAAGCTCGACGACATCACGCGCGCGGGGCTGCGGGACCGCGCGAGGTCGCGATCATGTAGTTCACATCCACGTTCGGCGCGAGCCAGTAGCGGCGCGTCAGCGGGTTGTAGTGCAGCCCCGTCATGTCGTCGACTTCGAGACCCGCGTCGCGCGCGTGCCGCGAGAGCTCCGCGGGTGTGATGAAGCGCTGGTAGTCGTGCGTGCCTCTGGGCAAAAGCCGCAACAGATATTCGGCCCCGAGCACGGCGAACAGCCAAGCCTTGGGATTGCGATGGATGGTAGAGAAGAACACGCGGCCGTTCGGCTTGACCAGCGTCGCGCAAGCGCGCACCACGGCTGCGGGATCGGGTACGTGCTCGAGCATCTCCATGCAAGTGACGACATCGAAGCGGCCGGGTTCACGCACAGCAAGATCCTCGGCTGCGATCTGCTCGTAGCGCACCGCGATGCCGGACTCGATGCCATGCGAGGCAGCGACCGCGAGCGGCTTATCGGACAGGTCGATGCCCGTGACATCGGCGCTGCGCGCGGCCATCGATTCGGCGAGAATGCCGCCGCCGCATCCGACGTCGACGACACGCGCGCCCGACAGGTTCGCGCGGGCGGCAATCCATTCGAGGCGCAGCGGATTGATCGCATGCAAGGGTGCGAACTCGCCGGTGGGGTCCCACCAGCGATGCGCCAGCTCGCCGAACTTGCGAAGTTCCTGCGGATCGGCGTTGGTTGAGGGATCGGGTGTCGAGAGATCGGTCATGGCGGGCTTGGATCGAAGAGGCGAACGCTAGCATGGCTTGTTCCATATGCCGTCTTCCTGGCGGAGCCTGCCCCGGCGAAGGCCGGGGGCCGGGGGCCGGGACCCAAGTTTCGTGAGCGTGCGCAAGCCAGGCAACTTGGACCCCGGCCTCCGTGGGGGAGACGGACACTCACTCCGCGAGTGACTTCAAAAAAAAGCCCCGCTTTCGCGGGGCTCATGGCAACGCTTACGCGTCGCTGTTCTGGTTGGTTGGTTTTGGATCAGCGATTCGGCGCGCGGGTTCCGACGACTTCGATCTCCACGCGACGGTTCTTCGCACGACCGGCAGGATTGTCCTTGCCGTTGATCGTGTTCGGAGCGATCGGCTGGCTCTTGCCCTTGCCCTCGGTGTAGATGCGGTTCGCTTCGACACCCTTGCTGACCAGGTAAGCCTTGACCGATTCGGCACGACGCACCGACAGCTTCTGGTTGTACGCGACCGAACCGATGCTGTCGGTGTGGCCGACGGCGATGATCACTTCGAGGTTGATCGCACCCAGCTTGCTGACCAGATCGTCGAGCTTGGCCTTGCCTTCGGGCTTCAACGTGGACTTGTCGAAATCGAAGAACGCATCGGCCGCAAACGTGATCTTCTCGGCAGCCGGCTGCGCGGGCGCCGCCACTGCTGCGGGCGCGGCTGCAGCGGCCGCAGCCGCGGGCGCGACCACCGCGGGCTTCGGAACGAGGTCGGGATCGCACTCGACTTGCGCGAGCGCAGGGGTGAAATAACCGGTGCGCCAGCAAAGACCGAAAGGATCGCGAACGATATTGCCGCGCACGTCCTGGACATAGCCGCTTACCGGGGTGGCGGCCTTGATGTCCGTAAGGGGTTGCTGCGGCGGCGACGGCGGCGCCGCGAACTGGGCGCAACCTGCCGACGCCAAGAGTGCAGCCAAAGCTGACATTTTGACCGACTTATTCATGTTTCTCCTTTTGATTTCGATTTCAACGCAGATGCGCGGGCATCCTCAATCTGCGAATTCATACCCTTGAAGCCTCGCGGGTCGCCGAGCCAACTTCCCCATTTCAAGCCCGGCCACGATCTGGTCGAAATCCGTGCTCACGCTCGACGCCAAACTATTCAAGCATCAATTGCGTCCGCAAAATTACCGCGCATCCAATTGACTTCTCATCCGATTCTGCCACAGGGCTATGTCGCTTGCACCCTTGGCTTCCGCGGCGCGCGCGCCATGCGCGACGAATTGTCGCTTTCGCACAACAGGCTCGCCGCGCACCCAAACGTCCGTGACCGCCTCGCGTCCAGCCACAAAAATCAGATGCGATGCCACGTCGAAAATCGGATTGAAGTCGAGAGCGGACAGATCGAAGGCCGTGAGATCGGCTTGCTTGCCGGCGACGATGCTGCCGATTCGTCCATCGAGTCCGCAGGCCTTCGCACCCGCAAGCGTCGCCGCGTGCAGGACCTGGTGCGCGTTGAATGCGTCAGCGCGACCGGATGCGCCTTTGGCCAGCAGGGAGGCCAGGCGCATCTCGCCGGGCATGTCCAGTCGGTTGTTGCTGGCGCAGCCATCGGTGCCGATGCCGATCGAAATCCCGGCATCGAGATAGCGAGCGATCGGTGCGATGCCCGATGCGAGCTTGAGGTTGGACGCCGGGCAATGCGCGATCGACACGTCGCGCTCGGCAAACAGGCGGATCTCGCTCGCGTCGAGGTGAACCGCGTGCACCGCGGTCAATTGCGGCGAGATCAGGCCGAGACGTTCGAGCCGCGTGATCGGCCGCATGCCGTGCTGCGCTTCATCCTGGCGGATTTCGTCTTCGGTTTCGTGCAGATGGATCTGCATCGGCAGTCCGGTCTGGCCCATCAGCGTCGCGATGCGCTCGAAAGTCGTGTCGCGAATCGTATACGGCGCATGGGGTGCGAAAGAGAACGACAGCATGGGATCGCCGCGCCGGCGATCGTAGAGCGCGAGCCCTCGATCGAGGTAATCGTCGGCGTCCCCACCCGCGGCGGTCGGCATGTCGATCACCGTGAGGCCGAGATGCGCGCGCATGCCGATCTCGCGCGCGGCCGCACCGGCCGCTTCGGCAAAGAAATACATGTCTGCGAAGCACGTCGTGCCGCCGCGAAGCATCTCGAGACACGCGAGGCGCGTTCCTGCCGCGACGAAGTCTTCGGACAACAGCGCCTTTTCGGTCGGCCAGATGCGCGTACGCAGCCAGTCCATCAAGGGCAGGTCGTCGCCGAGCCCGCGCATCAGCGTCATCGCCGCGTGGGTATGCAGGTTGAACAGTCCCGGGGTGACGACGTGATCGGCGAGGATCGTCGCGCGCGCGGCCGTGTAGCGCTCGCGCATCGCAGCGACCGGAAGCACCGCGACGATGACGCCCGCGGCGTCGATTGCAATCGCGTGGTTTTCGAGCACTACGCCGGCCGGTTCGATCGGCACGATCCAGCGGGGCACGATCAACTCGGCGATGGCTGACGGTTCTTGCATCGGCCCGAATATAGCAAAGCACGCGAGGCAACCAGAACGCGGCCGCCGGATTGGAGCGCGATTGCGGCGCCTCGATTCGCAGGCTCGTCGCCCGCGAGAAGGACGTTGCCCGCACGCCAGGTCAGCAAGGCCGCCGTGCTAAAATTGCGAGTTGCGTTTCGTCCGCGCGCCCGACTCCCGGGGCCGCTGCCTGCGAGTCCGTTCACCCCTCTTTCTGCTCGCGCCCGCGTAACCCATCGCCGGCTCGTCATTCATGAATCCGTTTGCCAAGGAAATGATTCCGGTCAGTCTCGAAGAAGAGATGCGCCGGTCCTATCTCGATTACGCGATGAGCGTGATCGTGGGACGTGCATTGCCCGACCTTCGGGACGGGCTCAAGCCCGTCCATCGGCGCGTGCTCTACGGCATGAACGAACTGGGCAATCACTCCAATCGCCCGTACAAGAAGTCGGCGCGCGTGTCGGGCGACGTGATGGGCAAGTACCACCCGCACGGCGACGCGGCGATCTACGACACCATGGTTCGCATGGCGCAGTCGTTCTCGCTGCGCTATCCGCTGATCGACGGTCAGGGAAACTTCGGATCGGTGGACGGCGACAACGCGGCCGCATCGCGCTACACCGAGGTGCGCCTGTCGAAGATCGCCGAGGCGATGATCTCCGACCTCGATCGCGAGACCGTCGACTTCGTTCCCAACTACGACGGCCAGGAAAGAGAGCCGGTGGTTCTTCCGGCCAAGATTCCGAACCTGCTGGTGAACGGTTCGACCGGCATCGCGGTCGGCATGGCGACCAACATCCCGCCGCACAACCTGCGCGAAGTGGTCGATGCCTGCCTGCATGTGCTGAAGAACCCGGACTGCGGAATCGACGAGTTGATCGAGATCGTCCCCGCGCCCGACTTCCCCACCGGCGGTGTGATCCACGGTATCGCCGGCGTTCGCGAGGGCTATCGCACCGGCCGCGGGCGCATCGTGATGCGCGCGAAGACGCACTTCGAGGAGAAGTTCGACAAGGGCAACGCATCTACTCCGCGGGCCTCGATCATCGTCGACGAGTTGCCCTATCAGGTAAACAAGAAGACCCTGCTCGAGCGCATCGCCGAGCTGGTGCAGGAAAAGAAGCTCGAAGGCATCGCACACGTGCAGGACGAATCCGACAAGTCGGGCATGCGCGTCGTGATCGATTTGAAGCGCGGCGAAGTGCCCGAGGTGGTGCTCAACAACCTCTTCAAGAACACGCAACTGCAGGACACGTTCGGCATGAACATGGTCGCGCTGCTCGATGGGCAGCCGCGCCTGTGCAATCTCAAGATGATGATCGATGCGTTCGTCTCGCATCGTCGCGAGATCGTCACGCGCCGCACGGTGTTCGAGTTGAAGAAGGCGCGCGACCGCGGCCACGTGCTCGAAGGCCTCGCGGTCGCGCTCGCCAACATCGATGAATTCATCGCGCTCATCAAGGCGGCGCCGACGCCGCCGATCGCCAAGCTCGAGTTGATGCGCCGCGCGTGGGACTCGTCGCTGGTGCGCGAGATGCTGGCGCGTGCGGAAACTGAAGCATCGGGAGGCCGCGAAGCCTACCGACCCGAGGGCTTGCCCGCGCATTACGGCATGCAGCCCGATGGCCTCTACAAGCTCTCGGAAGAACAGGCGCAGGAAATCCTGCAGATGCGCTTGCAGCGCCTGACGGGACTCGAGCAGGACAAGATCGTCGAGGAGTATCGCGAGGTGATGGGCCAGATCGCCGATCTGCTCGACATCCTCGCCAAGCCCACGCGCATCACCGCGATCATCACCGACGAGTTGAATCAGATCCGCAACGACTTCGGCGACGAGCGTCGCAGCGAGATCGTGCTCAATGCACTCGACGTGAACGACGAGGATCTCATCACGCCGCAGGACATGGTGGTGACGATCTCGCACACCGGATACATCAAGAGCCAGCCGATCGCCGAATATCGCGCGCAAAAGCGCGGCGGTCGCGGCAAGCAGGCCACGACCACCAAGGAAGACGACTGGATCGACCAGCTCTTCATCGCCAACACGCACGACACGATCCTCGCGTTCTCCGATCGCGGCCGCGTCTACTGGCTCAAGGTCTATGAAGTGCCGCAGGGCTCGCGCGGCTCGCGCGGCAGGCCGCTGGTCAACATGTGGCCTTTGGCAGACGGCGAGAAGATCACCGTGGTGCTGCCGGTCAAGGCCTTCGACGACGCGCATTACATCTTCATGGCGACGTCGCTGGGCACCGTCAAGAAGACGCCGCTCACCGACTTCGCGAATCGCCGCACGGCCGGCATCATCGCGGTCGACCTCGACCCCGGCGACCACCTGATCGGCGTGGCCGTCACCGACGGTCGCCACGACGTGATGCTGTTCGCCGATTCGGGCAAGGCCGTGCGCTTCGACGAGAACGATGTGCGCTCGATGGGTCGCGGCGCGCGCGGCGTGCGCGGCATGAACCTCGAGGCCGGTCAGCAGGTGATCGCGATGCTGGTCGCGCCCAACGAAGACGAGAACCGTGGCGACATCAAGAACACGCAAAGCGTCTTGACGGCAACCGAAAACGGCTACGGCAAGCGCACGCCGATCGGCGAATACACGCGTCACGGCCGCGGAACCAAAGGCATGATTGCGATCTCGACGTCCGAGCGCAACGGCAAGGTCGTCGCAGCCACGCTGGTCGATGTCAAGGACGAGCTGATGCTGATCACGACCGGCGGCATCCTGATTCGTACGCGCGTTTCCGAAATCCGCGAGATGGGCCGCGCGACGCAAGGCGTGACGCTGATCAGCGTCGACCAGGGCAAGCGTCTGGTCGGCCTGCAGCGCGTGGTCGAAAGCGACGACAGCGACAACATCGATGCGGCATCCGACGCGGGATCCGACGCGGCATCACAATCGGCAAGCGGCGCCGGTCCCGACGAACAAGCGCAATGACGTTCCATTGATTTTCAAACACACGCGTCTGATGGACGCAGGAGACTCTTGATGAAGAAAGCAATCACCGCATCGTTGACCGGCATGCTCGTCGCCGGCGCTCTGCTGATCCCCGCCGCGGTCAACGCACAGACCAAGGCTGCCGCGACTGCCGCGCCCGCAATTGCCGCACCCGCAACTGCGACACCGGCCGCGCCTGTCGCAGTGACACCCGATGCGCGCGCGGCGATCAAGGATTTGATCGAGACCACCAGGACCCGCGACAATCTTTCGAAGGCCTTTCAGGCGATGAGCCAGAGTCTGGCGCCGCAGATGGCGCAGGCGATGAACATATCGATCGAGAACAATGCGTCGCTGTCGGCCGAGCAGAAGCAGAAGGTGCGCGCGAACATGACGACGCCGTTCGACAACGCGGTCAAGGAAGCGGTGACGATGCTCACCGATCCGAAGGTCGTCGACGAATCGATCGAACGCATGTATCCGATCTACGCGAAGTACTACACGCCCGACGAGATCCGCCAGATCACCGCGTTCTACAAGACGCCGGTCGGCACGAAGTCGCTGACCGCCATGTCGCAGGTCATCAATGAGTCGATGGCGGCGGGCTTCTCGGTGGTCCAGCCGCGCCTGAACGCGCTGATGGAAAAAACCGTCAAGAAAGAAGTCGATGTCGTGACCAAGGGCTCGCCGGTCGATGCGGTCACCAAGGGCGCCCCGGCGAAGAAGTGATCGCTGCGACGTATCGGACTCAGTGCGGGATCGGCGCATGACGCGCGTCTTCAACTTCTCGGCCGGACCGGCGACGATTCCCGAAGAGGTGCTGCGAGAAGCCGCGAGCGACATGCTCGACTGGCGCGGAACGGGCATGTCGGTCATGGAGATGAGCCATCGCAGCGCCGACTACGCACCCGTGATCGGCGAGGCCGAGGCCGATCTGCGCGAGCTGCTCGGCGTACCCGCCCACTACAAGGTCCTCTTCATGCAGGGCGGCGCGCTCGCCGAGAACGCGATCGTTCCGCTCAACATGATGCGCGGCAAAGGCGTTGCCGATTACGTCGATACCGGCATCTGGTCCATGAAATCGATCGCGGAAGCGCGCCGCTATGGCGACGTCAACGTGATCGCGTCGAGCAAGCCGGACGGCTACGCGCGTATCCCGAAAACAGGCGAGTGGCGGCCCACGAAAGGCGCTGCCTATTTGCATATCTGCGGCAACGAAACGATCGGCGGCGTCGAGTATCACTCGACGCCCGATGTGCGCGCGCTCTATGGCGATGATGGCCGTGGTGACGACGCGACGCCGCTGATCGAGGACGCGTCGTCGCACATCCTGTCGCGACCGATCGACGTGACGCGCTACGGCCTGATCTACGGCGGCGCCCAAAAGAACGTCAGCATGGCGGGACTGACCTTCGTGATCGTGCGCGACGACCTGATCGGCAAGGCGCATCCGCTGTGCCCGTCGGCCTTCGACTACAAGGTCGTGGCCGACAACGACTCGATGTTCAACACGCCGCCGACCTATGCGATCTATCTCGCCGGCCTCGTGTTCAAGTGGTTGAAGCAACGTCCCGCGGCGATCGCCCGTCCCGACCTGTCGCCGATGGAGGCGATCGAAAAGCACAATGTCGACAAGGCCACGCTCCTGTACGACGCGCTCGATGCATCGGACTTCTACGCGACCCGGGTCGCCGTCGAAGATCGATCGCGCATGAACGTGACCTTTCGCCTGCGCGACGATGCGTTGACAACGCGCTTCGTCGCCGACGCAGCGGCTGCGGATCTGAAGGGATTGAAGGGACATCGCGCCGTGGGCGGCATACGCGCGTCGATCTACAACGCGATGCCGCGCGCCGGCGTCGAAGCGCTGGTGGCGTTCATGCGCGACTTCGAGCGCAAGCACGGCTGATCACCCAATGCGTGCCCACTATTGCACCGCGCCTGTCGTTCCCGCGACTGCGGGAATCCAGCGTCTTTCGGCGCACGCCACCGGGTCCCTTCCCCGCTTTCGCGGGGACTAAAGGCCGCAGGGACGACCATCGCGATGAACGACGCCTCCCGACCCGACACGCTCGCGGCGTTGCGCGACGAGATCGACGCGCTCGATGCACGGATGCTCGCGCTGCTGAACCAGCGCGCGCGCATCGCGCAGCGCGTCGGAGATTTCAAGCGCGAGACCGATGCGAACGCGCAGGTGTTCCGCCCCGAGCGCGAAGCGCAGGTCGTGCGCCGGCTGGGCACATTGAACGAGGGACCGCTGCCCGACGAAGCCATCGCGACCATCTATCGCGAGATCATGTCGGCGTGTCGCGCGCTCGAACGTCCCGCTGTCGTCGCGTATCTCGGCCCCGAGGGTACCTACAGCGAGCACGCGGTGATCCTGCAGTTCGGCCGCTCGGTCGAGCGCAGGCCGTGCGCGACCATCGATGAAATCTTTCGCGAGGTCGAGGCGACGTCGTCTGACTTCGGCGTGATCCCGATCGAGAACTCGACCGAAGGAACGGTCAATCGCAGTCTCGACCTGTTGCTCAATTCGCCGCTGCGTATTTGCGGCGAAGTCGCTCTGGCGATCGATCACCATCTGCTCACCAGGAGCGGCGCCATGACGGCCGACGACGGTCGCGCGCGGGATGGCGCAATCACGCGCATCTGCGCGCATCCGCAAGCGCTCGCGCAATGCATGCAGTGGCTGGATCGTCACTATCCGGACATCGAACGCGTTCCGGTCGCAAGCAACGGCCTGGCTGCGAAGATGGCGTCCGAGGACGCGAGCATCGCCGCGATCGCGGGCGACCTGGCGATCGAGCGCTACGGACTGGCGGCGGTGGCGTCGCACATTCAGGATCTCGCGCGCAACACCACGCGCTTCGCCGTCATCGGTTCGATCGCCACGACCCCGTCGGGCCGCGACCAGACGTCGATCGTGTTCTCGGTCGCCAACAAGTCGGGTGCGGTGTACGAAGCGCTCGAGCCGCTGGCGCGCCACGGCGTTTCGATGACGCGCTTCGAGTCGCGCCCCGCGCGCACCGGGGTGTGGGTCTATCACTTCTATATCGACGTCGAAGGTCACGAGACCGATGCCGACGTGGCCGCGGCCCTGGGTGAATTGAAAGCCCAAGCCGGCTTCTTCAAAGTCCTCGGTTCGTATCCGCTGGCCTGAGCGCGAAGCCCGCGGCGTCGTTCCTTTCACACTGTGAGCCCACTCATGACGACCTCGTCCACCGCGCCGCTTCACGTCCCCGACTACATCCGCTCGATCGCGCCCTACATCGGCGGTAAGCCGATCGAGGAAGTCGCGCGCGAGTTCGGGCTCGACCCCGCGAAGATCGTCAAGCTCGCATCCAACGAGAACCCGCTCGGCGTCCCCGCGAGCGCACAGCGCGCGATGTCCGCCGCGATGGCTGAGATCGGCCGCTATCCCGACGACAACGGATTCGACTTGAAGCAGGCGCTCTCGAAGAAGCTGGCGGTCGATCCCGCGTGGATCGTGCTCGGCTCGGGATCGAGCGACATCCTGATCACGGCCGCGCTGACGTTCTCGGGCAATGCGGGCCGCGTCGTGTATTCGCAATACGGCTTCGTCGTGTACGCGCTCGCGACCCAGAAGATCGGCGCGAAGGCAACCGTCGTACCCGCGGCCGATGGATTCGGCCACGATCTCGATGCGATGCTCGCCGCAGCCAAAGGGCAAGGCGGCGAAGGTCCGGCCCAACTGGTCTACATCGCGAACCCGAGCAACCCCACCGGCACCTTCCTCGAGCCGCAACGCATCGAGGCCTTTCTCGCCGCCGTGCCTGCCGAAACCGTGGTCGTCCTCGACGAGGCCTATAGCGAATATCTCGAGCCCGCGTCGCGCTTTGATTCGACGCAGTGGGTGCGGCGCTTTGCGAATCTGCTGGTCTCGCGCACCTTCAGCAAGGCGTATGGGCTGGCGGGCCTGCGCATCGGTTACGGCGTCGCGCAGCCCGCGCTGACCGACCTGATGAATCGCGTGCGCGCGGCCTTCAACGTCAATGCGCTCGCGCAGGCCGCGGCGATCGCGGCGCTCGGCGATCAGGCGTTTCTCGACGCGAGCTACGCGCTCAATCGCGCCGGTCTCGTGCAACTCGCCGCGGCCTTCGACGCGGCCGGCATCGAATACATTCCGTCGTACGGCACCTTCATTCTCTTCAAGGCCGGCGACGACAACGACGCGGGCGCCCGCGTCAATCTCGCATTGTTGAAGCGCGGCGTGATCGTGCGTCCGGTCGCCAATTACGGACTGCCGCAATGGCTGCGTGTATCGATCGGGACAAAGAGCGAGAACGAAGCCTTCCTCGCGGCCTTGCCCGCTGCGATGGAGCCGAGTACTTCGAAAGACGCGGCCACGCGCGCGACCGCACGCGCGGTTGCGTGAGGCTGGCTAGCCGCATGCACGGCGCGCGGTGAGTCACGACGCGCCACCCACACAAACCATGTTCGCGCGCGTAGCGATCATCGGCTGCGGACTCGTCGGCGGCTCGTTCGCGCTCGCCTTGAGACGCGCGAGTCTCGCGCACGACATCGTCGGATTCGATCGCGATCGAGCGACAGCCGAAAAGGCGCGTCGACTCGGCATCGTCGATGCGATCGCAGAGGACGCTCGCGACGCGGTCACGGGATGCGACCTGATCGTCATTGCAGCGCCCGTTGCGCAGACCGAAAACATTCTCCGGACGATTGCGCCTGCGCTCGAACGCGATGCGATCGTCACCGATGTCGGCAGCACCAAGCGCGACGTGATCGCGGCGGCGCGCGGCGCGCTCGGCGAACGCATCGCGCGCTTCGTGCCGGGACATCCGATCGCGGGCCGCGAAGTGCATGGGCCCGATGCGGCGCTGGCCGAACTCTTCGTCGGCAAGTGCGTCCTGTTGACGCCGCTCGTCGAGAACGACGCTGAAGTCGTGGCGCGTGTGCGCGATGCGTGGATCGCATGCGGCGCGCGCGTCGAGGTGCTGCGCGCCGAGGCGCACGATCAGGTGCTCTCGGCGGTCAGTCATCTGCCGCATCTGCTCGCGTATGCGCTGGTCGCGCAGATCGCGGACGCACCCGATGCCGAGCTCAAGTTCGCGCTCGCTGGCGGCGGCTTTCGCGACTTCACGCGCATCGCAGCGAGCAGCCCCGAAATGTGGCGCGACATCGCGATCGCGAACCGCGATGCCCTGCTCGACGACCTCGATGGCTATCGTGCGCGTCTCGATGCCCTGCGTGCTTGGATCGCGGCCGGCGATCGCGATGCGCTCGAAGCGATGTTCGCCAAAGCGAGCGCGGCACGCCGCGATTGGGAGGAGCATCGCTAACGTCACGCCGGCTCACCCCGGCGCCCGCCCGGGGTGGTGCTCCACACGATCAGCGCGAGCAGCGCGACTTGCAAGGGCAGACGCAGGACCAGCGCCCAATACGGAACATCGAACTGATCGGCCCGTTGCAGCATGTCGATATGCACCGGCGTGACGGCGACGGTCACCGCGAACAGCAAGAGACCGGCGATGCGTCGCGATGGCCGCCATGGCAGGCCGGCCGCACCGAGCAGCTCGAACACGCCGCTGATCCATACCGCGGCGCGCGGCCAGGGGATGTACGGCGGAACGATCTTCATCTCCGCGTCGGTCGCGACGAAATGCGCAATGCCGCCGATGAAGAACCAGAGAAAGACGATCACCAGCCCGATGCGTTTCCCGCGGCCGGCCGCGGTACCCGGGACTATCACTGCATGAACCACCCATGACTGACGACCAGCGATTGCCCCGTCAACGCATTGCTCGGGAATGCCGCGAACAAGAGCGCGACCTCGGCCACGTCGGCCACGGTCGTGAACTGCTTGTCGACGGTGTCTTTGAGCATCACGTTCCTGATCACTTCGTCTTCGCTGATGCCGAGCGTCTTGGCCTGCTCGGGGATCTGCTTGTCGACCAGCGGCGTGCGCACGAAGCCCGGGCAGATCACGTTGGCGCGCACGTTGTGTGCGGCGCCTTCTTTGGCGATCGTCTTGGCGAGCCCGATCAGTCCGTGCTTGGCGGTGACGTAGGGCGCCTTCAATACCGACGCTTCCTTCGAATGCACCGAGCCCATGTAGATGATGCTGCCGCCCTTGCCCGACGCAACCATGTGCTTGATGCACGCGCGCGTCGTGAGGAAGGCGCCGTCGAGATGGATCGCGAGCATCTTCTTCCATTCGGCAAAGGGGAACTCCTCGATCGGATGAACGATCTGGATGCCGGCGTTGGACACCAGGATGTCGACGCCGCCGAGCTGCTTGACGGTTTCTTCGACCGCGGCATCGACCTGCGCCTCGTCGGTCACGTCGCACGCGAGGCCGATCGCCTTGCCGCCGTTCTTCACGATGTCGGCCGCAGCCGCCATGGCCGCCTCCTGGTTCATGTCCGCGATCGCGACCGCCGCGCCCTCGCGCGCGAACGTGTCCGCGATTTCCTTGCCGATGCCGCTCGCGGCGCCGGTGACGAAGGCCACCTTGTCTTTCAAACGCATGGTCATTCCTTTTTTTGGGAGGAAGAAGAGGAAGAAGGCGAAGCGAGATAGTCGTGCACCACCTCGCCGAGAGCGAGCGTCAGGTCGGCGATGAAGTGAATGGCCGACATGACCTTCAGCACAGGAAGATCCGCCACCGGCGCAAGCGCATGCGGATGGAGTTCGAGCGACGCCGGGGCGGTCCAGGCGCCGTGAACCACGACGTCGGTCGTGTAGTAGCGCACCAGTTCGCAGATGCGGGTCGTGCCGTCGACGTGCGGAATGATCTTGAGCAGGAAGTTGGGCGCCGCGAGCGACTTCAGCACTGCGGCGGTATCGACGGTGCGATGCTTGAAGCCCATCGTCGCCTTGGCGACGCGCAGCTTGCCGTAGTCGAGCGTGCCGACCAGCGTGTCGATCTCGACGTCGAACACCGGCGAGGCGAGCTTCTTGGGAAAGCCCCACAGCTCGCGGCCGCCGGCGATCGGCGGGTGATCGTTGAGATACATCGCATGCGTGTAGTTGCCCTGCTGCACGCCGTCCTTGCCCTCGAAGCGCACCGGAATCACCTGGCCTGACTCGGTGTAGTCGCCAAAGCCGGTCGAGTCGGGCATGCGGATGAATTCGTACTTGACGATGGGCTCGTCGAAGAACAGCGGCTCGGGCACGACCGCCGCGAGCGCGTCGGGATCGGTGCGATAGGTGATGACGAGAAACTCGCGCCGCGAAAAACGATAAGGCCCGCGCGGAAAGGCGGGGCTGGTCAGCGGCATCGCGAACGCGTTGGCAAGCACGTCGGAGATTTTCATCGTGCGCGCTTTCCCGATTTGCGAGAACTCGCTTGCTTGAGCGCCGGCCTCGCACGATCCGGCGTGGCCTTCGGTGTTGCCGTCGCAGGCGCGCGCGTTGACCGCGCTTTGCGCACAGCAGGTTTTCCCACCAGGGTTTTCGACGCTTTGGCCATAGCAATCTTTTCTTCGCGATCGGGCGGGGCGGTCGCTCCCGGCGCAGCGTCGAAGCCCTGCGCGAGGTCGTAGACCGTCACGTCGCTGTCGAGGTTCGAGGGCTGCAACCAGTCGAGATGCTCATGCGTGCGGCGCATGTCCGCGACACCGGTCGTCCAATGCTCGAGCATCGAGGGCCGCGAGAATTCGTAGTCCTTCGAATCGCTCTCGAACGTGCTTTGCCGATAGATCAGATGGACGATGTCGACACGCTGCGTGTGCAGCGAAGCATCGAGCGCGCGCAGATGGGGGTCGTCGCGCAACTCTTCGGGAAGCCTGTGGATGAGGCGTCGCATCGCGCCGCGCAGGCGCTGCATCTCGGCGATCTTCTCGGTCGTGAAACGCGAACGGCTCGAGTACATGATGTCCTTCTGCCGCTGCAAGACCGCGGTGAGATTGACCGGCACCTGACCTCGCGCGGGAAACAGGTCGACCTGCACCACCAGCAGCTTCTCGTCGTCGCGCTCGTCGAGCACGTATTGCAACGGCGTGTTCGAGAGGATGCCGCCGTCCCAATACGCCTGCTCGGCGATCACCACCGGCGCGAACGCGGGCGGCAATGCGCCCGACGCCATGATGTGTTCGGGACCGATCTTGATCTTCGGATCGAAGTTGTCGAACCACTTCGAGTTGCCGGTCGCGACGTTGACCGCACCCACCGACAGCCGCATGGTCTTCGCGTTGATGCGATCGAAGTCGACCAGGCGTTCGAGCGTCGATCGCAGATCGTTGGTGTCATAGACGCTCAGCGCGCCGGGCGTGCCATCGGGTTGCAGCATCGCGGGCGGCACGCGCGGTCGGTAGAAGCCGGGAACGCCGAAGGTCGCCGCCCACGCCGCGCTCCATTGATTGAACACGCTGCGCTGAGCGTCGAAGATCGGTACGGCGCGCGCCGGGCCCGATGACACCAGTTCCCAGAATTCACGCAGCCTGTCGAGACGATGCTCGGGTGCGTTGCCCGCGATCAATGCGGCGTTGATCGCGCCGATCGACACGCCCGCGACCCAGGTCGGTTCGGCGTCGATCGCCATCAGTTCTTCAAGCACGCCGGCCTGATAGGCGCCGAGCGCGCCGCCGCCCTGAAGGACGAGGACGACCTTCTCGTTGTCGAGCGCGAGCTTGCGGGAAAGAGGCGAAGGCATGGCGGCGGTCCGTTGGCGCAGCGACGATTCAACAAAAGCTGGCGATTATGCTCCGGTACCATGGCGCGCTGCGGACTCGTCATCCCTCGCTATGTCTTCTTCTTCTCATCCAGTGCGCCAGCCCGATCGAGCATTGGCGGTCGAGCCGCCGGTGACCGCAATCGACGTGCAGCCCGGCGCCGCGGGTCGTGCGAGTCTGCGGGTCATCGCCGTGTGGGAAGCCGTCAAGGGCGCCCTCGTGGTGCTGGCCGCCGGCATCGCAGTCAAACTGCTGCACACCGATGTGGACCATGCGATCGACTTGATCGTCGATCATTTCCATCTCGATCCGGCGGGGCACACGTCGCGCATCTTCATGCAGGCCGCCGACCACCTGACCGATACGCGGCTGGTGCTGATCGCCGCCGGCGCGCTCGCCTATGCGGTGCTGCGCTTCGTCGAAGCCTATGGTCTGTGGTTCCAGAAACGCTGGGGATGGCTGCTCGGCATCGCGAGCGCGGCCCTCTACCTGCCGCTCGAAATCGTCGAGATCTTTCGGCACTTCACATCGATCAGCGTCGGGCTGTTCTTGATCAACGTGCTCATCATCATTCTGCTTTGGCTTAATCGCACGCGTCATCAGGTGAGCGCGTGAGCGGGCCTCGTTCCGCGCATCGTTCCGCGCGTCGTTCATTCATCGACCTCGCGCCCGCGGCCAGCGCGCGAGGGCGTGTGCGCGTACCGGGGTCGAAGAGCATTTCCAATCGCGTGCTGCTGCTCGCCGCGCTGGCCGAAGGAAGCACGCAACTGTCGGGGTTGCTGCGCTCCGACGACACGGCCGTGATGATCGATGCCTTGCGTACTCTCGGCGTTCCGATACGAGAGAGCGATGCCGAAACCGGCGTGATCGTCTCCATCGATGGCGCTTCCACCTTTCCCCGGCGCGAGGCCGATCTATTCGTGGGCAACTCGGGGCTGTCGATCCGCACTTTGACGGCCGTGCTCGCGTTCGCGCAAGGACGCTATCGTCTGTCGGGCATCGCGCGCATGCATGAGCGCCCGATCGGCGATCTCGTCGATGCGTTGGCGGCGGTCGGCGCGCACATCGAATACGAAGCCATCGAGGGCTATCCGCCGTTGCGCATCGCGCCCGCGCTACTGATGCCGCCCGCAGCAAGCGATGACACTGCAGGCGCGCGAACCCTTCGTGTACGCGGCAGCACATCGAGCCAGTTCCTCACCGGCCTGCTGCAAGCCGCGCCGTCGCTCGCCCATGACGCGGACTTCTGCATCGAGGTCGAAGGCGAGCTGGTCTCGCGCCCCTATATCGATCTGACGATCGCGTTGATGAGGCGCTTCGGCGTGATCGTCGATGAAGAGCGGGCCAATCGCTTCGTGGTCGCGAAAGGCGCGCGCTATGCGAGTCCGGGTCTTGTCGCCGTCGAAGGCGATGCGTCGTCGGCCTCGTATCTGCTCGCCGCGGGCCTCCTTGGAGGCGGGCCGGTTCGCGTCGAAGGAATCGGCCGCCACAGCCTGCAAGGCGATGCACGCTTCGTCGACGTGTTGATCGCCATGGGCGCCGAAGTCGCACGAAGCGACGACGCAACCGAGGTGCGATCGCCCGGCTTCGCGTCGGGCTTTCGCCTGCGCGCGATCGATGCGGACTTCAACGATATCCCTGACGCCGCGATGACCGTCGCGGTGCTCGCGCTGTTCGGCAACGGACCGACGACCTTGCGCAACATCGGCAGTTGGCGCGTGAAGGAAACCGATCGCATCGAAGCGATGGCGAAGGAGTTGAAAAAGTTCGGCGCCGTAATCGAGAGCGGCGACGACTGGTTGCGGGTCACGCCGTCGCAGGCGCCGTCGCAGCCGTCGTCGCAGGCGCGGATCGAAGCGCCGATCGCGGTCGACACCTACGACGACCATCGCATCGCGATGTGCTTTTCGCTCGCGATCTTTCTCGGCGTTCCGGTTCGCATCAACGATCCGGACTGCGTCGCGAAGACGTTCCCGGATTACTTCGAACGCTTCGAGTCCCTCGTCAAACACGATCGCGTCAAGATGCCATCGAACCCGGTGACGACACGCTCATGAGCCTGGACGCGCAAAGCGCTGCGCAGTTCGATGCGCAGTTCGATGACGCCGCGCCGGTCATCGCTATCGACGGACCGACCGCGTCGGGCAAAGGCAGCGTCGCGCATCGCGTCGGCGACGCGCTCGGCTTCTACGTGCTCGACAGCGGCGCTCTCTATCGGCTCACGGCCTATGCGGCCGATCGCGATGTCCTCGACGCGGGCGATGAACCGGCGCTGGCTGCGTGCGCGCTCGCGCTCGCGCCATGCTTCATCGCGGGCCGCATCGATCTCGATGGCATCGACGTCACCGATGCCATTCGCGAGGAGCGCATCGGCAATCTTGCATCCACCATCTCGGCGTTGCCCGCAGTCCGCGCGGCGCTACTCGATCGTCAACGCGCGTTTCGACAAATGCCCGGCCTGGTCGCCGACGGACGCGACATGGGCACGGTTGTATTTCCCCATGCCGCCCTCAAGATATTTCTCGTCGCGAATGTTGCGGCGCGCGCCGCGCGGCGGCATAAACAGTTGATCGAAAAAGGGTTTCCTGCTAAGCTCCCGCTCCTTTTGCGCGAGTTGCAGGAGCGCGATATGCGCGATGCAAATCGCAGCGCCTCCCCGCTTGCAGCGGCCCCCGACGCGGTGACGATCGACAGTTCCGATCTCGATCTCGATGCGGTTGTCGCCCAGGTTCTGGCACTCGCAAAGCAGAGGGGCATCGGTACCAATCGCAGTGATTAGTTCGTCACCAGCAGTACGGTAGCCCGAGCGATCAGGCTCGCATTTTCAACCCCGTTTTCCAACCCAACCCAGGTCCGCGTCCCCGCGGTTTTCAAACACACATGGCATCCGTCACCAATCTCGCCTCCCCCGAGGCCAAACAAATCGCCGCGCAGAATCCCGATTCATTCGCCGCGATGTTCGAAGACAGCCTGACGCATCAAGACATGCGCGCAGGTGAAGTCATCACCGCAGAGGTGGTGCGCATCGACTTCAATTTCGTCGTCGTCAATGCCGGGCTCAAGTCCGAAAGTTTCATCCCCGTCGAAGAATTCAAGAACGACCTGGGCGAGATCGAAGCCAAGCCGGGCGATTTCGTTTCAGTCGCGATCGAGTCGCTAGAGAACGGCTTCGGCGACACGCTCCTGTCGCGCGACAAGGCCAAGCGCCTGGCGTCGTGGATGGCGTTGGAAAAAGCGCTCGACACGGGCGAGCAGATCGTCGGCACCATCACCGGCAAGGTCAAGGGCGGACTGACCGTCATGACCAACGGCATCCGTGCATTCCTTCCGGGCTCGCTGGTCGATACGCGGCCGGTCAAGGACACCACGCCGTTCGAAGGCAAGACCTTCGAGTTCAAGGTCATCAAGCTCGATCGCAAGCGCAACAACGTCGTGGTTTCGCGCCGCGCCGTCGTCGAAGCGTCAATGGGCGAAGAGCGCGCCAAGCTGCTCGAGACCTTGAAGGAAGGCACCATCGTTACGGGCGTCGTCAAGAACATCACGGACTACGGCGCGTTCGTGGATCTGGGCGGCATCGATGGTCTGCTGCACATCACCGATCTCGCATGGCGTCGCGTGCGTCATCCGTCCGAATTGATTTCGGTCGGTCAGGAAATCACCGCCAAGGTCCTCAAGTTCGACCAGGAAAAGAACCGCGTCTCGCTGGGCGTCAAGCAACTCGGCGAAGATCCCTGGGTGGGCCTGTCGCGCCGCTATCCGAGCGGCACGCGCCTGTTCGGCAAGGTCACCAACATCACCGACTACGGCGCATTCGTCGAAGTCGAGCAGGGCATCGAAGGCCTCGTGCACGTCTCCGAAATGGACTGGACCAATCGCAACATTTCGCCGGCCAAGGTGGTTGCTCTCGGCGATGAAGTCGAAGTCATGGTGCTCGAGATCGACGAAGACCGTCGCCGCATCAGTCTGGGCATGAAGCAGTGCAAGCCCAATCCTTGGGAAGAGTTCGCGCACAACCACAAGAAGGGCGACAAGGTTTCGGGCGCCATCAAGTCGATCACCGACTTCGGCGTCTTCATCGGTCTGCCGGGCGGCATCGACGGTCTGGTGCATCTGTCCGACCTGTCGTGGAGCGAGCCGGGCGAAGAGGCGGTCCGCAAGTTCAAGAAGGGTGACGAGCTAGAAGCCACGGTGCTGGCGATCGATCTCGAGCGCGAGCGCATCTCGTTGGGCGTCAAGCAGATCGAGGGCGATCCGTTCTCGAACTTCGCGTCGACCTACGAGAAGGGCGCGATCGTCGACGGCACCATCAAGAGCGTCGATGCACGCGGCGCGGTCGTGACGATCGCGGGCGACATCGAAGGCTACTTGCGCGCCTCCGAGATCTCGCGCGATCGCGTCGAGGACGCACGCAATGCGTTGAAGGAAGGCGATGCGGTCAATGCGATGGTGATCAACGTCGATCGCAAGAACCGCAGCATCAACCTGTCGATCAAGGCGAAGGACAATGCCGACACGCAGGAGACGATGGCGCGCATCGCCGCCGAGAGCGGCGCCGCAACCGGCACCACCAACCTCGGCGCGTTGTTGAAAGCCAAGCTCGACAGCGGCAGTCAGCAAAACTAGTCGGCAAAACTAGTCAGCAAAACCAATGCGGCGGAACTGATCGAAGAAGCAATGCGTACGGCGCGCGTGGTGGCAACCACCGCGCCTCCGCACTCTGATTCTCGGATCGTGTTCCCGCTGTTTCTCTTTCATGTGACCTCGCCGATTTCCTGACACCGTACACATGACCAAGTCCGAGCTGATCGCCCGCCTCGCCGAGCGCTACCCGCAACTGATCGCCAAGGATGCCGACTTCGCGGTCAACACCATCCTCGACGCGATGACCGAATCGTTGGCCGTCGGCCAGCGCATCGAGATTCGCGGCTTCGGCAGTTTCGCGTTGAACACCCGGCCACCACGCGTCGGACGCAATCCCAAGTCCGGCGAGAAAGTGCTGGTCCCGGAAAAGCGCGTTCCGCATTTCAAGGCCGGCAAGGAATTGCGCGAGCGCGTCGATATCGGCGCGAATGGGGATGCAACGACGAAGAGTTCGTCGGCAATCACAAGCTAGGGGGAGACGCCATGCGCATCATCGTCGGAGCCTTGTGGCTGGTCCTGTTTCTCGTCCTCTTCGCATTCGCGGTCAACAACACGGCGCCGGCCGACCTGCATTTCTTTGCCGGCATGAGCTGGAGCGCGCCGTTGATTGCGCTCCTGCTCGCATTCTTCGCGGCCGGCTTCGCATGCGGCTTCATCGCGTTGATGCCTGCATGGGTGCGACAGCGCGTCGAGTTGCGAAGGCTGCGCAGGCTCGCGCCGCGCAAGCCCGACAGCGTCCCCTCGGGCGGCTCGTCGGCGCGCGTGCCGACGACCGAAGAGTCGGCCGATGCGATCGCCTCGATCGCGCGGGGCGCGCGCACGACGACCTGATCGTCGCATCCCTGGCCCAAACGTTTCGTCATGGAATTTCAGCCGTGGATGCTGCTCGCGATCGCCGGTGCCTTCGCGCTCGGCTGGGTCACGGCTCGCGTCGATCTGCGCGCGCTCCTGACAGAATCGCGCAGCCTGCCGCGGTCCTATTTCAAGGGTCTCAATTTCCTGTTGTCCGAGCAGCCCGATCGCGCCATCGATGCCTTCATCGAGGTCGTCAAGCTCGATCCCGAAACCATCGAATTGCATTTCGCGCTCGGCAGTCTGTTTCGCCGTCGCGGCGAAACCGAGCGCGCGATCCGCATGCACCACAACCTGCTCAATCGGCCCGACCTTCCCGATGAGCAGCGCACCCATGCGCTCTACGAACTGGGTCAGGACTATCTGAAGGCGGGCCTGCTCGATCGCGCCGAAGAATCTTTCCGGCAACTCAAGGACACTCCTTTCGGCGTCGATGCGCAACGCCACCTGCTCGAAATTTTTCAGATCGAGAAGGAGTGGACGCAGGCGATCGAGATCGCCGAAGAGTTGCAGCGCGCGGGCGCGGGCTCCAACCAGATGCGCATCGCGCAGTTTCATTGCGAGATCGCGCAGACCGCGATCAACGAGTCGCGCATCGAGGACGCCAAGCGCGCGCTCGGCGACGCGCTCGCGGCGAATCGCCAGAACGTACGCGCGCTGATTCTGCAAGGCGACATCGCCGCGCAGGAGCATCGCGACGAAGATGCGATCGCATCCTGGAAGAAAGTCGAACAGCAGAACGCGCCTTATGTCGCGCTGGTCGGCGATCGTCTGATCGAGGCTTACACACGCCTGGGTCGCGCCGAAGAAGGACTCAAGCTGCTGCGTTCATGGCTGGAGGCCAACCCGTCGATCGACCTGCTCGAAACAGTGGTGCGCGCGACGCGCGAAGCAGACGGCAATGCGGCCGCGAACGAAATCGCGCGGCTCGAACTGCATCGCAGCCCCAGCCTGCTCGCGCTCGCGCAATACCTCGACACGCGCGGCCAGCTCGATCTGCCGCGCGAGGACGATCGCGGCGATCTCGATGTCGTCAAGAATCTGTTGCATCGTCACACGCGCAAGCTCGGTCGCTACGTGTGCACGCATTGCGGCTTCAAGGCCCACCAGTTCTATTGGCAATGTCCGGGTTGCTCGAACTGGGAAACCTATCCGCCGCGGCGTACCGAAGAACTCGAAACGCAAAGGAATTGAACAATGAAAGTCACGATCGTGGGCAGCGGCTATGTGGGCCTCGTCACGGGTGCGTGTCTGGCCGAGGTCGGCAATCATGTCGTGTGCCTGGACGTCGATGCGAACAAGATCGACATCCTCAACAGCGGCGGCATCCCGATCCACGAACCCGGTCTGCTCGAAATGGTGACGCGCAATCGTCAGGCCGGCCGCTTGTCGTTCACGACCGATGTCGAGAGGGCGGTCGCGCATGGCGAGGTTCAATTCATCGCGGTCGGCACGCCGCCCGATGAGGACGGCTCCGCCGATCTCAAATACGTGACCGCTGCCGCGCGCAGCATCGGCAGGCACATGGCGGGCTTCAAGGTGATCGTCGATAAATCGACCGTGCCAGTCGGCACCGCCGACAAGGTTCGTGCAGCGATCGCCGACGAGCTTGCCGGGCGCGGCGCCGATATCGAATTCACGGTCGTCTCCAACCCCGAGTTCCTGAAAGAGGGCGCCGCGGTCGACGACTTCATGCGACCCGATCGCGTGGTGCTCGGCTGCGCGTCCGACGAGCCCGGCGCGCGTGCGCGTCGCGTGATGCGCGCGTTGTATTCGCCGTTCCAGCGCAATCACGAGCGCATATTGTTCATGGACGTGCGCTCGGCCGAACTGACCAAGTACGCGGCCAACGCGATGCTCGCGACCCGCATCTCGTTCATGAACGAGCTTGCGAACCTCGCCGAAGTGCTCGGCGCCGACATCGAACTCGTGCGCCAGGGCATCGGCTCGGATCCGCGCATCGGCTATCACTTCCTGTATGCGGGATGCGGCTACGGCGGCTCGTGTTTTCCCAAGGATGTGCAGGCGTTGAAACGCAGCGGCATCGAAGCCGGACGCCCGTCGCGCATCCTCGAAGCGGTCGAGGCAGCCAACGAAGCGCAAAAGCATGTGCTGGTCGACAAGCTCGTCGCGCGTTTCGGCGCAGACCTGTCGGGCCTGCGCTTCGCACTCTGGGGACTGGCGTTCAAACCCAATACCGACGACATGCGCGAAGCGCCCTCGCGCGTGCTGATCCGTCAGGTACTCGAGCGCGGCGGCGCGATCACGGCGCACGACCCGGTCGCGATGGACGAGGCGCGGCGCGTGCTGGCGCTCGACTATGCCGATCGACCTGAATGGCTCTCCCGCATCGCGTATGCGGACACGCCCGAGGCGGCGCTCGAGGGTTGCGACGCGTTGATCATCGTCACCGAGTGGAAGGCCTTTCGCAGCCCCGACTTCGATGCCATGCAGAGCAAGCTGTCTCAGAAGGTGATCTTCGACGGACGCAATCTGTACGACCCGGAGCGCGTCGCGGCGTTCGATCTCGACTACATACCGATCGGCAGGCCCGTGACGCGTTCGTCGGTCGTGTCGGCGGCCGCGTCGTCGGTCGTATCGGCGGTCGCGTCATCGGCCGCGTCGTCCACCGCGCCGTCGATCCGACTCGCAAAGTAGATCTGCAATGCCTTCGTTCGATCGCCATCGCATCGCCGACGCGCGCGTGCTCGTGGTCGGCGACGTGATGCTGGACCGCTACTGGTTCGGCGACGTCGAGCGCATCTCGCCGGAAGCGCCGGTGCCGGTGGTGCGCGTCACGCGTCGCGAAGATCGGCTGGGCGGCGCGGCCAACGTCGCGAAGAACGCCGCGGCGCTCGGCGCGCAGGTCGGCCTCCTGTCGGTGGTCGGGCGCGACGAGCCGGGCGAGCGCGTCGCCGAACTGCTCGCCGAGACCGGCATCGCATCGCATCTGCATCGCGACGATAGCTTGCCCACCACCATCAAGCTGCGCGTGATCGGTCGTCAGCAACAACTCGTGCGCGTCGATTTCGAAGACGCGCCCAGCCGCGAGGTGCTCGCCGACAAGCTCGAACAATTCGTCGAATTGCTCGCGCAATACGATGTGGTCGTGATGTCCGATTACGGCAAGGGCGGCCTCACGCACATCGGCCGCATGATCGAATCCGCGCGCCGCGCCGCGCGCCGCGTGCTGGTCGATCCCAAGGGCGACGACTACGCACGCTACGAAGGCGCGAGCATCCTCACGCCCAATCGCGCCGAGCTGCGCGAGGTGGTCGGGCGATGGAGCGGCGAAGCCGATCTCGAAGCGCGCGTGAAAAACCTGATCGACTCGCTCGGCCTGGAGGCGCTGTTGGTCACGCGCGCCGAAGAGGGCATGACATTGTTCGATCCGCGCGAAGACGCGCTGGCGCGCTACGACGTTCCCGCACAGGCGCGCGAAGTGTTCGATGTGACGGGCGCCGGCGACACGGTGATCGCCACGCTTGCAACCTTGCTTGCCGCGGGCGCGGGTCTGCGGCAGTCCGTCGATTACGCTAACCGCGCCGGCGGCATCGTGGTCGGCAAGCTCGGTACCTCGGTAGTGACGGCCGACGAGTTGTTCTGAGCGACGGCGTACCGTCGGATCTTCATCGATATTCCTCGGAGAGCAATTTGTCGATGAACACCACCGTGCTCGACGTCGGCCTCTGCATCCAGAAACTGATGGAGATCACCTGAACAGGAGTCGTCGCGACGGACTCGGACACGGCTGGAAACGTGACCGATTGCGAAGCTCCACCCAAAATGCTGGCCGTAAAAGTGCGTGAAGCCTGATCGATGGTCCAGTTGATGTCGATCACGTTGCCCGAGCTGTAGCCCGAGATCGGGCCGACGGAGGGAAGCGAGAAAGGGTCGCCGAGCCGGGTGCCGCTGAACCCACGAACGACGGTTGCGCTTCCAATCGACGGCGGCAGGAAATTTGTGAGTTCGACACCTCCGATGTAGTCAAGCGGGTGCCCGCCCTGAACCAGCCGCAGCCCGAAGCCTACGGTTCCGAGGCCAACGAGCCGAAGCTGAACGCTACCGCGGATGTTCGCTACGGGGCTGGTGGTGAACGGCTCCGTGATGGCGATCAGGAATACCCTCCGGTCATCCGGCGACGCGGTGAACGCCGGCAGCGGAACGACGCGCACCGACCGCCCGCCAGCAGGGTCGTTGACAACGGTCGGTGTAAAAAACTGGGTTCTCCAGACCAGCGTGTCACTCGGGGGCGTCGGTGCCGGAGTCGAAGACGGGAGCGCGCCGAGAGTGTCGGTGTCGAATCGTGCGTCCAGCCGGGGAATCACCGTCGTGCAACCGGTCAGCAGCAGAAGCACCGCCGCGCCCCATGCAAGACCAATAGCCCTGAGTGCGTCGGCGCGTGCCGCCGAAGGCAACCCGGCGAGTTCCGATTTGTTCTTGCGCTTGTTGATATTCATGCACTCCTCCTCGAACGCGAAACCGACGTCCGAAGTGCAACGTCGGGTTGATTCAAAGCTCTCTGGTCATGAACACGCTATACGGATCCTCGACATATTCCGCAAACGGTTCGCAATATTCAAAACCAAATCCGGCATACAGTTTTCGAGCGGGTTCGAAGGCTTCCATCGATCCCGTTTCCAGACTCACTCGGCGGTAGGAACGGCGCTTGGCTTCCTCGAGTATGTGACCGAGAAGTTTTTTCGCCACGCCCTTTCTGAGATGCGATGACGACGTACGCATCGATTTGATTTCCGCGTGCCGTGCATCCAGTTGCTTGATTGCTCCGCAGCCCAGTAGTTGACCATCTTCCCAGGCGGTCCAGAACGTGATGTCCGGCTTGCGCAGGGCTTCGATATCCAGCGCATGCACACTCTCGGGCGGCGAGTGCAGTGCCACGCTCCGAAGGTGCTCTTGCAACAGTTCGTGGATCTCGATTCCGGACAGATCGTCTAGTTTGATTTGCATGGAAATGGATTCTGCCCGGCGGGTCATCGAGCCTTGCCTGCCGTTGTGGCTTCAGGTACTTCCACCAGTTTTCCCGTTGCGACGTCGTAGACATAACCGTAAATCGGGAT